>CAWIWE010000016.1:0-25344 GCA_963839625.1 uncultured Actinomycetota bacterium | reverse complement strand
GGCACGATCGACGCGTGAGCGACAGCGACGACTCTGTGACCGGCGCCGACGGGCTGCGGCGCTGCCCGTGGGGCGCCCACCGGAGATGCTCGACTACCACGACCACGAGTGGGGCCACGAGCTGCGCGGCGACGTCGCCCTCTACGAGCGGATGAGCCTGGAGGCGTTCCAGTCCGGCCTGTCGTGGGCGATCATCCTGCGCAAGCGCGAAGGCTTCCGCTCCGCATTCGACGGGTTCGACCCCGAGGTCGTGGCCGCCTACGGGCCGGCTGACGTCGAGCGACTGCTCGCGGACGCCGGCATCGTGCGCAACCGGCTGAAGATCGATGCCACGATCAGCAACGCCCGGACCCTGATCGACTTGGACACGTCGTTCTCCGACCTGCTGTGGTCGTATGCGCCCGATGACCATCAGGCGCCGAGGCGTCTGGGGGACGTCCCGGCCACCACGGCGGAGTCGGTCGCCATGGCCAAGGAGCTTAAGCGACGCGGCTTCCGGTTCGTCGGGCCCACCACCGCGTACGCCCTGATGCAGGCCACCGGCATGGTGAACGACCATCTCGCCGGGTGTGCGTTCCGCAGCTCCGAGCACTAGCCGGTGCCGCTCGGCGCGGCACCGTGGACGCGCTGCCGGCAGCCCGTACGCTGTCCGAATGTCGACCCGAACCCCTGCCGAGTCAGCATCCGCCCCGGTGCGTCGCGCGCCTCGATCGAGCCGGTCCTACGTCGCTGCATGGCTGCTGGTGAGCGCCGCCGGCGCGGTGGCCGCGGCCGTCGTCGTCGGCACCACGATCGCCCTCACGGCGGGCGCTGTCTACGCCGTCGTGGCCGGCATCATCGCTGCTCTGCTCCTCGAGAGCGTGGTGGTCAAGGTGCGGCGCCTGTGGGCGTTCGACCGCGCCAACCTCGCGAACGCCAACCGGACGGACGCTCTCGCCCGTTCTGCGGACCAGATCGCGTTCGCCGACTTGATGGCCTCCCGCATCTCGGAGGCGCGGGCCAGGATCATCCGGCTCGAGACGCAGATCCGGCTGGCGGAACGTCGACGCGATGAGCTCGGCCACTCCTTGGCGGACGAGCAGGAGCGCTCCTCGGAGCTCGAGGCGTCGCTCGAGCAGGTCCAGGACGATCTCGCCCACCTGCGCGACGCACTCACCGCCAGCGAGGTGGCTGAGAAGCGCGCTCGTGCCGAGGTCGTGGCCTGGGAGGCCGAAGGGCGACAGCTCGCCTGAACCTGCCGTTCCTCCTTTTCGACGATGGGCGATAATGGGTGGTGCGCGTCCCGCCGGGCCGGTGGGACGTCTCCCGCGCAGAGAGCGCTCATGTACAGACGAGAGGGGAACTCATGGCGGCCATGAAGCCTCGGACCGGAGACGGACCGATGGAGGTCACCAAAGAAGGACGGTGCATCGTCATGCGCGTCCCACTCGAGGGCGGAGGCCGCCTCGTGGTCGAGCTGAACAACGAGGAGGCCGCGACGCTGGGCGATGCCCTCAAGGCTGTCTGAGCGCCGACCGTGTACGGCCTGACCGTGCGTTGGTCCCTCGCCGACGCCCCTCCTGAAGCGCTCGACGCGCTGCGCAAGTACGTCGAGGACGTCTCGTTCGCCCGGTTCGCGGGCCTCGACGGACTGCGCTTCAAGTCGTGGCGGGCCCGCCCGGGGGAGTGGTTCGAGGGCAGCTACGTCTTCGCCAACGCCGAGGCACGCGATGCCTTCCAGTCCGACTTCGAGCCCAAGGCCGCCGAGTCGACCGGCAGCACCATCATCGGCAGTGCGCCGATCCTCATCGAGCCCTGCGAGATCGTGGCCGTCGTCCGCGGCCCGTCCGGGTTCCGCTCGTCGCCCACCTTCGAGCAGTAGGGGCTACTCGACGAGCTGGGCCGCGAGCATGCCGTCGCCCACGGGCAACAGCACCGGACGGAGCTGCTCGTCGTTCACGACCCGCTGCAGCAGCTCTCGCACCGCGAGTGTCTCGGGGTCGCGCCGCTTCTTGTCGGCGACCCGGTCGTGCCACAGGGCGTTGTCGAACACGATCAGGCCGCCCGTGCGCACGAGACGCAGGGCCTGGTCGAGGTACTCGCTGTACTCCACCTTGTCGCCGTCGAGGAACACGAGGTCGTAGCCCTGGTCGGTGAGCCGGGGCATGACGTCGAGCGCCGAGCCGGTGATGAGCCGGAACCGCTGTGGGGGAATTCCGGCCTCGGTGAACGTCTCGCGGGCGAGCCGCTGGTGCTCGGCCTCGAGGTCGACGCTGGTGAGCACGCCGTCCGTGGCCATGCCGCGCAGCAACCAGAGTCCGGAGACGCCCGTGCCAGTGCCGATCTCCGCCACCGCCTTGGCGTCGATGACCGACGCCAGGAATCGCAGTGCGGCGCCGCCACCAGCCCCGATGGGGGAGATGCCGACCTCCTCAGCACGGCGACGGCCGGCGGCGAGGTGGTCGTCCTCGCTCACATAGCCTTCGACGTACTCGAGGCTCGCTGCACTGGTGATGGTGGACTCCTTCTCGAAATGCTCTCGCTCAGCATAGTGACGGCGGAGCGTGAAGTGCGGGTGCCGAGCCGTTCAGCGCGGGACCGGATTGTCGGGCTGGAATATGCTGGGGAACGGTCAGCATCCTCTGGGCGTTCTCTCAGGGAGAAGGTCGACGATCATGCTCATGAAGGCAGACGACGTGGACACCACGGCTAGCACCGAGTGGGACGACATCGTGGCGGAGCACTCCGCCAGGGTCTACCGGCTCGCGTACCGTCTCACCGGCAACCGCCAGGACGCCGAGGACCTCACCCAGGACGTGTTCATCCGCGTCTTCCGCTCGCTCGACACGTACGAGCCGGGCAACTTCAACGGCTGGATCCACCGGATCACCACCAACCTCTTCCTCGACCGCGTCCGCCGCTCCTCGCGGGTGCGCATGGACGCGTTCGCCGACGGGGCCGAGGACCGCCTGCTCGGCGGCGAGATCGTCCCCGAGTCGGCCGTTCACGACGCCGCGTTCGACCCGGACATCGAGGGGGCCCTCGCCTCCCTGCCGGAGGAGTTCCGGGTCGCGGTCGTGCTCTGCGACGTCGAGGGTCTCTCGTACGAGGAGATCTCCTCCGTCCTCGGCATCAAGCTGGGCACCGTGCGATCGCGCATCCACCGCGGCCGAACGCAGCTGCGCGACGCGCTCGCCCACCGGGCACCCGGGCGTGGTCGCACGAGATTCCTGGGGCCGATCGGAGTCTGAGTGGCACACCTTGGTGACGATGTCGCAGCGTTCGTGGACAGGCAGCTATCGCCCAGTTCCACGCGCGCGGCCGAGTCACACCTCGAGAACTGCGAGCAGTGCCGTCAAGCCGTCCGCCAGCAACGTCTGCTCAAGTCGCGCATGGGCGGCGTCGGGCATCCCGAACCGCCGCCGGACCTCGTCGCCTCGCTGAGCACCTTGCCTGGATCGACGTCGGCACAGTCTTCGTCGAGGCAGGCGTGGTGGCCGCTCTTCGGCATGGGTGTGGTGCTGCTCGGCGCCTCGATGGCGGTCGTGGCCGTCGCCTACCTCATCGGCCCGGCCCGACCTGCCGCCGACGAGGTGGAACCGCCGTTCGACCGTTTCGCCGCCGAGTTCACCGGTGCCGGGCATCGCGCGTCGAGCTCCATGACCGTCGCGGCGATGGCCGAGCTCGACGAGTACGGCTGGCCCTGCCATGCCCGCCTCGGCGGCAATCTGGAGCGGGTCGCCGGGACGTACCGCAACGGCCAGGAGACGGTCGCGCTGGTCTACAGCGACGGTGTCGACACCCTCAACCTCTACGAGCAACACGGTGCTCTCGACCCAGTGGCTGTCGAGGAGTTCGACCGCCGGGTGCTGGCCGAGCGCCATGTGTGGGTGCGAGACGGTCGTCCCCGCGTCGTCACGTGGCACGCCGACGGCGTCATCTACACCGTGGTCACCGAGCTGGGCGACGACCGGCTGGGTCTCGCCATCGCCGACCTCCCGCGGGGCTCGGCCCAGCCCGACCCGGTCGAGCGCATCGGCGACGGCCTCAGCCGCATGACCACCTGGATCTCGCCGGCCTGACCCGCAGCATCAGCTCAGGTGGCGTCCGGGTCGAACGGCGGACGCTCGTCCGGACGCAGCTCGCGGGACGTGCTCGTGGGGGAGGGGTCGTCGCCCGCGTCGAGGAAGTTCTTGCGGACGACCTCGCGCGGGTCGAGGTCGCGCAGCTGCAGGCCGGAGAAGTCCTCACCGATCTCGCGGCCGAGGTCGTTCTTCGCGTTCTCGGCCATGCGGCGCACGGTGCGGAGGAATCGGCCGGCCTGCTTGGCGAGGTCCGGCAGCTTGTCCGGCCCGAACACGATGACGCCGACCATGCCGATCATCACGATCTCGGGCCAGCCCATGCCGAACACAGTGCGCGTTCCTACTGGTCGGCGGGCGAGAGTCCGAGCTGCAGGCCGGCGAGGCCACGGGAGCGTCCGGAGATCCGGTCGGCCACCCCCCGCAGCACCTTGGCGGACTCGGAGTCGGGGTCGCTGATGACGATGGGCTCGCCGGTGTCGCCGCCCACGCGCAGCTTCTCGTCGAGGGGGATCTGTCCGATGACGGGGACCTCGTAGCCGAACCGCGCACTGAGCGTCTCCGCCACCGTGGCACCGCCGCCGGAGCCGAAGATCTCCATGCGGTCGCCGGACGGCGTGTCGAGGTAGGACATGTTCTCCACGATGCCGATGACGCGCTGGTGCATCATCGACGCCATCGTCGCGGCCCGCTCGGCCACCGTGGCCGCCGCGGGCTGCGGTGTGGTGACGACCAGGACCTCGGCGTTGGGCAGGTGTTGGCCGAGGCTGATGGCGATGTCGCCCGTGCCGGGCGGGAGGTCGAGCAGCAGGACGTCGAGGTCGCCCCAGTAGACGTCGCTGAGCATCTGCACCAGGGCGCGGTCGAGCATGGGCCCGCGCCAGGCGACGACCTGGTCCTTGCGGGGCTTGAGCATCCCGATGCTGATGACCTGGATGCCCTTGACCGGCACCGGCATGATCATGTCCTCGACCTGGGTGGGGCGCAGGTCGCCGACGCCGAGCATGTCGGGGATGGAGTGGCCGTAGATGTCGGCGTCGATGATGCCGACCTTCAGGTCGCGCTCGGCCATCGCGAGGGCGAGGTTCACGGTGACGGACGACTTGCCGACGCCGCCCTTGCCGGACGCGATGGCGAAGACCTTGGTGAGCGAGCCGGGCTGGGCGAACGGGATCTCGCGCTCGACCCGGTCGCCGCGGAGCATCTTCTGCATGCCCTTGCGCTGGTCGTCGGACATGACGCCCATGTCGACGACCGTCTGGTGGTCAGGGGCGACCGTCGCCACAGCGGCGGTGATGTCGCGGTTCAGCGTGTCCTTGAGCGGGCAGCCGGCGACGGTGAGCAGCAGCCGCACCGTGACCGTGGCGTCATCGATCGTGACCGCCTCGACCATGCCGAGCTCGGTGATCGGTCGCTTGATCTCCGGGTCGTTGACGCTCGCTAGCGCCTCACGGACCTGTTCCTCGGTGATGGCAGGCATGGGGCCCATCGTACGGGGCGGCTGAATTGCCACATCGTGGTGGCGAATCGTGATACAGTTAACTCAGAAGTTAACAATGAAGGCGTTGATGGGACAGGAATGATTCCTCGAGATCTCGATGACGTGCTGGAGGCCCTGGCCAACAAGCACCGACGGGAGATGGTCTACGTGCTCGGCCTCCAGCCGTGCGCGATCAGCCAGCTCGCCGACATGCGAGACCTGTCTCTGCCGGCGATCCACAAGCACGTCAAGGTCCTCGAGAACGCCGGGCTCGTGACGCGCAAGAAGACCGGCCGGACGACGTTCCTCACCCTCGATCGCAGTGCCATGCAAGGTCTCCAGGCCTGGCTGGCGCAGTTCCACGCCTACTGGGGCAGCAAGGACGAGTCCCTGGCGAACTACGGCACGTACCTCACCCGAGATGAAACCGACGACAAGGATTGATGATGAAGAAGTTCATGCTGCTCTACCGCGGCGCCTGGGACGAGGCGCCCACCCAAGAGACGATGGATGCCTGGAGCGAGTGGTTCGCGTTCCTCGGCGACAAGATCGTCGACAGCGGCAATCCCTTCGGGCCCGGCCGCGAGATCACCAAGGACGGCACGGCGGACCTCCCGCAGGACGCCGGTGCCGTCACCGGCTACACCCTGATCAACGCCCAGGACATCGAGGACGCCGAGAAGATCGCGCTCCAGTGCCCGGTCGTGACCAGCATCCAGGTGTACGAAGCGATGCCGATGTAGCGGCTCGACGCCCCCGAACTCAACCGCAACACGCTCACGACAAGGATTGATGATCATGAAGAAGTTCGTACTGCTCTACCGCGGAACCCGTGACCAGGCACCGACCGAGGAAAGCACGGCCGCCTGGACGGAGTGGTTCACCTCGCTCGGCGAGAAGGTCGTCGACGTCGGCAACCCGTTCGGGCAAGGCCGCGAGGTCTCGGCCTCCGACACCACGGAGATCTCGCCGAGCGCCAATGGCGTGACCGGCTACACCCTGATCAATGCCCAGGACATCGACGAGGCCGAGAAGATCGCCTTGTCCCACCCGATCGTCCCGAGCATCCAGGTGTTCGAAGCGATGCCGATGTAACGGAGGGTTCAGTCCTCCGGATCGGCGGCCGCTTCGGACTGCTCGAGCGACTCGAGCAAGGGCCGCAGCTCGCCGCGGAGGAAGTCGCGGGTCGCGACCTCGCCGATACCCAGGCGCAGGCTCGCGACCTCGCGCGCGAGGAACTCCATGTCGGCGTGCGACTGGGCGTTGGCGTCGCGGTCCTGCTCCTGCTGCACGCGGTCGCGCGCCTCCTGGCGGTTCTGCGCGAGCAGGATGAGCGGTGCGGCATACGACGCCTGCAGCGAAAGGATCAGCGTCAGGAAGATGAACGGGTACTCGTCCCAGCGGGGGCGGTCGGGACCCCAGGATGCGTTCCAGAGCACCCACACGACGACCACGACCGTCATCCACGCCAGGAACGTGGCGGTGCCCATGAAACGGGCGAACCGTTCGGAGAACCGGCCCAGGCGGTCGCCGTCGGAGCGTGGGCGGAACGACCGGCGGCGGCTGCTGGGCTGGTCGAGACGGGTTCGGGTGCGGTCAGCCACGGGCGGACACCTCCCGCGCCTCGTCGTCGCCGCGCTCGCGCCAGCCCTCAGGCAGCAGGTGGTCGAGGACGTCGTCGATGGTGACCACACCGAGCAAGTGGGCGTTCTCGTCGACCACCGGCAGCGCCACGAGGTCGTAGGAGGCGAGCAGGCTGGCCACGTGCTCCAGGGTGGCGGCCGGATGCGGCCACTCGATGTCGTTGTCGGCCAGCGCGCCGACGAGGGTCGAGGGCGGTTCGCGCAGCAGGGCCTGGAAGTACACGACGCCGAGGAAGCGTCCGGTGGGCGTCTCGATCGGCGGCCGGCACACGTAGACCATCGAGGCGAGGGCCGGCCCGAGCTCCGGCTCGCGCACGCGGGCCAGGGCTTCGGCGAGCGTGGCGTCGGGCGGGAGGATGACCGGCTCGGTGGTCATCATGCCGCCGGCGGTGCGGTCCTCGTAGACGAGCAGGCGGCGGACGTCGTCGGCGTCCTCGGGCTCCATCAGCTGCAGCAGCTCATCGCTCGTGGGCTGCGGTAGCTCGCCGAGGAGGTCGGCTGCGTCGTCGGGATCCATCTCCTCGAGCACGTCGGCGGCCCGCTCCGGGTCGAGCACTCCGAGGATCTCGACCTGGATGGCGTCGGGGAGCTCTTCGAGGACGTCGGCGAGCCGGTCGTCGCCGAGCTCGGCCGCCACCTCGGTGCGACGCTTCGCCGGCAGGTCCATCAGCGCGTTGGCGAGGTCGGCAGGCCGCATCTCGTGCATCGTGGCGAGCAGGTGCGTGGCACCCTGGCCGGCTTCCTCGGTGGTGAGCCCGGTGACGTCGGCCCACTCGAGCACGTGGGTGGGGCCACGGCGCCTTAGCCGCTTGCCGCTCTCGTGCACCGCGACCTGCGAGAGATGCCAGTCGCGGCGTGGGTCCTGCTCCATGGAGAGGTCGAAGACCGTGCCGCGGCGACCGTCCGGAAGGCTGACCGTGCGGTCGAAGAGCTCGTGGATGGCGAGGGTCTCGGCCTGGCGCTTCTCGAACTTGCGGACGTTGAGCACGCCCGTGGTGATGACCTGACCGGTGTCGAGCGACGTGACGCGGGTGATGGGCAGGAACACCCGGCGGCGTCCGAGCACTTCGACGACGAGCCCGACGACGCGCGGACGTCTGGCGTCTGGCCTCAGGGCGACGATGACGTCGCGGAGCTTGCCCACCTGGTCGCCGGCCGGGTCGAAGACCGCCTGTCCCGCGATTCGGGACAGGAAGATCCGGCTGGGCGTTGCGCTCACGCTCAAACCCTACCGGCGCACGGGCGGTCGAACGGGGAGGCGAGGCGCGCGGCCGCCACCGTGCAAACCATTGCACGGCGTTCTAGGGTGAAACCGGTTCACATGACCAAGGGGGACTCATGACGATCGCCGTACTCGACCGCGAGCGCACCGTTGCCGGCCCGGGATTCAACCGCTGGCTCATTCCGCCGGCCGCACTGGCCGTCCACTTGTGTATCGGCCAGGCCTACGCCACCAGCGTCTACAAGACGGCCCTCGTCCAGCACTTCGACACCAGCCTGACGGCGATCGGCATCATCTTCTCGATCGCGATCGTGATGCTCGGGGTGTCGGCGGCCGTGTTCGGCACCTGGGTCGACAGTGGCGGCCCGCGCCGTGCCATGGCCACTGCCGCGCTCTGCTGGGCCGTGGGCTTCTGGGTCGGCGCCATCGGCATCGCCACGTCACAGCTCTGGCTGGTCTACCTGGGCTACGGGTTCATCGGCGGCATCGGACTGGGCATCGGCTACATCTCGCCGGTGTCGACCCTCATCAAGTGGTTCCCCGACCGGCCCGGCCTCGCCACCGGTATGGCGATCATGGGCTTCGGTGGCGGCGCGATGATCGCGAGCCCGCTCTCGCAGAAGCTGCTCGGCACGTTCGACGCTTCCTACGACAGCGCGACCGGCGCCGCGGCCGGCTCGGCCGTCGCCAAGCTCTTCCTCACGCTCGGCATCGTCTACATCATCGTGATGATGTTCGGCGCCTGGCTCGTTCGTGTGCCGCCGGAAGGGTGGCGGCCGAAGGGGTTCGACCCGGCCAAGGTGCGGGAGAAGCCCCTCGTCACCACCGAGAGCGTCTCGGCCAAGACTTCCGTGCACACGCCGCAGTTCTGGCTGCTCTGGATCGTGCTGTTCTGCAACGTCACCGCCGGCATCGGAATCCTCGAGCAGGCGGCCCCGATGATCCAGGACTTCTTCCGCGAGGACGGCAAGTCCAGCGTCGCGGCAGCGTCGGCCGCAGGTTTCGTCGGCGTGCTCTCGCTCTGCAACATGCTCGGCCGGTTTGTCTGGAGCTCCACGTCCGACCTGGTGGGCCGCAAGAACATGTACATCTTCTACCTGGGGCTCGGCATCCTGCTCTACCTCACGCTGGCGCTCGGCGGCTCGAGCACCGTGGCCCTGTTCGTCGTGCTCGCCGGCATCATCATCAGCTTCTACGGCGGCGGCTTCGCCACGGTGCCCGCGTACTTGCGCGACCTGTTCGGCACGTACCAGGTCGGTGCCATCCACGGACGTCTGCTCACCGCGTGGTCTGCGGCGGGCGTGGCGGGTCCGCTGATCATCAACGGGTTCCTCGACGCCCAGGGCGAGCCGGGCAACCTGGTGGCAGATGACTACAAGCCGGCCCTGCTGACGATGGTCGGTCTGCTCATCGTCGGATTGGTGTGCAACCTGTTGATCCGGCCGGTCGAGGACCGGTTCCACGAGCCGGAGCATGTGGAGGCCCAGCTGGCCGAGACGGCAGACGCGCCGATCGTCGAGGACGAGTCGCACCAAACGTCGCCGCTGCTCGTCGTGGCCTGGCTGGTCGTCAGCATCCCGCTGGCGTACGGCGTGTACCAGACGTTGGTCAAGGCAGTCGATCTCGTCGGGTAGACTGAGGGCATCGGCAAACTCGCCGGTGATCAGGGAAGACTTCTCGTGACTGCGGCGGCTTCATGCCCCGCCCACACTCCTTTTCGCCTCCTCTGAAGATCTTCAGAGGAGACCTCTTGACTGCCCTGCTTCCCGACGCGCCCCTGCCTGCCTCCGGTCCTGAGCCGACGTTCGATCAGGCCGTCACGATTCCGGTCGGCACGTCGGCGATCGTCTACTGCGAGGGCCAGTTCGGCGAGCAGGACGGCAAGACGGCCAACGGCCTGGTGCGCCACTCCGAGAAGTACACGATCCTCAGCGTCATCGACAGCCTCCGGGCCGGCGTAGACGCCGGGATGTTCCTCGACGGCAGCGCCAACGGCATTCCTGTCCTGACCAACCTGGCCGAGGCCATCGCGCACGCGGGAAGCGTCCCCGACTACCTCATCTGCGGCGTGGCGCCGGCCGACGGCCTGCTGTCCGCGGACCAGCGAGAGGTCCTGCTCGACGGCATCGCCCGCGGCATGCACATCATCAACGGCCTCCATGAGTTCCTCAACGACGATCCCGAGTTCGTGGCCGCGAGCCTGCTGGCCGGAGTGACGATCACCGACGTCCGGCGACCCAAGGAGAAGCGCGACCTGCACCTGTTCTCCGGCCGCATCTTCGACGTGACCTGCCCCCGTGTCGCCGTGCTCGGCACCGATGGCGCCATCGGCAAGCGCACCACGGCCACGCTGCTCGTCCAGGCCCTCAACGCCCGAGGCATCCGAGCCGTCATGGTCGGCACCGGGCAGACGACGCTCATCCAGGGCGGCAAGTACGGAGTGGCGCTCGACGCGCTCGTTCCGCAGTTCTGCTCCGGTGAGGTGGAGAACCAGGTCGTGGCCGCCTTCGAGGGCGAGGACCCGGACATCATCATCGTCGAGGGCCAGGGTGCGCTCAGCCACCCGGCCTACATGACGTCGGCCCACATCCTGCGCGGCAGCCGGCCTGCCGGTGTCATCGTGCAGCACGCGCCCGGACGCGACATGCTCGGCGACTTCCCGATGGTCGCCATGCCCACCGCGGCGAGCGAGGTGAAGCTGATCGAGTCGTTCATCGACACGACGGTCATCGGCATCACCGTCAACCACGAGAACCTGACGGACTCCGAGATCGGCACGGCCATCGCCGCGCTCGAACGCGATCTCGGGCTGCCGGCCACCGACCCGCTCACCCGTCCCATCGATCAGCTGGTCGACATGGTGCTCACGTCGTTCCCGGCCCTCGCCTGCCGCGCTACCGCTCGACGATGAGCGCGCCGCGTCTCGAGATCGATCTCGAGGCCATCGCGCACAACACCCGCACCCTCGTCACGCAGCTGGAACCGCTGGGGATCGGCGTCACCGGCATCACGAAGGCTTCGCTGGGCTCACCCGGCGTGGCCAACGCGATGCTCAGCGGTGGCGCCACCGGCCTGGGTGACTCGCGGGTGGAGAACCTGGCCCGGCTCCGCGCAGAAGACGTCCCCACCACGACCACCCTGATCCGCTCACCGATGGTGAGCCAGGCCGCGCTGGTGGTGCGTGACGCCGACGTCAGCCTGAACACCGAAGCCGCGGTCATCGACAGCCTGGCCGCTGCGGCGCTGAGCCAAGGCACGACCCACAGCGTGGTCGTGATGGTGGAGCTGGGTGACCTGCGCGAGGGCGTGCCCGTTGCCGACGTCGTCGATCTGTGCCGCCGGGTCGTCAAGACGCCCGGCGTCGAGCTCGCCGGGTTGGGCACCAACCTGGCCTGCCAGAGCGGCGTCGCACCCGACCAGCTCAAGATGGACGAGCTCTCACAGCTCGTCGAGAAGGTGGAGACCAGCTGCGACCGCGGACTCGCGATCATCTCGGGTGGGAACTCCGCGAATCTCGACTGGGCCCTGAGCACAGCCGATGCCGGCCACATCAACGACCTGCGCCTCGGCGAGGCCATCCTGCTCGGCACCGAGCCACTGCACCGCCGCGTGCTCGCCGGCCTCCGCACCGATGCGTTCACCCTGTTCGCCGAGGTGATCGAGGTGAAGACCAAGCCCGCGCTCCCGTGGGGTGACACCGCTCAGGCGGCCTTCGGCACGCCACCGGCTCGCCACGACGGCGAGCTCGTCCGTCAGGCCATCGTCGCCCTCGGCCGACAGGACACGGATCCCGACGGTCTCGTTCCGCCGCCGGGCATCATCGTGCTGGGGATGAGCAGCGACCACCTCGTGCTCGACGTGGGGGACCGCGACGTCTCCGTCGGCGACGAGCTCTCCTTCAGCCTCGGCTATGGCGCCCTGCTGCGCGCCGCGACGTCACCCTTCGTCACCAAGCTCGAGGTCGACGCGCCGCCTAGGTGACCGTTCTGCCGCTCTCGCTGTTCGCGGGTGCCGACAGCGACTGCAGCAGCGCGGCGACCCGCTCACCGCTCCGCCCGGCATAGTCGGGCGCGAGATAGTCGTCGAGGAAGTCGGAGGTGCGCGCATCGATGCCCGCGCCGTCCATCACGAAGTCGACGATCTGCTGTGGGCTGTCGGCGTGCAGCCCAAGTCGCTCGTGGAAGATGAACGCCTCGGCCGACTTGCCGAGATGGCGCTTGATCCGGTCGCCGATCAGCCAGTGCGGGAAGATCACCGGTTTGCCCAACGCCCATGCCTCGTACACCATCGTCCCGAAGTCAGAGATGACGTAGTCGCAGTCCAGGATGCCGTAGGTGGTCGGCCGCTTGTCCTGGCGATTGCGCGGGTGCAACGACACCTCGAAGTCGAAGTGCTCCTCGAACATCGGCACGAATTCCAGCAGCTCGGGATAGCTGGAGTTGGAGTCCCTGTTCTTCCCGCGTCGTGCGTAGTCATGCGTCGGCGCCCACAGCACCTTCGGGCGTGTGCCGGTTGGACGCGGCACCACCGGCATCTCCTGCTGTGCCGCCAGCAGGACGTCGAGCCGCGGCCAGCCGACGACGTGGATGCGTTCCGGGCCGACGTCCAGCTTCTTCGCCGCCAGCAGCCGGCGCTTGAGCCATTCGCCCGGCACGAGCAGGTGCGACAGCCGGTTGCTGATGTGTTCGCCGTCGTCGTCCTTGCGCAGGAAGTAGTTCTTGTCGGCGACGCCGTGCGACATCACCACGTCGGACGGCTGAAGGATGAACAGCGAGAAGTTGAGGCTGCCCGGCGCCCGCTCGCCGATGGTGGTCGAGAACTCCCCGAGGGACAGGTGCCGCGTGATCGCGTCCAGGATCTGCCGCTGGACGCCCGCGTAGTTCCTGCTCTTGGTGTGCACGAGGTTGATGGGCGCCGCCACGATGCCCGTGTCGGACTCGTCCGCATCCTGTCCTGTCACCGTCACCTGCTCCTGACGTGCGCCCCCACCTGGCATTGGGCAAGTTCCGTGCGCCATCAGGGACTCGAACCCCGAACCCGATGAAGAGGCTGAGCAACCTGTACCGCACCGTGCTGTCTTGTGCTGCACAGTCTGTCAGAGAGTGAGGTGATGCCTTCGGATGTGTCGTCTGGTCCGCTCGTGCCGGGCCGTCTGCGACCTCAGGTCACGAGCAGCTGCCGCTGAGCAAGTCGCGTGAAGAGCCCCCTGCCTCCACGAGTTCGGTGAACCCACCTGACTCCACGACGCGGCCGCCGTCAGGCCCTGTAACCGCTCTAGGTTGACGCAGCGATCTGTCCATCTTGAGACCGGCAACGGTCGTCGTGGCTTCTTGGCGGCTGATCATGTGATGCCATTGGAAGAGTTGATGAGGGCGATTCCGTCGACGAAGCCACCGAACCCTGTGCCCATCAACAGGCGCGGCGCTTTTGGACGGCAACTTCTGGACCTGTCGGTCGTTGCGCTCGGCATGACTCCGAAGGTAGACGCGACTTGGCGTTCTGCAACGCGATTAGCCCGCTGACGACCAGTGCAGGACGGGCAATGGTTCGAATCTGCACGTCCACTTCTGAGTCGAGCGTGCGCACGTCTCGTCAGGCGAGGGAGAGGAAGAGCTTCTCCAGCTTCTTGGCGTCGACGCTATCGAGCCCTTCGCCGTCGCTCAGGCACTGTTGCAGGCCGGTGGCGACGATGGCGAAGCCTGCGCGGTCCAGGGCGCGCGAGACTGCGGCGAGTTGGGTGACGACGTCCTCGCAGTCGCGGCCTTGTTCGAGCATGCGGAGGACGCCGTCGAGCTGACCCCGGGCGCGCTTGATGCGGTTGGTGACCGGGATCATGCCGGCGGGGTCCAGCTCCATCAGTGCTCCTCGGTCTTGGTGCAAGCGCGGCGTAGCGCTCAAGTTGTCGATACCCGGTTGGGTGTTACGGTCATCAGTGTACATATACCCCCCTAGGTATTCGAAGGAGCCGCTTGCATGTCTGACGACGAGACACCTGAGGTCGACATCGACCATTTGGCCGCTGTAGGCGATGAAGCGATTGTGGTCGACGTCCGCCAGTTCGATGAGTACGCAGAAGGTCATGTCCCGGGCGCGATGCTGATCCCCATGGCTCAGTTGGCAGCACGGATGCATGAACTCGATGACAGTCGTCCGGTGTACGTCGTCTGTGCGTCCGGCAATCGCTCCAAGGCCATGACCGATGTGTTGCGAGACGCGGGGTTCGAGGCACGGTCCGTGGCCGGCGGCACCAACGCCTGGATCAAGTCCGGCCGTCCCATCGAGCGGGCTACCCGATGAACGAGGAGCAAGGGACCACCCAGCTCGTGCGCGGAATCACGATCGTGCCGATCGACACTCCGACGCTCGGGGACCGCAGCTACGTCGTCCACGATGGAAGAGTCGCGCTCGTGGTCGACCCCCAGCGCGACATCGACCGCCTCTTGCCGGTGCTGGAAGATGCCGGCGTTCGGCTCACGCACGTGTTCGAGACCCACATCCACAACGATTACGTCACTGGCGGATTCGCGTTGGCGCAGCGCACCGGTGCCGCATATCTGGTCAACGCCGAGGATGAGGTCTCCTTCGACCGCACCCCTGTCCACGACGGCGAAACCGTGCTGGTCGGACGGATGCGGCTGACGGCCCTGTCGACCCCCGGCCACACCTTCACTCACCTTTCGTATGCACTGGCCGACGACTCAGGCGAGCACATTGGTGTCTTCTCGGGCGGGTCACTGCTGTTCGGCTCGACCGGACGTCCTGACCTCATGGGGCCGGAACACACCGACACGCTGGTGCGCCACCAGCACGCCTCAGCTCACAAGCTGGCTCGCCTCCTCCCGGATGACGCTGAAATCTTCCCAACCCACGGGTTTGGATCGTTCTGTTCATCGACGCAGTCGGACGCCACGGAATCGACCATCGGGCAGGAGAAGCGGTCCAATCCCGTTCTGACGCAGGACGAGGAGGCCTACGTCCAGGAGCTGCTGGCCGGGCTGGGCGCCTACCCGGCGTACTACGCGCACATGTCATCACGAAACATCGAAGGACCCGGCGAGCCCAACCTCTCCTCACCGTCCAAGGCCGACCCGAGCGAGCTGCGCCGGCGCATCGAGGCCGGCGAGTGGGTCGTCGACCTGCGCAACCGGACTGCATTCGCGGCAGGTCATGCCCCGGGTTCACTGAACTTCGGGCTCGACGGAGCGTTCGCGACGTATCTGGGGTGGCTGATCGTGTGGGGCACCCCGGTGACCCTCCTCGGCGAGAGCGCCGAGGACATCGCCGAAGCGCAGCGGGAGCTCGTCCGAATCGGCATCGACCAGCTGGCCGCCCAGGCCACCGGTGGGCCCGAGCAGTGGACAGACGATGACATCGCCTCCTTCCCAACCGCCACCTTCGCCGATCTCGAGCAGGTCCGACGCCACCGCCCGGTGGTCGTACTGGACGTACGACGAGAGGACGAATACGACTCGGCCCGAATCAGCGGTGCGGTCAACATCCCCATCCACGAGCTGCCGCAGCGAATCGACGAGGTCCCCGAAAGCGAGCTGTGGGTCCACTGCGCCAGTGGCTACCGCGCGTCCATCGCTGCGTCACTTCTCGACGCCGCCGGACGCAAGCTGGTAGCCATCGACGACACCTTCGACAACGCAGAGAAGGTCGGTCTCAACCTCGCCGGCCCAGACGCCTGACCAGGTGACACTCCTGCTCGCGGTCGCCGCTGGAGCGCTGATCGGCCTCAGCCTGGGTGCGCTCGGCGGTGGCGGCTCCATCCTCGCCGTCCCGGCATTGGTCTATCTACTGGACCAGACCGCCTCTCAGGCCACCACCGGGTCTCTCGTCGTCGTGGGCGTCACCTCGCTGACCGGGGCGGTCACAGCGCAACGGTCTGGCAACGTCAAATTGGCCCGCGGCATGACATTCGGTCTGGTAGCGATCGGCGGCGCCGCTGCCGGCTCCAAGGCGTCCACACTGGTGAGCGAACCCGTGCTGTTGACGGCGTTCGCGGCACTGATGCTGCTCGTCGGCGGGCTGATGGCCCTGCGGCTGGTGCGCCACGCCCGCGCCGGCACGGCGGGTGGCGCCCACGCAGCGCGGCCGATGCTGGACGACCCGATCATCTCGCTGCGCGAAGGATTCCTGTGCGACTGCCCCCGAGCCGTCAAGGTGTTGGTCACAGCAACGGTCGTGGGACTACTCACCGGGTTCCTCGGCGTCGGCGGAGGTTTCCTCGTGGTTCCCGCCCTGACTCTCGCGTTGGCGCTGCCGATGGAGTATGCGGTGGGCACCTCCCTGGTGGTGGTCACCATGACCAGCGCCGCCGCCCTCGCGGTCCGAGCCGGCACTGGTACAACACCGGACTGGACGCTGGTCGCCACGCTCACCGCCGCCTCTGCCGTCGGCGGCTTCGCCGGTGCCCGGCTGGCCGGCCGCATCGATACTGCAAAGCTCACCGTTGCGTTCACAGCCCTGATCCTCGGCGTTGCCTTTTACACCGCCACCCAGGCGGTGCCCGGGCTCATCTGATGACAGCGCACCCGTACGTCCACCTTCGACCGACTGAGCACCATCACACCCAAGGAGAAACCTCGATGTGCCGAGCAACCCGATGCAAGACGTGCGGCAAGACCACCTGGGCTGGCTGCGGCCGACACGTCAACCAGGTCAAGGCCACAGTCCCTGCCGACAATTGGTGCCCTGGTCACCCGCGAACCAGTAGTGGTGGGCGCGGCTGGTTCAGCCGCGTTTTCAGCCGCTGAGGTGATCGCGGACCACCTTCGGCTGGATGACTTGGTGCTCTGGGTGCCCCGGGAACCACGACCATCGGTTCAATGGCTGACCCATCTAGCGATCGCCCGCCGCCTCCAAGGCTCGTTCGGCCGCATGCGGTGCAGCGGGATTCTCCGCTAGACCATCGAACTCGCCTCGTAGGGCCTTGATCGCTGTGCGCTCGGTGTCGATTTCGTTGCGCGAGCGTGAGCCCAACCGGCGGAACCTCGATGGGCGGGCACCTCAAGAGGCAGAGGCGCCAGAAGAGCCGAAGCGCGGAGTGGACCAGGCGCAGTGCCCTCGATCCCGCTCGTGCTGTGTCGCCCGGATGTGCTATCGACGCTGGTGCATGCAGAGCTTGGTGGCATCGAGCTGCACAGCAGGTCGATTCGCCAGATGTCCTCGTCGTCGGACGCCTTACTGCGCAGGCACTCGAAGCTGCGTTAAGAGGCGCCGCGCCAAATGAGATTAAGCGTGGCAAAAGTGTGGCCAACGAAGAAGACCAGGAACCGTGACGATTCCTGACCTGCGGCTTTGTGCGCCATCAGGGACTCGAACCCGAAACCCGCTGATTAAGAGGCTGAGCAACCTGCGCCGCACCGTGCTGTCTAGTGCTGCTCAGTCTGGCAGAAAGCGAGGTGATGCCCCAAGAGGTGTCGTCTAGTCCCGGCTTGTGCCGAACCGTCTGTGAGAGGTCGGTGAGAGGCCCCCACCTCCCCGACTCCCCAGGACGCGCCCTAGCGGGTAACGCTCACCGTCGCGCTGGATGGACCAGATTTTCCACGTCGAGCGGGGCCTTTGATTTTCGGCCGAGTTTTCCAGCGGGATCAGCGGATCGGACCACTAGCCAGGCTTGTCGAATACGCCCTGGATGAACACCGTGCGCCCGGCGTCGGTGTTGCGCCCGGAGTTACTCATCTTGACGGCTGCCTGTTCTCCCAGCACGAGATGCATTCCAAGCGGAGGAGGGGCGCTGGAGCCGCTCGCACCCGACGCTTGCGCCTTCGCCTGCTGTGCCTTGCGCGCCGCCACGATGTCGGCGGTAATGTCGCGCCAGGTGCGCTCCAGGAGACCTGCACCGCGGATCAACCCGCGGAGGGTTTCCGCATCGGCCAGATGGCTCTGGTTGGGGCGGCTCGCCCATGGGACCGGAAGCTCGATCGGCTCGCCGTTCCCCACGCAGATTTCCTGGCAGACGAACAGCCCGCCCGGCCTGAGTACCCGGGCGATTCCGGAATACAGGCGGCGCTTGTCCCGGATGTTCATCTGCATTTGTATCGTCCACACCACGTCGAAGCTGGACGCGGCGAACGGAAGCTCCAGGGCATCACCCGCCTGAAAGCGGGTGCGATCGGACAACCGCGTCATCCGAGAAAGGGCGTTGGCCACCCCGCAGAATTCAGGCGAGAGATCGATGCCTGTCACGTCGCAACCCAAAGTTGCGGCGAGGTAACGCGCCGGGCCGCCCAACCCGCTGCCCACGTCGAGCACTCGCGATCCTGGCGGAATCTTTGCAAGCTCCACCAATGCGCGCGTGGCCGAACGTCCCGCGGAGTGAAACTCGTCGGCCGGCGCGAGATCTTCGTGCGTGACCGAGTCCAGGTCCTTGCCGAGAGCTTGCAACCCCGCCACGATTCGCGGCAGAAGTCCGCCCGGCTCGTAGTGACGAAGCACTTCCTCGTGCGACTCGCCCATGGACGCAAATCCTGCGCGGATCTCGGGGAGCCGTCAAGAGACCTAGGGAGGTGGTGCGCCATCAGGGACTCGAACCCCGAACCCGCTGATTAAGAGTCAGCTGCTCTGCCAATTGAGCTAATGGCGCGCGACGAGAAACCTTAGCAGTCGGTTCACGGGCGCGACGAAATCGTCGGCGGCCGCGTTCGCGCCGCGATGGAACCCCGCGGTGGCGGCGAGGACGACGAGGGCGCCGAGGATGGCGACCGCGGCTGTGGTGGCGGACTCCGGGGCCTCGTTCAGCCGCCCGAACGCCACCCATGCGAATCCCCACGCGATGGCCGCTGCCACCGACCAGCGACCGCCGAACGAACGGGCGAGGACGATGCCGACCAGCGTGATGACGACCACCGCGGCAGCCGCCGCCAGCACCTCCATCGTGCGTGCAACGGCCACGCCGCTGTCGGTCAGTGCCGCGGCGATGTTGGCGACCGTGGCGACCGATACCCAGCCGAGATACAGGCCGAACGTGCCGTCGGTGATCACCAGGTCGACTCGGCCGGCAGGCCGCTGCTGGTGCAGCCGACGGACGATCTCGAGGAGGGTTGCCAGGAGCGCGAGGATCACGATGACGCTGCCCCAGATCCAGTCCTGCTGGGTGACGAGCAGCCACGTCGCGTTGAGCACCATCGAGGCCGCCGCCAGCCACCCGGTCAGGCGCATTCGCTTTGACGTCGTCAGGGCCGGGGCCCACTGCCACACCGTGTAGGCGGCGAGCCCGGCGTAGATGACCGACCAGATGGTGAACGCCGGGCCGGCCGGTGCCACGAGCGTCGCGTTGTCGGACAGCGAGCCGCCTGACGTCTGGGCGACAGGGGTGCCGATGACGCCGGTGCCGACCAGCGTGCCGACGGCACAGACGATGGCGGCAAGGGTGACGCCGGTCTGCCGAAGACGGTCGTGGTTCACCGGGTCAACGGTAACGAGAACAGTCGTTCCCGCACGTCAGCTGATGGTCTCGAGCAGCGCATGCGCGGCGTGGTGGCCGGAGATGCCGCTGACGTTGCCTCCGCGACGGGCGCCGCTGCCGCACATCAGCACCCGGTCGTGGGCGGTGGCGACACCCCAGCGCTCCGCCGGGGTGTGCGGCTTCTCGCCCTCCTCGAGCCACGGCCAGGCGATGCCGCCGTGGAAGATGTTGCCGCCGGGCATGGCCAGCTCGGCTTCCACCTGGGCCGGCGTCTTGTGCTCCACGCCGAGGATGAGCGGCTCGAGCGGCTCGGCCAGGTAGGTGTCGAGCGCATCGAGGAACCGGCGGTACGCCGCCTCGCCCGCCGCGTCGTCCGGGAGGTTGTCGTACGGAGTCTGCAGGCCGAAGTAGGTGAGCGTCTGCGCGTCGGTGTCGACGAGGTCGGGGCCGAGGATCGAGCGGTCGGTCAGCGTGTGGCAGTAGATCTCGCCGGACGCGAACGGCGCCCGGCCCATCTTCGCCGCTGAGTGCAGCTCCTCCAGCTGCGACATCGCCTCGTTGATGTGGAAGGTCCCGGCGAACGCGACGTTGGGGTCGTCGCCCGAACGCAACCGGGGGAGTCGCGACACGAGCAGGTTGATCTTGAACTGGGAGCCGGACGGGCGCTCGGGGAGTGGGTCGCCGACCAGGCCGGCGAGCACGAACGGCGCCACGCCCGAGAGCACGTGATCGGCGTTCAGCTCGAACCCGTCACCGGTGACGGTGACGCCGTCGCTGCGGACGTCGATGTGATCGACGGTGCAGTTCAGCCGCAGATCGGCGCCGGCCTCGCGCGCCACCCGCTCCAGCTCGGCCGACACCTTGCCCATGCCGCCGACCGGCACGCGCCACTCACCGGTGCCGTTGCCCAGGCGGTGGAAGAGGAAGCAGCGGTTCTGCACCAGGGACGGGTCGTGCAGCGACGCGTACGTCCCGATCAGGCCATCGGTACCGACGATCCCGCGCACGAGGTCGTGGCTGAGGCGGCGTTCGAGCGCGACCCCCAGCGGCTCCTCGACGACGTCGGTCCACGTGACCATGTCGACCTTGTCGCGCAGGTCACCGATGTGGGGGAGGGGCTTCATCAGGGTCGAGGCCACGGCCCTGGTCAACTTCCCGATGTCGTCGTCGAACGCCTGCCAGGCCTCGAACTCGTCGTCGGAGCCGGTCAGCTGGCGAAACGATGCACGCGTCGCATCGCCATGGTCGGTCTCGACCAGCAGCCCCTGCTCGCGGTAGGGCGTGTATGACGCTGTGGCACGGGAACGCAGCTCGAGCCGGAGCCCGAGGTCCTCGATAAGCGCATCGGGCAGGAGGCTCACGAGGTAGGAGAACCGCGACAACCGGGCGTCGATGCCGTCGAACGGTCGCGCGCTCACCACGGCCCCGCCGACGTGGTCGAGGCGCTCGAGCACCGTGACCAGGAGTCCGGTGCGGGCCAGGTAGGTCGCGGCGACGAGCGCGTTGTGGCCACCGCCGACGATGACGACGTCCTGGTCAGCAGTCACGGGCGGCGGGAGAGGGCTCGACGCTCGACCCAGCCCGCCAGGGCGGCCAGCACGACGTAGGCCACGAGAGCGGTGAGGGCGAACGCATCCGGTGAGGTCGGCGGTGGACCGAACTGCGAGATGAGCTGGATGATCGCGAGCAGCCCGAAGAACCCCCAGATGAGGCCCTTGCCCCGGCCGGTCGACGTGACGGAACGGGTGTAGAGCCAAACGCCCAAGGCCAGAAACGCCAGCTCCAGAGGCAGGGCGATCGCGGGCTGATCCCACAGCCCGAGCCCGACCTTCGCCGAGTCGTCGTCGTAGATCGGCAGGTCGGGTGTGTGCATGACCAGGTCGAGCAGCCAGTGGGAGAAGCTCGCCAGCGCCACCAGTGCGAAGCCCAGCGGACGTCGACCCGACTGGAACATCACCGCAACGATGACGGCGAAGATCAGCGACATCGCCAGTGCGCCGACGAGTCCGTGGCTGAACGGCATGTAATACAGGTCCAGATCGTTCGACTCGGTGAATCCCTCGGTGATGCGGACCTTCTCGACACCGACGAGCGTCAACGTCATGAAGACGACGTCGAGCCACTGAACCGCGACGAACCACACCCATAGCGGGAGCAACACTCGTGTACTGGCGGCTCCGAACGAGACTCCGTAGTGACCGACGAACATGCGTGCACCCTAGCGTCGCTGCAGGACCACGTCAGAGATGTTTGAGAGCCTCGCGCCTGGACAGCGGGCTGAGCTCGTGCCCGTCCGCGAAGGTCTGCACCCAGGCCGGGTCGATGCGGGCCACCTCGCGCAAGGCCCAACCGATGGCCTTGCGGATGAAGAACTCCGGATCGGCCACGTTCGGCTCGATCACGTCGACGAGGAGAGCGCGGTCGACCCGGTCTCGTCGCCCGAGCTGGCTGATGATCGCCAGGCGCCTCAGCCACATGTCGCTGGACGTACCCCAGCGTCGAACCGCTTCTGCGGTCGGCCCGGGGTGCAGGTCATGGAGATCGGCGATCCGGTGGGCGACCTCGTCGACGTGGTCCCACCATGCGCCCGTGACGGCGATGTGCTCGTACAGCGGGAGGAGCTCGAGACGTCCGGTGGCGAGCCGCAGAGCCGTGAGCTCGGTCGCGGCGTAGCGCTCCTCGCGATGCGTGGCACCCTCCCACAGCTCGCGGACGGCGCGTTCCAGAGCCTCGAGGTCAGCCGGTGGACTCGACCGCGCCGCTGCTCTCGTGAGCCGCCGGACCTCCGGGACGCGCACTCCGAGAAACGGCATCGACGACTTCATGTACGCCTGCTGCCCCGGTGCGAGGCTGGGGTCGGCGTGATCACGGAGTGTCCGCCGCACTGCGTCGACCATGTCGTCCATGGCGTGAGCCTAGGTGAAGGAATATTGACGCTAGTTGAACGTTGAACTAGAGTGAAACCACTCGAAGGAGAGCTCGCATGCCTGCCGTCACCGCCCCCGACTGGACCGTTCTTCCGCGCACCGTTGCGGCGCACCCGGACGCCGAGGACCGTGCGGCGATCAGCGTCACCACCGCCCCGAAGGGGTACGAGGGGGAGGGGTTCCCCGTCCGCCGCGCGTTCGCCGGCGTCGATCCCGCTCGCCTCGACCCCTTCATCCACATGGACCAGATGGGCGAGGTCGAGTACGCGCCCGGTGAGCCCAAGGGCACGCCGTGGCACCCGCACCGCGGCTTCGAGACCGTCACCTACATGATCGACGGCGTCTTCGACCACCAGGACAGTCATGGAGGCGGCGGCTCGATCACCGACGGCGACACCCAGTGGATGACCGCCGGCAGCGGCCTGCTGCACATCGAGACCCCGCCAGAGTGGCTCGTCGCGAAGGGTGGTCTGTTCCACGGATTCCAGCTGTGGGTCAACCTGCCGAAAGCCGACAAGTGGCTCCCGCCGCACTACCAGGACATCCGCGCCGGTGACGTCGGCCTCGGCGCCTCGCACGACGCCGGCGCACTCATCCGCGTCATCGCCGGCGAGGTCGACGGCATCAAGGGCCCGGGCAGCACCCACACACCGATGACGATGGTGCACGCCACCGTCTCCGCCGGCGCGGAGATGACGCTGCCGTGGCGCACGGACTACAACGCCCTCGTGTACGTGATGAACGGCGACGGCTACGTCGGCCGCGACCGCCGTGCCATCCGCACCGGCCAGCTGGCCGTGCTCGGCCACGGCGAGACGATCACCATCGGTGCCGACGAGGGGCAGGAGTCGCGCCACCCCGCGCTCGACGTCATCGTGCTCGGCGGCCGGCCGATCCGCGAGCCGATCGCCTGGGCCGGACCGTTCGTCATGAACACCAAGGCCGAGGTCCTGCAGGCGTTCGAGGACTTCCAGAAGGGCAAGCTCGGCACCATCCCGTCCGTGCCCCACGCCGACGTGCACGGTGAGTTCAAGCCCCAGGAGTGACCCTCGCTAGGGTGCCTCCATGGCTGAGGCACGCTACGTGGGCGCGATCGACCAGGGCACGACGAGCACGCGTTTCATGGTCTTCGACCACGACGGTGCCGAGGTGGGCCGGCACCAGCTCGAGCACGAGCAGATCCTCCCGCAGGCCGGCTGGGTCGAGCACGACGCGACGGAGATCTGGGAACGCACCCAGGATGTCGTCCGCGAGGGGCTGCAGGCCGCGGGCATCGAAGCCGCGGACCTCGCGGCCATCGGCATCACCAACCAGCGTGAGACCACGGTCGTCTGGGACAGCCGCACCGGTGAGCCCTATCACCACGCGATCGTCTGGCAGGACACGCGAACGGACGTCATCGCCAAGCAGCTCGAGCGCGACGGCCACGGCGACCTGATCCGCTCGCGCACCGGCCTGCCGCCCGCCTCGTACTTCGCCGGCGGCAAGCTGCGCTGGATCCTCGAGAACGTCGACGGTGTCCGCGCCGACGCCGAGGCCGGGCACGCCCTCTTCGGCACCATGGACACGTGGGTGCTGTGGCAGCTCACCGGGCTGCACCTCACCGACGTCACGAACGCCAGCCGGACGATGCTCATGGACCTGGAGACGCTCGACTGGGACGACGAGCTGCTCGACCTGTTCGGTGTGCCTCGCGCGATGCTGCCCGAGATCCGCTCGAGCTCGGAGGTCTACGGCACGACCCGCGCCGACGGCCCGTTCGGTGCCGAGATCCCGGTCGCGGGTGACCTCGGCGACCAGCACGCCGCCCTCGTCGGCCAGGTCTGCTTCGAGCCCGGCAGCCTCAAGAACACCTACGGCACCGGCAACTTCCTGGTGCTCAACACCGGCACCGAGATCGTGCGGTCGGAGCGCGGGCTGATCACGACGCTGGGCTACCGCTTCGGCGACGAGCCGGCCGTGTACGCACTGGAGGGGTCGATCGCCGTCACCGGATCGGCCATCCAGTGGTTGCGCGACCAGCTCGGCATCATCGACGACGCGTCCGAGACCGAGTCCTTGGCCGCCGAGGTCGACGACACCGGCGGCATGGCCTTCGTCCCCGCCTTCTCCGGTCTCTTCGCCCCCTACTGGCGGTCCGACGCCCGCGGCGCGATCGTTGGGCTGTCCCGGTTCAATTCCAAGGCGCACCTGGCCCGCGCCGCGCTCGAGGCCATCTGCCACCAGAGCGCCGACGTCGTCGAGGCGATGGTGGCTGACGCCGATCTCACGCTCGACGTTCTGAAGGTCGACGGCGGCGTCACCGCCAACGCGTTGTGCATGCAGATCCAGGCCGACATCCTGGGCGTCCCGGTGAGTCGGCCCGTCGTGGCCGAGACGACCGCGCTGGGCGCCGCCTACGCCGCCGGGCTCGCGGTCGGCTTCTGGTCCAGCACGGACGAGCTGGTCGACAACTGGGCCGAGGACTCCCGCTGGGACCCGGCGTCGGACGACGGCCAGCGCAAGACCGCCCGGGCCCAGTGGGCCAAGGCGGTCGAGCGCACCCTCGACTGGGTCGAGGATGATGTCTGACGCCACGCGTCTCGCCTGATTGGATAG
>CAWIWE010000015.1:0-93118 GCA_963839625.1 uncultured Actinomycetota bacterium | reverse complement strand
GAGTAGTACCTACCGCGTGATCGTGCTCTTGCCGAACGCGAGTCCGGCGAACGCGATCGCCATGAACGGCGGCGACACGACGCCCGGGAAGCCGGGCAGGCCGGTGGCGACGGCGAACGCGGTCACGGCGAGCACCGGCACCAGGCACACGACGCCGATCCAGCGCGAGACCGTGCGATCGCGGAACGCCATCCAGGCGATGGCACCGAGCGCGATCGTGACTCCGAGCCAGCCGATGTAGCTGGCGAAGTCGTTCATCACGTACATGATGTACAGACCGTCGAGGTCGAAGCCGCCGGTCTTGCCGTTCAGGCCGCCGGGCAGGTAGACCGCCATGGCACCCTTCCAGCCGTAGCCGAGCGTGAGCACGGCGGCGCTGATCACCAGGCCGTTCGACACCACGCGGGCGGCGGTGCTCGACGCGACGCGGGCCTCGACGTGACGGCGCCACGTGGCCGCCAGCACGACGAGCAGGACGACGGTCAGGTAGCCGACGACGAGGCTGGCGTGCGCCTTCGTCCGGCTCATGTCGGCGATCACGTCAGCAGTGGCCTGCTTCGTGCCGACGTCGACGTGGATGTCGGTGATGAGGGTGGCGACGAAACCCATGATGCCGGTGACCGTGCCGATCAGCGGCCAGCGGCTCCGCGAGGTCGTCGACGCGAGGCGGTCGGCGGTGAGGCCGGCGGCCTCGGGATGGATGGTGCTCATGGTTCTTCCTCTTTCTGTGGGGGTGCCCGGGTTGAGGGCATGACGAGATCGTGGGTGGGGACGTGTCCCGGGCACGAGGGACACCTGCCCCCATTGCCCGGGAATCTCCTCGAGGACGGTCCGGGGACGCTCCGGCCGAGGCAGGATGAGCGCATGCTTCAACGGGTGCGAGCACGCTGACCAGGTCCTGAGCGGCGTCGCCGCGGGTCTCGGCCGCCTTCTCGGTCGCCTGCTGCATCGCGGCGGTCGTGCTGCACCCGCGGCTGCTCGCCGGCGTGAACGTCCCGCCGCTGGCGTGGAGCGACGTCGTGCTGGGCACCATCTACCCGGTGGCCGGAGCCGCGGTCGTGCGGTCGCGTCCGCGCAACGCGGTGGGCTGGGGACTGCTCATCGCCTCGCTCATCGGGCCGTACCTGCTGGCAGCGACGATCGCGGCGTGGTCGGCGCTGGTCCGTCCCGATCCGATGCTCGGCACCGATGCGCTGTTGTGGTTCGCGGCCTGGGGCTTCGTCCCGTACTTCTTCGTCCTGCCGTTCGTGCTGCTGCTGTTCCCTGACGGCCAGCCGGCCACGCCGCGCTGGCGCCCTGTGGTCGTCGGATTCGTGGCCCTCGCCGGAGTCACGACGGTCGTCCGGATGTTCAGCGGTATCGAGCCCGACATGGTGCCCGGCGTCACGAACCCGCTCGGATTCCTCGGCGACCCCTGGAAGTATGTGACCCTCGTCGGCGCGATCGTCTGCCTGTTCGGCGCGACCGCACTCGGCATTGCCAGCCTTCGCGTCCGAGCGCGTCGAGCGGTCGGGGCAGAGCGGGCACAGCTGCAGTGGCTGTCGCTGGGCGGCATCGTCCTGCTTCTGGCGCTCCTCGATCCGTTCACCAGCAGGGATGTCGGCGGGGACATCGTCTTCGCGATCGGCCTGGCCGCCCCTCCGCTCGCGATCGCCGTGGCGATGGTGCGGCACCAGCTCTTCGACGTCGAGTTCGCGCTCAACCGCACGATCGTCTTCGTCGCTGCTCAGCACGGTCGTGGTCGGCGCGTACCTCGGCATCGTCGTGGCGGTCGGCAGCGTGGCGCCGTCCTCGACGCTCGGCGTCGACGCTCGTCGCGGTGGTCGCGGTGGTGGCGGCGAGCGGCCGCAGCTTCGTGCAGGCCGGTGTCGACCGGTGGTTGTTCGGTCACCGCCGCGACCCGTACGCGGTCGTCGCCCGGGTCGGGCGCCACGTCGCGCCGGCGAGCGAGCCGCAGGAGGCGTTGCAGCGGCTGGTCGACGCGCTGCGAGACGCGCTTCGTCTCCCGTACGTCGCTTTCGACGGAGCCCTGACGGTCACGTCCGGGGAGGCGGTGGCCGAGCTGGCACACCGAGCCGGTCTTCGCACTCGGCCAGCAGGTCGGCGAGCTGCACGCCGGCTTCCGCAAGGCCGGCGAGCGGTTCTCCGCCGAGGAGAAGGCGGCCATCGCCGAGGTCGGCAGCCGTGCCGCCACGCTCGCCTACGCCGCCTCTCTCGTCGACGACGTGGCCCAGAGCCGGGCCCGCATCGTCCTGGCACGCGAGGAGGAGCGCCGCCGGCTGCGCGCCGACCTGCACGACGGCGTCGGTCCCGCACTCGCCGGCACGGCACACCAGATGGACGCCCTGGCGCGGCGGATGTCGTCCGGCCCGCCCGACCTGCATGATCGAGCCGTGGAGATCCGCGAGCGACTGCGTGACGTCGTCGGCGACGTCCGGGCGGTCACCCACGGACTCGGCCGCCGGTGCTCGACCACGTCGGGCTCGCCGGGCGCCCTGCGGCGCCTGGTCGACGGGTTCGACGTGCCCGAGTGCACCGTGTCCATCGACGACGCGTGGGGCGACCTGCCGGCCGCCGTGGAGGTCGCGGCCTATGCGATCGCGTCCGAGGCGATGTCCAACGCGGTGCGTCACAGCGCGGCCGGGCGCATCCATCTCGATGCCCGCGTCGAGGCCGGCAGCCTCGTCGTCAGCGTCAGCGACAACGGGCGTGGCATCCCGGCGCGGACCGCACGGCGGCCTCGGCCTGATGAGCATGGGGGAGCGAGCGGTGGAGGTCGGCGGCCGGCTCGACGTGACTGGCCGGCCCGGTGGCGGCACGATCGTGCGCGCCCTGCTCCCGCTGGAGACGCCATGACCGTCACCGGATGCACCGTATCATCGTCGACGACCACCCGGTGTTCCTCGCCGGCATGCGCGCCGTGCTCGACGACCTCGACGACGTCTCCGTCGTGGCTGTGGCCGGTGACGGCGAGGAGGCCCTCGCTCGCCGTGCGCGAGCACGCTCCTGACGTCGTCCTGATGGACCTGCGCATGCCCGGCATGGACGGTCTCGAGGCCACCGCGCGCATCCGCACCGGTCACCCCGACACCCGCGTGCTCGTGCTGACGATGGACGAGGACGCCGACTCGGTGTTCGCCGCCCTGCGCATGGGCGCGAACGGCTACCTGCTCAAGGAGTCTGGTTCGGACGACCTCCACCGGGCGGTGCTCGCCGTGGCCCGGGGAGAGGCCGTGTTCGGCCCTCGCGTCGCCGAGCACGTGATGTCGTTCTTCGCCTCCGGCGGGCAGGCGGTCGGCTCGGCCCAGCCGTTCCCGCAGCTCACCACGCGCGAACGGGAGGTGCTCGATCTCCTGGCCCGCGGACACGACAACACGGCCATCGCGCGCCGCCTCGTCCTCTCCCCGAAGACCGTGCGCAACCGGGTCAGCGACGTCCTGGCCAAGCTGCACGCCCGCACGCGCGCCGAGGCCGTCTCGATGGCTCGGGACGCCGGAATCGGCGAATAGGACATCTTTGGTTGACTAAGCCCATGCGATCGGTCCCCCTGTCTCCGCAGAACCGCGAGGCTGCCCTCGCCGCCATGGGCTCACAGCAGCTCGACATCCTGGTCATCGGCGGTGGCGTGGTCGGCGGCGGTGCTGCGCTCGACGCGGCCACCCGCGGCCTCAGCGTCGGTCTGGTGGAGGCGCGCGACTTCGCCTCGGGAACGTCGAGCCGGTCCAGCAAGCTCATCCACGGTGGCCTGCGCTACCTGGAGATGCTCGACTTCCGCCTCGTCGCCGAGGCGCTGGGGGAGCGGAGCCTGCTGCTGGAGAAGATCGCCCCGCACCTCGTCCGCCCGGTGCCGTTCATCTACCCGCTCACGCGCCGCATCTGGGAGCGCCTCTACGCCGGCTCCGGCGTTGCCCTCTACGACTCGATGGCGTTCTTGTCCGGACGTTCGCGCGGTGTGCCGCGCCACCGCCACCTCAGCCGCCGCGGCGCCCGCCGCCTGATGCCGGCGCTCAGGAAGGACGCCCTGATCGGCGCCCTGCACTACTACGACGGCCAGGTCGACGATGCGCGCCACACGATGTTCTTGTCGCGCACCGCCGCCGCCTACGGCGCCCACGTGGCGAGTCGGACCCGAGTCGTCGCCCTGATCCGGGAGGGCGACCGGGTCACCGGAGCTCGCGTCAAGGACCTCGAGACCGGCGACGAGATCGACGTCGCCGCCCGCCAGGTGATCAATGCCACCGGCGTCTGGACCGACGAGACACAGGGCCTGGCCGGCGAGCGCGGGCAGTTCCACGTGCGGGCGTCCAAGGGCATCCACCTCGTGGTGCCGCGCGACCGCATCCGCGGCGAGTCCGGCCTGATCCTGCGTACCGAGAAGTCGGTGCTGTTCGTCATCCCGTGGGGACGTCACTGGATCATCGGCACCACCGACACCGACTGGGACCTCTCGAAGGACCACCCGGCGGCCAGCCGTTCCGACATCGACTACCTGCTCGAGCACGTCAACCAGGTGCTGGTCCAGCCGCTCACGCACGAGGACGTGCAAGGCGTGTTCGCCGGCCTGCGCCCGCTGCTGGCCGGTGAGGACGCGGCCACCAGCAAGCTCTCCCGCGAGCACGCCGTGTCGACCAGCGTCACCGGGCTGGTCGTCATTGCCGGCGGCAAGTACACGACCTACCGCATCATGGCGAAGGACGCCGTCGACGCGGCCGTGCAGTCGATGTCGACCATCCACGACCGCAAGGTGCCCCAGTGCTGCACCGAGGACGTCCCGCTGCTCGGTGCCGATGGGTACGAGGCGGTCTGGAACCAGCGGCAGAAGCTCGCCGCCGAGAGTGGGCTGGGCATCGGGCGCGTCGAGCACCTGCTCCGCCGCTACGGCTCACTCATCACCGAGCTGCTCGACCTGATCGCCGAACAGCCCGACCTCGGCGAGGCCCTGACCGGAGCCGACGACTACCTGCGCGCCGAGGTCGTCTACGCCGCGTCGCACGAAGGGGCCCGCCACCTCGACGACACCATCGCCCGCCGCACCCGGATCTCCATCGAGACGTTCGACCGTGGCACCGAGGTCGCCGCGGAGGTCGCCACCCTGATGGGCGACGTGCTCGGGTGGAGCGCCGAGCAGCGCGACAACGAGGTCGACCACTACCTCAAACGAGTCGAGGCCGAGCGCGAGAGCCAGACGATGCCCGACGACGAGACCGCAGACGCGGCTCGCATGGGCGCCGTGGACGTCGTCCCCGTCTCCCAGGCCGGCGCGCAGGTCTGATGGCCGAGTACCGGCACCGGGATCCGGACGAAGCGCGCCCACCCTCGGTGCGCACCCTGGTCACGGTGCTGTTGACCGTCGTCATCGTGGCGATCATTCTCGGCGTGGGTGTCGTGACCTCCCTCGCTTCGGGGAGCACGCGCATGGCCGCGAATCGTCTCGACGTTGGTGACGAGCCACAGCTGGCCATCCGTTCCACCGATGCCGACGTCCTCCTGGTCGAGGGCACGAGCTCCGACATCGTGATCCGGGCCAAGGTCAGGAGTGGCGTGATCGACACGAAGTACGAGCTCCGTCGCCGCGGCAATGAGATCGAGGTCGTGGGCACCTGCATGGACTGGCTGTCGCCCGGCTGCGGCGTCGTCGTCACGGTGGCGGTTCCGCCGAAGCTGCCGGTGCTCGTCGCCACCGACTCCGCCGACGTGAGCGCCAACAGTCTTCGCGATCGTGTCGTGACCATCGCCACCGGCAGTGGCGACATCCGTGGGAGCGGCCTGCGGGTGCAGGAGTTCTCGGCGCGAGCCGACGGCGGCGACATCGACGCGAACTTCGCCGTCCAGCCGTTCGCGCTCAAGGCCCGCACGAAGAGCGGCGACATCTTCGCCCGCATCCCGATCGGCGAGATCGAGTACGCCGTCACGGTCAAGTCGGGCAGCGGTGACGTCAAGTCGGCGTTCGAGAACATGCCCCGGGGAAAGGGCATCGTGCGCGTCGACAGCGATTCCGGGGACATCGAGCTGCGCCGCTGAGTTGGGCATGGGAAAACCCCCGCCACGATGACTCGTGTGCGGGGGTTCCCCATGAGTTGACACAGGGTGGACGACGGGACTTGAACCCGCGGCCACCGGCACCACAAGCCGGTGCTCTACCAACTGAGCTACGCCCACCACGCGTGCCGGGCTCTCACCCGACACGGCGAAGATGAGTCTAACGCAGCGCTAGCGCTGCTCAGTGCCGCCCTCGGTGCCGTCTTCGACCTCTGCGGCAAGGGCTCTGGCGTTCTCCGTGTCCGGTCCGGGAGGGGGCACGAACACGGCCTTGCGGTAGTAGCGGAGCTCGTCGATGCTCTCGTTGATGTCGGTCAGGGCGCGGTGGTTGCCCGCCTTGTCCGGGGCCGCGAAATAGGCCCGGGGGTACCACTGACGGGTGAGCTCCTTGATCGAGGAGACGTCGATGACGCGGTAGTGCATCCAGGCCTCGAGCTCGGGCATGTCCCGGGCCAGGAACGTCCGGTCGGTGCCGACCGTGTTGCCGGCGAGCGGCGCCTTGCGCGGTTCGGGCACGAACTCCCGGACGTAGTCCAGCACCTGCTTCTCGGCCTCATGCAGCGTGAGACCGGCGTCCAGCTCCTTCAACAGGCCGGAGCTGGTGTGCATGCGGGTGACGACGTCGTTCATCTGCTCGAGTGCGGCCGCCGGTGGCTTGACGACGAGGTCGACGCCGTCGCCGAGCACGTTGAGCTCGTAGTCGGTGACCAGCGCGGCGACCTCGATGAGGGCGTCATGTTCCAGCGACAGCCCCGTCATCTCACAGTCGATCCACACCAGCTTGTCGTTCACGTCGAGCCACCCTAGTACCGGGGGTTCATGTCCGCTTCGGATGGGTCGGTAGGCTCCCCTCCGTGAGCAACGAACGTCAGCAGCGTGCTGCCCGAGCCGAACAGATGCGCAAGGAGCGCGAGAAGGCCGACCGCAAACAGCGGAACCTCATCACGATCGCCATCGTCGTGATCGTGCTCGCCCTCGTGGCGGTCGGCGGCTACGCCATCAAGACCACGAGCGACTCCCGCGCGAAGGAGACCGACGTCGTCACGCCGAAGGGCGCAACCGGCGAGTACGGCATCAACTTCACCCCGGAGGACGCCGGCGGCGAGGCCGCGACGGACCCGGTCGAGGTCGTCATCTACGAAGACCTCCAGTGCCCCGTCTGCAAGGCGTTCGAGCAGGCCAACGGAGCCTTCCTCGACGAGGCGGTCAAGAACGGCGACATCACCATCGAGTACCGCCTGCTCGCGTTCCTCGACCGCGCCAGCCCCAACCAGTACTCGAGGCGGGCCGCATCGGCGGCGCTGTGCGCCTACAACTCCGGCGGCGGCGAGGCGTACAAGAAGGTCAGCAACCTGCTCTGGGCCAACCAGCCGGAGGAGCAGAGCGCCGGTCCGGAGGACACGGCGCTGGTCGAGACCCTCAAGCAGGGCGGGGTCAGTGGCGAAGCCGCAGAGTCGTGCGTGGTCACCGGCAAGTTCATCCCCTGGGTCCTCGAGGCGACCGAGGCGTCGCGTGATGCGAAGGTCACCGGAACGCCGACCGTTCGCATCGACGGCAAGGACGTCAAGGGAGCCCAGGGCGGTGCTGTTCCGCAGCTCCCCGACCTGCAGAAAGCCATCGAGGCCGCAAAGAACGCATGACGCAAGGGCCCATGAGCTCCCCGCTTCGATTGTCGGAGCCGGCCGGACGATGGGTTCTTGTCGTCACGGCCGCAGGTTCGGGTCTGGTGCTCCTCGAGGGCACCGTGGTCAACGTCGCGTTGCCCGCGCTCGGTGCGGACCTGGGTGCGTCGATGGCTGGTCTGCAGTGGACCGTGAACGCCTTCACCCTCGCCCTGTCGGCGCTCATCCTGCTCGGCGGGGCGCTGGGTGACCGGTTCGGTCGGCGTCGCGTCTACCTGGTGGGGATGGCGTGGTTCGGTATCGCCTCGCTGTTGTGCGGCGTGGCGCCGAACCTGGAGTGGTTGATCGTCGCGCGGGCACTGCAGGGCATCGGTGGAGCGCTGATCGTTCCCGGCTCGCTCGCCCTGATCCAAGGGTCGTTCCATCGCGACGATCGCAACCGAGCCGTGGGCTGGTGGGCCGGCATGAGTGGCGTGGCCGGCGCGGCCGGACCGCTGCTCGGCGGCGGGCTCGTCGATGCGGCCGGGTGGCGCTGGGTGTTCTTCATCAACGTTCCGCTGGCCGTGGTCCTCGGAGTCCTGCTGGTGATGCATGTACCGGAATCACGTGGAGTCGAGCGTGCCCGTGGGTTCGATGTTGCCGGTGCCCTGCTCGCTGCGATCGCCCTGGCGGGCTTGGCGTATGCGCTGACCGAGACCTCGAACGCCGAGGTGGCGACGTCGGTCGGTCTGATCGGCTTGGCCTTCTTCGCCGCCTTCCTGGTGGTCGAGCACCGTAGCTCGGCGCCGATGATGCCACTCGGCCTGTTCAGGTCCCGGGCGTTCAGCGTGGCGAACCTCGGGAGCTTCTTCGCGTACGGCGGACTGGCAGGCGTGTTCTTCCTGCTGCCGATCCAGCTCCAGATCACTGCTGGCTACACCCCGTTCGCGTCCGGGCTTGCGCTGCTGCCGTTGACGGCACTCACCCTCGTCCTCTCGCCTTACGGCGGCCAGCTGACGTCTCGGTACGGCGCCCGGATGCCGCTCGTCGTGGGTTCGGCGACGTGCGCCGTCTCGTTGCTGCTGGCGATCCGCATCGACGAGAGCACGACCTATCTGACGCATGTGCTTCCCGTGGTGGCGTTGCTGGGCGTCGGGATTCCGCTGGTCACGCCGCCGATCACGTCGACGGTGCTGGGTGCCGTCCCGGCCAGCCGTGCCGGCATCGCGAGCGCAGTGAACAACGGTGTCGCCAGGGCCGCTGGCCTGGTGGTGGTCGCCGCCTTGCCGCTCCTCGCAGGGCTCCCGCAGAACGCCATCGGGGACCCGGCCGCGCTGGATCGTGGGTACGCAGTCAGCATGCTGATCTGCTCCGGCATGTTCTTCACAGGCGGCATCGCGGCCTGGATCGGTCTGCCTCGAAGCACCGCGATGACCGCTGAGCCCGTTGGGCGCTGCCAGGCGTCCCTCACCTCTCCTCAGCTGGAGCCGGCGCGGGACTGAACCCGGCTCAGAGCCGTCCGAGCGTGTAGCCGCACGATGCCGCGGCGACGCACGCCACGAGGACGCCGAGCCCGTTGACCGCCGCGGCCAACGGACGGCGGTCGAGCAGGAGGCCGGCGGTCTCGAAGCTCGCCGTGCTGAACGTGGTGTAACCGCCGAGGAAGCCCGTGCCCGCGACCTGCTGCCAGTGGTCGCCCGCTCCCAGGCCGACCAGCAGGCCCAGCAGGAACGAGCCGGTGACGTTGATCAGGACGGTCGCCCACGGGAACGTCGATCGCAGCCGATCGCGGACCAGCCCGTCGATCACCAGGCGTGACGCCGCTCCGAGCCCGCCCGCAAGAGCGATCAGCAGCGGGATCACGACGCCGCCGCCCGCGCGCTCAGCACGCCGGCCAGGGACGCCAGCAGGCCGACCACGACAGTGGTGAGCACGTAGACCAGGGCGAGCGTGACCCGGCCGTCGCGCAGCAGGCCGTCCGCCTCGACCGCGAGCGCGCTGTAGGTGGTGAAGCCGCCGAGGAACCCGGTGCCCACCAGCAGTCGAGCCGCGCGGCGGCGGCCGGCGTCCGATCCGCGGGTGGCCAACCACTGCAGCAGAGCACCCAAGAGGAATGCCCCGACGAGGTTGACCGTCAGCGTGCCGACCGGCAGCCCGTCCGACGTCCCGAGCAGCCGCTCGACGCCATGACGGGCGAGCGACCCAGCCGCCCCGCCGAGTGCGACGAGGCCGATGAAGGTGGGCGTGAGATGCACGACGAGCGGTGTGCCGTCAGAGCTCTCGTCGACCTCGAGGTCGGGATCGTGGGGGAGCGGCCGCGGGTCGGACGAGGTCACGCGCGCACAGTACCGCTGGCGTCGCTGTTCGCCAGGTGGTGAAGCGCCCTGGAGACGGATTTCGCCATCGCGCGTGGCCCACGTGACGGACGTACGATGGTGGGGTCCGACGAGCGCGACGAGACACCTCTGAAATGAACTGTCGGCTCGGGCCAGGAGGCGGTGATGGCGATCTTGACGGACGGTATACCGTCTACGGTATGAGTGCATCGGCGGGGATCGTGCTTGCGGGTGGCCGCTCATCCAGGATGGGGACGGCGAAAGCAGCGCTGGAGTGGCACGGGTCCACCTTGCTGCGCCACGTCACCGGGGTGGTCGGCCGCTCCGTTGAAGGCCCGGTCATCGTGGTGCGGGCACCCGCCCAGGAGCTGCCCGAGCTGGATCCCAAGGTCGTTCTCTGTGACGACCTGGAGGAAGGTCGTGGGCCGATGCAGGGGCTCGCGGTCGGACTGGCGGCTGCAGCCGAGCACTCCGATACCGCTTTCGTCTGCTCGACCGATCTGCCGTTCCTGCACGCCGCTTTCGTGCTTGCCGTGCTCCGGGGCTTCGAGCCCGACGCCACGAAGCCGGATGCGGAGCCCCCTGACGTGGTCCTCCCGTTCGTCCACGGATACCGGCAGCCGATGGCAGCCGGCTATCGAACCGACCTCGCCCCGCGGATCGAGAAGCTGCTCGAGGCCGACCGGTTGCGCCCGGCGCACCTGTTCGAGGAGTGCATCGTGCGGCAGCTCGACGACGCGGATCTGTTGTCTGATGTGCGGCTGGCCGAGGCCGACCCCGACCTCGACTCCGTCCTCAACGTCAATCTGCCCGACGAGTACCGCGAGGCACGCGCGCGAGTCGCGCCCGAGATCGTCGTCGAGCGGTTCGGCGTCCTGGCGAAGAGCGGCGGAGGTCGCGGGCGACGGACGATCCGCGCCGCAAACCTCGCCTCGGCTGCAGACCAGATGGGGCTGAAGCTCGACGGCCATGTGGTGGCCGCACTCAACGGCGACCAGATCCGCGGCGACGGCCGAGTGCCGCTGATGCGCGGTGACATCGTGTCGTTCATCTCCGCGGACGCGGGCGGGTGAGCGGCATGGTGACGCCACCAGGTGGCTACTTCGGCCAGGCGCTCGTCGTGGATGTGACGGACGGTTCCACCACGACCGTGCCGCTGTCCGACGATGTGCTGCGCTCCTTCCTCGGCGGTGCCGGTCTCGGGGTCTGGTTGATGAACGAGCTCGGACCGGCCGGCGTGGACCCGCTTGCTCCGGAAGCGCCGCTCGCCTTTGCGTTCTCACCGCTCGTCGGTACGCCCCTGACCACCAGTGCCAAGTTCGCCGTGGTCGCCAAGTCCCCGCTCACCGGCTTGCTGACCGATGCGCTGGCATCGAGCCACTTCGCCATCGCGGGCAAGTTCACCGGGCACGACGCGATCGTGCTCACGGGGCGAGCGGCCACACCGACCACCTTGCTCGTCGACGAAGAGGGCGTCGAGCTCGTGGATGCGTCCGAGCAGTGGGGCATGTCTGCATCGGACGCGGAAGAGTCGATTCGTGAGCGCTACGGCCGGAGATGGCGGGCGGCCAGCATCGGTCCGGCCGGTGAGAACCTCGTGCGCTACGCGACGATCTCCCACGACGGTCGGCACGCGGGGCGCGGCGGTCTGGGCGCGGTGATGGGCTCGAAGAACATCAAGGCTCTCGCGGTGAAGGGCGGCCGTCGTGTCACCATCGCCGACCAGGAAGCAGTGCTGGCCGCAGCGAAGGACCTGCGCGGTCGCTCGTTCGGCCCCGCGACCGAGAAGTACCGCGAGCTCGGGACGCTCTCCAACCTGTTGGCCTTCAACGCGATCAACACGCTCCCCACGCGCAACTTCCAGGCGTCCACGTTCGCCGACGCCCCGATGCTGTCAGCGGAGGACCTGGCGGAGAGCCGCTCGGTCACCAAGAACAGCTGCGCCTCCTGCACGATCGGCTGCGAGCACATCTACGCCTCCAAGGGCGGCAAGAAGGTCCGGGTCGAGTACGAGAACGTGTTCGCTCTCGGCCCGATGTGTGAGGTCTCCGATCCCGACCAGGTACTCGACGCAAGCGCCAAGTGCGATGCGCTCGGGCTGGACACCATCTCCGCCGGCGGCACCATCGCCTGGGCGATGGAGTGCGTCGACCGCGGCCTGTTGGATGTGCCGTGGCTGAAGTTCGGTGACGGCGAGGCGCTGTTGCGGGTGCTGGATGAGATCGGCAGCCGCACCGGCGTCGGCGCTCTTCTGGCCGAAGGTTCGAAACGCGCCTCGAAGCAGGTCGGACAGGGTTCCGGCGACTTCGCACCCCATGTCAAGGGCATGGAGATGCCGGGCTACGAACCGCGCACCATGCAGTCCATGGCGCTGGGGCTTGCGGTCAACGCTCGCGGGGCCGACCACAACCGGTCCGGCGCCTACGAGGCCGACCTCAAGGAGGGCCTCGACCGGGTGCGGGGGACCGATGACCACGTGCGCGCCGCGATCGAGACCGAGGACCGCGCCGCCATCATGGACTCCCTGATCCTGTGCAAGTTCCTTCGCGGTGTCTTCACCGAACCCTTCGCGGAGTGGGCTGACCTGCTGTCGAAGGTCACCGGCTGGGACGTCGACGAGCCCGAATTGCGCGACACGGCGCGCCGCATCGTGCAGGCCAAGCGAGCGTTCAACATCCGCGAGGGATGGACGCCGGCCGATGACTGGCTCCCTGAGCGCTTCCTCGACAGTCCGCTCGAGCTGGCCTCGGGACGCACCGCCACACTGCCGACCGAACGACTTCGCGCCATGATCGACACGTACTACGCCGAGCGTGGACTGGACGCGGATGGACGGCCGCTTGTCCACACCATCCCTGGAAGGAAGTCGAGAGTATGACCATCGCCAGTCCCGCTCCACCGGAGGTCGAGGTTCCCACGATCTCGCTCACCATCGACGGCCAGAGCGTCTCGGTTCCCGAGGGAACGACGATCTGGGAGGCAGCACGCGATGTCGGGATCGACATCCCGGTGCTGTGCCACGACGAGCGCTACGACCCGGTCGGCGTCTGCCGGATGTGCGTGGTCGACGTGGGTGGACGTGCCGATGCCGCAGCGTGCATCCGGCCCTGTGAGGCGGACATGGAGGTCTCCACCGCGACTCCTGAGATCGTGAACCGCCGCAAGGTGCTCACCGAGCTGCTCGTGGACGACCAGCGGCCACGGGACGAGGACCCCAAGCAGACGACCACCGCCGACAACGAGCTGCTGGCCGTGGCTGACAGCCTGATGATCACCGACGTCGACGACCTCTTTCCCGGACCGGCGCGGGGGACCGACACCTCGAATCCGGTGATCGCCGTCGACCACGACTCCTGCATCCTCTGCGACCGCTGCGTCCGAGCCTGTGACGACATCCAGGGCAACGACGTCATCGGCCGCAGTGGCAAGGGCTACTCGACCCGCATCGCCTTCGACCTCAACGACCCGATGGGCGAGTCGTCGTGCGTCACCTGCGGAGAGTGCGTGTCGGCGTGCCCCACCGGCGCGCTCACCAACAAGCCGATCAACAACATCCCGATCCAGCCGCGGGAGGAGCTCGACGCCGTCGACACCGTCTGCCCGTACTGCGGCGTCGGTTGCGCGCTGACGTTCTACGTCGACCGCGAGCGCGGCGGGATCTCCTTCGCCGAGGGCCGCGACCAACCTGGCTCGCAGGGCCGGCTGTGCGTCAAGGGCCGCTACGGCTGGGACTACGCGGCGTCCCCGCAGCGGCTGACCAAGCCTCTGATCCGGGTCGACTCCTCCTACCCCAAGGGTGCGCTCTCAGCGGACGTGCTCGAGGACATGCGGCAGCCCGGACCCGACCGCAAGCGCGGTCGCAAGCCGGGCGGCCTCGTGCCGTACGAAGAAGTGATGCCGCACTTCCGTGAAGCCAGTTGGGAAGAGGCGCTCGACCTCGTCGGAAAGCGCCTGAGCGAGATCTATGCCGAGAGCGGCTCGGACGGGATCGCCGGATTCGGCTCCGCCAAGTGCTCGAACGAGGAGGCGTACCTCTTCCAGAAGCTGATCCGCACCGCCTTCCGGAGCAACAACGTCGACCACTGCACGCGGCTGTGCCACGCGTCGAGCGTTGCAGCGCTGTTCGAGGGAGTCGGTTCAGGCGCGGTCTCGACGACGTACGGCGACATCGAGAACTCCGACGTCGCGATCGTCACCGGAAGCAACACGACCGCGAACCATCCGGTCGCTTCCTCGTTCTTCAAGCAGGCCAAGCGCAACGGCACCAAGATCATCAACATCGATGCTCGAGCGACGACGATCTCCGATCACGCCGACATCTTCTGCCGGATCAAGCCGGGCACCGACGTGGCGTTCTACAACGCGATCATGCACGAGGTGATCCGGCTCGGCCTGATGGACCAGGAGTTCATCGCGAGCCGAACCTCCAACTACGACGCGCTGGCCACACTGGTGGCGGACTACCCGCCGGAGCTGGCGGCGAAGATCACCGGTGTCGACGCCGACGTGATCCGTGAGGTGGCGAGGCTGTGGGGCGAGGCGAAGGCCGGAGTCATCTACTGGGGCATGGGCATCTCCCAGCACACGACCGGCACCGACAACGCTCGGTGCCTGATCGCGATGTGCTCGATCACCGGCAACGTCGGCCGCCCCGGTACCGGTCTGCACCCGCTGCGCGGCCAGAACAACGTGCAAGGTGCATCCGACGCGGGGCTGATCCCGATGTTCTACCCGAACTATCGACCGATCGAGGACACCGACACCCGGGTGGCGTTCGAGAAGGCATGGGACACCGAGCTCAACCCGGACAACGGCCTCACCGTCACCGAGATCGTCGGATCGATCCTGGACGACGGGGTGCGGGGCATGTTCATGATGGGCGAGAACCCGTTCATGTCCGACCCCAACATCAACAAGGTGCGCAAGGCGTTGTCCAAGCTGGACTTCCTCGTCGTGCAGGACATCTTCCTCACCGAGACGGCCGAGTTCGCCGACGTGATCCTGCCGGCTTCGTCGTACCTGGAGAAGTCAGGGACGTACACGAACACCGACCGGCGGGTCCAGCTGGGCCGGAAGGTCTTCGACCCGCCCGGCGACGCCCGTGTCGACTGGGAGATCCTGCAGGAGATCGCCAACCGCGTCGGTCTGGACTGGCACTACGAGTCGCCACGCGAGGTGTTCGAGGAGATGGTGCCGCTGATGGCGGACTACGCCAACCTCGACTACGACAACCTCGGACTCGAGGGCAAGCTCTACCCCAACAGCGACCCCGAGCACACCGACGGCACCGTGGTCCTGTTCGACGAGCGGTTCAACACCGCCGACGAGCTGGCGCACCTGGTGCCGGCGGAGTGGCTGCCGGCCAAGGAGCTTCCGAGCGAGGAGTACCCGTACGTCCTCAACACCGGGCGCCTCCTTCAGCACTGGCACACCGGGTCGATGACCCGCAGGTCCTTCGCACTCGACGCGATCTCGCCGCGACCCGAGGCGTACATCCATCCTGAGGATGCGGCCGAGCTGGGCCTCGTCGATGGCGGGCTGGCCAGAGTGGCCTCGCGCCGAGGAGAGATCGAGCTCAACGTCAAGGTCTCCCACCGTGAGGCGCGAGGGAACATCTTCATCCCGTTCCACTTCCGCGAGGCGGCGGCGAACCTGCTCACGATCGACGAGATCGACCCGACGGGCAAGATTCCGGAATTCAAGTTCTGCGCTGTGCGCATCGCCCCGGCGGGCGACCGCGAGAGCGTCCACGTTGGAGGTGGCGGACGGTGACTGTGACAGCCAGAAGCAAGTGGGTGGCGCTCCCGGGTGTCGAGGCGCGCAACGGACGCTTCCGCGGTCCGAGCCTGATCCCGATGCTGATGGCCATCCAGGAGCGGCACGGCTGGCTGCCGCGAGAAGAGCTGGAGGCGCTGTCGCGCGAGCAGAAGCGACCGCTGTACGAGATCGAGGGACTCGTCTCGTTCTACCCGCACTTCCGCACCGAACCGCCGAAGGGCGTCACCGTCGCGGTGTGCCGTGACCTCACCTGCTGGCTGAAGGGGTCCGAGGACCGGATCAAGGAGCTGCACGAGAAGTACGACGGCACCGAGGACGTCGAGCTGCTCGAGATCTCGTGCCCGGGTCGCTGTGACATCGCGCCGGCAGCGACCGTCGACGAGCGTCCCGGCCGCGTCGAGGACGTCGACGGCTTCGTGGAAGGTCGGCGTCAGGGCGACGAGAACCCCGGCGCACCGGTCTCCTACGGGCCGGACGGTGGCTGGCCCAACGATCCATACACGCCCGACGAGCCGCGCTACCAGTCGCTTCGGGCCCTGCTCACCGGAGAGATGACGCACGAGCACGTCCTCGAGAACCTGAAGGAATCTGGCCTGCGAGGCATGGGCGGAGCGGGCTTCCCGACCGGCAAGAAGTGGGAGCTGGTCCGCAGCACCGAGGGCAGCGTCAAGTACGCCATCTGCAACGCGGACGAGTCCGAGCCGGGCACCTTCAAGGATCGGCAGCTGCTGGCCGAGCAGTCGCACCTCGTCCTCGAGGGAATGCTGATGGGCATGGTCGTCACCGGCGCCGAGGAGGGCTGGGTCTTCATCCGGCACGAGTACGGCCCCGAGGAGTCCGTCCTGCACGCCGAGATCGAACGTCTCCGGAGCGAAGGACTCATCGGCGAGGACGTCCTGGGCACCGGGCGCCGGCTGATGCTCGACATCTTCACTTCACCCGGCGGATACATCCTCGGTGAGGAGACGGCGCTGATCGAGTGCATGGAGGGCCACCGGGGTGAACCCCGGAACAAGCCGCCCTTCCCTGGCGTGTTCGGCCTGTGGGGCAAGCCGACCCTGATGAACTCCGTCGAAACCTTCGCCGACGTGCCCATCATCGCGTCGCGTGGCGCGGACTGGTGGAAGGACCAGGGGGTCAACGACAGCGACGGGCTGAAGTTCTTCGCGGTCTCGGGCCACGTGGAGAAGCCCGGCGTCTACTGCGTGCCGATGGGCACCACGATTCGTGACCTGCTGGACCTGGCAGGGGGTGTGTCCGAAGGCAGGGAGCTCGACTCGGTGCAGCCAGGTGGTGCCTCGTCGAACTTCCTCGGACCGGAGCACCTCGACGTGGCTCTCGACTTCGACCCCTTGGCCGAGGCCGGATCGATGCTCGGATCCGGCGCGGTCGTCGTGGTCGCCGAGGGCACCGACTCCCTGGCTGCCGCGACCAACGTGTTGCGGTTCTTCCGCAACGAGTCGTGCGGCAAGTGCGTTCCCTGCCGGGTCGGGTCCACCAAGGCGCATGCACTGCTGACCGACACCCTCGAGGCCGGCGGTGAGCTCGACGACGAGCGGCGTGAGCGGCTCCTCGAGCTCGAGCTGACCATGCGAAAGACCTCGATCTGCGGACTGGGCCAGGTGGCCATGGGTCCGGTCGTCAGCGTGATGGGTCGTCAGCGTGGCGGCGCAGTCGCGCGGACGGAGCACCTCGAAGACTCTTCGGACGCATGAAGGCTGACTCCGGTGGGTGGTAAGGAGTTCTTCACCACCCTGTCGGTGTCTGAGGCGTTGGCAGGCTTCCAGCCGAGTCGACGCACCGGTGAAGAGACGGTCCTCAGGGAGGACGCGCTCGGCCGGGTGCCGGCCTCTCCGGTGCTCTCGGGCGCGGATCTCCCGGGATTCGCACGGTCCACGGTTGACGGCTACGCCGTCCGCGCTGCTGACACGTACGGCGCCAGCGACGGCCTCCCGGCGTACCTCGACATGATCGGAGCGGTGCGGATGGGCGCCGCCGCCGACGTTGCGGTACGCCCGGCCACCGCAGTCCAGATCCCGACCGGGGGTGTCATTCCGGACGACGCCGACGCCGTGGTGATGGTCGAGCACACGCAGGTCACGACTCCCGACGTGATCGAGGTGACCCGGCCGGTCGCGGTGGGGGAGGGAATCGTCCGCGCCGACGAGGACGTGGCCCACGGGATGGAGATCGCGCCCGCGGGACGTCCGTTGCGGGCCCAGGACCTCGGGCTCCTGGCCGCGGCAGGTGTTGCCGAAGTGGTCGTGTGTGCACGACCGAGGGTGGCGATCATCTCCACGGGCGACGAAGTGGTGCCGCCCAGCACCAAAGAGCTGAGGCCGGGTCAGGTCCGGGATGCCACGGCTTCTGCGCTGGCGGCCCTGGTGACCGAGGCAGGTGGCGAGCCTTCACTTCGGGGGATCGTGCCGGACGACCTCGACGCGCTGACCAAGACGCTCGAATCGGCCTTGCAGGACAGCGATCTCATCGTCGTCTCGGCCGGATCGTCGGTCGGTGCCCGCGATGAGACGACCGCCGCGGTCGAGTCCCTGGGCGGACCGGGCATCTTCTGCCACGGGCTGGCGGTGAAACCCGGCAAGCCCACCTTGCTGGCCGAGAGCTCCGACGTGCCGGTGATCGGGCTCCCCGGGAACCCGCTGTCCGCGCTGGTCGTGTTCCGCCTGGTCGGGCTGCCGATTCTCCGCCTGGTCGGCGGGATCACCCGGCCTCCTGCGGAGCCGACCACGTCTGCTGTCCTGTCGCGCAGCGTCCCTTCGGCCGCGGGTCGTCTGGACGTGGTGCAGGTGCAGGTCCGGGACGACGTCGCCACCCCGCTGTTCGGGTTTTCCGCGCTGTTGTCGATCCTCACCGACTCTGACGGGTACGTCGTGATCCCGGAGGCAGCAACCGGACTCGAGTCGGGGTCGGACGTCACCGTGACGATGTACCGGTAGCGTGACGGCCCGTGCACGAGAGCCCTTTCATCAGCGATGTCCCTGCCGAGTCCGCTCTGCGGGCCTGGATGGACACCTGCACTGCCGCCGGCTGCCCGATGCGCCTGGAGGCGGAACGCCTCTCGTTGGAGGACGCGGTCGGGCGGGTCACTGCCGAACCGGTCTGGGCGACGAGATCTTCCCCGGTCGGGGACTCCTCCGCGATGGACGGCATCGCGGTCCTGGCGAGCGACACCGGTGGTGCCTCCCAGACCACGCCACTGCAGCTCGAACCTGACGCCTACGAGGTCGTGGACACCGGGGACCCGATCCCGGATGGCTTCGACGCGGTCGTGATGCGCGAGCACGTGCACTACGTGACGACCCCCGCCGGCGAGGCCGCGGAGATCATGTCCGCGGTGGCGCCGTACCAGCATGTCCGCTCGATCGGCGAGGACGTCAGTGCCGGTGAGCTGCTGCTGCCTGAGGGACACCGGCTGCGGCCGGTCGATGTCGGCGCGGCCGCTGCGGCGGGGGCCACCGAGCTCGTCGTTCGCCGCCGGCCCCGAGTCGCCGTCATTCCCACCGGGGACGAGATCGTGCCGGTCGGGTCACCACCACAGCGGGACCAGATCCTCGACACCAACTCGCTGATGCTGGTCGCGCAGGCGCGCGAGGCCGGTTGCGAGTCGTGGGCGACGCCCATCCAACCCGACGTCCAGGAGCAGATCAGCGCGTCGGTGCGGGAGGCGGCGGCCGCCGCTGACCTGGTCATCGTGGTCGCCGGGTCGAGTGCCGGGCGCGACGACTACACCGCACGAGTGGTCGACGAGCTTGGTGACCTGGCCGTGCACGGGGTCGCCGTGCGGCCCGGCCACCCCGTCGTGCTCGGCGCAGTCGATGCCACCCCGGTCATCGGCGCCCCCGGGTTCCCGGTGTCTGCTGCGCTGACGTTCGACATCTTTGCGCTGCCGCTGCTCGCTGCTCTCGAGGGCGCGTCACCACCCCACCGCCCGGACGTCTCGGCCCGGCTCGCGCGCAAGCTGCCCTCGGTGGTGGGCATGGACGACTGGGTGCGGGTGCGCCTCGGCTCTGTCGCCGGTCAGGTGGTCGCGTCACCGCTTCCCCGTGGGGCCGGCGTGCTGACCTCTCTCGTCCGGGCGGACGGGCTTCTGCTCGTGCCGGCCGGTGTCGAGGGGCACCATGCAGGAGAGCAGGTCCAGGTCCAGCTTCTCCGCCCGCTGCCTGAGATCGAGCGCACGATCGTCGCGATCGGGTCGCACGACCTCGTGATCGACCTGGCAGCCACGGCGCTCCGGTCCGCGGATCCCACGCTGACCCTGGTGTCGACCAACGTGGGATCGCTCGGCGGGCTCGTGGCGTTGCGCGACGGGCTGTGCCACCTGGCCGGGTCCCATCTCCTGCATCCGGCGACTGGCGAGTTCACGCTGCCCTACCTCGACGAGATGATGAGCGACCGCGACCTGGCCGTCGTCCGCCTGGTGCATCGCGATCAAGGGCTGTTGGTTCAGCCCGGAAACCCGCGGGGCATCACCGGGCTTGCCGACCTGGACGGTGCGGACCTGTCCTACGTCAACAGGCAGCGTGGTGCCGGCACGCGGATGCTGCTCGACCATGAGCTGCGCAAGCTCGAGATCGACCCGGCGACCGTCAACGGGTATGCCCGGGAAGAGCCGACGCACCTGGCCGTTGCCGCTGCGATCTCGGCCGGGCGCGCGGACTGCGGGCTGGGCATCATGGCTGCGGCGCGAGCCTTCGACCTGGACTTCGTACCGGTGTCACGGGAGCCCTACGACCTGGTGGTCGAGGCCGGCAGTCTCGATGATCCGCTCCTGGCGCCGCTGTGGGAGCTCCTGGACTCGCCCGACTTCCATGCATCGATCGAAGCCCTGGGTGGGTACAGCACCAAGGAGACTGGGCGTCGCATCAGGTAGCAACGGCCGAAACTGTATCCTGCATTTATGGTACAGAAGGTACAGAACGTTGCTGAGCGCATTGCCGCCGATGTCGTCGCCGGACGACTCGCCCCCGGTGACCCGGTCCCGGCGGTGCGGTCCCTCGCACAACAGGTGGGCTGTTCGCCTGGAACGGCGGCACGTGCGCACACGATCTTGCGCGAGGCAGGCGTCATCACCGGTTTTCCCCGGGCCCAGGCAGTCGTGAGTCCGGACGGTGTCGCTGCGGCCATGGTGATGGGCGCGCGCGTCGGCACGATGCGCCTGTCCGGCAGCGACGACCCTGCCCTTGACCTGCTGCTGTCGACTGTCGGCAGATCCGTCGAGCGAGCCGCCGGCGGACGGGGGAGTGTGGCCGGCCTGGGTCTGCTCGCGCAGGGTGTGGTCGACGCTGCCGCGGTGCACCTTCGAGATGCGCAGACCGGCCGTTCCAACGACTCCTTCGCTCGGAGGGTGCTGGGAGGGCAGCCGGCGATGCTCGTGCACCTGTGGAGCCGCGAGCAGGGAATCGTCGTGCCGAAGGGCAATCCGATGGGCATCCGAGGTGTCGCCGACCTCACAGGAACACGACTGGCCTGGCGGCCACCCGGCACCGGGTCACGGTTGTTGTTGACCCGGCTGCTTCGCGACGCCGGGGTCGTACCTCCGCCGGAGGCCGAGCTGTGCGACTCGCACCTCGGTGTCGCGGTCGCCGTGGCGACCGGAGCCGCCGACGCCGGGCTGGCGGTCCGATCGGTCGCCGAGTCGGTCGACACAGAGTTCCTGCCAGTCGAGTGGGAGGACTTCGAGCTGGCGTTGGAACCTGAGTCGATGAGTCTCTTGGCTCCGCTGCTCGACGTTCTCGCCAGCACGGCCATCCAGGACCGCGTGTCCGGCCTGAGCGGCTACGACCTTCAGCGCAGCGGCGACGTCAGGATCGCAGCGTGAGGCGGGCAGCGGCCGTCGCCGCCATGGCGGTGAGCCTGCTGGCGGTCGCCGGTTGCGGTTCCGACGAGCCCGAGGCCTCTGCCGGCCCGAGCGGCAACATGATTCTTGCGACCACGACCAGCACGCAGGACTCCGGACTCCTGGACGAGATCCTTCCCCGGTTCGACAAGAAGAGCGAGTGCGTGGTCAAGACGGTCGCGGTCGGTTCCGGGCAGGCGATCGAGATGGGCGTCAAGGGAGACGCCGACGTGCTGCTGGTGCACTCACCTGAGGACGAGGAGCAGTTCATGGCGGACGGCCACGGCTCGAGCCGTGAGGCGGTCATGCACAACGACTTCGTCCTGGTGGGGCCACCTGAAGACCCAGCAGGGGTCGCCGACGCCGGCGACGCCGCCGCGGCCCTGAGCCGGATCGCCGACGAGAAGGCGCCGTTCGCCTCGCGCGGCGACGACTCGGGCACCCATACGAAGGAGCTGTCGATCTGGGAGAAGGCGGGGGTCGAACCGAAGGGCTCGTGGTACATCGAGACCGGCCAGGGGATGGGTGAGACGCTCACCGTCGCCGACCAGAAGCAGGCCTACACGCTGTCGGACCGTGCCACCTTCCTGGCCACCAAGAGCCTGGAGGCTGACATCGCGTTCGAGGGCTCGGACGACCTGCTGAACAGCTACCACGTGATCGTGGTGGACCACGAAGGCACCAACACCGGCTGTGCCGAGGAGTTCTCGAGCTGGATCCTCGACAAACCGGTCCAGGACACGATTGCCAAGTTCGGCGTCGAGGAGTACGGCGAGCAGCTGTTCGCGCCCGATGCGAGGAACTGATGGTCGAACCGCTGTACGAGGTGCTGGCGCGGTCGGCCTACGTGTCGTTGTCGGCAACTCTCATCGCCTCGGTGATCGGCATCGGCCTGGGCACCGCACTGGGGCTGGCTCGGTTGCCGGGGCGCGGGTTCCTGACAGCCGTGGTCAACACCGGGATGGCCGTACCCACGGTCGTCGTCGGCCTGGCCGTGGCACTGCTCCTGTGGCGCAGCGGGCCGCTCGGCGACCTTGACCTGATCTACACCGTGCGCGGCATGATCATCGCGCAGGTGCTGATCGCCACACCCCTGATCACCGGCATCACCATGGCCGCGTTGCAGCTGCTCCCGCCGGACCTTCCGGACCAGCTGCGCTCACTCGGGGCGAACCGTGCCCAGCTGGTGGTACGCCTGTGGATCGAGGCGAGGCTTCCGCTCCTGGCTGCAGCCATGGCCGGTTTCGGCCATGCCATCTCGGAGGTCGGTTCCGCCACCATCGTCGGTGGCAACATCCACGGCCAGACCCAGGTGATGACCACGGCCATCGTCGAGAACGTCGGTCGCGGTGAGTTCGGTGTCGCGATCTTCTACGGCGCGATCCTGCTCGGACTCGCATTCGTCATCAACGCTCTCCTCGTGTCGGTCCAGCAGGCGGGGGCATCATGGGCGCGGAGCTGACCCTGACCGATGTCCGGCACGTCCGCGGCGGTCGGGAGGTCCTCCGCGTCGACAGCCTGGTCGTCGGTCGCGGTGAGCACCTCTCGGTGCTCGGTCCCAACGGCGCCGGGAAGACGACCCTGCTGCGTCTCCTCGCAGCCGTCGAGTCGCCGCAATCCGGCGACGTGACCGTTGACGCCGTCAGCACGGAGCGCGGCGGGGTGGAGCTGCGCCGCAGGGTCGCCTACGCGACTCAGCGGCCAGGACTGCTCAGCACCAGCGTCCGGCGCAACGTCGAGCTGCCGCTGCGGTGGAGGAAGGTCCCGCGCACGTTGCGCGGTGAGCTCGCCCTTGCCGCCCTCGAGCGGTTGAACGTCGCCCACCTGGCGGACCGCCCAGCGGGTGCACTTTCCGGAGGCGAGCAACAGCGAGTCAGTCTCGCCCGGGCTCTGGCCATCGACCCAGCCGTGCTCCTGCTCGACGAGCCGGCCGCGGGCCTCGACGCCCAGGCGCGGTCAGCGTTCTTCGCCGACCTCGAACGGGCGCTCGCAGACCGGACGACCACCGTGGTCCAGGTGTCGCATCGTGCTGAGGAGGCACTGCGGCTCGCTGATCGTGTCGTCGTGCTCGTCGACGGGCGCGTGCGTCAGATCGGCCCGCCGGACGAGCTCAACCGGTTTCCGGCCGATGCCAGAGTCGCTGCGCTGGTCGGCTACGAAAACCTCATCGATGCCTATGTGGAACCGGACGGAACCGTGCTCGTCGGCCAGGCGCGGACAGGGTTGACCACCCGCGAGCTCTCCGGACCCGTGACGGTCGCCGTCTTCGCCAACGGTGTGCGGATCGTGGATGACGATGCGCCCGGCATGCCCATGCGGATCACCCGGGTGACGCCGGGGCCCGGACACCGGGCCGTCGCGCTCGAGGGCAGCGTCTCACTGCTCGCACGGATGCCGATCAACGGCTCGTCCATGACGGCCGGCGACGACGTGAAGGTGAGCTTCGATCCCGCGCTCACTGCGGTGCTGCCGAAAGCAGCCGATTGACCCGGAGCATAGGCTGCTCGCTTGACCCAGTTCGGCATACCGACCTATTGTATGCCGTATACGACTGGAAGGCGATCATGGACAACGCCACCGTTCGCAACCCGCGATATGCCGTCAATTGCTCGATCCTCTTCACCGAGCTGCCCCTGCTCGAACGACCCGCGGCCGTCAAGGACGCCGGCTTCGATGCGGTGGAGTTCTGGTGGCCGTTCGAGTCAGCGGTTCCCGACGATGCAGAGGTGGAAGAGTTCGAACGAGCCATCCGTGATGCGGGTGTCCAGCTCATCGGGCTGAACTTCGCGGCGGGAGACATGCCCGGCGGTGACCGTGGTCTCGTCTCCTGGCCGGAGCGTTCGCAGGAGTTCCGCGACAACATCGCGGTCACGCTGGGGATCGGGGAGCGGCTCGGCTGCCGCGCGTTCAACGCGCTCTATGGCAACCGAGCCGACGGCGTGGACGCCGCCGCCCAGGACGACCTCGGGGCCGAGAACCTGGCCCTCGCGGCGAACGCCGCGGCCGCCATCGGGGGAACGGTGCTGATCGAGCCGGTCAGCGGGGCTGACAGGTACCCGCTGCTCACCGCAGCCGACGCCGTGGACGTGATCACCCGAGTCGAGCGTGACGCCGGGGTCGACAACGTGGGACTGCTCGCGGATCTCTACCACCTCGCCGTCAACGGTGACGACGTGGACAAGGTGATCGCGACGCAGGCCGACCGGATCGCGCACGTCCAGATCGCCGATGCCCCGGGCCGCAACGAGCCCGGCACCGGGTCGCTGCCCCTCCTCCACCAGCTGGAGGACCTGCACGCCGGCGGTTACGACGGCTGGGTCGGGCTGGAGTACAAGCCCAGCAGCACGACCGAGGAGAGCCTCATCTGGCTGCGACGCGACCTTCGCAGCAACGACTGAAGTCCTAGGAGTTTTGCCATGACACGGATGACAGCCGCTCGTGCAGCGGTGGAGATCTTGCGACGCGAAGGCGTGTCGCACATGTTCGGCCTGCCAGGAGCAGCGATCAACCCGTTCTACGCGGCCATGCGCGCGCAGGGTGAGCTCACCCATGTGCTGGCGCGCCACGTGGAGGGCGCCTCGCACATGGCTGAGGGCTACACCCGGGCCGCGGCGGGCAACATCGGCGTGTGCATCGGGACATCGGGGCCGGCCGGCACCGACATGATCACCGGCCTGTACTCGGCGTCCGCGGACTCCATCCCGATCCTGTGCATCACCGGCCAGGCGCCGGTGGCGAAGCTGGACAAGGAGGACTTCCAGGCCGTCGACATCGCGTCCATCGCCAAGCCGATCACCAAGTCGGCCGTGACGGTGATGGAGGCCGGCCAGGTGCCCGGCGCGTTCCAGAAGGCCTTCCAGACCATGCGGTCCGGACGACCGGGCCCGGTGCTGATCGACCTGCCGCTCGACGTCCAGCTGACCGAGATCGAGTTCGACCCCGACACCTACACGCCGCTTCCGGTCGCGAAGCCGGCCGCGAGCCGTGGTCAGGTGGAGAAGGCGCTCGCCATGCTGGCCGAGGCGGAGCGTCCGCTGATCGTCGCCGGTGGTGGCATCGTGAACGCCGACGCCTCGGACCTGCTGGTGGAGTTCGCCGAGCTGATCGACGTCCCGGTGATCCCGACCCTGATGGGCTGGGGCACCATCCCCGACGACCACGCGCTGATGGCCGGCATGGTCGGCCTGCAGACGTCGCACCGCTACGGCAACGCGACCATGCTGGAGTCCGACTTCGTGCTCGGCATCGGCAACCGCTGGGCGAACCGGCACACCGGTGGCGTGGACACGTACACCGAAGGCCGCACGTTCGTGCACGTCGACATCGAGCCGACGCAGATCGGCCGGGTGTTCGCGCCCGACTACGGGATCGTCTCCGACGCGAAGGAAGCGCTGGAGATGTTCGTCGAGGTGGCGCGGGAGCAGAAGACCTCGGGGTCGCTCCCGGACCGGTCGGACTGGGTCGAGTCCTGCCAGGAGCGCAAGGCCACCATGCAGCGGCGCACCAACTTCGACGTCGTCCCGGTCAAGCCGCAGCGCGTGTACCAGGAGATGAACACCGCGTTCGGTCCCGACACCCGTTACGTGTCCACGATCGGCCTCTCGCAGATCCAGGCCGCGCAGATGCTGCACGTCTACAAGCCGCGGAACTGGATCAACGCCGGCCAGGCGGGTCCGCTCGGCTGGACCGTCCCGGCCGCGCTGGGCGTCGCGAGTGCCGACCCGGAGGCCACGATCGTCGCGCTCTCGGGTGACTACGACTTCCAGTTCATGATCGAGGAGCTCGCGGTCGGGGCGCAGCACAAGGTGCCCTACATCCACGTGGTGGTGAACAACGCCTACCTCGGCCTGATCCGTCAGGCCCAGCGTGGCTTCGACATGGACTACAACGTCGACCTCGCCTTCGAGAACATCAACACCCCGGAGATCGGTGCGTACGGCGTCGACCACGTCAAGGTGGCCGAAGGGCTTGGCTGCAAGGCGCTCCGCGTCTTCGAGCCGGACGAGATCCTTCCGGCGCTGGAGAAGGCGAAGAAGATGATGGTCGAGCACGAGGTGCCGATCGTCGTCGAGGTCATCCTCGAGCGAATCACCAACATCTCGATGGGCACCGAGATCGACAACATCAACGAGTTCGAGGACCTCGCGGAGACCCGTGAGGATGCCCCCACCGCGGTCGCCTTCCGCGGCTAGCCGGTGACCCAGGTACTGGTCGCACCTGACAAGTTCAAAGGTTCTCTCTCCGCCCCGGAGGTCGCCGACTGCGTGATCCGTGGTCTCCGGGCGGTTGACGGCGGCATCGATGCGACCGCGATCCCGGTTGCCGACGGGGGAGAGGGGACCCTCGAGGCGGCCCTGGCGGCTGGGTTCGACCGCGTGCCTGTCGTCGCCAGCGGCCCCACCGGTTCACCCGTGCGGACGGCCTATGCGCGCCGGGACGGGTTGGCGGTCATCGAGATGGCAGACGTCTCCGGACTGGGGCGGCTTCCGGACGGACGGCTCGAGCCGCTGCGCTCCTCGAGCACGGGTACTGGTGAAGTGATCGCGGCAGCCCTGGACGCGGGCTGCACGTCGATCGTGCTCGGTATCGGCGGCAGCGCCTGCACGGACGGTGGAGCCGGCTTGGCACAGGCGCTGGGAGCGCGCGTGTTCGACGCTCACGGCAGGCATCTGCCGGCCGGAGGGGCCGCCTTGGCGGCGGTCGACACGGTTGACCTGTCCGGGATGCATCCCGGACTGGCGGAAACCGACGTCGTGGTCGCCTGCGACGTCGACAATCCCTTGACCGGCCCCACCGGTGCGGCAACGGTCTACGGCCCGCAGAAGGGCGCCGCCGCCGCCGACGTGGCGCTCCTGGAGCTGGCCATGCATCGGTGGGCGGCAGCCGTCGCCGTGGCCACTGGATCGGACCTGTCCGATCGTCCGGGGGCTGGGGCCGCCGGCGGGATCGGCTTCGCCGGGTTCGCGGTGCTCGGCGGCAGCATGCGATCCGGGACGGACCTGGTCCTGGATCTGGTCGGCTTCCACGATCGTCTCGATGGCGCTCGCCTGGTCGTCACAGGTGAAGGGTCGCTCGACACGCAGACCCTGCGCGGCAAGGCTCCGGCCGGAGTGGCGGCTGCAGCCGCTGCCGCCGGTGTTCGGGCGGTGGCGGTGTGCGGAACATCGACGCTGTCGCCCGCTGACCTGCACGGCGCCGGCATCGACACGGCGTACGCCTTGACCGACCTGGAACCCGATGTTTCCCGCTGCATGACCGATGCTGCGCCGCTGCTCGAGCGGCTGGGGCAACAGATCGCCCGGGACGAGCTCCAGGCGTGATTTTCCGCGTTTTCACGCGGAAGACGAGCATTCGGACGCGACTCGATCTTCACTCCTGCCTTGACATCGCATACAGTAGACAGAACACTGAAGACCTTGACGAGGGGAGTGGCGATGAAGGTTGCAGTTCTAGGGGCAGGGGCTATTGGCGCCTATGTGGGCGCCGCTCTCCATCGCGGCGGCTCGGAAGTCCACCTGATCGCCCGTGGAGAACATCTGGACGCCATCTGCGAGAACGGAGTGCAGGTTCTCAGCCCGCGGGGGGATTTCGTTGCGCGCACACACGCGACCGACGATCCTGCTGAGGTTGGTCCCGTCGACTACGTCTTCCTCGGCCTGAAGGCCAATTCCTACGCGTCGAGCGGTCCACTGATCGCTCCGCTGCTGCACGAGGACACTGCCATCATCGCGGCACAGAACGGCATTCCGTGGTGGTACTTCCACCAGCTCGCCGGACCGTACGAGGGGCGCCGCATCGAGTCGGTCGACCCCGGCGGTGAGGTCACCCGGACTCTGCCCCTCGACCGCGCTGTCGGTTGCGTCGTCTACTGCTCGACCGAGATCGAGGGGCCCGGCTTGATCCGACACCTCGAAGGCACGAGATTCTCGATCGGGGAGCCGGACGGCAGCATCTCAGCTCGCACCACGGAATTCAGCGAGGCCATGATCGCCGGCGGGCTCAAGTGCCCGGTCGAGGAGGACATCCGCAAGGACATCTGGATCAAGCTGCTCGGCAACGCCGCCTTCAACCCCATCAGCGCCCTGTCGCGCGCCACCATGGTCGAGATTGCGACTCACGAAGGCACTCGCGCCACCGTCCGCCTGATGATGGAGGAGACGCTCGAGATCGCAGCGGGGGTCGGATGCCACCCGGACATCTCCGTCGACAAGCGCCTGGACGGCGCAGAACGCGTCGGTGAGCACAAGACCTCCATGCTGCAGGACCTCGAGCGCGACAAGCCGTTGGAGCTCGATGTCATTCTCTCGGCCCTGATCGAGCTGGCCGACCTCACCGAGACTCCGGCGCCGACGCTGCGCGCCGTGCACGCGGTGACCGACCTGCTCTCCACCAAGGTCGGCAACGACAGCGCCGAGCCGGCCCTTCAGCCGGGGCCGGCTGCGGCACCCTGAGACAGACCTTTGGTCAGTCGTCCCGCCCGGACAGCGACTCGATGACGCTCAGGAGCGCGGAGTGGTCGAGTGAGCCGTAACCCATCGCGCGTGCCGAGGCCACGAGCTGGGACACCACACCGGTGACCGGCAGCGAGACCCCCGCGGTTCGCGCCGTTGCCAGCGCGATGCCCATGTCCTTGTGGTGCAGGTCGATCCGGAAGCCAGGCTCGAACTTCCTGGCCAGCATGGAGGCAGCCTTGCGATCGAGGACGGTGTTGCCGGCCAGACCGCCGGCCAGGACCTCGAGGCCGCGTTCGCCGTCAACTCCGGATGCCTCGAGCAGGACGATGGCCTCGCTGACCAGCCCGATGATCCCGGCCACCAGCAGCTGGTTGGCCGCCTTCACGGTCTGTCCGGCGCCGTGCTCGCCGACGTGGACGATGGTCTTGCCCAGGTGCTCGAGGATCGGGCGTGCCTCCTCGAAGGTCTCCGCGTCGCCGCCCACCATGATCGACAGCGTCCCCTCGATGGCGCCAGGCTCGCCGCCACTCACCGGAGCGTCGAGCACTCGGGCGCCTGACTCCTGAGCCTGCTTCGCCACGGCAACGGAGGTCTCGGGCGCGATCGTGCTCATGTCGATGAGCAGCAGATCAGGCCCCGCAGAGGCGAGCACGCCGTCTTCTCCCAGCACCACTTCATTGACCTCGGGGGAGTCGGGCAACATCGTGATCACCACGTCTGCCCCGGCGACGGCCTCGGCGATGCTGCCGGCCGGCTTGGCGCCTGCCTTCTCGAGGCGCTCCGTCGAGCTCGACGAGCGCGCGAATCCCGTGACCTCGTAACCCGCGTTGACGAGGTTGGCGGCCATGGGCCCGCCCATGATGCCTAGTCCGATGAAGCCAATCTTCTGCATGGTGCTGTCCTTTCGGTCGTTCTCGGTCAAGTGAGGGGGCGGTCAGCCGGGAAACGAGACGAGGATCTCGTCGAGCGCCTCCCGCATCAGTCGGGCGGTCTCGGACGGCGTCTTTCCGACCTTGACGCCGACCGCCTCGAGAGCTTCCTGCTTGGCCTGCGCCGTGCCGGAGGACCCCGAGACGATGGCTCCGGCGTGGCCCATCGTCTTGCCTTCGGGAGCGGTGAAGCCTGCGACGTATCCGACGACCGGCTTGGTCACGTGGTCCTTGATGAACTCCGCGGCACGCTCCTCCGCGTCCCCACCGATCTCGCCGATCATCACGATCGCGTCGGTGTCAGGGTCGTCCTGGAACGCCTGGAGGCAGTCGATGTGCGTCGTCCCGACGATCGGGTCGCCGCCGATGCCGACAGCGGTGGAAAAGCCAAGGTCGCGCAGCTCGTACATCATCTGATAGGTCAGCGTGCCGGACTTCGACACCAGACCGACCCTGCCCGCCTGGGTGATGTCGGCCGGGGTGATGCCGGCGTTGGACTTGCCGGGGCTGATCAGGCCGGGGCAGTTGGGGCCGATGATCCGGGTCGTGCCCCTGGCCTGCGCGTAGGCGAAGAACGCCGCGGTGTCGTGCACCGGAACTCCCTCGGTGATCACCACGACCAGAGCGATACCCGCGTCGATGGCCTCGACGACCGCCGACTTGGTGAACTTCGGCGGCACGAGGACCACCGACACGTCCGCGCCGGTGGCCTCCACGGCTTCTGCACACGAGCCGTAGACGGAGACCGAGGCGCCCTCGAAGTCGACCGACTGCCCACCCTTGCCGGGCGTGACACCGCCGACGATGTTGGTCCCACTGGCGAGCATCCGCTGGGTGTGCTTCCTGCCCTCGGAGCCGGTCATGCCGGCGACGATGACCTTGCTGTTCTCATCGAGAAAAATAGTCATGATCTGTACGTCCCTCGTCAGTTCTGGCTGGCAAGTTCGGCGGCGCGGTCAGCCGCGCCGTCCATGGTCTCGGCGAGCGTCACCAGTGGGTGATTCGCGGTCTCGAGGATGCGACGCCCCTCCTCGACATTGTTGCCATCGAGGCGGACGACGAGCGGCTTGTTGGCTTCGTCGCCGAGCATCTCGAGCGCCTGCACGATGCCGTTGGCCACCGCGTCACAGGACGTGATGCCGCCGAACACGTTCACGAACACGCTCTTGACCTGCGCGTCACCGATGATGATCTGCAGGCCGTTGGCCATCACCTCCGCCGATGCGCCGCCTCCGATGTCGAGGAAGTTCGCCGGCTTGACGCCGTTGTGCTTCTCACCGGCGTACGCGACGACGTCCAGGGTCGACATGACCAGTCCGGCGCCGTTGCCGATGATCCCGACCTCGCCGTCGAGCTTGACGTAGTTGAGGCCTTTGTTCTTGGCTTCCTGCTCGAGCGGGTCGGCCGCGGTCTCGAGCTCGAACCCGGCGTGATCCTCGTGCCGGAAGTCGGCGTTGTCGTCGAGCGTGACCTTGCCGTCGAGCGCCTCGAGGCTGCCGTCTCCGAGACGGACCAATGGGTTCACCTCGACCAGGCTGGCGTCCTCGTTGATGAAGACGTCCCACAGCTTCTTGACCAGGTCGACCGCTTGGTCGGCGACCGCCTCGGGGAAGCGGGTGGCGGCCACGATCTCGGCAGCCTTGGCGTCGTCCACACCGGTCTGCGGGTCGATCTGGACCTTCGCGACGGCATCCGGGTTCGTGCGGGCGACTTCTTCGATCTCGACACCGCCCTCGATGCTGGCGATGCAGAGGTAGGACCGGTTCGACCGGTCGACGAGGAAGGAAAAGTAGTACTCCTCGGCGATGTCGGCAGCGGGCGCGATCAAGACCTGGTGGACGGTGTGGCCCTTGATGTCCATGCCCAGGATCTCGCCGGCACGGGCCACCGCCTCGGCGGGGTTCTCGGCGAGCTTGACGCCGCCGGCCTTCCCTCGGCCGCCTACCTTGACCTGCGCCTTGACGACCACGCGTCCGCCCAGCTGTTCGGCTGCCGCCTCGGCCTCCGCGGGTTTCTCGATCACGGTGCCCAGAGTGACGGGCACGTCGTGTTTGTCGAAGAGCTCTTTCGCTTGGTACTCCATGAGGTCCATGGTGTGCGATTGTATGCTGTATCCACGCGGAAGAACAAGGCCGCATCGGAGTGACTGGGTCTTCCTCTGGACATCTCGCCGTGACAGGAGTACAACGGATTACATACTGTATGCAGGCAAGGGAGCGGATCATGAGCTCATCCGAAAGTCCGGAGATGCGAGAGGTGCGCGACTACTACGGTCGCGTCTATCACGTCGGTGAGCCGGCCGAGGACCTGATCGGTCACTCACGTCGCAGTCAGGCGTGGTTCGCCTGGGCCTGCATGGCGGCCATCAGCCTGCTCCAGTACGCATTCGGCGTTGCGGCGCTGGGCCTGCAGGCCACGCACGGCTGGAGCCTGCAGGAGACGATGTGGCTGCTCGCCCTGTTCGTCGCGTTCCAGGCCATGGTGTCGATTCCCGTCGCCTGGATGTATCGGCGTCGACCGTCGCCTCCCGGCCCGCTGGTCGTTCTGGGTGGAGTACTGACCGCGTGCGGGATCCTGACGTTGGCCCACGTCGACGGCTACGCCGCTGCCTTTGTCGGCTACGCAGTCGTGGGTGGTGTGGGCGCCGGCCTGGTCTACTCGACGTCGATCACGACCGCCTCGAACTGGTTCCCGGACAACTGGGTCGCGACCCGGAGCTTCGTCACCGGCGGATTCGCGCTCGGTGCAGTGCCCTGCATCCTGTTGTTGACGGTCTTCTCGTCGCAGCGCGGGCAGACGGTGGTGCTCGACGTCGCAGCTCTCGTGACCCTCGCCGTGGTGACGGTCGCCGGCCTGCAGCTGAAGGATCCGCCACCGCGCTGGTGGCCACCGGAGATCGACGCCCAGCTCTGGGCAGTGGACCGCCAGCTGAATCCCAGCCTGCCCCACAACCGCCCTGCCATCCGCCACTACGCGCCGGGCGAGGCGATGCGGACGGGTGCTCTCCCGCTGATGTGGTTGATCCTGGCCTTGATCTCGGCGGTCTCCCTCTTCGGGATCGCGTTCATCCCCAGCTTTGCCGTTGCGGCCGACCTCGGGCTCGTTGTGGCGGGGCTTGCCGCGGGGCTACTCGCGACAGTCAACGGGCTGGGGCGCTCTCTGGCCGGCCGGTTTTCCGATCAGTTCGGTCGCCGCAGAGTGCTGGCCGTCGTCCTGGCGGTCGAAGGCTTCACCCAGTTCGGTCTCGCTCTGGCCGGACAGGCCGGCAGCTCCTGGGCCTTCGTGCTGTGCGCGATGTTGGCGGGTGTCGGTGGGGGTGCCTTCTACACGATTCTCGGGAACCTCATCCTCGAGTACTTCGGCGAGAACAGCCAGCTCGAGAACCACGCGATCCTGTACAGCGCGAAGGCTGTCGGCGCCTTGGTCGGAGTGGGCGTTGCGGTGCTCCTGGTCGATGCCGTCGGCTACGAACGGTTGTTCGTGGCGGCAGGCCTCCTCGGCCTCGTGACGGCGACGATCGTGCGCTTCCTGAAGCAGCCTGGCCGGCCTCCGGTCATCAGCTAGGAGCCCGATCTCCGCGGAAAGGCGAAAGCAGAAGGGTTATCACATACTGAATGGACAAGCGCATGACCGGCATTTCTGGACATCGTCCCGGTAGTGGGATATGAATGAAGTGCTACATCACATACCGTATGCAAACGACCAGGACGCCGGATTTACCCCGGCTACCGATCAGGAGATGACACCACAGATGGCACAAACAGTGTCCGAGCCCAACGTCGAGGCGGGCGCAACGGAACCGGAGCAGGACGCCACGACTATCTCTGGCGGGCATCTGGTCGCCAAAGCCCTCAAGGCCGAGGGCATCGACGTGATCTTCACGTTGTGCGGCGGCCACATCATCGACATCTACGACGGATGTGTCGACGAAGGCATCGACGTCGTCGACGTTCGCCACGAACAGGTCGCAGCCCACGCCGCTGACGGGTACGCCCGCATCACCGGCAAGCCGGGTTGCGCGGTGGTCACCGCTGGACCTGGCACGACCGACGCCGTGACCGGCGTCGCGAACGCCTTCCGCGCGGAGAGCCCGATGCTGCTGATCGGCGGCCAAGGTGCCCTGAACCAGCACAAGATGGGCTCCCTTCAGGACCTGCCGCACGTCGACATGATGACCCCCATCACGAAGTTCGCTGCGACCGTGCCGCACACCGCACGCGCAGCCGACATGGTCTCGATGGCGTTCCGCGAGTGCTACAACGGCGCACCGGGCCCCTCGTTCCTCGAGATCCCGCGTGACATCCTCGACGGTTCCGTACCGATCGAGGAAGCCACCATTCCCGAGGCTGGGCGGTACCGCGCCTCGACCAAGAGCGCCGGCGACCCGGCCGCGATCGAGTCGCTCGCCGACATCCTGACCCGCGCCGAGAAGCCCGTGGTGCTGCTCGGCAGCCAGGTGCAGACCTCTCGTGCATCGGACGCCGCGATCGAGTTCGCTCGGACGCTGAACATCCCGACGTTCATGAACGGCGGCGCTCGCGGCACCCTGGCACCCAAGGACCCGCACCACTTCCACCTGTCCCGCCGCTACGCCTTCAACAACGCCGACGTGATCGTCATCGTGGGCACCCCGTTCGACTTCCGGATGGGTTACGGCAAGCGGCTGCCCAAGGCGGCCACCGTGGTCCAGATCGACATGGACTACCGGACCGTCGGCCGCAACCGCGACATCGACCTCGGCATCGTCGGCGATCCCGGCGCCGTGCTGTCCGCAGTCACTCAGGCAGCGTCGGGCCGGATCAAGAACGGCGCGAAGGACCGCAAGGACTGGTTCACCGAGCTGCGAGGCGAAGAGGACGCAGCCTACGAGAAGCGGCTGCCCCGTCAGCTGTCCGACGCGAACCCGATCCACCCGCTGCGCCTCGCGCACGAGATCAACGAGTTCCTCACCGAGGACTCGATCTACATCGGTGACGGTGGTGACGTCGTGACCTTCTCGGGTGGCGTCGTGCAGCCCAAGTCACCGGGCCACTGGATGGACCCCGGTCCGCTCGGCACCCTCGGTGTCGGCATCCCCTTCGTCCTGGCGGCGAAGTACGCGCGGCCGGACAAGGAGGTCGTCGCGCTGCTCGGCGACGGCGCCCTCTCCCTGACCGGGTGGGACTTCGAGACGCTGGTCCGCTTCAACCTGCCGTTCGTCGGTGTCGTCGGCAACAACTCGTCGATGAACCAGATCCGCTACGGCCAGGAAGCGAAGTACGGCAAGGACCGCGGCCGGGTCGGCAACACGCTCGGCGACGTCCCGTACGACCAGTTCGCCAAGATGCTCGGCGGTTACGGCGAAGAGGTTCGCGACCCGAAGGACATCGCTCCCGCGATGCAGCGGGCTCGCGAGTCCGGTCTGCCGTCATTGATCAACGTCTGGATCGATCCGGAGGCCTACGCCCCCGGAACCATGAACCAGACCATGTACAAGTAGCGACCCGCGTTGACATCGGAGGAAAGCATGGAAAAGGCTCTCGACGGAGTCCGTGTACTCGACATGACCCACGTGCAGTCGGGTCCGTCGTGCACGCAGATTCTCGCGTGGCTCGGCGCCGACGTGGTCAAGCTGGAGGCACCGACCGGAGACATCACGCGGCAGCAGCTGCGCGACCTCCCGGACGTCGACAGCCTGTACTTCACGATGCTCAACTGCAACAAGCGGAGCATCACGCTGAACATGAAGTCCGACCGCGGCAAGGAGATCTTCACCGAGATGGTGAAGGAATCCGACATCCTGGTCGAGAACTTCGCGCCCGGCGCCATCGACCGGATGGGTTTCAATTGGGAGCGCCTCCAGGAGATCAACCCGGAGCTGATCTTCGCGTCGATCAAGGGCTTCGGCCCCGGCGAGTACGCCGACTTCAAGGCGTACGAGGTCGTCGCGCAGGCCATGGGTGGCGCGATGAGCACCACCGGGTTCGAGGACGGCCCGCCGGTGGCGACTGGTGCGCAGATCGGTGACTCGGGGACCGGGATCCACCTGGTCGCCGGAATCCTGGCCGCGCTCTACCAGCGCGTTCAGACCGGCCGCGGGCAGCGCGTCGAAGTGGCCATGCAGGAAGCCGTGCTGAACCTGACGCGGGTCAAGCTGCGCGACCAGCAGCGGCTGGCGCACGGCGGGCTGAACGAGTACCCGAACAAGGAGTTCGGTGACGAAGTTCCCCGGTCAGGCAACGCTTCCGGTGGCGGGCAGCCCGGTTGGGCGCTCAAGTGCGCTCCGGGCGGGCCCAATGACTACATCTACGTCATCGTCCAGCCCCCGGGCTGGGCGCCGATCGCCGAGCTCATCGGCCGGCCAGAGCTGGCAGAAGATGAGGACTGGAGCACTCCGACGGCGCGCCTCGACAAGCTGGACAAGATGTTCGAGCTGATCGAGGAGTGGACGATGCAGTTCACCAAGACCGAGGTCATGGAGAAGCTCAACGCGCTCAATGTGCCGTGTGGGCCGATCATGAGCACCCGCGAGCTGATCGAGGACAAGACCCTCGCCGAGCTCGGTGCCGTGGTCGAGGTTCCGCACTCGCAACGAGGCACGTTCAAGACGGTCGGTTGCCCGATCAAGCTGTCCGACTCTCCGGTGGAGGTCGAGACGTCGCCGCTGCTCGGCCAGCACAACTCCGAGATCTACGGCGGCCTCGGCATCGCTGACTCAGAGCTCGACGAGCTCAAGGCCGCGGGAGTCATCTAGCGACACGAACACTCAAACAGTCCATCACTAACCAGAAATCTGGATGAGGAGAAACATGAGCTACGACCGCAAGGTTGTACAAGAGGTACTCGACCAGGCACTTGCCGAGGGACGGACGTCGTTGAGTGCCCCCGAAGCCAAGAAGGTCGCCGACGCCTACGGGATTCCCACGCCCGGTGAGGGTCTGGCCACCTCGGCCGATGAGACCGCGTCCCTGGCTCAGGAGATCGGCTTCCCGGTCGTCCTGAAGATCGTCTCCCCGGAGATCCTGCACAAGACCGACGCCGGAGGCGTGCTGGTCGGTGTCGAGGATGCCGACGCTGCGTCCAAGGGCTACGACGAGATCGTCAAGAACGCGAAGGCCTACGACGCCAACGCGACGATCACCGGCGTGCAGGTGCAGCAGATGCTGCCGAGCACCCCGGACGTGCAGGAGGTCATCATCGGTGCCGTCACCGACCCGACCTTCGGCAAGATCGTGGCCTTCGGCATGGGCGGTGTCCTGGTCGAGGTTCTCAAGGACGTGACGTTCCGCCTTGCACCGGTGACCGCCGACGAGGCGACATCGATGGTCGAAGGGATCCAGGCTGCTGAGATCCTCAACGGTGTGCGCGGCGCTCCTGGCGTCGACAAGGACGCCGTTGCGTCAATCATCACGGCCCTCTCGGACCTGGTGAACGACTTCCCGCAGTTCGCGGAAGTCGATCTCAACCCGGTGCTCGCGGCCAAGGGTGGCGCGACCGCGGTCGACGTGCGGATCATCGTGGACGAGGCTGCCGGCCAGCCGATCGAACGGTTCACGCAGGAAGAAATCCTGACGTCGATGAACCGCATCATGAAGCCGAAGGCGATCGCCGTGATCGGTGCCTCCAACGAGGACGGCAAGATCGGCAACTCGGTGATGAAGAACCTCATCAACGGTGGTTACGAGGGTGACATCTACCCGATCAACCCCAAGTCGGACGAGGTGCTCGGCAAGAAGGCCTACAAGAGCATCACCGACGTCGACGACGACATCGATGTCGCCGTGTTCACCGTCCCGGCGAAGTTCGTCGCCGGTGCGCTCGAGCAGTGCGGTGAGAAGGGGGTCGCAGGCGCGATCCTCATCCCGTCGGGCTTCGCCGAGACCGGCAACGTCGAGCTCCAGGACGAGGCGGTGGCCATCGCTCGCAAGCACGGCGTCCGCATCCTCGGACCGAACATCTACGGCTACTACTACACGCCGGAGAACCTCTGTGCGACGTTCTGCACCCCGTACGACGTCAAGGGTGGCGTTGCCCTGTCATCGCAGAGTGGTGGCATCGGCATGGCGATCCTCGGCTTCAGCCGGAGCAGCAAGATGGGTGTCTCCGCGATCGTGGGAGTTGGCAACAAGTCCGACCTCGACGAGGACGACCTGCTGACGTTCTTCGAGCAGGACGACAACACCAACATCATCGCGATGCACCTCGAGGACCTCAAGGACGGCCGCTACTTCGCCGAGACCGCCAAGCGCGTCTCCGAGAAGAAGCCGGTGGTGGTGCTCAAGGCCGGGCGCACAGACATGGGTGCACGGGCTGCGAGCTCGCACACCGGCGCGCTCGCCGGCAACGACAAGGTCTACGACGACATCCTGCGCCAGAGCGGCGTCGTGCGCGCACCGGGCCTGAACGAGATGCTTCAGTACGCCCGTGGCATCCCGGTGCTGCCGACTCCACAGGGCGAGAACGTCGTCATCATCACCGGAGCCGGCGGCTCAGGTGTGCTGCTCTCGGACGCGGTCGTCGACAACGACCTCGAGCTGATGGACATCCCGGAGGATCTCGCCAAGCAGTTCGACGAGTACATCCCTCCGTTCGGTGCCTCCGGCAACCCGGTCGACATCACCGGTGGCGAGCCGCCGTCGACCTACCGCAACACGATCGCGCTCGGCCTGGAGGATGAGCGGGTCCATTCGCTGATCCTGGGCTACTGGCACACGATCGTGACGCCGCCCATGGTGTTCGCCGAGCTGGTGGCCGAGGTCGTCGAGGAGTACCGCAAGAAGGGCATCGTCAAGCCAATCGTCGCCTCACTGGCCGGTGACGTCGAGGTGGAGGAAGCCGCCGAGTACCTCTACGACCACGGTGTCGTCGCCTATCCGTACACCACGGAGCTGCCAGTGCAGGTTCTCGGTGCCAAGTACAAGTGGGCTCGAAACGCAGGCGCACTCGACTAACACAAGTTCATAACGGGTTCAACGCGTGTCGACGCAACACCGACACGTGGTGATGAGGGTCAACCTAAGGGGAAATGAATGCCGTGACAGTCAACGAAACGAATGAGAGTCCTTCCAGTCCGGGAGGCGAGAAACTGTGGCACGCGGGCGGTCTGGATCCCATGCCGATCCGCAAGCTGCCCAAGGCTCCACCGTCCATCCACCTGCTCGGCCCGACGGTGTTCCTCGTCGCGCTGGGCGTCGGAATGGGAGAGTCCTACCTCTGGCCACGGCTGGTCCTGGTCTTCGGTCCGGAGATCCGCTGGTTGTTCCTGATCGGTGTCACGCTCCAGGCCGTCGTCCTGCTCGAGATGGCCCGTTACGCGATGGCAACGGGGGAAAGCATCTTCTTCGGAGCGGCGAGAGTGTTCAAGCCGCTCATGTGGCTGTTCTTCGTCTCGGCCATCGCGATCTACATCTGGCCGGGTCACCTCTCGGCAGGTGCGGGCGCGTTCGAGGAGATCTCTGGCATCCCGTTCGAGATCACGGCGACCATCGTCCTGATCTTCGTGGGTGTGCTGTTCAGCTCGCTCAAGAACATCTATGACGTCGTCGAGAAGGTTCTCGGCGTCCTGATCGGAACCTTGGTCATCGGCACGGCCATCATCGCCTCGATGGTGGGCAGCTGGTCAGACCTCGCGGACACGATCAGCGGCATGTTCGCCTTCGGCTTCTTCGGCGACGACAACATGGCCCTCTCTGCGGCCTGGTTCCCGATCATCGTCGGGTCGATCGCGTTCGCAGGACCGTCCGGCATGCAGCAGATGTGGTACACCCTGCAGCTGCGAGACAGTGGCGCCGCCATGGGCGCGCACATCCCCAAGGTCAAGGGGCTGGCACACGCAGGCGAGACGGAGACCATGCCGTCCCGTGGCTTCATGTTCGACACCGAAGATCCCGAGGAGATGGAGAACTGGAAGGGGTGGCGCAAGTGGGTCACCTTTGACGCTTTCCTCCTGTTCTGGGGCATCACGATGATGGTGACGATCTCGTTCACGCTGATCGCGCTGGCCGCGGCACGGGAGAACCCCGACGTCGGCAGGCTCGTGCAGGGTGACGACCGCGACGCTGCTCTGGTCGCGATGTCGGACGGCTTCGCAGCCGCAGGAAGCCCGGTGCTGGGCACCGTGTTCTTCGCCTTCATCGCCTTGATCGGGCTCAACGCGACGCTCGGGTTGTTCGACTCGTTCTCGCGTGGTCAGGCAGACATGACGTACTACTTCGTGAAGGGTGCGAAGAAGTTCAACATGTCGCAGCTCTACGCGTTCTACCTGTGGGGCGTGATCCTCTTCGGCATCCTGATCATCTTCTTCGGGCCGGCAGATGGACCAGCAGCGATTCTGGACGTGCTGGCATTCCTGTCCACGTTCGCCATGGGCGCCTACTGCGTGACCCTGCTCCTGGTGAACAACCGGATGCTGCCCAAGCCGATCCGTCCAGGACCGTTCAGGAACCTGATCATCGGGTTCGGTGCGGTGTTCTACCTCGGCATGCTGTTCTACAGCTTGGCGCGGTTCGGTGTGGTCGTGAGCTGACGTGACCTCACCAGAGATGCGAGAACTCGCAGAGTTCGCCGCACCGTCGTACGTCATCGGCGCGGGCGTCGCACTCGCCGCCGGAGGGTTGGCCGCATTCGCCGGCCAGCCCTCCGGCTGGGCGGTGATCACCGGACTCGCTCTCGGGATTCCGATCGCTCTGCTGGGAGCGGGGTACAGCACCATCGTCGCCCTCCAGAAGGCTCCGGTCGGCGTGTTTGCTCCTGCAGCGGCGTGGTGGTTCTTCGCGTTCCCATTGTCGATGCTCGTGCACTCCGTCGTCACCGAGTGGGTGTTCACCGGCGGACCTGGTCTGCCGGAGGAACCGCTGTGGCAGTTCCTGTTGTACAACGCCATCCTCAGCATGGGGTTCGCGATCGGCTTCATCTGGTCCCATGAGTTCCTTGGTCGTCAGTGGTGGCCCCGGATCCGGGACCACAACCGGTACGCACGCACGTGCGTCGAGGAGTACAAGGGGCTCGCGATCGCGCTGCAGGAACGCAAGGACGCGACGGCGAGGAACCGTGCGGAAAAGCGTCAGCAGCGTGCCGAGGCTCGCGAAGCCCGTTCCGCTGCGCCACGCGCTTGACTCACTCTGTTCGAACGACCTGACCACCATCTCGTAGGGGGAGCGAACGATCCATGGACGTTTCGATGACGGTGTGGGCAGTGACCCTCGTCGTGACCTTGGCCGTGCTGTCGATCGACTTCTTCATCGTGGCCAGGAACCCACGCGAGCCATCGCTTCGTGAGGCCACCCTCTGGGTGATCTTCTATGTCAGTCTCGCGGTGCTCTTCGGAGTCGGGCTGTCCATCGCGGCCGGCGGACGTCCCGGGGGCGAGTTCTTCGCCGGCTGGCTGACCGAGTACTCCCTGTCGGTCGACAACTTGTTCGTCTTCCTGATCATCATGGCCAAGTTCGCTGTGCCCAGGCAGTACCAACAGAAGGTGTTGCTCATCGGTGTCGCCTTGGCGCTGGTGTTGCGCGGCATCTTCATCGCCGTGGGGGCGGAGGCGATCTCACGCTTCGACTGGGTGTTCTTCATCTTCGGCGCCTTCTTGATCTACACCGCCTACAAGCTGGTCGTCGAGGCCGCCGACGACGATGACGAGTTCGAAGAGAACAAGCTGATCAAGTTCGTGCAGCGCCGGTTCCCGCTGTCGAGCGAATATGACCGCGCACGACTGCTCACCCGGGTGAGCGGCCAGCGAATGATCACCCCGATGTTCATCGTGATCCTGACCATCGGCACCACCGACCTGCTGTTCGCCCTGGACTCCATCCCGGCGATCTTCGGCCTGACGCAGGAGCCCTACATCGTGTTCACGGCGAACGTCTTCGCCTTGATGGGGCTACGGCAGCTGTACTTCCTGATCGGGGGTCTGCTGGACCGGTTGGTCTACCTGTCGTACGGCCTGTCGATTGTGCTCGGATTCATCGGGGTCAAGCTCATCTTCGAGGCGCTCCACCATCGCGGCGTGCACTGGGCGCCCGAGATTCCAATCCTGGTGTCTCTTGGGGTCATCGTGGGAACACTGACCTTGACGGCCATCGCGAGCCTGATCAAGTCCCGGGGGAGCAATGCCGACTCCGAGGACGACGCTGACGAGATGGTCACCACCGGCGTCGACGGCGACGTCTCGGACCACGATTGACCTGCGGCCCGTCTGACGAGGCCGCGGCTACTTCGCTGCTGTGGTTGCCGCTGCTTCTTGAGGCTGCGTCTCGGCGTACGCCTTGCGGGTGCGCTCGGTGTGCTCGCGCATCACCTTGGCAGCACGTTCCTCATCGCCGTCGGCGATCGCCTTGACCAGGCTGGCGTGTTCCTTCCAGGCCTGCCGCCCCCGTACTTGGGCGATGGGCGTGTAGTACCAGCGGACGCGCCGGTCGACCTGCGCTGAGAAGCCGATGAGGAACTTGTTGCCGGACATCTCCGAGACCAGGCGGTGCAGCTCGGCGTTCGTGCGGACTGCCTCGTCGACGTCACCGGCGGCGATGAACTCCTCGCCGCTGCGGCAGAGCTCGCGCAACTTGGCGACAGGCTCTGGCGACGTGTGCCTGGCGGCCAGACGCGCCGACTCGGACTCGAGCGCCGCGCGGGCGGCGAGCAGCTGGTCGACCTCGTTGTCGGCGGGCACGTGCACCGTGGCGCCGAAGCCCGGTCGCAGGTCGACCCACCCCTCGTTGTGGAGGCGCTGCAGAGCCTCACGGACGGGTTGCCTGGACACGTCCAGCATGCGCGCGAGCTCGTCCTCGACGAGGTGCTGACCGGGCTGCAGCGACCCGTCGATGATCATCTCGGTGAGTGCCTCGTAGACTGACTCTCGTAGAGGAAGTGGCCGCTTCAAGGGCCGATACCCGGCCGGGCGGACGGGCTCGGAGCCCACAGCGTTGGTCATCTGGTCCTCCGAAGGGACATTCAGAGCGGACGTTACGTAGACAGTCTACTGAATCCAGCGAACATTTGGGGCTCTTGTGACTGCGAATTGGCAGTCACAAGAGCCGGTGAACATCAGACGGCCGAACCAACCTTGGCCAGCTCGGCTTCGAGCTCGGCCTCAGCGGACTGAAGATCCACGGTGGGCTCCTGGTCCGTCTCGTTGACGTGGGGGAAGTTGCGGCGAGCAGCGAGCGCGCCGAATCGGCGAGTGAAAATCATGTTTTGATTCCCTTCATGTGAGTGGCCGAATCTGGTTGATGCGGCAACTTTGCCTACTGCATACATTCAACCAGCGCGTTCACGGGCGTATTGCCAGATCAACTGTGATCTCGATGACAAAGGCCCGGTTTCGACGGTGAGTCGCGTCACAAAGTGGCCCCGACCAGCCGTAACTCCGCCACTTGGCGTCCGTGCGCAGCACCGGCACAGCCCTCGACGACGCAACGGGATACTGTGTACAATCGAGTGATGACGATCACACCGACGAAGCAACGGCTGGAGAATTCCGTCGTCCGACTCGATCCGCTGGAGGCGGGTGATGCTCCGGACCTGTTCGCCGCGTTCGACGATGATCGGGTCTGGGCTGGAGGTTGGGGTGGCGGGCCGGCCGCCCGGCCAGACACGCCTGAGGGCATGAGCACCGTGGTGGACAAGCTGCTGTCGAACGGGGCCGCCTGGGCCGTGCGCGACGCGCAGAGTGGCGATCTGGTCGGCACGGCCAGCCTGCTCGACGTCGATCTGGACAACGAGCGCTGCATGCTCGGCGGAGCCGCGTACGCACCGGTCGTGTGGGGCACTCCGGTCAATGCAGCAACCAACCTCGAGCTGCTCGGCCACGCATTCGACGACTGTGGATTCGGCCGGGTCGAGTTCCAGACGGATGTGCTCAACGAGCCGATGTCGCGGGCCCTCGAAAAGCTGGGCGCAACGCGCGAAGGAGTACTGCGCCGGCACAAGCGGCGCGCCGACGGCACCTTTCGTGACTCGGCCGTCTTCTCGATCCTCTCCGATGACTGGCCGGGCGTCCGGGGGCGCCTGGAGGAACGCCTCGCGCCACGCTCAGACTGATACCCAATCATTCGGTTTCGCTGCGTGATTGACTACTTGCGTCCATGCCCCCGTAGCTCAGCTGGACAGAGCAAGTCACTTCTAATGACTGGGTCGCAGGTTCGAGTCCTGCCGGGGGCACCCACTGATCTAGGCTCAGACGGTGACCTCCGCGACGATGCCGCCGATCCCGGCCCGGATGCCCAAGTACCGCGAGACGCCGCGCCAGCGCGGTCGCCTGCTGCTCCTCATCGGCTTCATCGTCATCGCGCTCGCCGGTGTGGCCGGTGGAATCGCGATCTCCCTGGGCGCCGGTGATCCCGAGGGCGCCGGCCTGTCGATCATGTTCGCGTTCATCCCGCTTCCGCTCCTGTGGCTCTCGTACTGGTGGCTGGACCGTTACGAGCCCGAGCCACGCCGCTACAAGTTCGCGGCCTTCGTGTGGGGCGGCGTCGTCGCGGTCGCCATCGCCCTCGGTGTCCAGCTGGCCATCCAAGCCACCTGGAACCTCTCCGACGAGTCGATGGGCACGTTCGTGGCCCCGCTCTCCGAGGAGCCGGCCAAGTGCATCTTCCTGATGCTGACGTTCCTCCGGGCGCGCCGGGTCATCGACGGATTCCTCGACGGGCTCATCTACGCCGGACTGGTCGGCATCGGCTTCGCGTTCATCGAGAACATCGGTTACTACGCCGCCAGCTACCTCGGCTCTCCTGACATCAAGATCGCCGGTGCTGAGGGTGTCACCACGACGTTCATCGTCCGCGGGGTGTTCAGCCCGTTCGCTCACCCGTTGTTCACATCGGCGTTCGGCATCGCGATCGGTCTCGCGCTGGCGGTGCGGAGCCGCACCCTGAAGGCGATCATCCTCACGCTGGGACTCGCGGTCAGTGTCGGTCTGCACGCCCTCTGGAACGGGTCGGTGTTCCTCGGTGGTGGCGCCGGGTTCGTGCTCGTGTACCTGGCGCTCGGCATGGTGCTCCTGGCCGTCGGTGCCCTCGCGATCGTGGTGCGAGTGCGGCAGGTCCGCATCCTGGAGCAGTCGTTGACCTACGTCGCCGACCGCGGGTGGATCCATCCCGCCGAGATCCCGTACCTCTCGCGCTTCGGGTACCGCAAGGCGGCGCGTCGCTTTGCCAAGGAGAACCACGGAAAGGTGGCGGCCCGCGTCATCCGCCGTTACCAGACCTTGGCCAGCGAGATGGCGTTCCTGCACCACGCCGTGATGTCCGGCCGCAACAAGCCGCACGGCATCGAGCGCACGTACGCGCTGCTCGACGCGATGTACGCCTTGCGACCGATGCTCCGGTTCCCACCAGCCATGGCGGCTCGCCGTCGATGAGATGGGGACGATGAGACGCCTCGCAGGTGCGCTGGTCCCGGCACTCCTCCTGGCCATCCTCGCCGCCTGCGGGGGCAGCGACGAGCCCAGACCGAGGCCGACCCAGGACGCCGAGAGGGCGCAGGCGGCGGATGCCTTCGCCAAGGCGTACGCCACGTTCCGCGCCGATTTCGCCGCGGGCACCGCGCTGGGGGATGACGACGGCCTGCAGAACGCCACCAGGTCAGTACGCGCCATTCGGGCCGCCTACTTCGACCTCGACACGGCCACGCGCAAGATCGAGATGCCGGACGACGTCGCTCCCGACGTCAACGCGATGCTCGGTGCGATCGGCGACCTCATCGCGGCGCTCGACAAGCAAGGTGCCACCACCACGTCAGAGGACTTCGAGGCAGCGAAGCCTGAGTCGAGTGCGGCGCTGCAGAAGGCCGACGCCGCGATCCAGGTGGTCGTCGACGCGCTCGGGGCCGGCACCGACTCCGAGTCGGGCGCCGGCACGAGCGGAACCACGAAGCAGCGAAGGCTCGCCGTCGACTACGTGTCCGGCGATTCCGTCGACGACGCCGACGCCTGGGTCGCCGATCTTCTCGAGGTGGGCGCGGCCAACGTGAACCACGAGACCCCGTCGGAGGACATGGGTGCAGTGGTCGCCTGGCGTGCGGCGTTCCCGGAGGTGCTCGGCGACTCCGGGGTGGTCGGATACGAGCGGGAGGCCTCGGAGAACGGCATCTCGGGCTTCGCGGTGCTCCCCAAGGACGAGACGAAGGAAGCAAGCCGGGACAACCCGTATTTCCTCGCGTTCGCGGTGCGCGACGCTGCCGGCACGTGTGCCGGCGGAGTGCTTTCGGGCTACCCCGACCCCACTGACGAACGGACGGTCCGGGTGAAGCCCGGCACGCGGTGCTCCGGAGCTGCAGTGGCGTCGATGGCCGGGTACTGAGAATCGGCGCCTGATCGTCCGTTTCGCCTGCTCGGAGGCGGGTCCGGCGGCTGACGGGCCTCCCGTCCCATCCTGCCCGCTTGGGGCACGTTTCAAGGCCGTGTCGTCTAACCTGAAAGTGCAGGATCTGAGCCCATCGAACCCGGAAGGAGGACCCCGTGGTCAGCGAACAAGCCTCTGTCGCGCTGCTGGGTGCTCTGTCCAAGCTGCTCGCTGAGGTCTCGGCAGTGCCCCTGCGTCTCGACGTGCCAGGGGTCGACGTCGTGCGCAAGCGTCAGAGCTCGGTCGTCGACCAGCTCTCCGACTACGTGATTCCCCGGCTCGTCCAGCTCGACGCGCCGCTGCTGACGGTCGTCGGCGGGTCCACGGGTGCCGGCAAATCCACCCTGGTCAACTCGATCTGCGGCGAACGGGTCTCCGAGAGTGGCGTTCTGAGGCCCACCACCCGGTCGCCCGTCCTGGTGCACCACCCCGACGACGCCGAGTGGTTCCTGCCCGACCGCATCCTGCCCGACCTCCCGCGCACCGATGTCCCCACCAACGACGTCTATGCGCTGCGCGTGGCCACGTCCTTCAGCGTTCCGCGTGGACTCGCCATCCTCGACGCCCCTGACGTCGACTCGATCGACCGCGGCAACCGCGAGCTCGCCGCCCAGCTGCTGGCCGCCGGCGACCTGTGGTTGTTCGTCACGTCCGCATCGCGCTACTCCGACCAGGTGCCGTGGGACTACCTGCGCCAGGCCTCCGAGCGCAGCACCTCCGTGGCCGTCGTGCTCGATCGCACCGCAGCCGACGCCGTCGTCGAGGTCCGCGGCCACCTCGCCCGCATGATGACGTCGCGCGGGCTGTCGGACTCGCCCCTGTTCACCGTGCCCGAGTCGGGCGTCGACACCGAGGGCCTGCTGCCGCCCTGAGGCGGTCGCCCCCATCGTCGGCTGGCTGCACGACCTCGCCGCCGACCCGAACGCTCGTCAGGCCGTCGTGTCCCAGACGCTCGACGGGGCCGTACGGCACAACGTGCTTCGCACCCACGACATCGCCGACGCCCTCGACGCACAGATCGAGGCCGCCGACGGACTCTACGGCCAGGCCGAGGGGATCTACACCGAAGCGACCACGTTCGTGGCCCGCGAGTCGTCCGACGGCACGCTGCTGAGCGGCGAGGTGCTCGCCCAGTGGCAGGAGTTCGTCGGCACCGGCGAGATGGTGCGCTCGGTCGAGGAGCGCGTGACTCGCATCCGCGAACGTCTCGTCGAGGGCGTCAGGGGCAAGCCCACGCGGTCCACCGAGGTCGCCGAGGCCGTCGAGGCGGCCCTGCAGTCGCTCGTGGTCGGGTACGCGGAGTCGGCGGCCGAGGCGGTCAACCGCGCCTGGGATGCCGAGGAAGCCGGCCGGGCATTGCTCGCGGCCACCCGCGGACTCGACCGCGCCTCGCACGAGCTGCGCACCCGCGCGGAGCGCATCATCCGCGACTGGCAGGCCGAAGTGCTCGAGACGGTGCGCGTCGAGGGTTCCGACAAGCGCATGAGCACCAAGTTCCTCGCGTTCGGTGTCAACGGCGTGGGCGCCACCTTGATGGTCGTCGTGCTGGAGCACGCGGCTGGGCGCGGCGGAGCCTCCGAGGTCGGACGCCGGTTGCTGGAGGCCATCTTCGGGCGCGAGCGGCTCGACGACCTGGTGGCCGCTGCCCACGCTGACCTGCAGGCCAACGTCGCCAGCCTGCTGCAGGAGGAGAAGCAGCGCTTCCTGGATCTTCTCGACTCCCCGGAAACGGTGCGCGCCACCCAGGACACGTTGCGTGACGCCGCTCGTCGGGCAGAATACGCTCGGCACACCGACTTCCTGGACGGAGACCTCACCATATGAGTGCGACCATCCCCGCCGAGGCGCTCCCGACATCGGGTCAAGCCCCAGGCGGAGACCGCAACGACGTCTCTAAGCGGCTCGACGCACTGGCCGGTGCCGTCGAGGCGGCCCGGGGTCGCATCGACGACAAGGCGCTGGCCCCGGCCGCTGAGCTCGCCGAACGCGCCTCCGGACGGCTACGGCTCTCTGGCGAGCACACGATCGTCGCACTGGCCGGAGCCACCGGGTCGGGCAAGTCGTCGCTGTTCAACTCACTCACCGACCTCGAGCTCGCGGGTGTCGGCGTCCGGCGGCCCACCACCTCGTGGGCGCTGGCCTGCGCATGGGGTCCCGAAGGCGCCCAGGAGCTGCTGGAGTGGATGGGCATCCCGGCACGCCACCAGGTGTCGCGGCTCAGCATGCTCGACCACTCGGCCGAGGACCAGAAGCTCGACGGCCTCGTGCTGCTCGACCTGCCCGACCACGACTCCACCGAGGTCGACCACCACCTCGAGATGGACCGCCTGGTCAACTACGCCGACGTCCTGGTGTGGGTGCTCGACCCGCAGAAGTACGCCGACGCCGCCATCCACGACCGCTACATCCGCCCGATGGCCTCGTTCAAGGACGTCACCCTGGTCGTGCTCAACCAGATCGACCGCATCCCGTACGAGCAGCGCGCACGCGCCCTCAGCGACGTCCGGCGCATCCTCGACGACGAGGGGCTCCAAGGGGTCACCGTCATCGGGGCCTCCGCCACCCGCGGTGACGGCATCGACGATCTCAAGCGCGAGCTGGCCCAGCGCATCCGGGCCAAGAAGTCGGCCAAGAGCAGGCTCGCCTCCGACATCACCGCAGCAGCCAACGGGCTGGCCGAGCTGGGCGGCACCAGTGAGAACCCCGGAATCGGCCCGGTCGACGGCGACGCCCTCGACAACGCGCTGCTCGAGTGCGTAGGGGTGCCGCAGCTCGTCGAGGCGATCGAGGCGTCCACCCGACGTCGCGCGGCACGGCTCACCGGATGGCCGGTCACCCGCTGGCTGGCGCGTCGCGGCGACCCGCTCCAGGAGCTGGGCATCGATCCGAACCGCTCGATCTCGCGTCTGGCCCGCCTGGCCGAGGTGCCGGGGGAGGCCAACGTCCAGCGCGCCCAGGCCGAGACCGCGGTGCGCGACTTCGCGGAGAAGGCGTCGGTCGGCCTCGAGGGCCCGTGGCGTGACGCCGTCCGCACGGTCTCCACGTCGAGGGCCGACGACATCGTCATCTCGCTCGACCGGGCGATCCTCAGCGCCGACGTCGCCGTCGCCGGGCCGGCGGTGTGGTGGCGGGTCGTGAACGTCCTTCAGTGGCTGGCCCTGACCGCATTCGTCTTCGGGCTCGGTTGGTACGGCCTGCAGGTGCTGGCCGACAACACCTCGGTGACGCTCGCCGACCCGCCGGAAGTGGCCGGCTACCGGATGCCGGTGGCGCTGGCCGCCGGCGGACTGGCCGTGGGCATCGGTCTGGCCGTCCTGGCCCGGATCGCGGGGTATGTGACTGCGCGGATCCGCGCCCGCAAGGCGGACCGCGGGCTCACCGCGGCCATCGAGGAGGTCGCCGACACCCGGGTGATCGAGCCCGTCGAGACCGAGCTCGCCGCCTACGACCGGTTCCGTCGGAACATCATCCGCGCTCGCGAATAGCCCGATTTCCCGCTCACCGCCACGTCGTTAGGGTTGTCGGGTGGCCGACTACGTATTCACCCTCCGCAACGTCCGCAAGAAGCTGGGCGAGAAGCTCGTGCTCGACGACGTCACGTTGTCGTTCCTGCACGGCGCCAAGATCGGCGTCGTCGGGCCCAACGGCACCGGCAAGTCGACGCTGTTCAAGATCATGGCGGGGCTGGAGCATCCCAACAACGGCGACGCCATCAAGGATCCCGATGCATCCGTCGGCATCCTGCTGCAGGAGCCGCCCCTCACCGAGGGCAAGACGGTGCTCGAGAACGTCGAGGAGGCGGTCGCCACCATCAAGGGGAAGATGGACCGTTTCAACGCCGTCAGCGAGGCGCTCGCCGACCCGGACGCCGACTACGACTCCCTCCTCGCCGAGATGGGTGAGCTGCAGACCGACCTCGACCATGCCAACGCCTGGGACCTCGATTCCCGTCTCGCGCAGGCCATGGACGCCCTGCGCTGCCCGCCGCCGGACGAGATGGTCGACCACCTCTCCGGGGGCGAGCGCCGCCGCGTCGCGCTGTGCAAGCTGCTGCTCGAGCAGCCCGACCTCCTGCTCCTCGACGAGCCCACCAACCACCTCGACGCCGAGAGCGTGGCCTGGCTGGAGGCGCACCTGAAGGCGTACCCGGGCGCCGTGCTCGCCATCACCCACGACCGGTACTTCCTCGACAACGTCGCGGAGTGGATCCTGGAGCTCGACCGTGGCAAGACCCACCCGTACGAAGGCAACTACTCCACCTATCTCGAGACCAAGAAGGACCGGCTCGTCGTCGAGGGCAAGAAGGACGCCAAGCGCGCGAAGATCCTCGAGAAGGAGCTGGAGTGGGTGCGCTCCAACCCCAAGGCGCGGCAGGCCAAGAGCCAGGCCCGGCTCAAGCGGTACGAGGAGATGGCGGTCGAGGCCGAGCGCAACCGCAAGCTCGACTTCGAGGAGATCAACATCCCGGCCGGCCCGCGCCTCGGCGACGCGGTGCTCGACGCGTCCGACCTGCACAAGAGCTTCGGTGATCGTGAGCTGTTCAACGGACTGTCGTTCAGCCTGCCGCGTGCCGGCATCGTCGGTGTGGTGGGGCCGAACGGCGTGGGCAAGTCGACCCTGTTCCGCATGATCGTGGGGGAGGAGAAGCCCGATGCCGGCACGCTCGACGTCGGCAAGACGGTGAGCATCTCCTACGTCGACCAGGGCCGCGGCGGCCTCGATCCGAAGAAGAACGTCTGGGAGGTCGTCTCCGAGGGCCTCGACTTCATCAAGGTCGCCAACTTCGAGGTACCGAGCCGCGCGTACGTGGCGTCATTCGGCTTCAAGGGACCCGATCAGCAGAAGGCCGCGGGCGTGCTGTCCGGCGGCGAGCGCAACCGGCTCAACCTGGCCCTCACCCTCAAGATGGGCGGCAACCTGCTGCTGCTCGACGAGCCCACCAACGACCTGGACGTCGAGACCCTGCAGTCGCTCGAGGACGCGCTCCTGGACTTCCCCGGCTGTGCTGTGGTCGTCTCCCACGACCGGTGGTTCCTCGACCGCGTCGCGACCCACATCCTCGCGTGGGAGGGCGACGCCGACGACCCGGCCCGCTGGTTCTGGTTCGAGGGCAACTTCGAGGATTACGAGCGCAACAAGATCGAGCGTCTCGGCGAAGAGGCCGCCCGGCCGCACGCCGTCACGTATCGCCGCCTCACCCGCGACTGAGGCTCAAAAGCGCTTGCCGTGGAGGGTCTGGGTGACCCGTTCCATGATCCTGCCGAGCGCAGCGAACTCATCTGCAGGTGCGTTCTCGATCAGGTATTCGTGCACGCCACGCACGTGGGTGTGGGCCGCCTTCTCGAGCACGCTGGAGCCGTGGTCGGTGAGCACCGCACTGACGCCGCGGCCGTCCTCAGAGCACTGGTCGCGGCGCACGATGCCGTCGCGCTCGAGGCGGCTGATGGTGTGCGTGACCCGGCTACGGGAGTGCGCGATCGCGGCCGCGAGCTCGGCCATCCGGATCGAGCGGTCGGGCGCTTCGGACAGACGCACGAGGATCTCGTACTCACCCATCGACAGATCGTGCTGGGTGCGCAGGTCGCGGTCGAGCTGGTCCATCAGCACCGTGATGCCGCCGAGAAGCGAACGCCAGATGACCTGCTGTTCCTGCGTCAGCCAAGGGGTGTCCGTCCGGGTGGTCATGTGACCCATCTTACGTTCACCGGGGAATGTTGAATGCTCAATCACGGTTACGTACAGTGAAAGTTGAACAGTCAACTATCAAACCCAGGGGAGACCTGATGACCACCACAGCAACCGCCGTCACCCACGGCATCTGGACGCTCGACCCGACCCACACCGAGATCGGGTTCACCGTCCGTCACTTGATGAGCAAGGTTCGGGGCAAGTTCGAGACGTTCGAAGGCACCGTCACCACGGGCAACGACATTTCCGACGCCCGCGTCGACGTGTCGGTCGACCTGAGCTCGATCAACACGGGCACCGTGGATCGCGACAACCACCTGCGGTCCAGCGACTTCTTCGACGTCGACACCAACCCGACCATGACCTTCACCTCGACCAACGTCATCGAGAAGGACGCCGGCGAGCTCGTCGTCACCGGCGACCTCACGATCAAGGGCGTCACCAAGTCGCTCCAGCTCGATGCTGAGTTCCTCGGCGAAGGTGCCGACCCGTGGGGGGGCACCCGCGTCGGTGTCGAAGCCACCGGTCAGATCAGCCGTAAGGAGTTCGGCGTCGACTTCAACATTCCGCTCGACGGCGACAAGGTGATGATCGGCGACAAGATCACGATCGTCATCAACGCCGAGGCCGTTCTGCAGGGCTGACAGCCCCGACCTCACCCGGGCCGGCCTCGAGTCTCAGGACTCGAGGTCGGCTTTCATGTTCGCCAGCGTCTTCGCGATGTTGCGTCGCTGGAACTCGGCGAACGTCCGGCCGCCGGTTGCAAACTTGTCGAAGAAGTTCGCCACGGGGTCGGGCCAGTTGCTGCGTCCGTCGGTCCACGTCTCGGTGACCTTCGTTCCGCCGTCGACGGCCTCGAAGGCGTAGTCCCAGGTGGCGATCCGCACCGTGACGACGGGTGTTCCGAGCCCGAACTGGAAGACGTCGAAGGTGAACCGCTGGCCCGGGTCGGACGCCGTGACCCGGCAGCGGGTCTTCCAGCGCGCACGTCCGCGCTGGTTCGATCCCACGAAGACGGTGCCGACGGTGGCTGGAGAGCCTGGCTCCGCGACGTCGCCGGCCGTGTTTTCCGGGCTCCAGCGCGGCATCTGGCTCGGATCGGCGACCAGGCGGTAGATCGTCATCGGATCGGCGTCGACGACGATGCTGTCCTGGACCGTCAGGGTGCGTGGCATGGCGATCTCCTACGAAGCTGAACGTGGTGTGGTCATGCGGACGGCGAGCTCAGCATGAAGCTGGGCGATGTCGTCGGCCGAGGTGGACGCGCGCGGCGAGAACCATCGCACCAGGTCGATGCTGAGCGAGAGGATGGCCCGCGCGGTTCCCGGGACGTCGACGACGTCGAACGCCCCGTCGGCGACGCCGGCGGACAGAACGTCGCGCATGACCCGCTCGATCTGCCGCCGGTAGTCGGCGATCTCTGCACGGTGCTCGGGGGTGAGCGCGTCGAACTCGTACTGGACGATGCGGCCGACTCGGCTGTTGACCGCGTGCCAGGTGCTGAACTCACGCACCATCTGCCGCAGCCGCGCCACCTGATCGCCCTCGATGGCGGCTGCTGTGCGGATCACGGCGAGCGCAGCCTGGTGCCCCTCGACGCTCACGGTGAAGAGCAGGCTCTCCTTGGTGTCGTGGTGCACGTAGACGGCGGCGGGGCTCATGCCGGCACGGGTGGCGATGTCGCGGGTGGTGGTGGCGGTGAATCCCTTTTCCGCGAACGCCTCGACCGCGGCCTGGAGCAGCCGCTCGCGTGATGTGATGATGCTCATGGCTGCTCCCTTCTCGGTTGACAGCATGACCCAGGAGTCGGATGCTAAGCAAGCGCTTAGTCACCACCGGTGCAGCGTAACCGAGGAGAGGTATCGAGATGCCCGAAGCAGTCATTGTCTCCACCGCCCGTTCGCCCATCGGCCGAGCCTTCAAGGGCTCGCTGACCGAGATGCGGGCCGATGACTTCACCGCCCAGATGGTGAAGGCCGCACTCGCCAAGGTGCCCGAGCTCGACCCGAAGGACATCACCGACCTCATGCTCGGTTGCGGCCTGCCCGGCGGCGAGCAGGGCTTCAACATGGGTCGCGTCGTGGCGGTACTGCTCGGCTACGACCACCTGCCCGGCACCACGATCACCAGATACTGCTCCTCGTCACTGCAGACGACCCGCATGGCGTTCCACGCGATCAAGGCCGGTGAGGGCGACGCCTTCATCTCGGCCGGAGTCGAGACCGTCAGCCGATTCGGCAAGGGCAACAGCGACCACATCGAGGGCCAGACCCTCAAGAACCCCGTGTTCGAGGACGCCATGCAGCGCACCGACAAGCTGGCCCAGGGCGGGCAGGAGTGGCACGACCCGCGCGAGGGCGACTCGATCCCCGACGTCTACATCGCCATGGGCCAGACGGCCGAGAACGTGCAGCAGCTCATCGGGATGTCGCGCGAGGAGCAGGACGAGTTCGGCGTCCGCAGCCAGAATCTCGCCGAGAAGGCGATCGAGGACGGCTTCTGGGCCAAGGACATCACCCCCGTGACGCTGCCCGACGGATCGACGGTGTCAGCTGACGACGGGCCGCGTGCCGGTGTGACGCTCGAAGGGGTTTCCCAGCTGCAGCCGGTGTTCCGCGAGGACGGCACGGTCACGGCGGGCAACTGCTGCGCGCTCAACGACGGCGCCGCCGCCGTCATCGTGATGAGCGACACCAAGGCGAACGAGCTCGGCCTCACGCCGCTCGCTCGCATCGTCTCCACCGGCGTCACCGGCCTCTCGCCGGAGATCATGGGCCTCGGCCCCGTGGAGGCCACCCGCCAGGCGCTGCACCACGCGGGCATGACGATCGACGACATCGACCTGTTCGAGATCAACGAGGCGTTCGCCGTCCAGGCGCTCGGCTCGGCCCAGAAGCTGGGCATCCCGATCGACAAGCTGAACGTCAACGGTGGCGCCATCGCCGTGGGCCACCCGTTCGGCATGACCGGTGCACGCATCACCAGCACGCTGATCAACTCGCTCCAGCACCACGACAAGACGTTCGGCGTCGAGACCATGTGTGTCGGTGGCGGCATGGGCATGGCGATGGTGCTCGAGCGCCTCAACTGATGGGGCGTTTCGACGACCGAGTGGCGATCGTCACCGGCGCCAGCCGGGGCATCGGGCTCGCCTGCGCCGAGCGACTGGTCGCCGACGGAGCGAAGGTCGTCATCACCGCGCGCAAGGAGGAAGCGCTTGCGGAGGCGGCTGCGTCGCTGGGTGACGGGAAGGCGACCTGGGTCGCCGGTCACGCCGACGACGAGGCGCACCAGGACGAGACGATCGCGAAGGCGCTCGACGAGTTCGGCCGGCTCGACATGCTGGTCAACAACACCGGCATCAACCCGGTGTACGGACGGATGATCGACGTCGAGCTGGGCGCGGCGGAGAAGATCATGCGCGTCAACGTGATCTCGGCGGTCGCCTGGGCGCAGAAGGCGTACCACGCGGCGCTCAAGGAGGGCGGCGGTGGCATCGTCAACATCGCCTCGATCGGCGGTCTCAAGCCGGCCCCCAACCTCGGCATGTACGGGACGTCCAAGGCGGCGCTCATCCACGTGACCCAGGAGCTCGCGCTCGAGCTCGGCCCCGACATCCGCGTCAACGCGGTGGCACCGGCCGTCGTCAAGACGAAGTTCGCCGGAGCGCTGTACGAAGGGCGCGAGGAGGAAGTCGCCGCGACCTACCCGCTCAAGCGGCTCGGCGTGCCCGATGACGTCGGATCGGTGGTGGCGTTCCTGCTCTCCGACGACGCAGCCTGGGTGACCGGCCAGACGATCGTCATCGACGGCGGGCTCACGCTCACCGGGGGAGTGTGACCCATCCCATTCCAGAAACATGAGGAAACCCTCGTATAAAAGTTGAGGATTCCCTCACGTTTTGCGATGATGGGTCAATGACGACGATCGACACCACACCGACCGCCACCACCACCACCTCAGACCGCCGCAAGGCGCTCGTCGACCGGATCGTCGACGGCACCCCCTATGCCGTCGCGTTCGGGGGACAGGGCGTGCCGTGGCTGGAGCCACTCGCCGGCCTCGTGCGTGACTTCGCGCTCGAGGACGAGCTGGAGTCGCTGCTCGAGCAGGCCGAGTCCCTCGTCGCTCCGGCCGCCTCCGACCTCATGCGGTCGGGCATCCCGTTCACGCCGCTGGCGTGGGCCGACGCGCTCGCAGCCGGCGATTCAGACGACGAAGAGGCGCCGGAGCTGCCGGACGCCGACGTGCTGACCGCACCCGCCGCATCGTTGCCGGGCATCCTGCTCACCCAGCTCGCCGGTCTCCGCGCGCTCAAGGGTCAGGGCCTCGACCCGCGTGAGGTCCGGCCCGTGTCCGTCATCGGCCACTCGCAGGGAGTCATCGCCGCCCAGTCGTTCGCCGGAACCCCCGACGCCGAGCTCCTCGCCCTCACGCGCCTGATCGGTGCCGCCGTCCAGGTCGTCGGACGCCGCCGCGGGCTGCTGGGCGCCACGATGCTGAGCGTCACGGGCGAGAGCCCCGAACGAGTCCAGGCCGCACTGGCCGACCTTCCGGACTCGGCGCGCGTCGTCATGAACATGCGCAACGGCCGACGCAGCGTCGTCCTGTCCGGCCCCGAGGAAGGCCTCAAGCGCGCGACCGGTCTGCTCGAGGATGTCGCCGAGCGTGAGCGCTCCGAACGTGAACGTCGCACCACGGGCGGCGCTGCATTCGCGCCCGTGCTCGATCCGATCCCGTCCGGAATCGCCTTCCACCACCCCGAGCTCGCCGAGGCCGGCGACCTGGCGGCCACGTGGGCCGAGACCTGCGGCCTCGACGCCGAGCTGGCCCGTTCCCTGACCATGCGCGCCGGCGTCGACCCCGTCGACTGGGTCGAGTCGCTGGAGTCGGCCATGGATGCCGGTGCCCGCTGGGTGATCGACCTCGGCCCGGGCGACATCGCCACCAAGCTGTCGGCCCGTGAGCTCCGCATCCGCGGCGTCGGCGTCGTGCCGGCCACGACGCGCGACGGTCACCGTTCGCTCACCGCGCCCGGCGCGACTCCCCGCCTCGCGACGCCGTGGGCCGCTTACGCGCCGTCCGTCGTCACCCTGCCGGACGGCTCGCTGCACGCCGAGACGCGCTTCAGCCGGCTCACCGGACGCTCACCGATCCTCCTCGCCGGCATGACGCCGACCACCGTCGATCCCACGATCGTCGCCGCGGCCGCGAACGCCGGCTTCTGGTCCGAGCTCGCCGGCGGCGGCCAGGTCAGCGAGTCGATCTTCGCCGAGAACGTCGCCAAGCTCGACGCGCTCCTCGATGACGGCCGCACCTACGCCTTCAACTCGCTGTTCCTCGACCCGTACCTGTGGAAGCTGCACCTCGGCGGCCAGCGTCTCGTGCAGAAGGCCCGCGCGGCCGGGTCTGCCGTCGACTCGGTCGTCGTCACTGCCGGCATCCCCGACCTCGACGACGCCGTCGCGCTCGTCGACGAGCTGCGCGAGGTCGGCATCGAGCACATCGTGTTCAAGCCCGGCACCGTCAAGCAGATCCGCCAGGTCATCGAGATCGCCGATGCCGTGACGCCTCTGCCGCTGATCGTCCAGATCGAGGGCGGCAAGGCCGGCGGCCACCACTCCTGGGAGGACCTCGACGAGCTCCTTCTCACGACCTACGCCGACCTGCGCTCGCACGACAACATCGTCCTGGTCGTCGGCGGCGGCGTCGGCACGCCAGACGCCGCGTCCGCCTACATCGGCGGCACGTGGGCGCACCGCCACGGTTACCCGGCCATGCCGATCGACGGCGTGCTCGTCGCCACCGCGGCGATGGCGACGCGCGAGGCGACCACCTCTCCGGAGGTCAAGCAGCTGCTCGTCGACACCCCCGGCACGCCCGAGTGGATCGGTGCCGGCACCGCTGTGGGTGGCATGGCGTCCAGTCGCAGCCAGCTCGGCGCCGACATCCACGAGATCGACAACACCGCGTCCCAGACCGGTCGCCTGCTCGACGAGGTCGCCGGCGACGCCGAGGCCATCGAGGCCCGGCGCGACGAGATCATCGAAGCGCTGAACCGCACGTCCAAGCCGTACTTCGGCGAGGTCGAAACCATGACGTACGCCCAGTGGCTGGCTCGTTTCGTCGAGCTCTCCGGCACGCCCGCCTGGCTCGACGTCACCCTGCGCGACCGCTTCCACGCGATGCTGCAGCGTGCCGAGGCCCGTCTGCACGAGGCCGACCACGGCGACGTGCCCACGCTCTTCGCCAGCTCGGCCGACGTCGAGTTCGGCGCCCAGGCCCTGCAGCTGCTCCTCAAGACCTACCCACACGCCAACGACGTCGTCCTGCACCCGGCCGACGTCCCCTTCTTCATCACCGAGTGCAAGCGCGTCGGCAAGCCGGTCAACTTCGTGCCGGTGATCGATGCCGACATCCGTCGCTGGTGGCGCTCGGACTCCCTGTGGCAGGCCCACGAGGCGCGTTACGCCGCCGACGGCGTCTGCGTCATCCCCGGCCCCGTCTCCGTGGCCGGCATCGACCGCGTCGACGAGCCGGTCGCCGACCTGCTGCGCCGCTTCGAGTCGACGGTCGTCGATGACGTCGTGGCCGGTGGCCGTGCGCCACTCGCCGTGACCGGTCGCCGCCGTGTCGACGACGCGTCCGAGGTCCTCTCGCTCGCGCTGGCCGCTCCGGACGTCGTCTGGGCCGGTCGCACCGTCCGCAACCCCGTTCAGCGCCTCGGCGACGGCTGGGTCCTCGTCGACGCCGACCGCGCCGAGCACCCCGAGACCGGTGCCGTCATCGTCCCCGACGGACGTACCGCGGTGCTGTCCGTGCCGCTCGCCCGCGACGGTGAGGTGCTCACGCTGCACCTCGACATCGGCGACGAGGCGCCCACTGGCGCGGTTCCCGTCGTCACGACCGAAGACGCCACGACGGCGATGCGCTCGCTGACCGCGGCCGCGGCCGCCGGCATCACCCCGTCGGTCGAGGACGGTCTCGCGACCGTCGACGTCACCTGGGATCCCGATCTCGTGGCCGACCACGCAGGAGTCGTCGGTGTCGACGGACGCACCGATGGAACGACCGGGGTTCCGGACGTCCTCGTCGGGCTCGCGTGGCCCGCGGTGTTCGCCGCGGTCGCCGACTCGACCACCGCCGACGGCCACCCCGTCGTCGAGGGCATGCTCGACCTCGTCCACCTCGACCACGCGGTCGACGTGACCGCCGGCTTGCCGCAGACGACCACCGAGCTCTCGATCACCGCGTCCACCGCATCCGTGGCCGACACCGACATGGGCCGCGTCGTGACCGTTGACGTCGTGATCAACGCAGGGGGACGCCACCTCGCCACGCTCGTCGAGCGATTCGCCGTTCGCGGTCGCCCCGGTGACGCCGAGCTCGTCGACCCGGTTCGCGCCGGTGGCACGCTCGAGGACCCCCGCGAGACCCCGCGCCGCTCGCGCGCATCGGCTCACGTCGACGCACCCGACGACCTGCGCGCCTTCGCCGCGGTCACCGGTGACCACAACCCGATCCACACCAGCCTCGCTGCCGCCCGTCTGGCCGGCCTGGGCGATCCGATCGTCCACGGCATGTGGATCTCGGCAGCCGCCCAGCGAGTGCTCTCCGTGGAGACCGGACGCCGCATCAGCGGCTGGACCAGCCGCTTCATGAGCCCCGTGCGTCCCGGCGCGCGCGTCGACGTCCGCGCCGACCGTGTCGGACTCGACTCCGGCGACGAGGTCGTCGACGTCACCTGCCGCGTGGACGGCGAGGTCGTCATGGCCGCTTCGGGTCGCTTGGCCGCACCGCGCACCGCCTATGTCTTCCCCGGCCAGGGCATCCAGCACGCCGGCATGGGCATGGAGGGCTACCAGCGCAGCAAGGCCGCTCGCGCGATCTGGGACCGTGCCGACGAGCACACCCGCAAGGTGCTCGGCTTCTCGATCCTCACCGTCGTCCGCGACAACCCGACCGAGATCATCGCGGCCGGCACGTCGCACCGTCACCCAGACGGCGTGCTGTTCCTGACCCAGTTCACCCAGGTCGCCATGGCCGTCCTCGGCGCGGCCCAGATGGCCGAGCTCCGTGAGTCCGGCGCCTTCGTCGAAGGCTCCGTGCTCGCGGGTCACTCCGTGGGCGAGTACAACGCACTCGCTGCGGTGTCCGGCGTCATCCCGCTGGAGGCCGTCGTCGAGGTCGTGTTCCAGCGCGGCTCCGTCATGCACACCCTGGTGCCGCGTGACGCCGAGGGCCGCAGCAACTACCGGCTCGCGGCCATTCGCCCGTCGCAGCTCGGCATCGCCGACGAGGATGTTCCTGCCTTCGTCGAGGGCGTCGCCGAGCGCACCGACGAGTTCCTGGAGATCGCGAACTTCAACCTCAAGGGCTCGCAGTACGCCATCGCCGGCACCGTCGCCGGACTCGAGGCGCTCGAGGCCGAGATCGAGGAGCGCCGTGCGGCGTTCGGTGGCAAGGCCGCCTTCATCCTCGTGCCGGGCATCGACGTGCCGTTCCACTCGCGCGTCCTGCGCGGTGGTGTGCCCGAGTTCCGTGAGCGTCTCGAGGAGCTGCTGCCCGCCGCGATCGATCCGGCCACGCTGGTCGGGCGATATGTCCCCAACCTGGTGCCGCAGCCGTTCAGCCTCGACCGTGAGTTCCTGACCGCGATCGCCGAGCTGGCGCCGGGCGGCCCGCTCGACGCCGTGCTGGCCGACTTCGACAGCTGGTCGAAGCGTTCCGGCGAGCTCTGCCGCCTCGTTCTGATCGAGCTCCTGGCCTGGCAGTTCGCCAGCCCGGTGCGCTGGATCGAGACGCAGGACCTCATGTTCAGGTCGCGCGCAGACAGTGTTGACGGGATGGGGGGCCTCGGCATCGAGCGCCTCGTCGAGATCGGCGTGGGCTCGGCCCCGACCGTGGCCAACCTCGCCTCGTCGACCCTGAAGCTCCCGTCCGTCCAGCGCACCCTCGGTGGACCCGTCGAGGTGCTGAACGCCGAGCGCGACGCAGCCGTCCTGTTCGCGACGGACGAAGAGCCCGTCGAGGACGACGACGAGCCGGTCGAAGAAGCCGCCGACGAAAGCAGCAACACGACGGCCCAGACCGCTACGGCACAGCCGGCCGAGGCCCCGAAGGCGGCGCCGGCCACCTCGTCCGGCCCGCGTCCCGACGACCTGACGTTCGACGCCGCCGACGGCACGAAGCTGCTCGTCGCGTGGTGGACGAAGCTGCGCCTGGACCAGATCGGCGCCGCGGACTCCATCGAGTCGCTCTGCGACGGTGTGTCCTCACGCCGCAACCAGCTGCTCGTCGACCTCGGCGGTGAGCTCGGTCTCGGTGCCATCGACGGTGCCGCAGAAGCCGACATCCCGACGCTGTCGACGCAGGTCACCGGCCTGGCGCGCACCTACAAGCCGTTCGGCCCCGTGCTGAGCGAGGCCGTCTCCGACCACCTCAAGAAGGTGCTCGGCCCGACCGGCAAGAAGCAGGCCTCGATCACCGAGCGTGTGACCGACACCTGGCAGCTCGGCCCCGGCTGGGCCAAGCACGTCGTGGCCGAGCTCGCGCTCGCGACCCGCGACGGGTCCAGCGTGCGTGGTGGCGATCTCGGCACCGTGTCCGGGCTCTCGTCCGCCGCCGACGTCGAATCCGCCGTTGACGCCAGCGTGCAGGCCGTCGCGGATCGTCACGGCGTCTCGGTCGACCTGCCGAGTGCCGGGGGAGGGGAAGCGACGGTCGACGCCGCCGCCCTCGCCGAGATCACCGGTGAGATCACCGGCGACGACGGCGTGCTCGCCAGCACCGCCCGCCACCTGCTCAGCCGGCTCGGGCTCGACGACGCTCCCGCGGCCCCCGGCCCACATGGCACCGAGACCTCCAGCGACGATGCAGAGGTGTTGGCACGAGTCGAGGCCGAGCTCGGCAGCGACTGGGTCAACCTCACGGCACCGGCGTTCGACGAGCGTCGCGCCCTGCTGATCGACGACCGCTGGGCCAGCGCTCGCGAAGACGTTGCCCGCATCGCTGCAGGCCACGACATCGACGCAGAGCTGGTTGGTTCTGGCTTCGTCGGTGCCGGTGACATCGTCGCCGGCCAGGCCGGCTGGTGGGCCTCGCGCACCGACGACACCGCCCTCCGCGAGCGCCTCGAGCGCATCGCCAAGGATGCGGTCAGCGACGAGCCCGGCACCCACGCCGGCGAGGTCGCCGTCGTCACCGGTGCGAGCAAGGGCTCCATCGCGGCCTCCGTCGTCGGACGCCTGCTCGCCGGGGGAGCCACCGTCGTGGCGACCACGTCGAGCCTGGGCGACCGCAAGATGCGGTTCTTCCGCGAGCTGTACCGCTCGAACGCCCGCGCCGGCGCAGCCCTCTGGGTCGTGCCCGCCAACATGGCGTCGTTCACCGACGTCGACGACCTCGCGGCGTGGATCACGTCTGCGCAGACCCGCACCGTCGGCAGCACCACCGTGGTGCTCAAGCCCGCCCTGACGCCCACCGCGCTCTTCCCGTTCGCGGCCGGCCGAGTCGCGGGTGACCTCTCCGACGCCGGCAGCCGGGCCGAGATCGACACCCGGATCCTGCTGTGGTCGGTCGAGCGCCTCATCGGCAAGCTGGCCGCCGAGGGACGCGACCACGACATCGCCGCCAACCTCCACGTCGTGCTCCCGGGTTCTCCGAACCGTGGCACGTTCGGTGGCGACGGCGCCTACGGCGAGGCCAAGGCCGCGCTCGACGCGATCGTGGCCAAGTGGCGCGCCGAGCGCACGTGGGGCGACCGCGTGACGCTGGTCCACGCCATCATCGGCTGGGTGCGCGGCACCGGGCTGATGGGCGGCAACGACCCGCTCGTCGAGGCCGTCGAGGCTGCCGGGGTCCGCACCTGGTCGCCGGACGAGATGGCCGAGGCCCTGCTCGACACCTGCACGCCCGAGTCGCGCACCAGTGCGGCCGAGCAGCCTCTCACCGTCGACTTGACCGGCGGACTCGCCGACATCGACGTCGACCTCAAGGCTCTCGCCGCCGAGGTGGAGCCCCCGGTCACCGAGACCGTCGAGGAGACCCCGGCCGTCTCCGCCCTGGCGCCCTCACCGGCCCAGCTGCCGACTGCCGTGGCCCCCGAGTGGGGTGAGGTCAGCGCCCGCCCCGAGGACATGGTCGTCATCGTGGGCGCCGGCGAGCTCGGCCCCTACGGGTCGGCCCGCACCCGGTTCGAGATGGAGGTCGACGAGGAGCTCTCGGCGGCCGGTGTCCTCGAGCTCGCCTGGAGCACCGGTCTGGTGACCTGGGACGAGAACGTCGGCGGCTGGTACGACACCGAGAGCGGCGACGCGATCGACGAGTCGGAGATCCACGAGCGCTACCACGACACCGTGGTCGAGCGGTGCGGCATCCGCACCTACGTCGACGACGGCTCGATGAAGGACAACACGGCGCCGCTGCTGACGTCGGTCTACCTCGACGACGACCTCACGTTCGGCGTGGGCAGCGAGGCCGAAGCTCGGGCGATGCACGACGCCGACCCCGAGCACACCGTCATCACGTCCAACGCCGACGGCGAGTGGAGCGTCACCCGCAAGGCCGGCACCGAGATTCGGGTGCCGCGCCGGATGAAGCTCTCGCGCACCGTCGGCGGGCAGATCCCGACCGGCTTCGACCCCGCCGTCTGGGGCATCCCGGCCGAGATGATCGAGGGCGCCGATCGCGTGGCGGTCTGGAACCTCATCTGCACGGTCGACGCGTTCCTGTCCAGCGGGTTCACGCCCGCCGAGCTGATGCGCTGGGTGCACCCGGCCCTCGTGGCCAACACCCAGGGCACCGGCATGGGCGGCATGAGCTCCATGCACGCGCTGTACATCAACACGCTGCTGGGCGAGAACAACCCGAACGACATCCTCCAGGAGGCGTTGCCGAACGTCATCGCCGCGCACGTCGTGCAGTCGTACGTCGGCAGCTACGGCGCGATGATCCACCCGGTCGCCGCATGTGCCACCACGGCCGTCTCGGTCGAAGAGGGCGCCGACAAGATCCGCCTCGGCAAGGCCGAGTTCGTGGTGGCCGGTGGCTTCGACGACCTCAGCACCGAGGGCATCATCGGATTCGCCGACATGTCGGCCACCGCCGACACCGGCGCGATGCTCGCCAAGGGCATCGACGAGCGTCGGGTCAGCCGAGCCAACGACCGCCGACGTGGTGGGTTCGTGGAGTCCCAGGGCGGCGGAACCCTGCTGCTGGCCCGCGGCGACGTCGCGGCCCGCATGGGACTGCCGGTCCTCGGCGTCGTCGCCTACGCGTCCTCGTTCGCCGACGGCGTGCACACGTCGATCCCGGCGCCCGGCCTCGGCGCACTGGCGGCCGGCCTCGGCGGACGCGAGTCGGGCCTGGCCCGCTCGCTCGCTGCGCTCGGCCTGAGCGCCGACGACATCGGCGTCGTCAGCAAGCACGACACGTCGACGGACGCCAACGACCCGAACGAGTCCGAGCTGCACGAGCGGCTCGCGGCGGCGATCGGCCGCAGCGACGGCAACCCGCTGTTCGTCGTCTCGCAGAAGTCCCTCACCGGTCACTCCAAGGGCGGAGCCGCAGCCTTCCAGCTCGTCGGTCTCTGCCAGGTGCTGGGCGCGGGCACACTGCCGCCGAACCGCAGTCTCGACTGCGTCGACGACGTCCTTGCCGAGCATGAGCACCTCGTGTGGCTGCGTGAGCCGTTGGCTGCCGGTCCGATCAAGGCCGGGCTGGTGACCAGCCTCGGCTTCGGTCACGTGGCCGGGCTCATCGCGCTGGCGCACCCGCAGGCCTTCCTCGCGGCGCTCGATCCTGCCGATCGTGCTCGCTACGTCGAGGCCTCGCGTGCTCGCACGATCGAGGGCAGGCTGCGGCTCTCCCGCACCATGTGTGGTGGCGCTCCGGCGTACCAGAAGCCGGCCGGACGTCGACTCGGCACCAACGGCGTGCGCCAGCTCGAGGCATCGATGCTGCTCGACCGGGACGCCCGTCTCGGCACCGACGGCGTCTACGCCGGACCCGGTTGCTCATGACCGTTGTCGGAGTTGGGGTCGACCTGGTCCACGTGCCGTCGTTCGCGGACCAGCTCGACCAACCCGGCTCGGAGTTCGCCGAGGTGTTCACACCCGGCGAGCGCCGGGACGCGAACGGACGCTCCACCGACGCCGCCCGGCACCTCGCCGCCCGCTGGGCGGCGAAGGAAGCCGTGGTCAAGGCGTGGTCGTCGTCCCTGTACGGCACGGCTCCGGTGATGGGTGATGAAGCCCTGCGCCAGATCGAGGTCGTCCTGGACGCGTGGGGCCGCCCACGCATCCGCCTGCACGGCGAGGTCGCCAAGCACCTCGAGACCTGCACGGTGGAGATCTCGCTCAGCCACGACGGCGACTACGCGACCGCCTACGCCGTCCTGCATCGCACCTGATCGCCTCGCCGGGCAGGATGGTCGGGTGCGTCCGCTTCTCCCAGCCCTGGCTCTCGTCTGCGCGGTCGTGACGTCGTGCGGCGACGAGGCCGGACCGAAAGCACCGCCCGACCGGTTCGATTCCGCCGCCGCCATGACCTTGCTCGAGGAGCAGGTCGCGCTCGGCCCACGCCCGGCCGGCTCGGACGCGTCCCGCAGGCTGGCCGACCGGCTGCGCAGCGAGCTGCCGGACGGGAGGTTCCAGGAGGTGCCCGGCGGGCTGCGCAACGTCATCGGCACGGTCGAGGGCCGCGATCCGCAGCGAACCGTCGTCGTCGGTGCGCACTACGACACCAAGGACGAGCCCGGTTTCGTCGGGGCGAACGACGGGGCGTCGGGCACCGCTGTCGTGCTCGAGCTGGCGCGTCATCTCGAGCCGCGGGAGCTGCGTCCGACCATCGTGTTCGCCTTCTTCGACGGGGAGGAGTCGCCGCGCGGGAGCGAGGACTTCGCGCGGGACGGGATGCGTGGCAGCGCGGTGGCGGCCGAGGCGTTCGACGAAGCCGAGGCGATGATCCTGCTCGACTACGTCGGCGACCGTGATCTCTCGATCCCGCGTGAGGCGAACTCGGACCCGGCCCTGTGGGAGAAGCTGAGGGCGGCTGCGAAGCGCGCCGGCCATGACGAGTACTTCCCGTCCGGGCAGGTCAAAGCATTGCTCGACGACCACGTCCAGTTCACCGCTCGCGGAGTCCCGTCGATCGACTTGATCGACTTCACCTTCGACTGCTTCCACCAGCCCTGCGACGATCTCTCCGCCGTGTCCGAACAGAGCCTGGACGCGACCGGAGAGACGGTTCTCGAGCTGCTCCGGTCGCTGTGACCTGCGGTCAGTCGTTGTCGGCGGTGAGCAGGTAGGCGGCCAGCAGCCGCTTGAGCTCGTCGACGGCCTCGGTGTGGCTCTGCCCGTCGCGGATCGAGAAGTTGAGCATCGAGTACGCGACGTGGAGGATCACCTCGGCCATGATCGTCCGGCGCTCGCGTGGCGTTCCGGGCGTCAGCGGACCGAGCACGTAGGCGATCTCGGCGGCAAGCGCCCGTTCCGTCACCGCGGCCGTGGCGCGGGTGGCCGGCGTCGACTGCACCGCATGCCACACCGCGCGACGCGACTGGTCGCTCACCCAGAGCGCGGCCACGTGGTCGATGAGCCGGTCGAGGAACTTCAGCCAGTCCAGCGACGGGATCTCCTGCGCGAACTGCTGGAGCTCCTCGCGCACGGCGACCGCGTCGACCCGGTCGAGCTCGCAGACGATGACGTACTTGTTCTGGAAGAACTGGTAGAGCGTGCCGATCGGCAGGCCGGCTCGGTGGGCGACCTCTTCGCACGTGAATGACTCGAATCCGACCTCGAGCAGCAGCTCGCGCGACACCTCGAGGAGGTGGTCGAACTTCTTGTGGCTGCGCTCCTGGGTCGGGCGCCGCCGGGGTTCGAGGATTTCCGCGGTCACGCGCCGACTCTAACTCTCAGTTACAGGTCCCGCGTGGAGGCCCGCGGCGACCAGCGGCTCGATCAGGTCGCCGATTCCGTCGAAACCGCTGCCCAGCGTCTGGCCATGCGTGTGCCGGTAGTAGATGCCCTCGAGGATGACCGCGAGCTTGAAGAACGCGAGGGCGAGGTGGAAGTCGAGGTCGCTGACGTCACGTCCGGACTTCGCGTGATAGCGCTTCAGGACGTCACCACCGGACAGGTAGCCGGGTGCCAGCGGGGCGTCGGTGACCATGGATCCGACCGCTCCAGACGGCTTGTCAGGATCCTGCAGAGCCTCGGCAAGCTGCTGATAGGCCAGCAGCACGGCGACGTCGGTGAGCGGGTCGCCGAGGGTGCTCATCTCCCAGTCGAGAACGGCGGTGATCTCGTCGGCCCCACCATCGGGCGCAGCGTCCACGAGCACGTTGTCGAGCCGGTAGTCGCCGTGCACGATCGTGGCGTCGCCGCCATCCGGGATGTTTCCCTCGAGCCGGGCGACGAGCTCGTCCATGCCGGCGATCTCACGGCTGCGCGAGGACTCGAGCTGCTTCTTCCACCGGCGGACCTGACGTTCCAGGTAGCCGTCCGGGCGGCCGAAGTCGGTCAGGCCGACGTCGGCCGGGTCGACCGCATGCAGGGTGACGAGCGTGTCGATCATGTGCTCGGTGATGGTGCGGGTGCGATCGGCCCCGAGCGACTCCAGCTGGGCGGCCCGGCTGTAGGGCGTGCCATGGACCCGTTCCATGACGTAGAACGGCGCTCCGACGACCGCGTCGTCCTCACACATGGCGTACGTCTCGGGCACGGGGACGTCGGTGGGCGCGAGTGCGGTGATGACCCGGTGCTCGCGGGACATGTCGTGTGCCGTGGCCAGGACGTGCCCGAGCGGTGGGCGGCGGACGATGACCTCGGTCGATCCGTCGGTGACGGTGTACGTCAGGTTCGACTTGCCGCCGGTGATGAGCGTTGCCTCGAGCGGCCCTGACAGCAGGCCGGGGCACTCCGCTTCGAGCCACGTGGCCAGAGCGTCGGTGTCGAGACCTTCGGTCACGTCAGTCCCTCGGCCCGCCGGCCACGTAGATGACCTGGCCGGACACGAAGCCCGCGCCTTCGCTGACGAGGAACGAGACGGTGTGGGCGATGTCCTCGGGCTGTCCGACGCGGGCGACCGGGATCTGGTCGGCGTTGAACTTCTTGAAGTCCTCGAAGTCGACGCCCAGGCGCTCGGCGGTGGCGGCGGTCATCTCGGTCTCGATGAAGCCGGGCGCGATCGCATTGGCGGTGACGCCGAACTTGCCGAGCTCGATGGCCAGCGTCTTCGTGAACCCCTGGAGGCCCGCCTTGGCCGCGGAGTAGTTCACCTGTCCGCGGTTGCCGAGGGCCGAGACGCTGGACAGGTTGACGATGCGGCCGAACTTCGCCTCGGTCATGTACTGCTGGGCGGCCTTGCTCATCAGGAACGACCCGCGCAGGTGGACCGCCATCACGGCGTCCCAGTCGTCGACCGTCATCTTGAACAGCAGGTTGTCGCGGGTGATGCCGGCGTTGTTGATGAGAACCGTGGGCGGGCCGAGCTCGGCGACGATGCGCTCGACCGCGGTGTCGACGCTCGCAGCGTCGCTGACGTCGGCACCGACCGCGAGGGCGGTTCCGCCGGCCGACGTGATGGCGTCGACGGTCGTCGCGCACGCCGATTCGTCGAGATCGAGCACGGCGACCTTGAAGCCGTCGGCCGCGAGGCGCTGGGCCACGCCGGCGCCGATTCCGCGGGCGGCACCGGTGACGATCGCTGTTCTGGACTCGGTGTTCTCGGCCACGTGAATTCTCCTGGACAGGCTGGTAAGCGCTTGCTTAGGGACGGTGCTCAGACGTTAGCAGAAACTCCTGCGGCTCAAACGTGAGGTTTTCCTCATCTTCGTGTAGACTTGAGGAAAGCCTCATGTTTTAGGGAGATGACGTGGCACAGCTCGACACCCAGACGCCAACGACCCAGACGATCCAGCACCCAGAGCAGGATCACCGGAACGTCCTTACGCAGCGACGTGACGAGCAGTTCGCCCGGGTCGAGCCGAAGGGCACACGCGCTTATACCGCTCTCGAGCGGGCCGAGACTCTCGTGGATCCGGGCACGTTCGTGCTCCTGACGCCTTTGCGCAAGGCGGGACCCACGAGCAGCGCCGGTGTCGTCACCGGATGGGGCACCACCAGCGGCCACCCCGTCGTCGTGATCAGTCACGACGCGGCGGTGGGTGCCGGTGCGATCGGAGCAGTCTTTGCCGAGACGGTGATGGCCGCCCAGCGGCTCGCCATCGACAAGGGCTATCCGATCGTCTACATCAACGACTCCGGCGGAGCCCGTATCCACGACGGCATCCACGCCCTGCACGGCTGCGGCGGCATCTTCGCCCTCAACGTCGAGGCCAGCCACAAGGTGCCACAGATCTCGCTCATCCTCGGACCAGCCGCGGGAGCAGCCGCCTACTCGCCGGCGCTCACCGACTGGACGATCATGGTCAAGGACCAGGCCCAGATGTTCTTGACCGGCCCGGCGATCGTCAAGGCCGCCACCGGCGAGGACGCCTCCGCCGACGACATCGGCGGCTCCGGCATGCACACGACCGTCAGCGGCGTCGCCCACCTCGAGGTCCCCTCCGAGGACGCGGCCCTCGATGCGGCGCGCGATCTGCTGTCGTTCCTGCCACCGCACGTCGGTGGTGCGCAGAAGGTGGTCGAGCCGCGTCCGGCCGATCCCGCCGCCGTCGAGCGCCTGCCGTTCGTCGTGCCCGACAAGTCCAGCGTCGTCTTCGACATGAACGAGGTCCTCGACGCCGTGCTCGACGACCGCGAGCGCCTCGAGCTCATGCCGAACCACGCACCGAGCGTGCTCACCGTGTTCGGCCACCTCGACGGACGACCGGTCGGAGTCGTGGCCAACCAGCCGCAGGCCCGGGGCGGCATCCTCGACGCCAAGGCGTCGGTCAAGATCTCACGGTTCGTCGACTTCTGCGCGAAGTTCGGCCTCCCGATCGTCACCTTCGTCGACGTGCCCGGCTTCCTCCCCGGCACGGTCGAGGAGGGTCGCGGCGTCATCACCCAGGGCGCCACGATGCTGCGCGCCTACGTCGAGGCGTCCTCGCCCGTGCTCACCGTGGTGGTCCGCAAGGCCTACGGCGGCGCGTACATCGCCATGGGCGCCAAGTCCCTCGGCGCCGACTTCACCTGGGCCTGGTCCGGGTCGGAGATCGCGGTCATGGGTCCGGGTGGCGCCGTGGCGCTCCTGCACCGCCGCGCGCTCAAGGAGGCGGAGCAGCCCGAGGTCCTGCGCGACCAGCTGGCCGCCGAGTATCGCGAGAACGTCGCACGTCCCTACCTCGCCGCCGAGGCCGGTATCGTCGACGACGTGATCCTTCCCGAGGAGACCCGCGGTCGCATGGTCGACGCGTTGCGCATGCTGACGCACGAGTCGGCTGGCTGATGCACGAGGCCAAGGCCGAGATCGTCGCCAACGTCTGGAAGCTCGTGGCTTCCCCCGGCGACGAGGTGGAAGCCGGCGACGTCATCGCCGTGCTCGAGACCATGAAGATGGAGATCCCGGTCATCAGCCCCGTCAGTGGCAGCGTGTCCGAGGTCCGCGTGGCCCAGGGCCAGATCGTCCAGGAGGGCGACGTCATCGCGGTCATCGTCTGACGTTCTGTCATCATCAGCGCGTGCATGACATCCACATCCCGATGCGGTGGGCCGACCTCGATCAGCTGAACCACGTCAACAACGTCGTCTACGTCGACTACGCGATGGAGGCACGGGCTCAGCTCGTCGACGAGGGGCTGCTCGAGAACGGTCGTCCCGTCCGTCGGGTGTGCGTCGACTTCCTGCGTCCGTTGCTCCTGAGCGGCAAACCGGTGACGGTCCGCTCCTCGGTCGACGGCGACGTCCTGACCCAGGAGATCCGGTCGCACGATGGCTCCGCCCTGTTCTCGACCGTGGTCACCGAGCACGGTCAGCCGGAGTCGGTCGACGACCCCAGGGGCACGCCGCTGGAGATGCGCGTCCGCCGCAGCGACGTCGGGCCCGAGGGCACGGTGACCGTGACCCGATTGTTCGAGCTGTTCCAGGAGATGCGGATCCACTCGTTCGCCTCGGTCATCCCGCACCGCCAGCCCGGACGATTCGTCGTGGGCCGGGTCGAGCTCGATCTCGGTGAGCCCCTGTCGTGGCGTCCCGGTCCGTACTCGGGACAGAGCTTCATCGCCCATGTCAGCCGCTCGTCGTTCACGTCGAAGACCCGACTCGAAGGCGGCCGCTACGGATCGGCCACGGCGACCCTCGTCGGGTTCGACGGTCAGCGCCAGTCATCGAGGGTGCTCGAGGACGACGAGCGCGAGGCGCTCACCGCCGCACTGCTCACCGACTAGCGCTACGCGTCGACCGTGTTGACCATGCTCTGCTGATGGTTCATGGCCCAACACGATCGACGCGTTGGAAGAGCAAAGACTACGCGTCGACCGTGTTGACCATGAACGTCGCCGCGTGCTGGACGTAGGCCCAGAACTGCGCGTCCTGCTCGGGCGTCAGGTCGACGGCGTCGAGGCCCGCGCGGAAGTGCGTGAGCCAGTGGTCGCGGGCGTCCATCGTGACCTCGAACGGTGCGTGCCGCATACGGAGCCGCGGATGGCCGCGCTGGGTCTGGTACGTCGTCGGCCCGCCCCAGTACTGCACGAGGAACATGGTGAGACGGGCGGCCGCCGGCCGGAGGTCCTCCTCCGGGTACAGCGGACGCAGCACCTCGTCGGTGGCCACGCCCTCGTAGAAGACCTCGACGATCCGCTCGATGGTCTCGTGGCCGCCGATCTGCTCGTAGAACGTCGGTTCGGTCGGGGTCGGCTCGGTCACGGAACCTCCCCGGGCGGCTGACCGGGGATGAATGACGTGGGGATGCGGATGCCGGCGTCGTCGAAACGTGACTTGATGCGCTGACGCAGCGCGCGGGCGACCGGCCACTGCTGCAAGGGGGCGGTCTTGAGCACGACCCGGACGACCGCTCCGTCCTTGTCGAACCGCTCGACACCCCACATCTCGGGGGCCTCGATGATGATGTCGTGGTAGTGCTCGTCCTCGTACATCGCGGTGGCCTCTTCTTGCATGAGCTGCTGCACCTGGTCGAGGTCTGAGTCGTACGCGACGGTGATGTCGAGCACGGTGCGAGCCCAGTTCTGGCTCTGGTTGCCGACCCGCAGGATCTCGCCGTTGCGGACGTACCAGACGGTGCCGTCGACGTCACGCAGGCGCGTGACACGGAGACCGACGGCCTCGACGGTTCCCACGGCCTCGCCGAGGTCGACGGAGTCGCCGACGCCGTACTGGTCCTCCAGAATCATGAAGATGCCGCTGAGGAAGTCCTTGACCAGGTTCTGGGCGCCGAAGCCGAGTGCGATGCCGACGATGCCGGCGCTGGCGATGATCGGGGCGATGTTGACGCCGACCTGGTCGAGCGCCATGACGATGACGATCGCGATGATCAGACCGCCGGCGATGCTCTTCAGGACCGAGCCCATGGTCTGGGCGCGCTGCTGGCGTCGCTCTCCCGCACCGGGGCGCAGGTCAGCGAGCACGGCGCCGGCCTTCGTGCCCGCGATCGCCCCTGGAACGACGCCCGCGCTGGCGCGCTGGACGATGCGGTCGATGGCGCGGTTGACCAGCCAGCGGAACAGCAGGCCGATGACGATGATGAGCACGATCGCCGCGGGCGTGGCCACGTACCACGGCAGTTCCCGGTCCCCGGGGAAGCTCCATTGCGCCGGAAGCAGCCAGTCGAGGTAGGACATGTCACCAGCGTACGGGCGGGTACGCTGAGGCCATGAAGGCTCCCGCTCGCACTGTTGCGATTCTCACGTCCGCGGTCGTCCTGCTCGTCGGCATGGCCGGCTCGGCCACGGCCGATTCCCCGAGCACGTGGGTCGATGCGGAGTCCCGGAGCTGGCTGGAGAACCTGATCTTCTTCGGTGGATCGACCGTCGCCCTCATCGTGGGAATCTCACTGTTCGCGCTGGTCACGGCCCGCAACAACTACGTTCCGCCGCCGCCGGGCACTGACGTCGAGGTCGCCGACCCGCACTAGCGGTTAGTTCTTTGTAGCCATTCTCGAACCTCCGTTCTTCCGCCAGCATGATCGCGGGAGGCAACGGAGAGGTACGGACATGAGACTTCGAGCCGGTGCAGCCATTGCTGTCCTGTTGTTGGCAGGAGCATGCGGGGGTTCTGAATCACCCACGGACGAACCGTCGAGTGCCGAGTCGCCGGCCGCGAGTGAACCTGCCGCCGAGGCGCTCGTCGTCGCCCCGGGCGCCGTGGGCCCCGTCAAGGTCGGCATGACGGTCGATGAGGCGAACGCCACCGGGCTCTTCGAGCCGTTCAAGGAGATCGACGACGATCCCTGCGCAGAGTTCAACCCGCCGATCCAGTGGAAGGCGCCCCACACCGAGTCACTCCGGGTACGCGTCGAGGACGACAAGATCACCTCGCTCGGCATCAGGGACGAGGTCAAGACGGCCAAGGGCATCGGCGTCGGCTCCACCTTCGGTGACCTCAAGGCCGCCTACCCGGACGCCGAGGTCGAGGCTTCGCAGGCACTCGGATCGACGGTCTACCGCCAGGACGGCGACAAGTGGCTGGGCTTCGCCCTCGACGAGGACTCCGACAAGGTCGAGGACTCCTCGAAGGTCCTGTACATGGAGGTGACGGTCGGCAAGAAGCCGGCGGCCTACCTGTCCGGTTGCGGACCTACCTGATCGCCTGCTGCGCGCGGAGGGCCCTGGCGAGGTCGTCGCGGCCCTCCGACACGTAGCGCGTCGCGGCGGCACCGGCGGACGTCGACGCCAGCCACGCGTCGACCTTGTCCAGCGTGGCCGGCGCGGGGTTGGCGAGCGGGAACAGGTAGATCAGCGCGACCTGACCGATCCAGACGCCCATGTCGTCGATGACCGTCTCGGCGAGCTCGAGGTAGCGGTCGACGTACGGCTCGAGCACGTCCGGCTGACCGGCGACCTGGAACGCCAAGGCGATCTGACGCCGCGTCTCGTTGGGCGTCTCCGGGTCGACGGCGGCACGGTTCCAGGCCTCCGCCTTGGCCTCGGCCGTGGGGCGGATCGCCAGCGCGGCCGCGGCGCTCTCCTGACCGGAGATGGTGTTGTCGCGCTCGAGCTCGGCCGCGATCTCGTCGGCGTCGGCGTCGCCCAGGCGGGCGAGCGCGGACACCAGCGTCCAGCGCAGGTCGGTGTCGACGCTGAGGCCCTCGAGCGCACCGCCGAGGATCTCGCGCACGTGCCCGGGCCCCGATGCGGCGGTCGCAAACGCCCGCACCAGCGCGAGCTGGTGGTCGCTTCCCGGCTCGGCGTCCTCCACGAGCGACCGCAGGCCGGACTCCCAGCGTTCGGCCAGCTCGGGCCGTGCGGCATCGGACGTGAACAGGTTGACCGCGCCCTGGCCCTGGCGCAGCAGTGAGCTGACCGCGGTGAGGTCGGTCTCGGAACCGACGCCGGCCAGCACGAGCGACACGAAGTCCGCGGACGGGAGCTCGGCGTCGCGGGTCATGTCCCAGGCCGAGCCCCAGCACAGGGCGCGCGGGAGGGACTCGTCGAACGTGGCGATGCTCTCCAAGAGCGTCGCGAACGACCGCTCGTCGAGCCTGATCTTGGCGTAGGTGAGGTCGTCGTCGTTGAGCAGCACGAGGTCCGGCTGGCGGTGGTCGAGCAGCTCGGGAATGGGCGTGGACCCCCCGCGCAGGTCGGTCTCGACCCGCTCGGTGCGCACGAGCTTGCCCTCGACCTGGTTGTAGAGGCCGATCGCGATCCGGTGGCGGCGCAAGGTCGGGAACGCCTCGATCGCGGTCTGCTCGACGGCGAACGACGTGAAAATGCCGTCATCGTCGGTCTCGAACCTGGCCTGCAGGGTGTTGACCCCGGACGTCTGCAGCCACTCCTGAGCCCATTCGCCGAGCTCGCGGCCGGACGCCTGCTCGAGCTCGGCCAGCAGGTCGGTGAGCTCGGTGTTGGAGAACGCGTGCTTCGTGAAGTAGGCCCGCAAGCCCGCGAAGAAGTCCTTCTCGCCGACCCAGGCGACCAGCTGCTTGAGCGCGGACGCGCCCTTGGCGTAGGTGATGCCGTCGAAGTTCGCCTCGACGGCGTGCAGGTCGTAGTTGTCGGCGGCGATGGGGTGCGTCGAGGGGAGCTGGTCCTGCCGGTAGGCCCAGTTCTTGCGGCTGTTGGTGAATCCGGTCCACGCCTCGGTGAAGCGGGTGGCCTCGACGGATGAGTGGTGGGCGGCGTACTCGGCGAACGACTCGTTGAGCCACAGGTCGTCCCACCACCGCATGGTCACGAGATCGCCGAACCACATGTGCGCCATCTCGTGCAGGATCGTGTTCGCGCGCTGCTCGTAGGCGGAGACGGTCTGGCGGCTGCGGAACAGCAGCTCGTCGCGGAACGTCACCGCACCGGCGTTCTCCATCGCGCCCATGTTGTACTCCGGCACGAACAGCTGGTCGTACTTGCCGAACGGGTACGCCATCTCGAAGGCGCCCTCGAAGAAGGCGAACCCCTCCTTGGTGATGCCGAAGATGTCGTCGGCGTCGAGGTGCTCGACGAGCGACTGACGGCAGAACAGGCCGAGGGCGATGTCGGCGAACTCGCCGCGGTGGACGTCGCGCACCACGTGGTAGTCGCCGGCGACGAGCGCGGTGATGTACGTCGACATGCGCTCGGTGGGTGCGAAGTGCCAGACGTCGACGCCGTCGCGAACGCCCTCCGGGTCGGGGGTGGGGGAGTTCGACACGACCTGCCAGCCGGTCGGCGCGGTGATGTGGAACTCGAACGTGGCCTTGAGGTCGGGCTGCTCGAACGACGTGAAGACCCGGCGGGCGTCGGCCACCTCCAGCTGGGTGTAGAGGTAGGTGCGGTCGTCGACCGGATCGACGAACCGGTGCAGACCCTCTCCGGAGTGTGAGTAGGCGCAAGTGGCCTCGACCCGCAGCTCGTTGTCGGCTGCGAGATCCGTGAGCTGGATCCGGCTGTCGGCGTAGGCCGACGGGTCGATCGTCGAGCCGTTCAGCGTGATCGATGAGATCTCGGCGTCGACGAGGTCGACGAACGTGGATGCGCCGGGGGTGGCCCCGAACCGGATCGTCGTGGTCGAGCCGAAGCGGGAATCCGATGGCTGGGTGAGGTCGAGCTCGATGACATAGGTCTCGGTGGAGACCACTGCCGCGCGCTCCTGGGCTTCTTCACGGGTGAGATTCGTTCCAGGCATGCCGCCACCCTTTCATGCGGCACGATGGAGTCGTGAACATCCCGTTCGCAGCATCAGAGCGCTCGACGGTCGGCATCGAGTGGGAGCTTGCCCTCGTCGATGCGGACTCTGGCGACCTGCGCCAGGTGGCGCAGACGGTGCTCGACGCCGTGGCGCCGGAGAGCGGCCGGGAACACCCGCTGATCCGTCAGGAGCTGCTGCTCAACACGGTCGAAGTCGTCTCCAGCGTCTGCCGCACCGTGGGTCAGGCGGGAGCCGACCTCGATCGCGCCATCGAGGAGATCCGGCGCGTCACCGACCCGCTGCGGGTCGAGCTGATGTGCGCCGGCACGCACCCGTTCGCGCAGTGGACGCACCAGAAGGTCACCGACAAGGAGCGCTACCAGACGCTGATCGACCGCACCCAGTGGTGGGGCCGCCAGATGCTCATCTACGGGGTGCACGTGCACGTCGGCGTGGAGGACCGCGACAAGGTGCTGCCGATCAGCTCCGCCATGCTGTCCTACTACGGCCACCTGCAGGCGCTCAGCGCGTCGTCGCCGTTCTGGGGCGGCAAGGAGACGGGCTACGCGTCCAACCGGGCGCTGATGTTCCAGCAGCTGCCCACGGCCGGACTGCCGTTCCACTTCCAGAAGTGGACCGAGTTCGAGGCCTACGTCGACGACATGCTCAAGACCGGCGTCATCGACGTGTTCGACGAGATCCGCTGGGACCTGCGGCCGTCTCCGAAGTTCGGCACGCTGGAGGTCAGGGTCTGCGACGGCATCCCGAACAAGGCGGAGCTGCTCAGCATCTCGGCCCTGACGCACTGCCTGGTCGAGTTCTTCTCCGACGAGCTCGACGCCGGGCACGCGCTGCCCAACCTGCCGCCCTGGTTCGCCCAGGAGAACAAGTGGCGTTCGGCCCGCTACGGCATGGACGCGATCCTCATCCTCGACGAGCACGCCGAGGAGGAGCTCGTCACCACCGACCTCGAGCGCCTGCTCACCCGCCTCGAGCCGATCGCCGAACGCCTCGGCTGCGTCGACGAGCTGGGAGGGATCCACGACACCATCTCCGGCGGTGCGTCGTACCAGCGCCAGCGCGACGTGGCTGATGCGAACAACGGTCACCTGGATGCCGTCGTCGCCTCGCTCGTTGCCGAGATGCGGGCGGGACGACCGCTGGCAGAGGCGTAACCTGCGGCCATGGTGGTGAGTCCCGACAACGCCGAGCTCCTGCGCCAGATCGAGGCCGATGCCAAGGAGACCGAGGGCCTGACCCTCGAGGAGGGCCGCGAGCACGCTCGCAAGCTGGCCCTCGCGGCGGACGACCGGATCGGCCTCGACGACGTGCGTGACCTCGACGCCGGCGGTGTCCCGTGCCGGCTGTACCGGCCGCGCATCGGGGCGCCGGTGGCGCTGTACGTGCACGGCGGCGGGTGGATGCTGCACGACCTCGAGACCCACGACGCGTTCTGCCGCGAGCTCGCCCACCGCACCGGTTGGGCGCTGCTCGCCGTCGACTACCGGCGCGCCCCGGAGCATCCGTATCCGGCCCCGCTCGACGACGTGGAGACCGCAGCGCGATGGCTGCGCGAAGAGGGCCGTGGCCTGCGCCTGGGCACCGAGATGGTGGCGGGCATCGGCGACTCTTCCGGTGCGAACCTGCTGGCCGGGCTCACCGTGCGCGCGCCTGAGCTGCTCGACGCGCTGGTGCTCCTCTACCCACCCGTCGACGCGTCCGCGGAGTTCGCCGACGAGGGCAACGCTGCCTTGGACGAGCCGACCATGCGTGCCTTCTGGGAGGCGTACGCGCCAGGACCCGCGGCGAAGAATCCCGAGGTCAGCCCTCTGCTGGCCGACCTCACGGAGTTCCCGACGACCCTCGTCATCACGGCCGAGCACGACATCCTGCGCGACCAGGGAGAGTCGTTCGCGGCGGCGCTGGTCGAGGCAGGCGTTGACGTCACCGCCTGGCGCGCCCTCGGCACCGTGCACGGCTTCTGGCGCCATCCCACCCTGCTCGCGGCATCTCGGGCGGCGGTCCTGAGCGTCGGTGCATTCCTGGAGTCGAGGCGGGCCGGGCGCGTCTGAGGGCGCGCCTCCCTCCCATGCCTTGCCAGCCGAGCGCGACCCCACGCCCACCTCGAATCGGAATGGGAAGACACACCCTCTGGCAGACTGCCCGCATGCGCGTGCACCTCGGCTCCGACCATGCCGGCTTCGAGCTCAAGTCCCACCTGATCACCTGGCTCACCGACCACGGGCACGAGCCCGTCGACCACGGTGCTGCCGCGTACGACGCGGACGACGACTACCCGCCGTTCTGCATCGCCGCCGCCCAGGCTGCCGTCGACGAGCCGGGATCACTGGCCGTCGTCATCGGCGGCTCCGGGAACGGCGAGCAGATGGCCGCCAACAAGGTGAAGGGAGCTCGCGCGGCGCTGGCCTGGAGCGCCGAGACCGCGGCACTCGCCCGTGAGCACAACAACGCCCAGGTGGTGTCCGTCGGAGCCCGCATGCACACCACGGACGAGGCCACGGCCATCGTCGAGACGTTCCTGACCACCGCATGGAGCCAGGCCGACCGGCACCAGCGTCGCATCGACATGCTGCTCTCCTACGAGGAGACCGGCGAGCTTGCCTGAGGGCCACACGCTTCACCGCATGGCCGCCGAGCTGCGCCGTCGCCTCGCCGGCCAGATCGTCACCTCATCCAGCCCACAGGGCCGGTTCATGCTCGGCGCCGCGCGCGTCGACGGTCAGCGGCTCGTCGACGCGGACGCCTGGGGCAAGCACGTGATGATTCGCTTCGACGGCATCGAGGAGCAGGTCCACGTGCATCTGGGGCTGTTCGGCCGGTGGACGGTCACGGAGACCGAGGACCTCCCGGTCGTGGGGGAGGTGCGGTGGCGCCTTCGGGGTGGGAGCGTCGTGGTCGAGCTGCGCGGCCCGACCGCCTGCGAGCTGCTGGCACCGAAGGAGGTTTCGGCCTTGCTGTCCCGGCTCGGGCCCGATCCGCTCCGTGACGACGCCGACCCTGGCCTCGCGTGGGACCGGGTCTCTGGGTCGCGGACACCGCTGGCCAGGCTGTTGATGGATCAGAAGGTGGTCGCGGGCGTCGGGAACGTGTACCGAGCCGAGGTGCTGTTCCGTCACCGGCTGCCGCCGGACCTGCCCGGGCGTGATCTCGACCGGGCCACCTGGGACGCGGTCTGGGCCGATCTCGTGGTCCTCATGCGCGACGGCGTGAAGTCCGGCCAGATCGACACCGTGCGGCCCGAGCACACACCCGAGGCGATGGGGCGCGACCCGCGGGACGATGCCCACGGCGGGGAGGTCTACGTCTACCGGCGTGCTGGGCTGTCGTGCCTGGTGTGCGGCACACCCGTTCGCACCGAGGTCGTGGCCGGGAGAAACCTGTTCTGGTGCCCCGAATGCCAGCGCGCCGATAGGGTCAGTCTGTGAGTTCCCGGGTGCAGTCCGTACCGGCCGCCTACATGCGCGAGACCGCACTGGCGTGGCGGCACGGAACCCAGCGCGGACAGTTCTTCGCCATGGCGGCCCTGGTGGTCATCACCATCGTCGTGCTCGTGATCTCGATGGTGAACTACGCCGTGGTCCCGGTGGCGATGTACGTGGTCCCTTTGCTGCTCGGCGGGATCGCGCTGCGATTCAGGCCATTGCTGATCTTGACCGGGATCGTGGCTGTGTGCGCCGCCGCGACGGTCACGCAGGAAACCCTGAACAACGGTTGGCTGGCGCCGAGGCTGAGCAACCTCGTGATGCTCGTGATGGTGGCGGCGATCATCCTCTACTCCGCGAGTCGCTACCAGAGCGGCCTTCCAGGACCGCTCGGTGAGGCAATGCTCGTCGAGCTGAACAACCGGCTGCAGGTACAGGGGGTCGTCCCGGACCTCCCAAAGGGCTGGCGCGCCCAGTCCGCGGTTCTGTCGGCCGGCGGGGCGAAGTTCGCCGGTGACTTCCTCGTCGCGAACCTGTCCGAGGATCAGACCCGGCTGGAGATGGTGCTCGTCGACGTCTGCGGAAAAGGAGTCGGAGCCGGCACCCAGTCCTTGCAGTTCGCCGGCGCTCTGGGAGGACTCATCGGGTCGCTGCCGCCGCTGGGGCTGTTCTCGGCGGCCAACGACTTCCTGCTCCGTCAACACTGGGAGGAGGGCTTTGCGACCGCCGTCCACGTGCTCGTGCGCCTGGACACCGGTGAGTACTCCGTCATCAACGCCGGTCATCCGCCGGCCCTGCACTGGATGGCTGCCGACCACGTCTGGGCCGTCGACGGTGCCCGCGGCACCGCTCTGGGCGTCCTCGAGCGCCCGGACTTCCATCGCAGCGTGGGTGTGATCAAGCCGGGCGACGGGTTGATGTTCTACACCGACGGCGTGGTCGAGTCGCGCTCCCGCGACGTCGGCAGCGGCATCGACTGGCTGCGCGGCATCGCCAGCCGGGTCGTGCTGTCCGACGGGTTCGACGGCGCGCCCTGGCGAATCCTCTCCAACGTTCCCACCGGCGACGACGACCGCGCAGTGCTCGTGCTCGACCGGGAGCGTCCGGTCGTCGACTACAGCCGGGGTCGCGGGCGCTGAGACGTCACGCGGTCAAGAGCCGGGCTGCTTGAACGACGTGCGCATCGCGGTGTCCCACATGCGGTCGCTCACCATGCGTCGGCCGACGATCGACATCGTCGCGGACGGTGTGACCGTGTAACGCGTGCGCGGCCGGCGGGCCGTGAGGGCCTTCTCGATGACCTTCGCCACCGCCTCGGGCGGCCCTCCGAGACGCTTCATCGGTCCCTTGTAGATGTCCTCGGTCGCGCTGGCCACGGTCCGGTTGAACTCGGCATACGGTCCGGCGGCCTCCAGGTCCATGGAACCGACGGCGGTCTGGTCGAAGTTGGTGGTGATGAGCCCGGGTTCGATGATGACGACCTTGACGCCGAATCCGGCGACCTCGAAGCGCATGGCGTCGGAGAACGCCTCCACCGCGAACTTCGTGGCGTGGTACGCACCGCCGCCGGGGAAGACCAGCTTGCCGCCCATCGAGGAGATGTTGACGATGCGGCCGTCGCGCTGCTCGCGCATCGTCGGCAGCACCAGCTGGCTGAGCCGGAGCAGCCCGAACACGTTGGTCTCGAACTGGCGGCGCACCTCGTCGACGTCCAGCGTCTCGGACGCTCCTGACTGCGAGTACCCGGCGTTGTTCACGAGGGCGTCGATGCGTCCTGATTCAGCCTTGACGGCGTCCACGGCAGCGACCATGGACGCCTCGTCGGTGACGTCGAGCGCGAGCGTGCGGCACCCGGCGCTCTCGAGCTCGACCAGCGTCTCGGGGCGTCGTGCGGTGGCGTACACGGTCCAGCCCTCTCGCCGGCCGAGGCGGGCCGCTGTGGCGCGGCCGATGCCGGTCGAACATCCCGTGATGATGACGGTTCTCATGGCCAGATCATGGCAGGCCCGAACACGACTGGAGTCAGTCTGCGCCTTCGAGCCACATCTCGAGCGTGATCGCGGATCCGTCGGGTGAGACATGGGCCTCGGCCTTGTCGGTCTGCTCGTCCGAGGAGATGGTGCACGATCCACCACGGGTGTACTCCTCGAACGGCGGCTCGGCCCAGGCGCGGAATGCGCTCGTCATGGCGGCGCACGCGTCGTCGCCAGTGGGCACTCGCCAGACTCGGACCACGTGCTCGGGCAGCGTCTGGTTCCTCACCTCCGCGCCCGCGGGTGACGCCTTCTCGTACGCATCTGGAAGCGGGAAGGTGTCCATGCGGTCGGCGAACCGGCCGGAGGCAGTGTGACCGCGGAATGTCGCCACGAGCATGAGCGCGGCGAGCACGACGGACACGCCCCCGAGCACGCTCAGGACGTTCAGACGCCGCGGTGACGACCGGTCGCCGGTGAAGCGGACGACCAGGGCGACGAGCATCACGAGGAGGAGGGCTGCGGTGATGCCGGTGCCGATGTCCGCGACGGTGGCGAGCCCGCTCCAAGCCTCTCTGGCGCCCACGGCGAGCACGAGCAGCGTCGAGGTCACGATGACGGGGAGTCCCAGGACGCGCCTCATCTCAGGACTGCTTCGCGTCGATCGCCCGGGACATCGCCGCCAGGGTCGGGTGGTCGGCGAGCGTGGCGGGGGAGTAGCTCTGCAGGACGGTGACCGCCGGGCCGTTGCGGAAGACCACGAACTCCTGGGAGTTCGCTGCTTCGGCGGTGTTCTGGCCGTGCACGGCGGCGAACGCGTCGCCGACCGGGTCGATGTCGGTGATCGGCTCGACGTCGATCGTGATGTCCTTGCCGGGTCGATACGTGGTGCAGGTGCGGGCCGACGATGAGGATCCGCGCGCCGGGCGGGGCGTCGGCCTCCATGTCGCGGTACAGCTTGGCCAGCTCGTCGATCTCGGCGTCGATGTCGGCGTCGACCTCTTCGGCGTGCTCCTCGGTCGCACAGCTGCCGCCGAGGACGCAGGACTTCATCACCGAACCGAAGCCGAAGTCGTTGCCGCCCATGCCCATCGTGATCAGGCTGGTGTCGTCGGTGATGTGGTCGCGCTGCGGCCCCTCACCCTCGTTGTCCGAGGTGTTGTCCTCGTAGTAGTCCTTCACGACACCACCGCTGCACGCACCGAAGATGTAGTCGCCCTCGAAGTCGAACGAGTCGTACACCCCGGCAGAGTAGGCGTTCGCGCTGCGCCGGCAGATGTTGTTGTGCGGATCGCCCGGCCACAGCCATCCGTTGAAGTCGTTGATCGCTTCCTTGGTCGCGTCGTCGTCGTTCGTGCCCTCGAGGTAGTCGTCGGCGCCCTCGCCGGAGGAGTAGGAGTCGCCGAGGGCCACGTAGTCGCCCGAGGTCGCCCGTTCCTCCGGGCTCAGCGCGGTGTCGGGGAAACCGCAGTTGCCGGACCCGCCGCTGACGATCTCGCAGATCGACGACTCGACTGACTCGCGGATCGGGTGGCCCCAACCCGTGGCATAGACGACGGCGCCGGCAAGGATCGCTGCGAGCAGGACGATGCCGGAGTACTCGAGCGTTCCCTGTCCACGCTCGTTCCGGCCGCCCCCACGCTCCATGCGTGCAGCGTGGCGACCCGAGGCACCGGGCGAGCAGGGTCCACGGGCCTAGTCGCGGGCCCGACCTGGACCTAGAGATACGAGCGGACGACGATCCCTGGACGGGCGCCTCCGGCGCATCGGAGGGGCCCATCGAGGTCGGGTCGCCCGCTGAGGGAGCCTGCGGCGTGAAGAGCGGACGACGATCCCTGGACGGGCGCCTCGGCGCATCGGAGGGGCCCGATGAGTGGCGGCGTCCGCATCTGACCGCTGCGCGGTGTGGAGCGGACGACGAGACTCGAACTCGCAACATTCTGCTTGGAAGGCAGAGACTCTAACCAATTGAGTTACGTCCGCGTGCTGCGTGAGCAGCGGCATCCATGATGCCACAGGGGTCAGGCCGAGATGTACTCCATGCGGACGGCCTCGACACGGGCCAGCTCGGCTACGAGCTCGGCGATCTCGGCGAGCAGCCCTTTACCGGTATCGGTGCTGGTCAAGTCCATGTTTTCAACCTGGACGGGCCCACTGACAAGGCGATTCGGAGACGACCTCGTTAGCGTGGAGATGTGGACAACGAAGACACGAAGAGCGCGCTTCTCGACCTCGAACGCCACGGCTGGGACTCGTTGTGCAGCTCCACCGGGGCGCAGTTCTACGGCGACCTCATGACCGACGACGGGATCATGGTGCTCGCCAACGGGGAGGTCATGGATCGCGATGCCGTGGTCGCCTCACTCGAGCACGCGCCGCCGTGGCAGAGCTACGACATCGAGGACGTCCGGCTCGTCGACGCCGGCGCCGAGGCCGCCGCCATCGTCTACGTCGGAACTGGCTATCGCGAGGGCGACCAGCCGGCGTTCGTTGGCCTCATGTCGAGCGTCTACGTGCGTCAGGACGGGCGGTGGCGCCTGGCGCTCTACCAGCAGACCTCGGCGTCAGCCTGACCGGAGACGCACGTCGGCCGCGGCCATCGTCTGCTCGGTCGCGAACAGCTGACGCTCCTGCGCCGCCCAGACGTCCCACCACGGTTCGTACACGTCACCGTCGCGGGCCATCGCGCGTGCCCTGCGGACGTCCTCAGGAGCGTCGATCCACACGAGCAGACCGAGGTACGGGCGGATGACGCGTGACCCGCTGCCGCACCCGTCGAGCACCAGGAACGGTCCCGGCCGCACGTCCACCAGCTCACCCGGACGGTCCTCGACCCAGTTCCAGGTGCGGACCGCGGCGACCTCGCCCGTGGCGAGTGGCGCCAGCAGGTCGCGCGCGACCACCGGAGGCATTGCCGCGAGCCCGTGCCAGCCCCGCACCAGCTCGTCGACGCGCAGAACCTGCGCGTCGAGCCTCTTGCCGAGACGGTCGGCGAGGTCGGACTTGCCCGACCCGCTGGGCCCGTCGACAGCGACGACCGTGGTCGACCCGCACGCAGGCTGGCGCGCGCGGATGGTCGAGGCGAGCTCGTCATACCGGATTCGGGCCACCCCGCCAGTGTCCACTAGACTCGACAGTCGGCGACGGGATGTGGCGCAGCTTGGTAGCGCGTCCGCTTTGGGAGCGGAAGGTCGCAGGTTCAAATCCTGTCATCCCGACGTATTCATGCGAGTCGACCCAGTCATTCAACGCAGGAGAGTTTCCGTGAAAAGCAGCACCGAGACCTTGAGCCCGACCCGGATCAAGCTCACCATCGAGGTGCCGTTCGAGGAGTTCGAGCCAAGTCTCGACGAGGCGTACAAGACCATTGGCTCGCAGGTCACCGTGCCCGGATTCCGCAAGGGCAAGGTCCCGGCAGCGGTCGTCGACCAGCGCGTGGGCCGCACCGTCGTGCTCGACGAGGCCATCAACAGCGTCCTGCCCCAGTGGTACAGCCAGGCGGTGCAGGAGCAGGAGATCCAGCCCCTGAGCCAGCCCGAGATCGACCTCACCAAGTTCAGCGACGGTGAGCCCATCGAGATCACCGCCGAGCTCGACATCCGCCCCGAGATCGCGTTGCCCGACGTCTCGGCCATCGCGGTCGAGGTCGCCGACGCGGAGGTCGCCGACAGCGACGTCGACGAGCAGGTCGAAGGCCTGCGCGAGCGTTTCGCCACCTTCACCGAGGTCGAGCGCGCCGTGCAGGACGGCGACTCGCTCACCATCGACCTCGCCGCCACCGACAAGGACGGCCAGGCCATCGAGGGTGCCGAGGCCCAGGGCATGCCCTACACCGTCGGCCAGGGCGAGGTCCTCGACGGACTCGACGAGGCCGTCATCGGCCTCGAGGCAGGCGCCACCGCCACGTTCTCCAGCCAGCTCGTCGGCGGGGAGCTCAAGGGCAAGGACGTCGAGGTCACCGTGACCGTCACCGACGTCAAGGAGCGGCACCTGCCCGAGCTCGACGACGAGTTCGCGCAGATGGCCTCGGAGTTCGACACTGTCGAGGAGCTGCGCGCCGACCTCCTCGAGCGCGTCACCCGCGGCAAGCGCATGGAGCAGGCCAACGAGGCCCGTGACCTGGTGCTCGACGAGATCGTCGGCAAGGTCGACGTCCCGCTCCCTGATGCCCTCGTGGCCGAGGAGCTCGGCTCGCGCCGGGAGCAGGTCACGCAGCAGCTCGCCTTCGCCGGCATGAGCATGGAGGCCTATCTCGAGGACGAGGGCCAGACGGCCGAGGAGTTCGAGGCCGACCTCGAGCGCCGCGTGCGCGAGTCGATCATCGCCCAGTTCGTGCTCGACCAGGTGGTGGCCGACGGCGAGTTCGGCATCGACGACACCGAGCTGAGCCAGCACATCATGCGTCGAGCCCAGCAGTCCGGACAGGACCCGAACTCCTACGTCCAGCACATCATGGAGCACAACCACGTGCCCGAGATGATGAGCGAGGTGCTGCGCGGCAAGGCGCTCGCGTCGCTGGTCGAGTCGGCAACCGTCAAGGACGCTTCCGGCAATGACCTGGAGCTCTCCCGCCTCCGCGCCGACGGCACCATCGCCACGGACGAGGACCTCGCCGCGGAAGCTGAGGCGCGTGCGAAGGCCGCCGTCCAGGCTGCGGATGAGTCGGGCTCAGCGAGCCCCGCGAGCTGACGTCCGGCCAGGTCGAGTGCGGTGCGGCGAAGCCGCCCGGCGTATCGAGACCACGCGAGATTCAAGGCTCGGTCGATGTGGTTTCGATCCGCCGCTCGTTCCTCGCGGCTACTCAACCACCGTGATGGGGTGACGAGAAACGCGTCGATCCGAGTTCCGATCCGGCCCAGATACCGGCAGTATGGACCCATGCCCACCGAAGCCGCGCGGACAACAGACGTTGCTGCCCTCGCGCTCGACCACGTCGACCGCCTGATCATCGGCACCATCCGCGAGATGCACCAGGCAGTGGCCACGCGTGCCTTCCGCGCGACGCGTGCCGTCGGCGGCCAGGTTCCCGAGTCACTCCACGACGCCGCCGTGACGTCCATCTACGGGGCGATCTCCGGCCTCCTGCGGCTCTCGAGCGGGAGCATCCGCACGCTCGCGTCGCGAGGCATCGGCCGGCCGGTCGAGAGCACGCGACGTGGACGTCAGATCGTCTCCGCGGTCAACGGCCTCATCGGTGACGAGCTGCGCATGCTCGACGACCCGCAGGCGATCGTCATGGCGGTCCGCAAGGACGGAGCCGACGTCCCGGTCACCGGCTGGCAGGTCGCCGAGGCATTCCGCGGCGGCACGAGCCACCTGGTCGTCTTCCTGCACGGTCTCTGCGAGGACGATGAGTCCTGGCTGCTGGGCGAACGCACCCGCGGCTCCACGTACCCGGCACGCGTGCAGACCGAGACGGACGGCACCCCGGTGATGATCCGTTACAACACCGGCCTGCATGTCTCCGAGAACGGCAAGCACCTCGATGCGCTGCTCCAGCAGCTCGTCGACGCGTGGCCGCAGCGCGTCACCCGCATCACCCTCGTCGGCCACTCGATGGGCGGCCTCGTCGCCCGGGCGGCCACCAACCACGCCACCGCGTCGGGCCAGACCTGGCACCACCTCGTCCGCGACGTGGTGTGCCTCGGCACGCCGCACTCCGGTGCGGCCCTGGAGAAGGTCGCGCACGTCGGCTCACGCATGCTTCGCGCTGTGCCCGAGACGCGGCCGTTCAGCACCATCCTCGAGTCCCGCTCGGCGGGCATCGTCGACCTGCGGCACGGCTACATCAGCGACGACGAGTGGGAGGGCCAGGACCTCACCGGTCAATGGGGCCTCGACCGGATAGCCGCGGCACCTCTGCCGCGTGCCGACTACTACTTCGTCGCCTCGACGCTCGGGGCGTCGAAGCGGCATCCGCTGAGCTCGGTGCTCGGCGACCTCCTCGTGCATGCCTCGTCGGCCACCGGGGTCACCCGGCAGGGCCTGATCGTCGAAGGTGCCCGCTCTGAGTACGTGCCCAGCGCGCACCACTTCGCCCTCCTCAACCACCCCCGGATCGCCGACCTCATGGTCGGGTGGCTCAACGCCCGCACCAGCGACCCCCGCGAGCTGACCGCTGGAAAGGTCGACACCCATGCCTGAACGCATCCCACCCATCGAAGCGACGATCCACATCGACGCCACGCCCGCACGGGTCTGGCAGATCGTGGCCGACCAGCGCCGCATGAACGAGTTCAGCCCGGAGACGTATCCGCCAGAAGTTCTTCGGCGACGGGATCGGGATCGGCACCGTCAGCATCAACCTCAACAAGCGCAAGGGCTTCTTCTGGCCCACCGCCAGCCGGATCACCGAGTTCGTGCCCGAGAAGCGCCTCGCGTTCTACGTCTACGGCCCCGCCGACACCTGGTCGTACGATCTCGCCCCGGACGGCGACGGCACCCTGGTCACCGAGCGGCGCGAGCTCAAGAACGGCAAGCGCTCCATCGCGTCCAAGGTCACCGCCCGGTTCGCCCTCGGCGGCATCGACCAGCACGACGTTGAGCTCAAGGCGGGCATGGAGACCACCCTCGCCCGCATCAAGGCGGAGGCTGAAGGCACCTGGTAGCGCTCGGCACGTCTGCCGTCAGCGAACAGGGGGTGTCATCGCGTGTGTCGGGCACCCTCGCCGTCTAGGTTTGAGGACGTGAACACAGACAATCCCCATCGCCGCACCGCATGGATGCCGGCGACCTCGGACCGCAGGACCTCGACGGGCACATCTACCAGCGCCTGCTCAAGGAACGCATCGTCTTCCTCGGCTCGGAGGTCAAGGACCAGAACGCCAACGCGATCTGCGCCCAGATGCTCCTGCTCAACGCCGAGGACGAGAAGTCCGACATCCACCTGTACATCAACTCACCCGGTGGATCGGTCGACTCCGGCATGGCCATCTACGACACGATGCAGTTCATCCCGAACGACGTCGTCACCGTGGGCATGGGCCTGGCCGCGTCGATGGGGCAGTTCCTGCTCGCGGCCGGCACCAAGGGCAAGCGGTACGCCCTCCCGCACGCGCGCATCATGATGCACCAGCCGTCCGGCGGTATCGGCGGTTCCGCATCCGACATCAAGATCCAGGCCGAACAGAGCCTGCTGCTCAAGAAGCAGCTCAACGAGCTGCAGGCCCACCACACCGGTCAGACGCTCGAGCAGATCGAGCTCGACTCCGACCGCGACCGGTGGTTCACGCCGCAGCAGGCCCAGGATTACGGCTTCATCGACCACGTGGTCCTCAGCGCAGGAGACATCAAGTGAGCTACTACATCCCCCAGTGGGAAGAGCGCACGTCCTACGGATTCCGGCGCATCGACCCCTACGCGAAGCTCTTCGAGGATCGCATCATCTTCGTCGGCACGCCCATCAGCGACGACGTCGCCAATGCCGTCATGGCCCAGCTGCTGTGCCTGCAGCAGATGGACCCCGACCGCGACATCCAGCTGTACATCAACTCGCCCGGCGGATCGTTCACGGCGATGACGGCCATCTACGACACGATGCGCTACCTCAAGCCCGACGTGCAGACGGTCTGCCTCGGCCAGGCCGCCTCGGCCGCCGCCGTGCTGCTGGCCGCGGGTGCGCCCGGCAAGCGGTACGCGCTGCCGAACAGCCGCATCCTCATCCACCAGCCGTACACCGAGGGCACCGGCGGACAGATCTCCGACCTGGAGATCCAGGCCAACGAGATCATCCGCATGCGCACGATGCTGGAGGAGATGATCGCCAACGCGACCGGTCAGAGCACCGAGGACGTCAGCCGCGACATCGAGCGCGACAAGATCCTCACCGCCGAGCAGGCCGTCGAGTACGGACTCATCGACCAGGTCTTCGACACGCTGAAGACTGCAGCGGTCTGACGCGATCTCGGGGGTAATCGCAGGTACTGTGAGGAAGTCGACCGAAAGGACCTGACTCGTGGCGCGCATTGGTGAGACCGCCGATCTGCTGAAGTGCTCGTTCTGTGGAAAGAGCCAGAAGCAGGTCAAGAAGCTCATCGCCGGGCCCGGCGTGTACATCTGCGACGAGTGCATCGACCTCTGCAACGAGATCATCGAGGAGGAGCTCGCCGAAGGCGCCGAGCTGAGCCTCGGCGAGCTGCCCAAGCCGCACGAGATCTTCGACTTCCTCGGCGGCTACGTCATCGGGCAGGACGCCGCCAAGAAGTCGTTGGCCGTGGCCGTCTACAACCACTACAAGCGGGTCCAGGCGCAGGCCTCCGCCGGGCGCACCAAGGACGAGGGCGTCGAGCTCGCGAAGTCCAACATCCTGCTCGTCGGTCCCACCGGCTGCGGCAAGACGTACCTCGCCCAGACGCTCGCCCGCATGCTCAACGTGCCGTTCGCCATCGCCGACGCCACCGCCCTCACCGAGGCCGGCTACGTCGGTGAGGACGTCGAGAACATCCTGCTGAAGCTCATCCAGGCCGCCGACTACGACGTCAAGAAGGCCGAGACGGGCATCATCTACATCGACGAGGTCGACAAGATCTCGCGCAAGAGCGAGAACCCCTCCATCACCCGCGACGTGTCGGGCGAGGGCGTGCAGCAGGCCCTGCTGAAGATCCTCGAGGGCACCACCGCCTCGGTGCCGCCGCAGGGCGGGCGCAAGCACCCGCACCAGGAGTTCATCCAGATCGACACCACCAACGTGCTGTTCATCGTGGGCGGAGCGTTCGCCGGTCTCGAGGAGATCATCGAGCAGCGCAGCGGCAAGATGGGTCTCGGCTTCAACGTCGACCGCAGCGAGATCGCGACCACCGGCGAGCCCGAGAAGCTCTACTCCAAGGTGCTTCCGGAAGACCTCCTCAAGTTCGGCCTCATCCCGGAGTTCATCGGGCGTCTGCCCGTCATCGCCGCGGTCGACAAGCTCGACGAAGAAGCGCTCGTCTCCATCCTCACCGAGCCGCGCAACGCCCTCACCAAGCAGTTCGAGCGGCTCTTCGAGATCGACGGCGTCGAGCTCGAGTTCACCCGCGAGTCGTGCGACGCGATGGCCGAGCTCGCGCTCGCCCGTGGCACTGGCGCCCGCGGCCTGCGCTCGATCATCGAGCACGTCCTCCAGCCGGTCATGTACGACATCCCGGGCCGCGACGACGTCGCCAAGGTCGTCGTCACCGCCGAGACGGTCCAGGGCACCGAGGGCCCGACCGTCCTCTCGCACGACGAGGTCGAGAAGAAGGCTTCCTGACCCTGTAGGTCAGGCCGGCTGGCTGTCGAGGTCTTCCTCGACGAGGCCGGCGATCGTCTCGACGAGCTCGTCGTCGTCGCTCTCCACCACCACGTCGTCGCCCATCTTCGCGCCGAGGGTCATGATGAGCAGCGCGGATCCGGCATCCACCGGGGTGCCACCGGGCATCGACAGGGTCACCGGGGACGACGCGGCCGAGGCCGCCTGGGCGATGACGGCGGCCGGCCGGGCGTGCAGGCCCACCGACGATCCGACGGTCACGGTCTTGCTGGTCATGGGGTCATCCTTTTCACGTGTCGCTCTCGGAGTTCAATGACGATTCTGCAGGGCACCGGAGTCGTCCCGGGTGTCGGCACGGCCCGGTGGTGCGTCCGATGGCCCGGCCGGAGGTGCCGGCCGACGAGCCCGAGCTGTCACCGGAGGAGGGCACCGAGCGATTCAGCGCCGCCGCCGAGGCCGTGGCCGGTCGGCTCGAGCAGCGCGCCGAATGCCGAGCGGTCCTGCCGCCGAGGTGCTAGTGACGACGGCCGCGCTGGCGCGCGACCGCGGCCTCGTCGGCCTCGTGTCGGCCCAGCTTGGCTCCGGCAACCGCCTGGCAGCTGCCACCGTGGCCGCGGTCGACCAGCTGAGCGAGATGTTCCGCAGCGCCGGCGGGCTGATGGCCGAGCGGGTCAGCGACCTGCACGACATCCGCGACCGAGTAGTGGCCGAGCTGACGGGTCAGCCCGAGCCCGGCATCCCGATGCCAGAGACGCCGAGTGTCCTGTGTGCCGACGACCTGGCACCCGCCGACACCGCCGGTCTCGACCCGGCCGTCATCGCGGCGATCGCCACGTCGCTCGGCGGGGTCACGAGCCACACCACGATCATCGCCCGGCAGCTCGGCATCCCCTGCGTGGTCGGTTGTGCGGGTCTCGACGACGTCGAGCCCGGAACCCACCTCCTCGTCGACGGCACCACGGGGGAGGTGGTGCTCGACCCCGATCCGCAGATGGAGAAGGAACGGGTCGCCGCCGCCGAGGCCGCAGCGGAGGCGGCGCGCTCGTGGACCGGCCCTGGCGAGACGTCCGACGGCCACGCCGTCGACATCCTCGCCAACGTGCAGGACGGTGCCGGGGCCGAACAGGCGGCCCGCACGCACGTGCAGGGCGTGGGCCTGTTCCGCACCGAATTGTGCTTCCTCAGCGCTGACACGGAGCCGACCGTCGACGAGCAGACGGCCATCTATCGCGAGGTGCTCGATGCGATGGGGGATCGCAAGGTTGTCATCCGCACCCTTGACGCCGGGTCCGACAAGCCGCTCGCCTTCGCGACCATGCCCGACGAACCGAATCCGGCCCTCGGCGTTCGCGGCATGCGGCTCGGCCTCCGTGATGAGGGCCTGATGGACCGCCAGCTCGACGCCATCGCCGCGGCTGCCGCAGGCGCCGTGGGCGAGGTATGGGTCATGGCTCCGATGGTGGCCACCGAGCAGGAGGCCGCCTGGTTCGCGGCACGGGTCCGCGAGCGTGGCCTCAAGCCGGGCGTCATGATCGAGGTCCCCGCGGCGGCGTTGCTGGCTGACCGCATCCTGCAACACGTCGACTTCGTGTCGATCGGTACGAACGACCTCAGCCAGTACACACTGGCCGCCGACCGCATGTCGGCCGGACTCTCGCACCTGACCGACCCCTGGCAGCCGGCCCTGCTGGCCCTCGTCGGCCAGGTCGCGCAGGCCGGTCGCGACGCAGGCAAGCCGGTGGGGGTCTGTGGCGAGGCCGCCGCCGACCCGTTGCTCGGCTGTGTGCTCGCCGGGCTCGGCGTCACGTCGTTGTCGGCCGCGAGCACGGCCGCCCCTGCGGTCGGTGCGAGCCTGGCCGCTCACACGCTGCTCGAGTGCCAGAAGGCCGCCGAGGCCGCTCTGGCAGCCGCTGATCCGCAGTCCGCCCGCGAGGCCGCGACGGCAGCACTGGGCTAGGGCGTCCGGAGTCGTCGCGTCAGTCCACGGCGAGGGTTGCCGCGACCTGGAGCCCGTCGGCGGCGTCATCGGCCACCAGCTCGACCTCACCGACGACGCGGCCTGCGGCCCTGACGTCGTCGAGGGCTCGGGTGAGCAGGTCGAGGGCGTCTTTCGAGGCGTGAACCGACACCGCGGTGACCTCGGTGCGCTGGCTGACCTTGGCCACCGACTTCGCGCCGCGGATGCCCGCAAGCGCCTGAGCGGCGCGGTCAGCAGGGCGGGGTCCTGCGGCGCGGTCGGAAGATCGGTGTCCGCGTCGGGCCA
>CAWIWE010000014.1:0-88919 GCA_963839625.1 uncultured Actinomycetota bacterium | reverse complement strand
AGACGTCGGGGGAGCTCGTCACCAGCACTCGCGCGCCGTCCGGGAGAGGGGCCGGGTCCGGTCCGAGGTTCGCCAGAACCAGCACCGTCCGGCCGTCTGCGGCCGACGTCGTGAAGGCCAGGACGTCGTCGGAACCCGCGTCGTACCAGGTCAAGGACCCGCGGCCCAGACGCAGCTGGCGACGGAGTGTGAGCAGCTGTCGGTACAGCTCGAGCGTCGAGCCCTCAACGCCGCGCTGCCGGTCGACCGCGAGGGCTCCGTACTCGGGAGGCTGGGGGAGCCACGACCTCTCGCCCGGACCGAAGCCGAGGGACGGTGTGCTGCCTTCCCACGGCATCGGCACGCGGCAGCCGTCGCGGCCACGTTGGGCATGGTTCGAGCGCTCCCACGTCGGGTCCTGGCGGACGTCGTCGGGCAGACGCGTCGCGTCCGGGAGGCCCAGCTCCTCGCCCTGGTACAGGTAGGCCGACCCGGGCAGGGCGAGCATGACCGTGGTGGCCGCGCGCGCCCGCCGCAGACCGAGAGCGGCGTCGGGCTGGGGGTCGTCGGCGCCGATGCCGCGGGGGTGCCTCAGGCCGTGCGACTGCGGGTAGCCCAGCCGGGTTGTATGACGAAGGACGTCGTGGTTCGAGAGCACCCAGGTCTGCGGCGCGCCGACAGCCTGGGCGGCGCCGAGCGTCTCGGTGATGACCGCCCGCAGCTCCGCGGCGAGCCATGGTGTCTCGAGGAAGACGAAGTTGAACGACTGGTGCAGCTCGTCGCCTCGGACATATCGGGCGAGCGCCTCCGGCGGCCTGACCCACGCCTCCGCGCAGAGGATCCGATCTCCGTCGTACTCGTCGGTGACCTGCCGCCAGCGACGGTAGATGTCGTGCACGCCGGGCTGGTCCCACATGGGCGACAGGGCCGTCGTCTCGTTGGCATTGCTGTGCGGCACGTCCTCGTCGGGCAGCCCCTCGGTCTTGACCAGGCCATGGGCGACGTCGATGCGGAACCCGTCGACGCCGCGGTCGAGCCAGAACCGGAGCACCGACTCCAGCTCGGCGCGCACGTCGGGGTTGGTCCAGTCGAGGTCAGGTTGGCTCACGTCGAACAGGTGCAGGTACCACTGGCCAGGGCTGCCATCGGGCTCGGTGAGGCGGGTCCAGGCGGGACCGCCGAAGTTGCTGGTCCAGTTGTTCGGGGGCAGCTCACCGTCCTCGCCCCGGCCGTCGCGGAACAGGTAGCGCGCCCGCTCGGGACTACCCGGAGCGGCCCGCAGCGCCTCCTGGAACCAGGGGTGATCGCTCGACGTGTGGTTGGGCACGAGGTCGACGACCACGCGAAGCTCCAGCTCGTGGGCCCGGGCCAGGAGCGTGTCGAAGTCCGCGAGGGTCCCGAACCGCGGGTCGACGTCACGGTAGTCGCTGACGTCGTAGCCCCCGTCGCGCTGCGGTGACGTGTAGAACGGCGAGAGCCAGAGTGCATCGACTCCCAGCCACGTGAGGTGCCCGAGCCGGGCGGTGATGCCAGGGAGGTCGCCGATGCCGTCGCCGTCGGAGTCGGCCCACGAGCGGGGATAGACCTGGTAGATGACGGCGTCACGCCACCACGATGTCTCGGTCATGGATTCCCCTCCCGGGCGTCTTGGCGCGCGCTGCCGCTACGTTAGCGAGCATGGAGAGAACGCTGGTCCTGCTCAAGCCCGACGCCGTCCGACGAGGCCTCGTCGGACACGTGCTGTCCCGCTACGAGGCGAAGGGGCTGTCCATCGTCGCGATGGAGCACCGCACCATCGCCGGCGAGGTGGCAGACGCCCACTACGCCGAGCACGTCGACCGCGACTTCTACCCGCCATTGCGGGAGTTCGCCACGTCCGGCCCGCTCGTCGCGCTGGTGCTCGAGGGCGACGAGGCCATCACCGTCGTCCGCGCCCTCACCGGCGCGACCGATGGTCGCAAGGCCGATCCCGGCACCATCCGCGGTGACCTCTCCCTGTCCAACCGCGAAAATCTCGTGCACGCGTCCGACTCCGCAGAATCCGCTGCCCGCGAGATCGCGCTCTGGTTCCCCCAGCTGACTGACACTGCCCTGTCGTGACGAACATCGGCGTGCTGGGCACGGGGATGGTGGGGAAGACCCTCGCGACGCGCCTCGCCGACCTCGGGGTCGACGTGCTCGTCGGTGCCCGGTCGGCCGACTCCGACAGCCTCGCCTCATTCGCCGACCTCGACGTCAGGACCGGCTCGTTCTCGGACGCCGCGGCCCACGCGGACCTGCTCATCAACGCCACCAACGGCATCAACTCGCTGGCCGTGCTCGAGTCGATCGGTGCCGACGTGCTGGCGGGCAGGACCGTCATCGACCTGTCCAACGAGCTCGTCCCGGTCGAGGGCGGTTACCCCACGGCCGCGGCCTCACCCGAGCGCTCGATCGGTCGCCGCCTGCAGGAGTCGTTCCCCGAGACGTTCGTGGTCAAGAGCCTCAACACGATGAACTGCATGGTCATGGTCGACCCGTCGATCGTGCCGGGCGACCACGTCGTGTTCCTCAGCGGCGACGACGCCGATGCCAAGGACCGGGTGCGCGAGTTCCTGGCGACGTTCGGCTGGCGCAGCGAGCAGATGGTCGACCTCGGCGGCATCGACACCGCCAAGGGGCCCGAGATGATGATGACCGTCTGGATCCAGGTGACGATCGCCCGCGGTCAGGGCGCCCCGTGGTTCAACTGGGCGATCAGCTCGACCTGAGACACGTGGCGGCGAGGCGTCAGACCAGCACCTGCGGCACGAGGTGGTGGACGACGTCGTGGAACTGTCCGCGCACGTCTTCGGGCAGCCAGATGATGTCGTTCGACACCGAAGCCATGTCCACGTCACCCTGCAGCGTCACCAGGTCGACGACCTGACGGGGGTAGTCGCGCTCGCGGTCCTCGAACGCCACCAGTGAGATCCGCACCTGCACGCCGAACGGGTTCGGGTTGACGAGCCCGATGCCCCAGAAGTCCGCGGGTTCGGCCGTCGCCTTCTCCTGGAGGTCGATCATGACGGTCCGGAGGTCCGCCTCCAGCGCGGGATGGTCGTCCTCGGACAAGTCGACGAGCTCGATGTCGACGCCCCGCACGTCCCGGCTGCCGGGCCCGTCGAAGCGCAGGATGTCCTGCCCGTCCCCGCCGGCCGGCAGGAGTGGGAGCCCGCGGTCCGAGCCGTGCACGGTCTGGGTCACGACGTGCGGGAGCTCCCGGCCCCAGATGTCGCGGGCCACGTACCGGATGGTCGGCACCAGCGACACGTCGGTGTGGTTGTGCATCGTGACCACCTGGTCGATGCCGCCGTCCGCGGACTTGGGGGCGTACCGGAACGAGAGCGGCGCCCGACTGCGCTTCTTCCTCACGCGCAGAGCCTAGGCCGACGGCGGTTAGGCTGGCGACATGACCGTCGAGTCCGTGTTCGCGCGCCTGGAGCCGCTGCTCCCCAGTGTGAGCAAGCCGATCCAGTACGTCGGCGGCGAGCTCAACGCCACGGTGAAGGACTGGGACTCCGCCAAGGTGCGGTGGGCGCTGATGTATCCGGACGCCTACGAGGTCGGGCTGCCGAACCAGGGCATCCAGATCCTGTACGAGGTGCTCAACGAGCGCGACTGGATCCTCGCCGAGCGCACGTACGCCGTGTTCGCCGACATGGAGCAGGTCATGCGCGATCACGACATCCCGCAGTTCACCGTCGATGCTCACCGCCCCGTCCGCGAGTTCGACCTCCTCGGCGTCTCGTTCGCCACCGAGCTCGGCTACACCAATCTCCTCACCGCGCTCGACCTCGCCGGCATCCCGTTGCACGCAGCCGATCGCGACGACGACGACCCCATCGTGCTGGCGGGTGGCCACTCGGCCTTCAACCCGGAGCCGATCGCCGACTTCATCGACGCCGCCGTGCTCGGGGACGGCGAAGAGGTCGTCCTCGCCATCAGCGACGTCGTGCGGGAGTGGAAGGACGAGGGGAGCCCGGGTGGGCGCGACGAGCTGCTCATGCGGCTGGCCGTCTCCGGCGGCGTCTACGTCCCGAAGTTCTACGACGTCACCTATCTGCCTGACGGCCGCATCCAACGAGTCGTGCCGAACCGGCCCGGCGTGCCGTGGCGCATCGCCAAGCACACGCTGATGGACCTCGACGCCTGGCCGTACCCGCGCAACCCGCTCGTGCCCCTGGCCGAGACCGTGCACGAGCGCTACTCCGTCGAGATCTTCCGCGGCTGCACCCGAGGCTGCCGGTTCTGCCAGGCCGGCATGATCACCCGGCCCGTACGCGAGCGGTCGATCGAGGGCATCGGAGCGATGGTCGAGAACGGCCTGGCGAAGAGCGGCCTGGACGAGGTGGGGCTGCTCTCGCTCAGCAGCGCCGACCACTCCGAGATCGGCGAGATCGCCAAGCAGCTGGGCGACCGCTACGAGGGCAGCAACACGTCACTGTCGTTGCCGTCCACGCGCGTCGACGCCTTCAACGTCACGCTCGCCAACGAGTTCAGTCGCAACGGGCGCCGTTCCGGCCTCACGTTCGCGCCCGAAGGCGGCAGCGAGCGACTGCGCAAGGTCATCAACAAGATGGTCACCGAGGAGGACCTCATCCGCACCGTCTCGGCCGCGTACTCGCACGGCTGGCGCCAGGTGAAGCTCTACTTCATGTGCGGACTGCCCACCGAGACCGACGACGACGTCATGCAGATCGGCGAGCTGGCGAAGAAGGTCATCGAGGTCGGCCGTGAGGTCTCCGGCCGCAAGGACATCCGGTGCACCGTTTCCATCGGCGGGTTCGTCCCCAAGCCGCATACTCCATTCCAGTGGGCCAGCCAGCTCGACCACGAGACCACCGACGAGCGGCTGCGCAAGCTGCGCGCGTCGGTGCAGTCCGACAAGCGGTTCGGCCGGGCGATCGGCTTCCGGTACCACGACGGCGAGCCCGGCACCGTCGAGGGACTGCTGTCGCGCGGCGACCGGCGGGTCGGCCGCATCATCGAGGCTGTGTGGCGCGACGGCGGCCGGTTCGACGGCTGGAGCGAGCACTTCTCCTACGAGCGCTGGGAGGCCAAGACCGCCGAGGTGCTGGCGGACGAGCCGGTCGATCTCGACTGGTACACCACGCGCGAGCGTGAGTACGCCGAGGTCCTGCCCTGGGACCACCTCGACGCCGGCCTCGACCGCGACTGGCTCTGGGAGGACTGGCAGGACGCCATCGACCCCGACGGCGCCCGCGAGGTCGACGACTGCCGCTGGACGCCGTGCTTCGACTGCGGCGTGTGCCCGCAGATGGACACCGAGATCCAGATGGGTCCCACCGGCAAGAAGCTGCTTCCCCTATCGGTCGTCTGAGGTAGCAAACCCGCCCGTCTGAGGTAGCTGACGCCGAAATAGGGCGGTCGACCGATGTCCGGCCTCTACCTCAGGGACGAGAGTCGATGATGTCGAAGGAGAAGATCATGACCATCATCACTGACTACAGCATCCAGACCGAAGCCCTCCAGTTCGAGCGCGAGCTCGTCGATCGTCTCGAGCAGCGTCGCCAGATCGCTGAGCGTGGCGTCGAGAAGTTCGGCAGCCGCCTGGCGTTCGCCGCGCATCTCGCTCGTCGGGGTCGCGCCGGCCGCGTGGTTCGCGCAGCCTGACCGATCACTAGCGGCCGAGCTCGTCCTCGAGGAACCGATCGCGGTTGACGAGGACACCGAACAACCCGATGGGGAGCGCGGCCACCAGCAAGACGACCACCGGCACCGTCCAGGTGCCGGTGGCGTCATGTAGAAGCCCGGTACCGAGCGGCCCGAGGCCGGCGATGACGTAACCGATGCTTTGTGCGAAGGCCGACAGGGCCGCGGTGCCGTCGGGCGTCCGGGACCGTCGGCCGATCATCGTGAGCGTCCACGTGAACGCGCAGCCGCCGATTCCGAGCAGGACCGCCCACAACGGTGCGAGTGCCGCCGGAGCCACGAGGACGCCGGCCCAGCCGGCCATCGACGACACGGCGAACAGCCAGGGCAGCACGGGGCGACTCCCGGCACGGGCGATGAGCACGGGGAGCGCCAGGGTCATCGGGATCCCGACCGCGCTGAGCAGCCCCTGCATCGCCCCGGCGGCTCCGGAGGAGAGACCGCCGTCGTGCAGGATCGCGGGAAACCAGCCGAATTGTGCGTACGCCTGGGCCGACTGCGCGCCGAAGCAGAGGGCCGTCGCCCAGGCGACCTTGGAGCGTGCGAGCTGGCGCATCGTGAGCGTCGACCTGTTGGGGTCGGCGTGCAGGTCGTGGCTCAGGAAGCGCAGCCAGGGCAGCACCGTGACCGCGGCCAGCAACGCCCAGGAGCCGAGGCCGAACCTCCAGCCGCCGTAGATGTCCGCCAGCGGCACCGTGGCGATCGAGCCCAGGGCCCCTCCGGTCATCAGCGCCGCTCCGTAGAGCGAGCTGATCATCGGGATCTTGTCGGGGAAGTGCAGCTTCGCCAGCGCCGGGAGGATGACGTTGCCCACGGCCGACCCGGCGAGCGCCACGACCGAGAGCAGCAGAAAGGCCGCTGAGCCGTCGACGACCGCGCGCAACGCAATGCCCGTGCCGGTCACGATGAGCAGGAGCACCGTCGTGCGGTGCAGCCCGAAGGCGCGGACGACTCCGTGTGAACCACTGCCGAAGAGGGCGAAGCACAGGACCGGCAGCATCGTGAGGACGCCGGCCACGCTCGCACTCATGCCGAGGTCCTCACGCAGGGCGTCCAGCACGACGCCGACGCTGCTGACCGCGACCCGAAGGTTCAGCGCCAGCAGCACGATCGCCGCGCCGACGAGGAGACGTCCTGATCGGTCGGCTGCTGGCACCAGACCATCTTCCCCATAGGCTCGGCCAATGAGCACGCTGGAGGGCACGCCGAACCCCGAGGCGCCGAATCCGCAGCTGCCGATCGTCCAGAAGCTGCGCATCCGGTACGCCAAACGCGGCCGGCTGCGTTTCACCAGCCACCGCGACTTCGCCCGCGCCTTCGAACGGGCGGTTCGACGCGCCCGGGTGCCGATCGCGTTCTCATCCGGCTACAGCCCGCACCCGAAGATCTCCTACGCCAATGCCTCGCCCACGGGGGCCGCGACGGAGGCCGAGTACCTCGAGATCGGGCTCACGCGCGAGTGCGATCCGGATGCCGTCCTGGCAGACCTCGACGCGTCCCTCCCGCCGGGGCTGGACGTCCTGGAGGTCGTCGTCGCCGCAGGTCAGGGCTCCCTGGCCGATCGCCTGCAGGCGAGCAGGTGGTCGATCGAGCTCAAGGGGGTCGACGTCGCGGCGGCCACGACGGCTGTCGAGGCGTTTCTCGCCGCGGACGTGGTTGAGGTAGAGCGCATGGCCAAGCGTGGCCTCCGCACGTTCGACGCCCGCGCCGACGTGCTGGCACTGGATGTCCGCGCGGGCACCGGCGACGACGGTCCGTGTGCGATACTTGAGGTGGTCCTCCGACATGACACACCGTCGGTACGACCGGACGACGTTCTCGCCGGACTCCGTTCCCGCGGAGGCCTGCAGGTCGAGCAGACGCCAGTGGCGACTCGCTCGGCGCAGGGCCCGCTCGATCAGAAAACCGGCATGGTCGGCGATCCACTCGCCTTCGACCGCGACGCATCCTGACAGGTGCTGACCGCGGCGGCGGAGGGATCACCGTGTGACAGGCCTTGATCGTCGTCACACCCGGAGCGCGTGGCGCCTCGGGAGACCGAAGGCTTTGAGCCCGCCTCGAGCGGGCGACAGACGTACAGTCCCGGCCGGATCACCTCCGGCGCGTGGACGAAGGAGAGCACATGCTCGACGACACCGAATCATCCGAATCATCCACCAGCACCTCAACCCGACGACGCGCCGCCGGCCGCCCGGCCGGCCCACCCGCCGCCCTGGACACCGACATCTTCGCCCCGCCGGCAGAGACGAAGCCCCAGAAGACGGCCGCAAAGCCGGACGCCGACGACGCCGGCTCGACCGACGCGCCCGCCAAGAAGGCACCCGCTAAAAAGACCGCGGCCAAGAAGGCGCCGGCCAAGAATCCCCCGCGGCAAAAAAAGAGCGTAGCCGCGGGAGGTGCCCCCACCGCCGCCAAGAAGGCACCCGCCAAGGACGAGTCGGACCAGCCCGACAAGTCCGGCAAGACCGACGACGCGCCCAAGGGCAGCGTCATGTTCCAGCCGCCCGAGACCACCACCTTGCCGGCGCGCCCCCAGCAGGAGGCGTCGGACGACCGCCGCGACGATCGTGGCGACGAGGGTGACGGTGACGACGACGGACCACGCCGCCGGCGCCGCAGCCGCGGGGGACGCCGACGTCGCAAGTCCGACGACGGCGACACCGGCAACGACAACCAGGGCAACCAGGACGACGACTCTGACGACGACGGGGATGGTGGCGGCGGTGCCAACGATGGGGCCACCCGTCGCCGCCGCCGCCGGGCCCGCTCCGGTGAGGGCGCGTCCAGCTCGCCCGACGATCCCGAGAACACGGTGGTCAAGGTGCGTGAGGGACGCAGCGCCGAGGACGAGATCACCGGCGTCAGCGGTTCCACGCGGCTCGAGGCCAAGAAGCAGCGCCGCCGCGAGGGCCGTGAAGCCGGACGCCGTCGCGCCCCGATCGTCTCCGAGGCCGAGTTCCTGGCCCGCCGCGAGTCGGTCAAGCGCGAAATGGTCGTCCGCCAGCGCGACGACTACACGCAGATCGCGGTCCTCGAGGACTCCGTCCTCGTCGAGCACTACGTCGCCCGGGAGTCGCAGACGTCCCTGATCGGCAACGTCTACCTCGGCAAGGTCCAGAACGTCCTGCCGAGCATGGAGGCTGCCTTCATCGACATCGGCGCTGGCCGCAACGCCGTGCTGTACGCCGGCGAGGTCGACTGGAGCACGCTGGGCAACGGCAAGCAGCGCAAGATCGAGGACGCGCTGTCGCCGGGCCAGACCGTGCTCGTGCAGGCCACCAAGGACCCGATCGGCCAGAAGGGCGCCCGACTCACCAGCCAGGTCAGCCTGCCCGGCCGGTTCCTCGTCTACGTGCCACGCGGCCAGACCAGCGGCATCTCCCGCAAGCTCCCCGAGAACGAGCGGGTCCGCCTCAAGGCCCTGCTGAAGGAAGTGCTGCCCGAGGACGCGGGCGTCATCGTGCGCACTGCCGCCGAGGGCGCCTCCGAGGACCAGCTGACCCGCGACGTCACCGCCCTCACCGCCCGCTGGCAGGACATCGAGAAGAAGGTCGAAGGCGGCAAGTCGCCTCAGCTGCTCTACGCCGAGCCCGACCTGATGATCAAGGTCGTCCGCGACCTCTTCAACGAGGACTTCACCTCGCTCGTCGTCGAGGGTGACGACGCGTGGGACAACATCTCCGCGTACGTCAACCACGTCGCCCCCGACCTCGCCGACCGTGCGAAGCGGTGGGAGCCCGATGCCGACGACCCAGAATCCGGCACAGCCAACGACGCCTTCTCCGCGCACCGGCTCGACGAGCAGATCCACAAGGCGCTGGAGCGCAAGGTGTTCCTGCCCTCGGGTGGCTCGCTGGTCATCGACCGCACCGAGGCGATGACCGTCGTCGACGTCAACACCGGCAAGTTCACCGGCTCCGGTGGCAACCTCGAGGAGACGGTCACCAAGAACAACCTCGAAGCGGCCGAGGAGATCGTGCGCCAGCTCCGGCTGCGCGACATCGGCGGCATCATCGTCATCGACTTCATCGACATGGTGCTCGAGAACAACCGCGACCTCGTGCTGCGCCGACTGGTGGAGTGCCTGGGCCGCGACCGCACCCGTCACCAGGTCGCCGAGGTCACCTCGCTCGGCCTGGTCCAGATGACCCGCAAGCGCATCGGCACCGGCCTGCTGGAGTCGTTCAGCACCGACTGCGAGCACTGCAAGGGCCGCGGCGTCGTCATCACGGCCGAGCCGGTCGAGCCCAAGAAGGAAGAGCAGCGCCGCGGCAACCGTCGTGGTGGCGGTGGCGGAGGCGGCAAGGACTCCAAGCCGGCGGCGAAGAAGACCGCCAAGAAGTCCAGCGCCAAGAAGTCCGACGCGAAGAAGGACGACGACAAGAAGTCCGACGCGAAGAAGGACGACGTCAAGAAGGATGACGCCAAGAAGGACGACGGCCCGAAGGACGAGGCCAAGCAGGATGGAGCCGTTTTGACCGACGAGGCCCCGTCTCCGTAGAATGGAACGTCGGCGTGACGTGCGCCGACCTCTTTCCGTAAAGCAGCAAGTGAGGATCCCGTGGTGTACGCAATCGTGCGCAGTGGTGGCACGCAGCAGAAGGTGGCCGTCGGCGACGTCGTCGAGATCGACAAGGTCGCCCAGGGCGAGGGCGAGAAGCTCTCCCTGCCTGCGGTGCTGTTCGTCGACGGCGACGACGTGACCTCCGACGCCGAAGCGCTCGCCAAGGTCTCGGTCACCGCGGAGGTCCTCGGCCAGACCAAGGGCCCCAAGATCATCATCCAGAAGTACAAGAACAAGACCGGCTACAAGAAGCGCCAGGGTCATCGCCAGAAGTACACCCAGGTGAAGATCACCGGGATCAAGAAGTAAGGGACTGACAGATGGCACACAAGAAGGGCGCGGCGTCCACCCGTAACGGGCGCGACTCCAATTCCCAGCGGCTCGGCGTGAAGCGCTTCGGCGGTCAGGTCGTCAACGCCGGCGAGATCATTTTGCGTCAGCGCGGCACCCACTTCCACCCCGGCACCAACGTCGGTCGCGGTGGCGACGACACGCTGTTCGCGCTGTCTGACGGCGCCGTCGAGTTCGCGTCCCGTCGTGGCCGCAAGGTCGTCAACATCGTTCCGGCTGACGTTCCGGCCCAAGAAGTTCCGGCGAAGTAGCGAGCGAACCCACTCTTTCCGAAAGGGGCGGTCCGCGTGAGCGGGCTGTCCCTTTCTCCATTTGCAGCACAGGAGCAAGTCGTGGCCATCCCCAGCTTCGTCGACCAGGTGACGCTCGACGTCACTGCTGGCGACGGCGGGCACGGCGTCGCGTCGGTGCATCGCGAGAAGTTCAAGCCCCTCGGCGGCCCTGATGGCGGCAACGGCGGGCACGGCGGCGACGTGGTGCTGCGCGTGGTCGAGGACGTCACGACGCTCATCGACTACCACCACGAACCGCACCGCAAGGCCGGCAACGGCAAGCCCGGTGCCGGCAACAACCGCAGCGGCTCACACGGCGACCACCTGCTGCTGAAGGTGCCCGACGGCACGCTCGTGCGCGACGAGGACGGCGAGATCCTGGCCGACCTGGTCGGGCCCGGCACGGAGATCGTCATCGCCGCCGGTGGCCGGGGCGGCCTGGGCAACGCGGCACTCGCGTCCAGCAAGCGCAAGGCCCCGGGATTCGCGCTCAAGGGCGAGCCGGGTGAGCACCGTGTCATCACCCTCGAGCTCAAGGTCGTCGCCGACATCGGCCTGGTCGGGTTCCCGAGTGCCGGCAAGTCGAGCCTCATCGCCGCGCTGTCGCGGGCGCGGCCCAAGATCGCCGACTACCCGTTCACCACCCTCGTGCCCAACCTCGGCGTGGTGACGGCCGGCGGCACGACCTACACCGTCGCCGACGTGCCCGGTCTCATCGAGGGCGCCAGTGAGGGCCGCGGTCTGGGTCACGACTTCCTCCGGCACGTCGAGCGCTGCGCTGCCCTGGTCCACGTCATCGACTGCGCCACGGTCGAGCCCGGCCGCGACCCGCTCTCCGACCTCGACGTCATCGAGGGCGAGCTGGCCGCCTACTCCGCCGCATCGGGAGGAATCCTCGACGACCGACCGCGGCTCGTCGCCCTCAACAAGGTCGACGTGCCCGACGCGCGCCAGATCGCCGAGTTCGCCCGCGCCGACCTCGAGGCGCGCGGGCTCGACGTGTACGAGGTCTCCGCCGCGAGCCACGACGGTCTCAAGGAGCTGTCGTTCGCGATGGCCGAGATCGTCGCGGCCAAGCGTGCCGCGGCACCGCAGGCCGAGGCCACGCGCATCGTGCTCCGTCCGCGTGCGGAGTCCGGCGTGGGCGAGGAGTTCACGATCGTCGAGCGCAACGGGCAGTGGGTGGTGCACGGCGAGAAGCCGGCCCGCTGGGTGCGCCAGACCGACTTCAGCAACGACGAGGCCGTCGGGTTCCTGGCCGACCGGCTCAACCGGCTCGGCGTCGAGGCCCGGCTGCTCGAGCTGGGCGCTACTGCTGGTGACGACGTCCTCATCGGTGATGAAGACAGCGCAGATGGTGGGGCCGTCGTGTTCGACTTCGACCCGCAGATCGTGGCCGGTGCCGAGATGCTCGGACGACGCGGCGAGGACCAGCGCCTCTACGACAACGACCGTCGCACCAACCAGCAGCGCCGCGAGGAGCTCATCGCGAAGCGGGCGTTCGAGGCCGAGGCACGCGCCGCCCGCGAGAAGCCAGACGGTGTCGATGAGCCGCTCCGCGACGGGGAAGCACCTTCATGACGCGCATCGTCGTGAAGGTCGGCTCGTCGTCCCTCACGACCACCGAAGGTGGTCTCGACGTCGATCGCCTCGATGCGCTCGTCGACGCCCTCGCGGCGTCGCGCGCCCGTGGTGACGAGGTGGTGCTCGTCAGCTCCGGTGCCATCGCCGCCGGACTGGCACCACTCGGGCTGGCCCGTCGTCCCCGCGACCTCGCCACCCAGCAGGCCGCGGCCAGCGTCGGCCAGGGCGCCCTGATGGCCCGCTACTCCGAACGGTTCGCCGTCCACGGTCTCGTGGTCGGGCAGGTGCTGCTCACGGTCGACGACGTCACGCGTCGCAGCCACTACCGCAACGCCTACCAGACGTTCGCGAAGCTGAGAGAGCTCGGCGTCGTCCCGGTGGTGAACGAGAACGACACGGTGGCCACCAGCGAGATCCGCTTCGGCGACAACGACCGGCTCGCCGCGTTGGTCGCCCACCTCGTGCATGCCGACCTCCTGGTACTGCTGTCCGACGTCGACGGCCTGTACGACGGTCCACCTGGCCGCGACGGCTCGAACCTCGTGAGCGAAGTGTCCGGCGAGGCCGATCTCGCCGGCATCGACGTCGCCCGGCCCAGCGCCTCGGCGATCGGCACCGGCGGCATGGTCACCAAGGTCGAGGCGGCCCGCATCGCCACCGGTGCGGGCATCCCGGTCGTGCTCACCGCCGCAGCGCGGGCCGCCGACGCCCTCGCCGGCGAAGCGGTCGGCACCCGCTTCATGGCCACCGGGCGCCGCCGGCCCACCCGGCTGCTGTGGCTCGCGCACGCGAGCGACACCCAGGGCTCGTTGCACGTCGACGACGGAGCGGTGCGTGCGCTCACGATGCGCAAGGCGTCGCTCCTGCCGGCCGGCATCACCAGCGTCACCGGCACGTTCGTCGCCGGCGACCCCGTCGACGTCGTGGCCCACGACGGCACGGTCGTCGCCCGCGGGCTGGTCAACTACGACAGCGCCGAGCTGCCCCAGCTGCTGGGTCGCTCCACGCGCGACCTGGCCGCCGAGCTGGGCGCCGACTACGAGCGCGAAGTCGTGCACCGCGACGACCTGATCATCGTCGGCGCCACCGATGAGGCCAAAATCTAGAATGGACGCCATGAAGGAGCAGGTGCACGAGGCCGCCCGGCGGGCGCGGACGGCCGCCACCACGCTGGCCACGCTGCCGCGCTCGGCCAAGGACGCCGCCCTGCTCGCCTCGGCCGATGCCCTGGTCGCGGCCACCGACGACGTGCTGGCCGCCAACGCTCGTGACGTCGAGGCCGCCCGGGCCAGCGGCACGCCGGAGCACGTGATCGACCGGCTCGCCCTCGACCCCGGTCGCGTCGCCGCGTTCGCCCAAGGTCTCCGCGACGTCGCCGGCCTGCCCGACCCGGTCGGCGAGATCGTGCGCGGCTCGACGCTGCCCAACGGTCTGCGCATGCAGCAGGTCCGCGTCCCCATCGGAGTCATCGCGATGATCTACGAGGGACGCCCCAACGTCACCGCCGACGCCGCGGGCATCTGCCTCAAGTCCGGCAACGCGGTGCTGCTGCGCGGCTCGTCGTCCGCCTCTCACTCCAACGCGGCGATCATCGAGGTCATGCGCGACGCGATCGCTGCTTCCGGGCTCCCGGCCGACGCCGTCCAGCAGATCGCCGCCGACGACCGGTCGTCGGCCGAGCACCTCATGCAGGCGCGTGGGCTCGTCGACCTCGTCATCCCACGCGGGGGAGCGGGGCTGATCCAGGCGGTCGTCGAGCAGTCCACGGTGCCGGTCATCGAGACCGGCGTCGGCAACTGCCACGTATACGTCGATGCCGAGGCGGACCTCGACATGGCCCTCGACATCGTGCTCAACGCCAAGACCGACCGCACCAGCGTCTGCAACGCTGCCGAGTCGCTACTGGTCCACAAGGCCGTGGCCGACGTCTTCGTGCCGCGCGTCGTCACCGCCCTGCACGACGCCGGCGTCACGATCCACGGCGATCCGGCCTTCGTCGCTACCGATCCTGCTGTCGTCGCGGCGACCGACGACGACTACGCAGCCGAGTACCTGGCCATGGAGATCTCCGCTGCGGTCGTGGAGTCGCTCGACGACGCCGTGGCCCACATCCGCCGGTTCTCCTCCCATCACACCGAGGCGATCGTCACGTCCTCGCTCGCGGCCGCCCAGGCCTTCGCCGGCGGCGTCGACGCCGCGGCCGTCATGATCAACGCCTCGACCCGGTTCGCCGACGGCGGCGAGCTGGGCTTCGGCGCCGAGATCGGCATCTCCACGCAGAAGCTGCACGCCCGCGGCCCGATGGGCCTGCCGGAAATGACGACCACCACCTACGTCGTCACCGGCTCCGGTCACGTGCGCTGAGCCCGCTGCTAGATTGAGCGCATGCTCACGATCCTCGCGGCCGCCGAAGAAGGCGCCGAGCAACTGCGCGACATCGGCATCCATCCGTACGCCGTCGGCGGCATCGCCATCGGGATCCTCACCCTCGCCATGCTCCTCCTGCTGTCGTTCGGCAAGGGTCGCGAGCACACCTGAGTCCTCCCGTGGCCAATGCCGACACACCGCGCCGACGCGTCGGCGTCATGGGTGGCACCTTCGACCCCATCCATCACGGCCACCTCGTGGCCGCCAGTGAGGTCCAGGCGTGGTTCGACCTCGACGAGGTCGTGTTCGTGCCGGCGGGGGAGCCGTGGCAGAAGTTTGATCGCCAGGTGTCAGCGGCCGAGGACCGCTACCTCATGACCGTCGTCGCGACCGCGTCCAACCCACGCTTCGCGGTCAGCCGGGTCGACATCGACCGCGCCGGCCCCACGTACACGATCGACACCCTGCGCGAGCTCTCGGCGGCCATGCCGGACGCCGACCTCTACTTCATCACCGGCGCCGACGCGATGGCTCAGATCCTCACGTGGCGCGACCCCGAGGAGCTGTTCGGGCTCGCGCACTTCGTCGGCTGCACACGACCCGGCCACGAGCTGGCCCCCGGCACGCTCGAAGGGCTGCCGGGCGACCGCATCACCCTGGTCGAGATCCCGGCCCTGGCCATCTCGTCCACCGAGTGCCGCGGACGCGTCGAGCGTGGTGAGCCGGTCTGGTACCTCGTGCCCGACGGCGTCGTTCAGTACATCGGCAAGCATCGCCTCTACAGCAAGGACTTCACATGACGGCCGGCGAACGAGCCCTCGAGCTCACCCGGGCGGCAGCCGACGCGGCGGCCGACAAGCTCGGCCAGAACCTGCTCGCCTTCGACGTCTCCGAACAGCTCGTCATCACCGACGTCTTCCTGCTGTGCTCGGCTGCCAATCCCCGTCAGGTGCGAGCGGTTCAGGACGCGGTGGAGGAGAGGCTGCTCGAGCTCGACGCCAAGCCGGTGCGGCGCGAGGGCGAACGCGAAGGACGCTGGGTCCTGCTCGACTTCTCCGACCTCGTCGTGCACATCCAGCACTCCGACGAGCGCGCCTACTACGCCCTCGAGCGGCTCTGGAGCGACTGCCCGCTCGTCGACCTGCCCACCGCCGGATGACCCGCCGCGTCATCCTGTGGCGACATGGGAGAACCGAGTGGAACGTCGTCGGCCGGGTCCAGGGCCAGACGGATGTGCCGCTCGACGACGTCGGCCAACAGCAGGCCCGTGAGGCGGCCGCCCGACTTGCCACCCTCGGCCCATCGCGGATCGTGAGCTCCGACCTGAAACGGGCGTCCGACACCGCCGCGATGCTCAGCGAGCTGTGCGGCGTGCCGGTGGAGACGGACGCGCGGCTCCGCGAGCTCGAGTTCGGCGCACGTGAAGGGCTGACGTGGGCCGAAGCCTGGGAGAAGATGCCGGACGGGATGCAGGCCTGGATCGACGGCGACGAGACGAAGATCCCGGGCAGCGAGACCCATCATCAAGCCGGTGAGCGGTTCGCTCGCGCCCTCCACGACCTCGTCGAGGCCCTGGGCGACGGCGAGACCCTCGTCGTCGTCGCACATGGCGGTGTCGCCCGCGTCGGCGCGTGCTCGTTCCTGGGGTTCCCGGTGGAGACGTGGGGCTCCTTCGGGGGGCTCAACAACTGCTCCTGGTCGGTGCTTCAGGAGGAGGAGTTCCGCGGCCGCCGAGGGTGGCGGATCCTCGAGTGGAACGCCGGCACACTGCCCGAGCCGGTCATGTCCGACGACGAGCGCCCCGGTTTGGGAGAGGGGTCGCCGAACGGCTAAGATCGGTGACCGGTCTTCGGTCACCTCGATCGCTGGACACGGGGCTATGGCGCAGTTGGTAGCGCGCTTCCATGGCATGGAAGAGGTCAGGGGTTCGAATCCCCTTAGCTCCACTCGTGCGAGATCTGGCTCAGCGATTCGGGGAGGAGCTTGCGACGGAGTCCCCACGAAGGAATCTTTTTCAATGTGGGTGGACCCGGCACCATTCCCCAACTTGCTCGTTATATGGTCTAGTAGTCACGATCAACTAGTCGCAACCGGCTAGTTCACGTTCAAACCACAGTGCCTCTTCCCGGGGGGCCGAATCTTGGGAGCACGATGATCCGCAGGCTGTCCGTCCTCATCATGTCCATCGGCGTGATTTTTGCCTTGGTGCTTGCACCAACTGCCTCGTCCGCCGACGAAGCAACTCCGAATCCGGTCACGAAGATCGTCCAGAAAGTCAAGGACCTCGTGCAACCGAAGAACATCCAAGCCGCTGTCGACGCGCCTCCGGCCACGGAAGACGACGACATCCCGCCCAACGAGACCGAGGACCCGGTCGGGCCGGACCATGCGTCCACCCAGGGCCTCAACGCCACGCTTGGCGGGAACTCTCTCGCCGGTCTCAACCAGAACAACGCGACGATCGAGGACGACGACTCGACTCACGCCGACTCAGCCGCGCTGACCGTGTTGGGCACGAACCTCTTCGGGGCGTCCGCCAGCTCCGACGGCACGACCTACGAGCGGAACGAACCGCTCGGAATCGTCCTCGACGCGTTGTGCACGGCCAGCGTCAACAACATCTGCGTCGATCTGCTCTACTCCGAGGCTCACGCGACCCAGACCGCTGGCGAGTCCCACGCGCACGCCGAGAGTGGCATCCTCAACGCCTGCCTCTTCGGCGGCGGCCTGGCTCTGCCAGGCGGTGGCGTCGGTGGCGCCGGTGGCCTGGGCTCGATGGCCACGCAGGACGAAGAGCCGCCGGCCGCTTGCGAGGGCTTGCTGGGAGCGGGCGTGGCGGAGTCCCGCGCTGAGATCAATCGCGATCGGACGACCGGGCAGACCGTTGCCGAAGCCTTCGACTTCACCGCCGGTGCGTGTGTGCTGCCAGGCTGCGCCCTCCCCGTCTCGGCCCTGTTCTCCGGCGGCTTCGCCGACTCGGGTACCGGTGCGGGCGATGAGGTCGCGGAGCGTGGTTCCTTCCTGCTGCTGCTCGGTGACGACGGCTTCTTCCTCGCGGATCCGTTCGCCATTCCGCTGTCACCAGTCCTTGCTCTGTTCTTCAACCAGGGTGAGTCCTATGTCGCGCCGGGAACCGCTGGCACGGCTCAGGACGCGCTCAGGCTCAAGGTGCTGACCGACGTGGTGCCGCTGGTGGGCGTTGACGCGGGTCACACGGAGACGCTCGCCCACAACGACGGCCGCAACGCCGACGATGAGGACGAGAACGACGAGAACGACGAAGAGGACGAGAACGACGAGAACGACGAAGAGGACGAGAACGACGAGAACGACGAAGAGGACGAGAACGACGAGAACGACGAAGAGGACGAGAACGACGAGAACGACGAATCCGACGAAGACGAGGATGAAGACTCCGACGAGGACGAGGACGAGGACTCGGACTCCGACGAGGACGGCGATGACAACGCCCTGCCGGGTACCGGTGGACCGTCGTCGGCCTTGCTGGCCCTGGGCCTGCTCGGTGTCGGACTCGGAAGTGCAACCATCGCCTACGGGCGCCGGCCGCGCAGCGTGCGTCAGCAAGGCTGATGCCAGCTGTGTGACATCGAGATCAGGGCCGGTGTGTACGCACCGGCCCTGATCTCTGTCCTCTGGGAGAACTCGTGAACCTACGCATGGTGATTCCCGTGGAGATCGCGGTGATCGGCCTGCTCGGCGCGGCCTATTACGGGTACCACGCCGTGAAAGGACCCGACCCCGAGCCACGGTCCGACTCGTCGCGCACGGCGAGCGCCAGCCCCAGCCCCACGCCGGAAGTAAAGACGACCCGGCTCGTCTCCAAGAAGGGCGGGTTCGCTTTCGGCGTGCCCGACGACGTGACCGCGAAGAAGGTCGGTCCCGCCGTCACCATGACGACGGCCGACAAGGTGCTGTCGATCGTGATCTCACCGGTCGAGAGTGGCTCCATCTCGCTGAGCAGCAAGGCGTTCATGCGGGGCATGAAGGACGCCTACACGAACGTCGAGGTGACCAATTCGGAGAACCAGACGATCGACGGGCGCAAGGCCAAGGCGACGTACGGACAGGCGAAGAACGCCAAGAAGGTCGAGATACGCTTCGTCAACATCGTGATCAAGTCCACGCCCCACAACTTCGCGATCTCTGCGTTCACCGTGGGCAGCTCCGATCCGCTCTTCGTCCTGCCGAGGGTGAATGCGATCGCCAACACCTTCGAGGTCGTCAAATAGCCGTCTCCGACCATGAATCGCGTACGGCCTTCGCGGCCGTCGCGTCGACGCTCGTTGGCCTCCACATGCTCGCCGTGACCTTGGCGGCTGTCCCGACGAACCCGGTGTCGGACGCCTTCGATGCCCAGCTGCAGTACCTGAGTCCCTTCTTCGGGCAGAGCTGGCGTCTGTTCGCACCCAATCCGGTCGACCAGGACAACACCCTGCTCGTCCAGGGGGCCTACGTCGACGACGACGGAACCCTCCAGAGGACGAAGTGGATCAACTGGACGAAGGTCGAGCAGGACGTCATCGAGCACCGTCTGGTGGGCGGGCGGGCCGGATACATCAGCACGAAGTTCTACCCTTCGCTCGACGAGGAGTTCGAGGAGCTCGAGTCGCCCGCGCAGAAGACTCTCGCGGAGCGAGCCAGCGCTCTCGATCCTCCGTCGTGGGACGCGCTCGAGAGAGCTCTCGCTCGCGTCGGTCCCGACGACGACGACCTGGCCGACTTCCTGCGCTTCGACCGCGCAGCCGCCCGACTGGCCTCCGATGTGGTCGCCGCGAGGTCGCCTCACCAGCTCACCGCGGTCCGGTACGCCCTGCGTGAGCACGGGGTCACCCCGTACGACGACCGGCACCTGGACAAGGCTGCTCGGGAGAAGGCGCGCCCGGCGCCGACCATGCGCGTCGGCGGTTGGCGTGCGCCGACGTACGGCCCGGCCGCGGAGCTCCGTGGCGTCGCCGACTTCGATCGGCGGCACGGATGATGGAGCGCGCCCTGGCCTGGCTCACCGAGAGCGAGCGCTCGACCTACGGAGTGGCGGTCACCCGCATCATGATCGGGTTCGTCGTCTCGTCGCAGCTGCTCCTCAACTGGCCAGATCGCTCGTACACGTGGGGTGAGGGTGGCCGCTGGAACGAGACGGTCGCCGACGTCAAGGGCTACCCGGAGTTCTTCGGCCTCTTCCGCGCCCTCGACGGCTGGCAGTGGGATGTCGCCTACTTGCTGGTCGTGCTCAGCGGCATCGCCCTGATGCTGGGTGTCTTCACCAGGATCACGACCGTCACGACCGTGATCCTGTGGGCATCGGTCTACGTCGCCAACCCCTACGTCGGCTCCGGCGGCGATGCGGTGCTGCGCATGGTGCTGTTCTACCTGTGCTTCACCGACGCCGGGCAGAAGTGGTCGGTCGACGCCTGGCTCCGCGATCGACGTGGGTACCGGACCCGGATCCTCCCGCAGTGGGTGTCGGCCATCCTGCACAATCTCGCCGTGGTCCTGATGATCCACCAGATCGTGATGGTCTACGTCGGCTCGGCGCTGTGGAAGCTCCAGGGACCCGTCTGGCGGGACGGGACGGCGGTGTACTTCCCGCTCCAGACCGAGGCGTACTCGCCGTGGAACGACGTCCTCCACCCGATCCTGGCCAACGCGCTGTTCGTCTCGGGGGCGACCTACACCGCGATCATCGTCCAGCTGCTCTTCCCGGTTCTCCTGCTGTATCGACCCACCCGAATGGTCGCTCTCGTGATCATCACGGGGATGCACCTCGGCATCGGGTTCCTCATGGGCATCATGTACTTCTCGCTCGCCATGATCGCGGTCGACATGATGCTCGTCAGCGACAAGACGTGGCGTTTCGCGTCCGACCTGGCGCAACGCGAGTGGTCGCGTCGCTTCCCGGCCAAGGTCAAGGCCAGCGCACACTGACCTGAACGTAGGGTCGTCTGCATGCCCGAGCACGGCCCGACGCGCCACGCGACCGAGCTGCCGTCGGCGGGCAGACGGGCGATCGTCCTCGGGATCGCCGTCGCATTCGCCGTCCACTCGGTGCTGATGACGGTGTGGGTCATGCCGACCAATCCGATCCGCGACGCCATCGGACCGGGTCGCGTCGATGCGTACGTCAACAACGGGGTCGTGCCGTTCGAGCAGTCCTGGTCGGTGTTCGCGCCCACACCTCGTCGAGGTGGCGAGAACGTCCACGTACGGGCGTACGACGGCGAGACCGGCACGACCACGGACTGGTACGACATCACGGCAGACGAGGACGAACGCATCCTGCACGTCCCCAACCCGTCTCGGATCCACAGCGTGACCCGACGTCTGGGTGGAGAGGTCAACGAGAAGTTGCCCGAGCTCACCGAGGTGCAGCTGAAGCTGATCTCGTCGGACACACCGTCACGCGACGAGCTGGTGCGTCGACTCCCGGACGACCTGGTCCGCGTCGACGAGATGCTCACCCGGTTTGCCGGCATGTACGCCTCCGCACGCTGGGGCGATCGCTTCAGCATGGTTCAGGTCCGGGTCGGCCACCGCTCGGTTCCGGTGTTCGCCAAGCGCGACCGAGTCGACTTCGCCGACGTGCCGTTCACGTACCGGACCATCGGCTGGCGCAAGGCCGTCCGCGGCGGAGCGGCGGCCCAAGCGGCGTTCGACGGCTACGTCGACCGCGCGCCGAAGGCGGGGGAGTGACGGTGCGCTGGTTGCTCGAGGACAAGCGTGCGCTGCACGGCGCCGCGGCCGCGCGCATCCTGTCCGGCTGTGCGGCGCTGGGCCTGCTGATCAGCAACATCAGGCATCGCGATCTCCTGTTCGGGCCGGGATCGGTGTGGGCCGAGCCGGTGCAGGGCGGAGTCGGCGGAGCACCCCACTACTGGCCGACCGAGCTGGTCGTTCGTCTGGGCAGCACGGCCTTCCTGCTCTACTACCTCGCAGTCATCGTCCTGGCGCTGTTGTGGGTTGTCGGATGGCACGCGCGCGTGGTGGGTCTGCTTCTGCTCATCGGCGAGGTGTCGATCGTCGAGCAGGCGCCGTTGGTGGGCGACCAGGGCGACAACATCCTCCGCCTCGGCCTGGTGTTCCTGCTGTTCATGCAGACGAGCGATCACTGGTCGCTCGACGCCCGGCGTCGCTCGAGACGGGGCGACGGTCGCGCGATCGTGCCGCTGTGGCTCTCCAACGGCGTTCACAACATCGCGCTCCTGGCCCTGGCGTTCCAGGTGGTGCTCGTGTACTTCTCGGCCGGCATGGCCAAGGCGCGCGGGGACCTGTGGCAGCACGGCACGGCGCTCTACTACCCCTTGCAGCTGCAGGAGTTCCGGCCGTTCCCGTTCCTCAACGACCTCTTCACCCATGTCGGGCTCGTCGTCGGCATCGCGACGTACTTCGTCATCCTCGTCGAGCTCAGCTTCGGCTTCGCCCTGCTCCACCCGGTGGCTCGTCGGGTCGCGATCGCCGGCGTGATCGTGCTGCACGTCTCGATCGCCGTGCTGATGGCGCTGCCGTGGTTCTCGTTGTCGATGCTCGCCTTCGTCGCCGTCTTCGTCAGCACGAGCACCTACGTCGTGCTCGATCGCCGAGTGCGGGCTCGGGCGAGTGGGCTACTCCGGCGCGACGACCTTCGCCACGCTCCGGCCGGACAGCACGAGGACGATGACGGGTAGCGTCAGGGCACCCGCCGCCGCCGTGAGCGTCCCGAAGCCCTGCCAGGCGACGACGAGACCGGCGAGCAACCCGCCGAACGCTCCCGCCATGTTCAACGCCAGGTCACTCAGGCCCTGAACCGCGGGCCGCGCCGATGGCTCGACGGAGCTGGTGAGCATGGCGGCACCGGCGATGACCGACGCCGACCAGCCGAGCCCGAGCAGCGTCAGGCCGATGGTGATCTGCAGGTCGGAGCCGCCGGACGTGCCTGCGGTCGCCACCGCCACGATCAGCGTGCACTGCCCGAGCAGGATCGTGCGGGGTGCTCCCCAGCGGTCGCTCATCCAGCCCATGACCGGCGACAACGCGAACATCCCGGCGATGTGCAGGCTGATCGTGAGACCGATGACCTGCAACGTCGACCCGTGGTCCTCCATGTGCACCGGCGTCAGCGCCATGACCGCGACCATCACGGCGTGCGACGAGGAGATGGCATAGACCGCGACCAGCGTCGTGCCGCGCACGTGCGGCAGTGCGGCGCGAATCCCTCGGGGCGGGGGGACGGCGTCCTCCGACCGCACGAGCGGGTCTGGGCGCAGGAGCACCAACGTCATCAACCCGGCCAGCGCGAACGCCACGATGGAGAACAGCACCGGCCCGGCGAGATCGGGCACCCCGACGCGACCTGCGACGGTGGCGCCCGGCCCGGTGAGGTTCGGTCCGATGACCGCGCCGACCGTGGTGGACCACACGACGAGCGACAGGGCTCGCCCGACCTGTGAGGGGTCGGCGCGGTCGACGGCCGCGAAGCGAGACTGCAGGTTGGCGGCCGTGCCGGAACCGAACAGCAGGAGTCCGACCAGCACGAGCGGGAGCGACACGAGCTCGGACCCGAGCACGGTGAGGACGGCCCCGGCGGCGCCGAGCATCCAGCCGAGGGTCAGGGCCGGGCGCCGGCCCGCGCGGACGGCCACTCCGGCGAGCGGCACGGTGACGGCCGCTGCACCGAGGGTGAGCATCACGACCGCCATCCCGGCCCAACCGGACGACCCGGACACCTCCTTGACGACCAGCGAGCTGATGGCGATGCCCGCGCCGTTGCCGAGCCCACCGACGACCTGCGTGACCGAAAGAACCGTGACGATCCGACGCTGGATGCGAGTGGTCTCCGCGGTAGTGCTCACACCGGAGGATATCGCCAGAGCGGCGCTGACATCACCAGATCGTGACGCGTTGGTCGGGTTCGAGCCACAGCTGGTCGTCGGGCTTCACGTCGAACGCCTGGTAGAAGGCGTCGATGTTGCGGACGACCTGGTTGCAGCGGAACTCCGGCGGGGAGTGTGGGTCGATCGTCAGACGCCGCACGGTCTCGGCCGGGCGCACCTTGGCCTGCCACGCCTGAGCCCAGGAGAAGAAGAAGCGCTGGTCGGCGGTGAGTCCGTCGATCAGGTCGGGGTTCTGACCGTCGAGCGCGATCTGCAGCGACTTGTACGCGATGCCGAGCCCGCCGAGGTCGCCGATGTTCTCGCCGATCGTGAGCGAGCCGTTGACCGAGTGGGCGTCGCCGCCCTCGGGGGAGAGGTGGTCGTACTGGTCGACGAGCACGGCGGTGAGGGCATCGAACGCAGCGCGGTCGTCATCGGTCCACCAGTTGACCATCGCCCCGGTGCCGTCGTACTGAGAGCCCTGGTCGTCGAAGCCGTGGCCGATCTCGTGGCCGATGACAGCGCCGATCGCGCCGTAGTTGACCGGGTCGTCGGCGTCGGGGTGGAAGAACGGTGGCTGGAGGATGGCCGCCGGGAACACGATCTCGTTCATCGTGGGGTTGTAGTACGCGTTGACCGTCTGCGGGGTCATGTACCACTCGTCGCGATCGATGGGGGAGCCGATCTTGGCCAGCTCGCGATCCATGGCGACGGCGAGTGCGCGCCGCGCGTTGCCGAGCAGGTCGGTGGGGTCGGTCTCCAGCGCGGAGTAGTCCTTGAACTCTTCGGGGTGGCCGATCTTCGGGGTGAACGAGGCCAGCTTCTCCAGAGCCCGGTCCTTGGTGGTGTCGCTCATCCACGAGAGCGTGCGGATGCTCTCGCGGTAGGCCTCGATGAGGTGGTCGATGAGCTCGCCCATGCGCTCCTTGGCGGCGGGCGGGAACTCGGTGCGCACGTAGATCTTGCCGACCGCCTCTCCCATGGCGCTCTCGACGAACCCGACGCCGCGCTTCCAGCGCGGACGCAGCTCGTCGGTGCCACTGAGCGTGCGTCCGTAGAACTCGAAGTTGGCGTCGACGAACGCGGACGACAGGTAGGGCGCGCCGCTGTGCACGATGTTCCACCGCAGCCAGTCGCGCCATGCCGGCAGCTCGTCGTCGACCAGCAGCTCGGCGAGGCCCTGGAGGAACGACGGCTGGGCCACCACGACCTCGGCGACCGCGGGCGCGGGGATCTTGGCCGCCGTGGACCAGGCGGTGAAGTCGAAGCTGGGCGCGAGCTCCTGCAGCTCGGTGACGTCGACGAGGTTGTAGGTCTTCTGGGTGTCGCGGCAGGCCACGCGGTCCCAGTGGTGGGATGCGATGCGCGTCTCGAGGTCCATCACGCGTTGCGCCCGCTCGGCCGGCTCGTCGAGGCCGGCCAGCTCGAGCATCGTGGCGACGTGGCCGACGTAGGCCTCGCGGATGGGGGCGAAGTCGTCGTCGGTGTAGTAGGACTCGTCGGGCAGGCCGAGACCGTCCTGGGAGAGGTGGGTGACGTAGCGGTCGGGCTGCCCGCGGTCGGGGGCGATGAACAGGCCGAAGACGCTGCCGACGCCCACCCGCTCGAGCGTGCCGAGGGTGCGGACGAACGACGTGACGTCGGTGATCGCCTCGACCTGGCCGAGCTCGTCGGCCAGGGGCTGCGCGCCGAGTGCCTCGACGCGGTCCTCGTCCATGAAGCTGGCGTAGAGGTCGCCGATCTTGCGTTCCTCACCTGCCGGATCGTCGGCTGGATGGTCGCGGCAGCCCTCGACGATCGATCGCACCTTCTTCTCCGCCTCGTCGAACAGCGTCATGAAGGCGCCTGCGGTGGCGCGGTCGGCCGGGATGTCGGTGGTGCGCAGCCAAGGCCCGTTGACGTGCCGGAACAGGTCGTCCTGGACGCGGATCTCGGGATCGTGCCCCGAGACGTCGATGGCGGGCTTCGTGGGCGCGGAATCGGCTGATGTCACGCCAGTAGGCTACACAGCACCACCACCTGCTCTGATCCGGTTTCGGGGTGCCTAGGTAACCTGAGGTCGCACCATTTCACCTCCGAGGAGCCGCATGCGCGTCATCACGTACGGGACATTCGATTTGTTCCATGACGGCCATCGACGCCTCCTCGAACGTGCCCGCGCCCTCGGCGACCACTTGATCGTCGCCGTCACGACCGAGAACTTCGACGACGCCCGCGGCAAGCTGAACGTCCAGCAGAGCCTCATGGACCGCATCCAGAACGTGCAGGAGAGCGGCCTGGCCGACGAGGTGATCATCGAGGAGTACGAAGGCCAGAAGATCAACGACATCCAGAAGCACCACGTCGACATCTTCGCGATCGGCTCGGACTGGCTGGGCAAGTTCGACTACCTGAAGGACTACTGCGAGGTCGTGTACCTCGAGCGCACCAAGGGGATCTCCAGCACCCAGCTGCGCAACGAGAGCGCCATGATGCGGCTCGGCGTCGTCGGCACCGGCCGCATCGCCAACCGCTTCGTCGACGAGGCGCACTTCGTGAGCGGTGTCGATGTCGAGGGCGCCTGGTCGCGCGACCCCGCCAACGTCAAGACCTTCGTCGACCGGCACGACCTCGACCTCGCCGCCGGCTCGTACGAGGAGCTCCTCGACGAGGTCGACTCCGTCTACGTCGCCACCCCCCATGGAACCCACGTCGAGTACGCCCTCGCCGCCATGGAGCGCGGCAAGCACGTGCTGTGCGAGAAGCCCATGACGCTCACCGAGGCCGACTGCGTACGCCTCCAGGAGGCAGCCGAGAAGGCCGACGTCGTCCTGCTCGAAGCGGTCAAGACCGCCTTCTCGCCGGGGTTCCAGCGCCTGGTCGCCGTGGCCCGCAGCGGTTCGATCGGTGACATCCGTTCGGTCGACGCGACCTTCACGAAGCTGACGACCGGCGACGTGCGTGAGCTCGATGCGACCCAAGAGGGTGGCAGCCTCGCGGAGCTGGCCAGCTACCCGTTGCTCGCGGTGGTCAAGCTCCTGGGTGAGGCACCAGAGGACATCCGCACCACGTCGTACAAGCCGGATGCCAGCTCGGTCGAGCTCTTCTCCCGCATCGACTTCCGCTACCCGCACGCGGTGGCGTCGGCGCGCACCGGCCTCGGGGTCAAGGCCGAGGGCGACCTCGTGATCGCGGGGACGCGGGGCTACATCTACGTGCCGGCGCCGTGGTGGAAGACCGAGTACTTCGAGGTCCGCTTCGAGAACCAGTCGGACAACAAGAAGTTCTACTACAAGTTCGACGGTGACGGCTTGCGCTACGAGATCGCCGAGTTCGGCGCGATGATCCGACGCGAGATGCGCGAGACCTTCCGCCTGCGTGCCTCGGAGTCGCGGTGGATGGCCCGCGTGCTCGAGTCCGCGCGCACCGACGCGCACGTGTTCGGCTGACGACCGCGTGGACATCGACACCCTGGTGCGGAAGGCCGGCACCTTCGCCCGCCTGTCGGGGAACCCGCTGATCCGGCAGCTCTTCCGGCTCGTTCGACTCACGTATCGCACCCTCGGCCGGTGGTTCCCGTCCCTGCACCTCGGCTGGCAGGCGAGCCTTCGCCAGGCCGTCTGGGACGGCGACGACCTGGTGCTGCGGGGGTGGGGATTCGTCCGCGGCGCCGACCAAGGACCGCGGCCGGAGTTCGAGGTGTGGCTGCACCGGGGATTCAGGTTTTCGCACGTCCACGCCACGGTGACGCCTGCCGAGGACCCGGACGTGCTCAACTCCCTGCCGAAGGCCGAGCTCAACTACGGCGACCGGGTGTTCGAGGCCCGATTCGCCGGCGAGACGCTGTCCGCTCTGCCGCCCGGCGGCTCGTGGAAGGTGCGCGTCGCCCTCACCGGCGGCCGCCGCCGCACGTGGGGTCCGTTCCGTCACATCTACGAGTTCGGCTCGCCGGGCGTCATGGGGCTGCGACCGCTGGGAGGCGACCGGCTCGTGGGTCCGACGTTCCAGGAGCGACGCGGTGTGCGGGTCGTGTCCCGCAGGCCGGGGGTGCTGGTCCGCGAAGTCGCGGTCGACGGTCGCCAGATCAGCCTGCGGGTCGACTCCGCGACCGACGTCGGGTCCGCGGTGCTGACCGGGGCGGGCCAGGAGGACGTCCCGCTCGAGGCGGTGCCCGATGCCGACGGCATTCGGCTCGTCGGCGCGCTGCCTCCCGGACGGATCGTCATCGACCGCAAGACCGGCGACCGGCATCCCCCGTCCTGGACCGGTCACGTGGGATCCGGCCGGGCGCGCACACCCCTCACGCTCCTCGACGACTCAACCGGCCACCGACCTGACACCACCAGCACCCTGCTGGTGCGCGGCGACTTCGCTCGGAGCCTCCAGGTCGTCGACGTCCCGCACTTCGTGGAGGTCGACGATGTCGAGCGGGTCGACGACGAGACCCCGTACCTGCGCCTCACGGGCACGATCGTGGGCGATCCCGAGGCATTCTCACTGGTGATGGCAGCGCCGTTCGTCGATCTCCCGGTCGAGCTCGAGAGTGTCGATGATGACGGCCGGTTCGTGGCCCGCGTCCCGCTGCGCGTCTCGATGTGGGGCGCAGCGCCGTCACCGCCGATGCGCGGCCCCTACGACCTCGAGGGACGGCTGGGCGACGAACGGTTCAGCACCTTCGTCACCCAGGAGCTGATCGCCCGGGTGCCGATCATCGAGTCCCGGACGGACATGCGGCTGCGGTTGGAGCTCGGCCAGCGCGATGGCCTCCGAGCGCGGATCACTCGCCCGCGCAACGAGCTCGAGTACGGCTCGTACCAGCAGGCGATCCTCTCCGACAAGTACGCGCACGGCGGCACGTCCGCGATCGACGCGGTCTACTTCGAGAGCTTCTTCGGACGGAACGCCACCTGCAACCCCCTCGCGATCGACCGGGAAATCGCGCGCCGCCGTCCGGACCTGCCGCGGTACTGGTCGGTCGAGGACTACTCGGTCAAGGTGCCCGAGGGGGCGACTCCGCTGGTCACCGGCTCGCAGGACTGGTGGAGAGTACGGGAGTCCGCTCGGTGGGTCGTCACGAACGAGTGGCTTCGCCCGGACTTCGTGAAGCGAGGATTCCAGACCGTGCTGCAGACCTGGCACGGATCGATGTACAAGAAGATCGGGCTCGACCGCTCCCAGAAGGGCCGCACGCACCTGCAGCGTGCCCGGTTCGAGCGCCGCAACTGGGACATGTTCCTCTCCCAGAACTCCGAGACGACCCCGATCATCCGGCGGGCCTACGAGTTCCCCAAGGGCATCATCGAGTCGGGTTATCCCCGCAACGACGAGCTGCACGACCCCGACCCCTCACGGGTCGCCGACATCCGCGCCCGGCTCGGCATCCCGGAAGGCAACACCACCGTCATGTACGCACCCACGTGGCGCGAGGTGGACCAGGAGGTCGAGCTGCTGAACCTCATCGAGCTGTCGGAGCGGCTCGGTCCGACGTTCACTTTCCTGCAGCGCGGCCACGTGCGGACGCTCGAGCTGAGCTCCGGCGTCCGGCACGACAACGTCATCGACGTGAGCACGTATCCGCAGATCAACGACCTCTTCCTCGCGTCCGACCTGCTCATCACCGACTACTCCTCGATGATGTTCGACTTCAGCGTCACGCGTCGGCCGATGATCTTCTACACGCCCGACATCGACGAGTACACCGATCCCAAGGTGCGCGGCGTCTACTTCGATCTCGAGGAGGTCGCGGCCGGGCCGGTCGTGCGCACTCCCGGCGAGGTCATCGACCTGCTCGGCTCGATCGACACCTGGGTGCCCACGTACGAGGAGCGCTACAAGGAGTGGTCCGCCCGGTTCAACCACGCCGACGACGGCCACGCCGCGGAACGAGCGGTGGACGCGCTGTTCGCCTTCGAACCCGAGAAGAAGGGCTAGGGCAGACCGACCACGGCGCGCAGCATGTTGTGGTCCGACGGTGCGCCGCCCCGGAAGCGTCCGGACGCGTCGAGATCGACGACGACCTCGTACTCGAGCACTCGCATCGGCGTGGAGAAGATGTAGTCGATGAACGTGCCGTTCGAGTCCGTGCTCGCTCGCTGGATCGGGCGGGTGGCGAAGTTGTTGTGGCTGCTCAGATGGGTGTTGATGCGCTTCTCGACGGTGGCGTCCGGCCCGATCGCGTGCGACGAACGCATGATGCCGAGCGGCTCCACCAGGCCGATCGACTTCAGGGCCTCGTGCACGCCGTAGACCTGGAACTGCGAGGCGTTGAGGTCGCCGACGACGATCGCGGGCAGCTTGCCGCGGAGCCGCGCGGTGTCGGCGGCGAGCTGGCGGGCCTGCGCGAGGCGGACCGGAACGGACCGTGGATCGAGATGGGTGTTGACGAACAGGAAGTCCTTGCCCGACGAGCGCTGCGTGAAGATCGCCCAGGTGTAGAAGCGCTGGCGGAACTCGTTGCCGCTCTGCTGCTGGGCGTAGCGCGTCGCGCCGGCCTTCACCAGGCGCACGGCCCGGGTGTTGTAGATGATGCGGACACCGAGGGTGCCATTGATCCGGCGGTCCGTGAGCTTCCAGCCGCCCTCGCGTGCATCAAGCTGCCGCATGAGGTCGGCGAACTGACTCCTGCCGACGCCGCGCGGCTCCGACTGCTGAGCCTCCTGCAGGCCGACGACGTCGAGTCCGTGCGACGCGATCGCGGCGGCGACGGCGCCGCGACGGCTGACCCACGGCGGACCACCGCACTTGTCGCACCGGACGTTGTAGGTGCCGACCGCCAGCGGCTGCGGGTCGTCCGGCTTGATCGTCTCGGTGCGAATCGTGTCCGTCCACGCGCTCCTGGATCCGTCCTCGCCCAGAGCGCGGACCCGCACCACGAAGGATGTCGCGGCGTCGAGCCTGGTGACGGCAGCCGTGCGGGTGTCGGACGTGAAGATGCGTGGCTTGCTGAAGGAGTCGTCGGACGCGACCTGAACCCGGTATCGGATGGCGGTCTCGACGGGGTCCCACGCGATGTCGAGTGAGTCGTTGCCGGCCCGTTCAACTTCGGGGTTCGCCGGGAGGAGAAGGGCTGGCTTGTCCGTGTCGGCGGTGCGGGTGGACGTGGCGCGCGACGGCGCGCTGCGCACGGGATCGTCGCCCTCGAGCTGACGGATCGCCCGCACCTTCACCGAGTAGTCCGTGGCCGACGAGAGGTTCGGCACCTGCGCCTCGGTGCCCTCGACGCGGAGCGTCTCGGTCTTCTTGTCGTGCGTGAGCGTGAGCTCGTAGAAGTCGGAGAACAGCACCGGGCGCCAGCTCACCCGCAGCATGGTGCCCGCGGTCTCGCTGACGCGCGGGGCGCCGGGCGTCGCGAGCTCTGGCTCGCCAGTCGTGACAACCTCGGGTGAGAGCACCACCAGACCGGCGACGGCCACCGTTCCGACGAGAACGCCGGCGACCAGGAGTCGCGATAGCACGCGGCGACGCGCGGCCCGGCGACGTAGTCGGGCTCGTGCATTCGTCGTGGACTCGCGAGCGAGGCGGCCCGACGGTCGCTTCTCGGACAAGGGTTTTCTCGGTTCCTGCTCCAGTAGGGTCGGGAGCGAAGTCTACAAAGTGAGGGCCTTCATGCGGGTCGCATCGGTTGTTCTCGCGGCCGGCTCGTCGCAGCGATTCGGCGGGCGGCCGAAGCAGTTCGAGACGGTCGGTGACTCCAGTCTGCTCCAGCTCGCCGTGCGCGCGTTCGTCGATGTCGACCGGGTCGCCGAGCTGTGGGTCGTCACGTCGGACCAGCATGACGAGGCCATCCGCTCGCACCTCGGCGGTGAGAAGATCACCGGGTTCGTGCTCGGCGGGGACTCCCGCGCCACGTCGACGATCCGAGCGGTGGATGCTCTCGATGCGTCGGTGACGCACGTGCTCCTGCACGACGCGGCCCGCCCGCTCCTGCCGCGGTCCACGGTCGAACGCTGTCTCGACGCGCTCGAGGTCGCCGACGTCGTGGCGACCGTCGTGCCACCGGCCGACTCGGTCGTCGTCCTCGACGAGGCGGGGGAGGGGGTTGACTCCATGCCTGATCGCGACCGCGTGCGTCTGCACCAGACACCTCAAGGATTCCGGCGCAGCCTGCTCTCTGACACCTGGGACCGCCTCGTCGGCATGCCGCCCTCGACCGACGACGTCACCGCAGTGCTGCGCGCCTTTCCCGACGAGACGGTTGCGTGGGTCGAGGGCGATCGGCGCACCATGAAGGTCACGCATCCGGACGATCTCATCGTCGTGCGGGCTCTCGCCGCCGAGTGGGGCACCGATCTCGACTGATAATCTGAACTGATGGAAAAGACGCCGGAACCTCGTTCCGGCGTCTCGTACATCATGCCGATCTACAACGAGGTCGACTACGTCGAGGCGGCCGTCTCGAGCATCCTCGCCCAGGAGTATGACGGGCCCGTCGAGATCGTCCTGGCGCTTGCTCCGTCGACCGACGGCACCAACGACGTCGTGCATCGGCTCGCAGCTGACGACGAGCGGATCACGGTCGTCGACAACCCGGGCATGCACATCCCCATCGGCCTCAACCGCGCCATCGCGGTCGCCCGCCATCCGGTCGTGATCCGAGTCGACGCGCACACCCAGCTCGAGCCGGGCTACACCGAACGCGGCGTCGCCGAGCTTCACCGCATGAAGGCCGACAATCTCGGCGGCATCATGGTGGCCACGGGCCGTCCGGGGTTCCAGGCGGCCGTCGCGCGCGCCTACAACAGCAGCCTTGGTCTCGGTGGTGCGTCCTACCACGCCGGGCACGCCGAGCCCGGGCCCGCCGAGTCGGCGTACCTCGGCATCATGCGGACGTCCGCGATCCGCAGCATTGGCGGCTTCGACGAGTCCTTGCGGCGCGGTGAGGACTGGGAGATGAACTTCCGCCTCCGAAGCTCCGGGCACCTGGTCTGGCTCGATCCGGGCCTGCGGGTCACCTATTGGCCTCGTGACACCTGGAACAAGCTCGCCCGGCAGTTCCTCTCGACCGGCATCTGGCGCGGCGAGCTCACCCGGCGCCTCGGCGCCAAGAACCCGCTGCGCTTCTTCGCCCCGCCGCTGCTCGTCATCAATCTCGTCGTGGCACTGATCGTCGCGTTGCTGCAGGTCACCGGCGTGCTGAGCGGAACGCTGGGCTGGATCGCGTCGCTCGTCCACCTCGGGCCGCTGGCCTACGTCGGTGCGCTCACGGTGGCGGCGGTCACGGCCCATGGCTCCCTCCTCGACCGGCTCCGCTACGTCGTCGTGCTGGCGACGATGCACGTCTGCTGGGGCGCCGGCTTCGTCGTCGGCACCCTCCGTGGCGGCGGCGACTCCGTCGACACCTCGCGTGTCGACACCTAGGAGCGGCTACGTCAGTCGCGGCGGAATGACGCTGGCAGATCCGGCCCGACGCCATTTCTTGGCTGCGACGCTTCATGCAGCGTTCGTCGGATCACGCCACCCTTGCTCATGGTATGGATAGCGCATGAGGCGAAGCGGGCGTCGCGACGAAGATGCGCTCTCTTTCATGTTGAGAACGCTCGGTGCAGTCGCGGCGTTGGCGGGTGCACGAGGCGTCTTGTTCGGCGCCCGGGAGGTAGCTGGCCCGAAGCCTGTGCCCGCCGCCGTGGACAGCGAGTATCGCTTTTACGCGGCGTGGTATCTCGTCACTGGAATAGCTCTGTTCCAGGTTGGGAATGAGCCCGCGGCCGCACGCCGGGAGGTCCGCCTCCTCCGTGTGCGGTGCTGTGAGAACAGACGAGCGCCTTCGCGGGACGAGTCGCTCGTCCCTACGAACACGACCGGCCGGCCCAGCCGGGGGCAACTATTGCTTCTTGGAGTCGGAGGCTGCACTGCCCTTTGTGCTGTCACCCTGGCAGGCTCGGGTGGCGGGTCGCTCATCGGCAACTCTGCAGGACCGCGCCGGGCTCCTAACGCGGCGGTATGACGCGAGGGGTCACGACGTACGTCTCGGAAGTAGCTGCCGCTCCGTTAGCGGCTATCGGCGCGTATCGTGTTGAGATGACCGATCGACCGACTGCGAGTTCCGTCATGGCGAGACAGGTCGATCAGATGTGGTGAAACCGGTCCGAGACGAAGAGCTAACGGTCGACGCATCGGTGTGGACCGCATGGGCCGTGTCCGCGCGATCCGCGACCTGACATGGGACTGTTCTGGGGCCTGATCGCGGCGGTCGGCGCAGGGGGGCTCTCGGCGGGCCTTGGGCTTCTGCTCCTCCTGCCTTCTCACACCTCGTGGGCGGTGCTGTTCTTTGCGCCGGTCGTGGGATCGATCGGGGCGTGGATTACCAATGTCCAAGTGCGCGGGCGCTGCTTCAAATCAACCGCTCACGAGATGCGGCGCCTCATGGTTCCCGGTCTTCTCCGCGGCCCCTCAGACGACGAGTTGCGGACGTTGGCCTCCACTGGGCACGCGATAATAAGAAGGGAGTACACCGTGGCACGGGTGGAAGATCGTCTCGATCTCCAAGCCATTCGTGTCCTCGAATACGCGCCTGAACAGCTTCAGTGGAGCGGGGGCTCCGAATCGGGTGGACTAGCGCCGGGCGCTGGTTGATGAACGGCATGATTGCTAGCTCGAAAGGACCGAACACCGAGTCCTTTGAATACGCTGAGCATGGTCGCCCTCTCAGCGCAGCCTCGGCCGAGGTTAGGTGAGCACCATCTGCTGGGCGGCAACGCTTCGTCCTGAGGGAAGGTGCCAGATGGGTCGTTGGTGCTCGTCCAGCTCGGCCGTGAAGATGCCGGCGGTCTTCATGCGGTGATGTCGTCGGCACAGTGACCACATGTTCTGGGCGTTGGTGGGCCCGTGCGGCCACGGGACGCGGTGGTCCTTGTCGCAGTGTTCGGCGGGGCGGGTGCAGGTGGGGAACTGGCAGACGCCGTCGCGGACCTCGATGCCGAACTGCAGGTCGGCCGGGGCGAACCGTCCGATCCTGGTGACGTCCAGGACGCGGCCGGCAGGGTCGGTGATGACTCGGTGGAAGAGGGTGCCGGCCCGGGTCGCGAGCTCACGGACCATCGATGCGGGCAGTGCCCATTGCCCGTCGAGGCTGATGCCCGGCTCGTCGGACAGACCGGCCAAGGACGTGGCTGGGATGGTGAGCGCGATGCTGGCTCGGACCACCGGTTCACTGTCGGCACCGGTGAGGAGTCGGCGGGAGAGCTCGTCGGCCATGAACTGGTCGGTGGTCCGGGTGTCGTCGGACGGCTGGGACAGCAGGGTCTCGCCGAGCAACCTGTCGATGGTCGCTGCCTGGGCGGTGGGGATCAGGGCCCACAGCTCCGAGACACCGTCGTCGCGATGCTGGATGTGGACCCGGCGGTCCTTGACCGCATCGCGCGCGCGTTCTTCGTGGTGCTGAGGTTCGAGTCGGGCGATCAGGCGCTTCAGCCAGGCGCGTAGCTCGGCGGCGGTGTGTGCCGCTGCGTAGTCGACGACGCGCTGGTCGACGATGCCGTCGGATCGCGGGTCGCGCAGACCGAGGAGCGCTGCGCTGATGGTGCGCATCTGGTAGCCGTCGATCCGACCGGCCAGGAACGCCGACCACGCGGTAGGTGTGCGGCCGCGCACCAGGCGAGCGGCGTGGAGGCGGTTCTGGACCGATCGGACGCTCAGCCGCAGCTCGATCGCCAACTCGTGCGCGATCGAGGCGAGCTCCAGGTCGCGGTAAGGCGAATCGCCGCTGGTCTCGTACTCGGCCCGACGGGCGTCAGCGAACTCCAGCATCGCCAGAGTCGTGCGCGCCTCCGCCCGGGCCTGTTCACCGGCGTGCCGACCGACTCGATCGAGCAGGGAGTCGGCGCGGGAGGTCATGACTCGAATCTACGGAGAATCGCATGCCAAATCGCCACCTGACCAGCAGCTTGTGGACGGCGCAGAACAAGTAACGACCTGTGGAAACAACGTCGTTTTCTGAGGTCAGTCGAGCCACCCGGCATCGATCATCAGCTGGACGACGCGGCGTCCTGACTGGCCGTCGTCGTGCGCGGTGAAGCGCTCCTGCCAGGCGCGGATGCCGTCGGCGTGCTCGTCGCGCCGTGCCGCGGCGTGGAGGACGGCGTCGACCAGGTCGTCGGCGGTCTCGACGACGGGGCCGGGGGCCTCGCTGAGCAGGTCGGCGTAGAAGCCGCGGAGCTCGTCGCGGTAGCTCGACAGGTCCGGCACGAAGAAGACGATCGGCCGCCCGGTGGACACCCAGTCGAACATCACCGAGGAGTAGTCGGTGACCAGGACGTCGGCCACCAGCAGCAGGTCGGAGACGTCCGGGTACCCGGTGACGTCGATCAGGCCGGACGCGGCGTGGTCGCGGCCGTGCTCCCACGTGCTGTGGTGGCCCCGCACCAGGAGCACGTGGTTGGGCCCGAGGGCATGGGCGAACGCGGCCACGTCGAGATGGTCGACCATCGAGGTCCGGTCCTCGCGCCAGGTGGGGGCGTAGAGCACGATGCGGGTCGTGTCGTCTATCCCGAGGCGACCACGGACACTCGGTGCCAGCACGGGCCGGGAGAGCACGTCGTTGCGCGGGTAGCCCTCCACCCAGACCGGGCCGCGGAAGGCGTAGGCGGAGGCCATGTGCTCGGCGCTGAACTCGTTCTGTGCGAGCAGGGCGTCCCAGCGCCGGCCCTCGCGGGCGGACGCGATCCTGGTGCGCAGGCCCGCCCCCGGGCGGTCGCGGGCGAGCCGCTTGAGGGTCGAGCCGTGCCATGTCTGCAGGACGTGCTGGTGGGGACGCTTGCGAAACCGCTTGCGCAGCCAGTCGTTGACGATGAGCACGCGGGCGGACCCGCGGACGCGCCACCACTCGCGGCTCCCCTCGATCAGCCGAACTGAGCCCTCGGGAACCGGGACTGATCCGTCGACCACGCTCCAGTACCGGCGAGTCGACGGTCGCACGGCGGCCAGGGCATGCCCGATGCCGCGCGGGTTGCAGGCCGCCGAGCGTCCGCGGTAGCTCTCCAGGAAGACGGCGTCCTCGACCTCGGGGCTGGCAGCTCGGTAGGCCTTTTCGAGCGACTTCTGCGCCTCGGCGCCTCGCTCGTCGTCGTCGAGCGGTGGTTCGATCTCGACGACCAGTCCGCCGGCGTGCTCGCGTGCAGTCGCATGGAAGAGCTCGTGTCGGATCTCCAGGGGTGGAACATCGGCGTTCAGCCGCGACGAACGATCGGCGACCTCGAGCCGGTAGGTGTCGCTCGGCAGCGCAAGCGAGCCGAAGCCCCAGCGCGTGACGAGGAGAGCGAACGACCCCTCGTCCGCCTCGACGGTGGCTCGGCGGCCGACCAGAGCGGCCTCGCCCTCGAGCCCGTCGATCGTGAGCGTGGCGGAGTCCGAGTCGTACGAGAGGGCTGTGACCGTCGGCCGGTCGACTCCGGCTCGTGGCGTGTCGACGCCGCCGGGTAGTCCGGTGCGCGCCAGGATCTCGTCGAGCACGCGATCGGCAGCCCGCCCGTCGAGCACGTCGAAGAACTCCTCGCGCAGGTGCTGCGCGTGGCGGTGGGCGGTTCCGTCAGGACCTTCACTGAGCGCCTCGTCGAGCTGGTCCAGGGCATCGGCCCACGTGGTGACCGCCCGGCCGCCGGTGAACTCCTCGAACGGCAGGTAGTAGCCGCGCATCGAGGCGTACTCGGCAAGATCGGGCGCGTAGTACACCACCGGACGTCCGACCAGCGCGTAGTCGAAGACGATCGAGGAGTAGTCGGTCACCACGGCGTCGACCGCCCACAGGATCGGGTTGACGTCGCGGATCAGATCCGGCCCGAGCAGCCGGATGCGCTCCGATCGCGCCGGGCCGTCGGCGTACGAGCCGCGGCCGAGCGGGTGGGTGCGGACCAGGAGCACCGCGTCGCGTTGCTCGAGCCAGGCCACGATCGCGTCCCATTCCGCAGCGGTGGGAACGGTCGGATCGGCCCCGCCGTCGCGCCACGTCGGCGCGAACAGCACCACGCGGGCTGACGTCGGCAGATCCGGGCTCGCCTCGTCGAGACGCCCTCGGGCTTCTGCGCGGCGGGTGGATTCGTTGCCGGCGAGCAGTACGTCGTCGCGGACGTCGCCGGTGACCACGACGTTCTCCGGACTGACGCCGAACCCGCTGATGATGCTCGGCCGGACTCGCTCCGACGCCACCGGGAACAGCGACAGCCCCCGGCCGGCGAGGCGGTAGCCGACGGCAAGCGTCCGGCGTACGACCCCGAGGTCGGGCAGGAACGACACCGAGTACGTCGACGGCGAGTCGAGGTGCAGGTGCTTGAACGGCAGCCCGTGCCAGAGCTGGACGACGAACCCACCGCGGACGCCGTACCGGTTCGCGTCGCCGAACCCGTGGGTCACGACGATGACGCGGGCCCGCAGTGTGGTCCAGAAACCGCGGAGACCGTCCTTCCGGATCGTGTCGAACCCGAGCGCCCGCGCCTCCTCGAGCTCTGCGGCGCTGCGAGCGAGCCACACCAGGCGGGTCGAGTCGCCGAGCCGATCACGGGCCAGGAGGAACAAGGGGAGGGCGCCCTCGCCGAGGCCGATGCCGGACCCGAAGACCCAGAGCCGTTTCGATCGCGGTACGAGGAGGCTGATGAGCGCGGAACATGCGTACAGCGGGAGTCCGAGGAGCTTGCGGGCGTTTCCGCCTCCGAACGTGAAGCTCGCCATGGTCGTCCGATTCTGGCACGCCAACGGATGACCGTCGTTGATCGCCGCGCTGCAGTACGGTCGTTGGGTGCGCCGTCCGACCATGCCGAAGGCGATCCTGCACCCGGTGCGGCTGCTGCCTCTCTCCTTCCTGGCTCTGTCGTTCGTCGGCACACTGGCTCTGCTCCTCCCGTTCGCTCGTTCGGGAGAGGGCTCGGCCAGCCTCGAGGCGGCCATCTTCCAGTCCACGTCCGCCGTCACCGTGACCGGCCTGGCCACCGTGGACACCTCGAGCTACTGGACGCCCGCGGGGCAGGGCATCATCCTCGCGCTGGCTGAGATCGGTGGCCTCGGCATCATCGCCCTCGCCACGTTGCTCGGGCTCTTCATCGGTGGCCGGCTCGGTCTGCGGACCAGTCTGGTGGCGCAGGCCGACATGCATGTCGTGAGCCTGGGCGAGGTGCGGCCGTTGTTCCGCCGGGTCGCCGTGACGATGGTGCTCTTCCAGATGCTGATCGCCGCGGTGCTCACGCTGAAGTACCGCGCCGACTACCACGGCGACTGGGGCACGTCGCTGTGGCATGGCGTCTTCGACTCGGTGATGTCGTTCAACAACGCCGGGTTCTCGCTGAACTCCGACAGCATCGTGCGCTACGCGGGCGACGCGATCGTGATCATCACGCTCTCCGTCGGCGTCTTCGTGGGCGCGATCGGTTTCCCGGTGCTCGCCGAGCTGTTCCAGGGCTGGCGGCGCCCCTCCCAGTGGACCATCCATACCCGCCTCACCGTCTGGGGCTCACTGCTCCTGTTCGTCGTGGCCGCGGTGCTGTTCCTCGTCTACGAGTGGGGCAATCCGGACACCATCGGAACCTGGTCCTGGCCGGACAAGCTCGTGTCGGGCGTCGAAGCCAGCACCATGACCCGGTCGGGCGGGCTCAACAGCTTCGACTGGGGCAGCGTCAAGCCCGAGTCGCTCAACATCGCCACGGTGCTGATGTTCATCGGCGGCGGCAGCGCCAGCACGGCCGGCGGCATCAAGATCACCACGTTCCTCCTGCTGGGTTTCGTGATCCTCGCCGAGCTACGTGGTGATCCCGACGTGACCGTCCGCCGCCGCTCGATCAGCTCCAAGGTCATCCGCACCGCGCTCACCATCGCGTTGCTCGCGGTGATGCTCGTGATCGGATCGACGTTCGTCGTGATGTCGATGACCGACTTCGCCTTCGACGTGGTGCTGTTCGAGTGCGCCTCGGCGTTCGGCACGGTCGGCCTGAGCACCGGCATCACTCCTCAACTGCCCGTCGACGCGCAGATGACCATCGCCGTCTTGATGTTCGTCGGCAGAGTGGGCACCATTGCAGCGGCGTCCGCGTTCGTCCTGCGCCGTCGCACCACGCGGTACCACCTTCCCGAGGAGCAACCGATCATTGGCTAAGTCAGGCGGGAACCACGCACCGGTGCTGGTGATCGGCCTCGGTCGGTTCGGCTCGTCCGTCGCCCGTTCGCTGGTGCAGCTCGGGCACGACGTGCTCGCGGTCGACGAGCGTCCCGAGATCGTCCAGAGGTTCTCCGACGACTTCACGCACGTGGTGGCCGCGGACTCCACCGACACCGAGGCGCTCCGGCAGATCGGCGCCGAGCAGTTCGACCGCGCCGTCGTCGGCATCGGCACCGACATCGAGGCGAGCTTGCTCACGGTGCTCAGCATCGTGGAGCTCGGCATCGAGGAGGTGTGGGCCAAGGCGATCAGCGCCAAGCACGCCCGCATCCTCGAGCAGGTCGGCGCCCACCACGTCATCCGGCCGGAGTCGGCCATGGGCGAGCGGGTGGCCCACATGGTCACCGGCGCGATGATCGACTACATCGAGTTCGACGACGGCTTCGCCATCGCCCGCACCCGGGCGCCGGAGATCTCCTGGGACCACACCCTCGAGGAGACCGGCCTCCGGCAGAAGTACGGCATCACCGTCGTCGGGGTCAAGCGGCGCGGGGAGGACTTCACCTATGCGCGCCCGGAGACGTCGATCGCGAAGTCCGACGAGCTCATCGTGTGCGGTGCGACGAAGAAGGTCGAGTCCTTCTGCGCGCTCACCCACAGCTAGCTCCCAGGCCCCAACGCTGAGCCCGACCCGCGACCTTTGCGGTCGCTTTTCGCTGCCCTGCCCACGAGGTGGGCCTTGACGTGTGTGACGTGCGCCACTAATGTCAGGTCAAAGGTGAGGATCATCTACACATACGTGCAGGAGCAGGATGACACGACTCGGCGAAGATCCCACGACCGCGCGGCGCACGCTTGAGGCGATGTGGCGGATCCGCCGGTTCGAGGAGGCGGTGGACGACCTGTTCGCTCGGGGGTTGATGCACGGCACGATGCATCTCTCCATCGGGCAGGAGGCCTCCGCCACCGGCACGTGCTTCGCACTGCGCGACGACGACGCGATCACGTCGACACACCGCGGCCACGGGCACTGCATCGCCAAGGGTGCCGACCTCGAGCGGATGATGGCCGAGCTCCTGGCGAAGGAGACCGGCTACTGCCGAGGCCGTGGCGGTTCGATGCACATCGCCGACGCGGCGACCGGCAACCTCGGGGCGAACGGCATCGTCGCCGGGGGCATCCCCATCGCCGCCGGTGCCGCGTCTGGCCTACCAGCTGCAGGGGCATCGATCGCGTGGTCGTGAGCTTCTTCGGTGACGGTGCGACGAACGAAGGCGCGTTCCACGAGGCGCGTGAACCTCGCGTCGATCTGGAAGCTGCCGGTCGTCTTCGTCTGCGAGAACAACAAGTACGGGATGTCTCTTCTCGACCGAGAAGTCCGATGGCCGTGGAGTCGGTCGCCCAACGGGCCTCGGCCTACGGCATTCCCGGCGTCACCGTCGACGGCAACGACGTCGAAGCAGTCCACGAGGCGGTGACCACCGCCGTGCGACCGGGCCCGCAGCGGTGAAGGCCCGACCCTGGTGGAGGCACTGACCTATCGCTGGAAGGGCCACAGCAAGTCCGACAAGAACCTGTACCGCACCCGCGAGGAGATCGCCGAGTGGCGCGACAAGGACCCGATCGGACGCTTCGAGACGCTCGTCGTCGACCGCGGGGTCCTGGATGCCGCGGCCGTCGAAGAGGTTCGCACCGCGGCCACCAACGACATCCGGGACGCCGTCGCGGCGCGCGAACGCCGCTCCCGACGCCGACTCCGGCCGACCTGCTCGACGCGGTGTACGCGACCTCATGAGGACCCGGACATGACGACAGACACCACCATCGACGACACCCGACAGCCAGGGTGCGAGCCAGCCCGAGCCCCGCGTGATCACGTACTCCGAAGCGATTCGTGAGGGGATCGGCGAAGCGATGACCGCCGACGACCGGGTGTTCATGCTCGGTGAGGACATCGGCGTGTACGGCGGTGCGTTCGGCGTCTGCGGGCGACCTGCTGGACCGTTTCGGGCCGAACCGGATCCGCGACACCCCGATCTCCGAGCTCGGCATCGTCGGCGCAGCGGTCGGCGCCGCCCTCGCCGGCATGCGTCCGATCGTGGAGATCCAGTTCTCCGACTTCACCTGCCAGGCGATGGACCAGATCGTCAACCAGGCCGCGAAGATCCACTTCATGCTCGGCGGAGCGGCCGCAGGTCCCCATGGTGCTGCGAGCGCCGCTGCGGCTCCGGAACGGGAGCGGCGGCCCAGCACTCACAGAGCCTCGAGGCCTGGTTCGCCCACGTGCCCGGGCTCAAGGTGGTCATGCCCAGCTGCGCGGAAGAGGTCAAGGGATTGCTCCTGGCGGCGATCGACGACCCCAACCCGGTGATGTTCCTGGAGCACAAGCTGCTCTACAAGACGAGTGGCCCGGTGCCGGAAGGCAGTGACCGGATCCCGCTCGGGTCAGAGCGCCGTGCGACGCACAGGCGACGACCTGACCATCGTGGCCACCGGCATCATGGTGTCGCGTTGCCTCGAGGCGGCAGAGTCACTCGCCGAGGACGGCATCGACGTCTCCGTGATCGACCCCCGCACGCTCTCTCCTCTCGACGCCCAGCCGATCCTCGACGACGTGTCCCGCACCGGCCGTGCCCTGCTGGTCCAGGAGGCACCCGGGCCATGTCGGGTTCATGGCCGAGATCGCCTCGCGCATCGTTCGAGTCGCCGGCGCTCTACCGCCTTCTCGCTCCCGGTCTCGCCGCCTGAGTGGGCTGGACGCACCGATTCCGTATGCCCCGCAGCTCGAGACTGCTCTCCGTGCCCCAGACTCGACGTGATCCGTCGACGCGGCCAGGACCATGCTTCAAGGAGTCCTGATGGCGCGGATCCCGATCATTCATGCCCAAGATGTCGATGACGATGACCGAGGGCGACGTGTGCGATGTGGCTGGTGAAGGTCGGGGATCAGGTCAACGAAGGTGATGTCATCGCCGAGGTCATGACCGACAAGGTCGACATGGAGGTGGAGAGCACCCACACCGGGACCCTCGTCGAGATCACCGTCGAGGAGGGCACGGTGGCCGTCGGCGAACCGATCGGGTACCTGGAGGGCGAGGAGAGCGGCCTCGGGGACCTGTTCGGAGAGCAACGACGAGGGAGAGGCCGAGGAACCACGATCGGAGGATCCAGTCCGCCGAGCCCGCTGGCGGCGTCGTGTCCGACGACCCGCCGGCCACAGGCGCGCGAGAGCGAGACCGTTGCGACATCGGGCCCGATTGCCGCGGTGCCTCGAGCCCGAGGTCTGGCCCGCGAGCACGGCCTCGACCTCACCGCAGGTCCAGGGAAGCGGCGCCGACGGTGTGGTCACCGTCTCGGACGTCGAGGCCGCCATCGGCGTGGACGACGAGCCCAACGCGCAAGCCTGCTTCAGTGATCGCGCAGCGAAGATCCGTGCGGCGGTGGCCCGCACGATGGCGGAGAGCGCATCCGTGCCCCAGTTCACGGTCTGGCGCGACCTCGTGCTCGATGAGGCGGACGGGCGACGCGAAGGACTTCTCGTGGACCACGGTGCTCCTGCGTGCGTACGCCGCTGCGTTGCGCGACGTGCCCGAGCTCCTGTGCCGATGGGAGGACGACAGTTGCGATTTCCAGCGGTCCGCCGTCGGTGGCCCTGGCCGTGGCGACTCCCGACGGGCTGATGGTGCCGGCGTTCCCCGAGCCGGACACCGCAGATCCGCGCGAGCTGGACGCCGAGATCAAGCGCGTCGTCGCCGACGCCTAACCGGGGCCGGCTGGACTCGGCGTACCTCGGCGTGGCCAACGGCTCCCTGTCCAACCTCGGAGGCCTCGGCGTCGACCGGTTCCAGGCCCTCCTCACTCCAGGGCAAGCCAGCGTCATGGCCCTGGGCTCGATCAAGCAACGACCAGTCACGGTGCCGGGCGGCGTCGGTCTGGCGCTGACGCTCACCGCGGGCCTCACCGTCGACCACCGGCTCGCCGATGGCGCACACGCGGCCACCCTGCTCGAGCGCTTCGAGGCGCACGTCCGGTGAGCAGACCCTTGACGTGACGCCCGTCACACGCGTTAGATGGGACAGATGTGAATTTCGTCCTCACGGAGGTGAGAATGCCGCCCGCACGCGATCCCTGGTGTTCTCCTCGTGGCTGCCCGTCTCTACTACGTGGACGGTCCGCTCCCAGGCCGAGATTGCCAAGGAGCTGGGCACCAGCCGCTCCAACGTCTCCCGCATGCTCACCGAGGCACAACGGCAGGGCATCGTCGAGATCAGGATCGTCGATCCTTCGGGCCGAGTGCCGGAGCTCGAGGCCGAGCTGAAGACGACGTTCGGGCTCGCCGATGTCCGTGTCGCCGAGCGCGCCCTCGGTCCCGCGGCGGCCGGTGGCACCAGGCCGCGATCAAGCTGCTGCTCGACAGCGTCAAGGACTCCATGACCGTTGCGCTGTCGTGGGGCAACGCATTGCAGTCCATGGTGTACGCCGCCACGGCGGATCGTGACTACGCGATCAACCTCGTGCAGCTGGTCGGCGGGTTGTCGTCGGTCACCAACGCGGTCAGCGGCTCGGAGCTGGTGCGGGAGCTGGCCGTGCGGCTGGGCGCCTCGTACCGACTGCTGCTGGCTCCCGCGGCCCTTGGTTCGTCCGTCGCGGTGGAAGCCCTGATGGCCGAGACGTCCATCGCCCAGGCGCTCGAAGAAGCGCGGGCCGCCGACATGGCGTTCGTCGGGATCGGCACCTCCGGCCATGGTTCGTCGGCCGCGGTCGTGGCCTCGCTTGGGCCTGACGGCCAAGGAGGAGAAGGCCTTCTGGGCGGCCGAGCCGGCAGGAGACATCGCGGCTCGGTACTTCAACGCCTGCAGGCTGCTCCGATCCATGGCCCCGTCGAGGACCGCATGGTGGCGGTGACGCTCGAGGACCTCTCGCGGATCCCCAACGTCGTCGGCGTCGCCTACGGGCGCGCCAAGACCCCCGGGGTGCTCGGAGCCCTCCGGGGACACCACATCGACTCGCTCATCTGTGACGAGACGCTCGCGCGCAGCCTGCTCAGCGAGGGCAGGGCCCTGCCGCATGCCGACCTATCGAGAGGTACAGGAACATGACCCCGATCATTCTGATCGTCGCCGTGGTGGCCGGCATGGATGGTGCAGATGTACTTCACCTATCGGCAGAGCATGGCCTTCAACCGTGAGGTCATGGCCTTGCGCGAGCAAGGGCACCGTCTCCGTCGGTGTCGCCGGCAAGCGCTACCGCGGCGGGCGGGCGTTCGTGGCGATCGCCATCGACGACCACGGCGTCGTGAAGGACGCGCTGACCCTCACCGGATTCACCACGTTCAGCCGAGCGAGGACACTGCCGGCTCTGTACGACGTGACGACCAGCCGGATCATGGCCGACGAGCAGCTTCCCGGCCTGAGTCCACAACAGCATGAGGCGGCCCGACAGGCGGTCGACCTCGCACGAGCTCTCGTTCCCGTTCCGGACAGAACGGAGGAGGCCAGCTAGCGAAACACAGGACGCCGGCCCTCGGAGTGGAGCCCGAGCCGACGTCCTGATTTCAGCAACCGACCGCTCATTGAGGAGTGAACATGTCAATGTCCCTGGTCTTGGCGGGCATCGCCCAACAAGACGAACCCACAGTCGACAAGCCCGAGGGCTTCTTCGGCGCGCTGGCAACGGGCGCCGAGTGGTTCATCGGACTGTTCCAGGAAGGTGGCGAGGTCTTCATGGGCCTCCTCACCGGCATCATCCCCACGCTGGTGGTGCTGCTGGTCTTCGTGAACACGTTGATCCGATGATCGGCCCGGAGAAGATCGACCATCTCGGTGAGGTCGCTGCTCGACCCGGTCTGATCTACTACCCGATCCGTTATCTGGTGCTGCCGGTGCTGGCGGTCTTCTTCCTCACCAACCCGATGGCCTACACCATGGGTCGCTTCCTTCCGGAGAAGTACAAGCCGGCGTTCTACGACTCGGCGGTCAGCTTCGTCCACCCGATCACCGGGTTGTTCCCGCACGCGAACGCGGGGAGCTGTTCGTCTACCTCGGCATCGCGGCGGGCATCACCGGCCTCGGCGGCTCGACCGCTGACCTCGCCGTCCGCTACCTGCTGGTCGGCATGCTCGTGATTCTCATCCGCGGCATCCTCACCGAGCTCATCACCGCTCGGATGATGTCCCGTCGCACCAACGAAGAAGAGGGGGCAACGGCATGAGCACCGACGCCACGCAGCCCGACGGCAATCAGTCCGATTCGACTCAGACCGCCACCGAAAGCCGTGGCCCGATGGATCGCATGAACAACGTCGTCGTCACGGTCGGCAAGAGTGTCGGCGGTGTCGTCGGCGTTCTGTACCAGGCCGGCCGGGATGCGATCGACACGATCATCCGCAACATCCTGCCGTTCATGGCCTTCATCGCGATGCTGATCGGCATCATCAACGCGACCGGGCTGGGCGACTGGCTTGCGCACCTGGTCGAGCCGCTGGCCGGCAGTCTCATCGGCCTGCTCGCCATCAGCGTCTTCTGCTCGATTCCGATCCTGTCGCCCATCCTCGGCCCGGGAGCGGTCATCGCCCAGGTCGTCGGCGTCCTGCTGGGCACGCACATCGCCCGGGGCGACATCCCGCCGCAGTACGCGCTGCCGGCGCTGTTCGCCATCGACCCACAGGTGGGGTGCGACTTCATCCCGGTCGGCCTGGCCCTGGGAGAGGCCGAGGCCGAGACGGTCGAAGTCGGCGTTCCAGCGGTGCTCACTCTCGCGGCTCATCACCGGCCCGCTTTCCGTGGTCATCGCGTACTTCGCCAGCTTCGGCATGTACCGAGGCCTCGGCGAGTAGCGCCACCCATCTGACAAGGAGCATCTACATGCCTGACTACACATCAGTCACCATCAAGCAGGGGAGAGGCGGTTGGGGCGGTCCCCTGACCGTCACCCCGACCGACGACAAGCCGTACATCTACTCGGTCACCGGCGGAGGCATTCACCCGGTGGCGGCTCGCATCGCCGAGCTGACCGGCGGCGAGCCCTTCGACGGGTTCAAGAGCTCGGTGCCGTTCGACAAGATCGCCGTGGCCGTCATCGACTGCGGCGGCACGGCGCGGGTGGGTGTCTACCCGATGAAGAAGGTGCTGACCGTCGACGTCCACGCGACGTCGCCGGCCGGCCCGCTGGCGCAGTTCATCACCGAGGAGCTGTTCGTCTCCGGCGTGTCGGCCGATGACGTGGAGCCGGCGTGAGCGGCTTCTCGGCCCCGGCCGGCGTCGTCTACGAGTCATCGGTGACGGCCGTGGGCGACCAGGTCGAGGAGTTCCTCTCCCACGGGATCCTCATCTTCTTCGCCGATGAGTCGCCGCCGGAGCTCCACGACATGTCGGTGCGCCACACGGCCACCGTCTCCGAGGCGGGACCGCAGACGGGCGATACCATCGCCTTGGGCGAGACGCAGATGGAGGTGCTCGCAGTCGGCTCGGTCGTCAGTGACAACCTGCTCCAGCTGGGTCACCTCGACCTCAAGGCCAACGGCTTGACCGAGGCCACGCTGCCCGGTGACGTCAACGTCGCCAAGCAGCCGCTGCCGCTTCCCTCGCCCGGTGACGCGTTCCGCATCGTGCGCGCCGGCCAGCCATCACCGGGAGGCGCTCCGTGAGCTACCGCGACAGACTGGCGGCCCGCGAGGCCGAGATGGGTCGTCCGCTGCGCGTCGGCCTCGTCGGCGCGGGGCAGATGGGCCGTGGCTTCGCGGCGCAGCTGCTGAGGACACCGGGTGTGACCCTGTCGGCGGTCCTCGACGTGCAACGGGAGCGCGCCGAGGAGGCGTTGGCCCAGTCCGGGCTGACGGTCTCGGCCGCCCGGACGACCGACCAGGCCGTGCCGGCGATCGAGAACGGTGAGTCGGTCGCCCTGGGAGGGATCGACGAGCTGGGCGCACTTCCGCTCGACGTCGTCGTGGAGGCGACCGGCGTGCCCGACGTCGGTGCCCGGGTGGCGCTGGAGTCCCTGTTGGGCGGCATCGGGATCGCGACGTTGAACGTCGAGTCCGACGTCACCGTGGGACGGCTGCATGGCCGAGGTGGCCACCAAGTCCGACGCCATCTACTCCGTGTGCCGCGGCGACGAGCCGGTGGAGACCAAGATCCTGGTCGACTACGCCCGCGACCTCTCCTTCGATGTCGTCTGCGCGGGCAAGGGCAAGAACAACCCGCTCGACGTCTATGCGACACCGGAGTCGTTGGCCGCACCTGCCGCGGACAAGCAGATGAACCCGAAGATGCTGTGCAGCTTCGTCGACGGTTCCAAGGCCATGATCGAGATGGCCGCACTGGCCAACACGACCGGCCTGGGCGTCAGCACGCGGGGCATGCACGGGCCGCCCTCGACGGTGCCGACCCTTCACCAGACATTCGCCCTCAAGGAGGACGGTGGCGTCCTCGACAAGGCCGGCGTGGTCGACTACTGCACCGGGCCGGTGGCACCGGGGGTGTTCGTGGTGGTGCGCACCGAGGACCCCTACGTGAACCACGAGATGACGTACCTGCAGATGGGCGACGGACCCTACTTCTCGCTCTACCGGCCCTATCACCTGGCGAGCATCGAGGCACCGCTGACGGTGTTCGAGATGGTGCTGGACCACCGGGCGAGCCTCACCGCGGAGCACTGGACCGCGGAAGTGGGAGCGATGTCCAAGCGAGCGCTGTCCGCCGGGGAGACGATCGACGGGGTGGGCGGTTCCATGGTGCGCGGCATCATCGACGACGCCGACGACTTCGCGCGCGACCATGCGGTCCCACTCGGTGTGCTGGCCGGGGCACGGCTGACCCGCGACGTGCCGGTCGACCACCTGCTGACCTACGACGACGTCGAGCTCGACGAGTCGTCGTTGATCGTCGGTCTGCGGCGGCTCCAGGACCAATCCGTCGAAGGATCGCTGCCGACGCTGGACGAGCTCACGTCGCTGGTGGCCGGCCGCTGAGCGCAGGGATACCCGTACCGTGGGGGCGTGACGTCCTCGCCGCAGACCGTGCTGGTGCTGGGTGACCGCGGCACCCTGCCTTTCGAGACGTTGCACGGAGAACCCCTCTACCTGCATGGCCTCCGGGCTCTGGTGGAGGCCTTTCCGGTCGAAGCCACGGTGACCGTCGATGCGGATGTCCTGACGCGAGTGCAGATCGAGGTCGACGACGTCGGTATCGGTGCCCGGGTCGTGACCACCCCTGCGTGGTGGGAGGAGCTGGCCCATCGTCCGGCCGACGACCTCCTCGTGCACGACGCCCTCTGCCCGCTCACCACGGCGCAGTTCCTGCGCGACGTGGCGGAGCGGGTGGTCGAGCACCCCGGGTGCTCCTTCATGTCGTACCGGCCGGTGACCGACACCACCAAGACCGTCGTCGACGGCCAGATCAGCGGCACGATCGATCGACAAGGCCTGGCAGCCTTGATGTCCCCGGCCGCGGTGCCGGCATCGGTCCTGGCCGGCGCCATCAGCGCCAACCGGAGGCCGCCGCTGTCCGACTTCGCGGAGCTGGCGACCTGGCTGCGGAGCCTGGGCGACCTGGAGCTGGTGCGGGCGCCGTCGATGGCTCGTCGCGTCGACGACGCCTCCGCGGTGAATCTTCTGGAGTGCCTCGACGAGGTCGGGCGCCGGGTCCACGTCGAGCCGGGACACCGGGCGACGTAACGCCCTTCAGCGGCGGATCAGGTTCCAGAACTCACGGGCGAACTTCCTGGGCTGCCTCAGGATCGCACCGGGGAGCTGCCGGGCGAACCCCAGCGGGTCGCGCGCGGCCCGGTGCAGCATCCGGCGGGGCTTGCTGACGATGCGGCTCTCGAGATCCCTGACGTACGCCGGCAGCAACGCACGTTGGGACAGCTCGAACTGGGTCTCGCACACCGGGCAGCGGACCGACTCCAGGAGCCGTCCGGCGTAGTGCAGCTCGTGGTTCGTGACCTTCTCGCATGTCTCGCAGTACAGCTGGGCGTGCTCGATGGTCATGGCTGCTCCCCGGTATGGCGCAGATCGCGCAAGTGCGGGCGTTCCCGGTGAGGAGACGATCCGTCCGAGAGGTCCCAGTGAGCCTTCGTCAGGAGATGCTCGGCCAAGAACACGTCCTCGGGGAACGTGATCTTGATGTTGCCCGCATCGCCCGGAATGCACCAGACGGGCAGGTCGGTGTAGCGCTCGATGCAGCTCGCGGTGTCGGTGCCGACGAACTGATCGTCCTTGGCCCGGGTGTAGGCGTCGAGGAGAGGTCGGGCGAGGAACGCCTGCGGTGTCTGCACCGCGACGACCGAGGGGGGTGGCTGCTCGTCCTCCTTGGCTGCCGTGAGGTGACGCTGGTGCCGGACCGGTATCGCGCCACCGTGCTCGGCCGCCGCATCGATGACGCCGGCGAAGAGGCCCGTGCGTGCGAGTGGCCGGGCAGCGTCGTGGATGACCACGACATCGACCTCACCTGCGTCGATGTCGGTCGCGAGCGCGGTGAGCGCCGCCAGCTCCGACTCGTGGCGCGTGTCGCCTCCGGTGACCATCTGGACCGGGGGAGGCGCCACTTCGCGATCCAGGACCTCCTGGATCACGTCGCGGTCCTCGTCCCGCACCACCAGGACGGTGTGGGTGACGGCGGGCAGCAGTCGCGCCCACTGGATCGACCAGGTGAACACGCGGCGCCCGGCGAGGGGCAGCAACACCTTGTTGGTGTGGTGCTCGGCCCGGCGCCCGTCTCCGGCCGCCAGGACGACCAGTGCCGCCCTCACCCCGTGGGGGCTGAACGCGGCGCTGGATGCGGGCGAAGACACGCAGGCGAGCGTATCCGCTCAGGCCACGTCCCGGCCGCGTGCCTCGATGACGGGTGATGCGGTCATCGCCGGCCCTTGCGGCCTTCGTCGAGGACGGCCAGACGGGCCCGGTACTCGTCCTCGTCGATCTCACCGGACGCGAAGCGCTCGGCAAGCCGGCTCCGGCCGGTCGACGGCCCGTGGTCGTGCCAGTGACGGCGGCGCATCGTCGCGAAGAACGCGATGAATCCGAAGATCACCAGCAGCCAGAAGATCGGGAAGATCGGCCACCAGCCACCAGGTCCGTCATAGCCGTTGCCGCTGTTTGCGGCGATGGTCATGAGTGTGTTCATGATGTTTCTCCTTTGCGAACGTGTCGTGTTTCCAGACTCGCTCGCCAAGGCCGTCTGAACATCGCCCAGCGGGGGACACCTGGTCTACATCAGGGGGAGTACGTCGTCAGGACGTCCACCCGGGACGCACCAGACCGGTCTCGTAGGCGAGCACCACCAGCTGGGCGCGGTCGCGGGCGTGCAGCTTGGTCATCGCCCGGCTGACGTGGGTCTTGGCCGTGGCCGGGCTGAGCACCAGGCGCTCGGCGATCTCGTCGTTGCTCAGTCCCTCGCCCACGAGCGCGACGATCTCGCGCTCGCGCTCGGTGAGCGGGTCGAGCACGTCGGTGGGCGCACTGGGCCGGCTCCGGGACGCGAACTCGGCGATGAGCCGGCGAGTGACGCCGGGTGACAGCAGGGCGTCACCGGATGCCACGGCACGGATGCCGGCGAGGAGGTCGACCGGCTCGGTGTCCTTGACCAGGAATCCGCTGGCTCCATGGCGCACCGCCTCGAACACGTACTCGTCGAGCTCGAACGTCGTCAGGATGATGATGCGCGTGGATTCGAGGGATGCGTCCGTCGTGACCTGGCGGGTCGCTTCCAGCCCATCCATGTCCGGCATCCGGATGTCCATGAGCACCACGTCGGGCTTGCTCGATCGGATGACCGTCAGTGCTTCGGCGCCGTCTCCGGCCTCGCCGACCACCTCGAGGTCGTCCTCGGCGTCGATGAGCGCGCGGAACCCTGCACGCAGCAAGGCCTGGTCGTCGACCAGCACGACCCGAGTCGCAGTACTCATGCTGGTGCACCCCCCAGGGGCAGTGTGGCGTGCAACCGGGCGCCACCAGCAGAGGCAGAGTCAGGTGCGGGCCCGAGATCGACGCTCCCGCCGAGGGCGGACGCGCGTTCGCGCATGCCACGAAGTCCTGTTCCTGTCCCGGAATCGGCGTCGCCGGGCCCGCGTCCGTCGTCCGTGACCGTGACCTCGAGAACGTGCGCACCGACGACGACGTTGATGCGGGCCCGGGTGGCGCCGCTGTGCCGCACGACGTTGGTGACCGCCTCCTGGACGATCCGGTAGGCAGCAGTACCGGTGGCCGTCGGGATCGTCGCGAGGTCGCCGGTCACCTCCACCGTGGTCGTGACGCCGGCGTGCGAGGTGCGGTCGGCGAGCTCGTCCAGGCCTTCGAGCCGCGCCACGGGGGCCAGCGGAGGCTCCTCGCCCTCCGCGCGCAGCACACCGATGAGGGCCCGCAGCTCGGTGAGCGCTTCCTTGCTCGCGTCCTTGATGGTCGTGAGCGCCGTCTCGACCTGTTCGGGCTTGCGGTCGACGAGGTGCAGCGCCACGCCGGCCTGAACGTGGATGAGCGACATGTGGTGGGCGACGACGTCGTGCAGCTCGCGAGCGATGCGGAGCCGTTCCTCGCCGGCCTCACGTCGCCGCTCCTCGGTTCGCGCTCGCCGGTACTCGATCATTCGGGCCCGGTTCAGCCGGACCAGCTCGCCGATGGTCAGGACCAGCAGGCTCCAGGCCACCACCCCGCCCGCAAAGCCCCACGACCACTCCTGGCCCACGACGGCGCGTCCGACGACCGCCATCAGCAGCACCGCGCCCACGGCACCCCACGCCTCGATCCGACGACTGCGGGCGACGTTCACCACCGCGGCGATCACGAATGACGCGAAGACCGGGCCGAAGGCGAAGCCCATGCTCACGTAGACGGACGTGATGGCGGTGACGAACAACAGAACGCTGCGAGGTCGGCGACGCAGCAGGTACAGGCTCGCCGGACCCGCCAACAGGATCAGGACGGCGATGACGTCGGGCTCTCGGGCCTCGGGTTGATTCCGGGTGGCGCCGAATGTCCCGACGACCTGCACGAACGCCAGGAAGACGGGTCCGAAGATCCAGAACCGTCGCGGAGGTCCGTAGTACGGGGGAGACACGTGACCACGGTAGGCGAGCGCGACCGTCTCGTCGTCCCTCGTCGGGCGCACCGGCGACTACTCCACCGGATGTACAACGCGCAGCGGGGCACGACTGGGCGTAACGTGCCGACGGCAGACCGAATCGTGCAAGTCAAAAGGGGGGGCACGTGTTCCAGCACCTGGTGAACGCGGACGACACATTCCGTCTCGAAGCCGGCTTCGTCGACTACTCCATCGTGGCGATCTACTTCGCCGTCGTGCTGGGCATCGGTGTGCTGGCGCGACGACAGGTCTCGACGAGCATCGACTTCTTCCTCTCGGGCCGGTCGTTGCCGGCCTGGGTGACGGGGCTGGCCTTCATCGCCGCCAACCTCGGCGCGGTCGAGATCATGGGCATGTCGGCCAACGGGGCGCAGTACGGCATGTCGACGTTCCACTACTTCTGGATCGGCGCCGTTCCCGCGATGTTGTTCCTCGGCGTCGTGATGATGCCGTTCTACTACGGCTCCGGCGTGCGCAGCGTGCCCGAGTTCATGCGCCTGCGATTCGGTACCGGCGCCCACCTCGTGAACGCGCTGAGCTTCGCGATCGCGCAGCTGCTGATCGCCGGCATCAACCTCTATCTCCTCGCCACGATCGTCAACCGGCTGCTCGGGTGGCCGTTGTGGGTCTCCCTGGTCGTGGCGGCTGCCGTGGTCCTCAGCTACACCGCGCTCGGCGGCCTGTCGGCCGCCATCTACAACGAAGTGCTCCAGTTCTTCGTGATCGTCGCTGCGCTGTTGCCGCTGACGATTCTCGCGCTGAACAAGGTCGGCGGCTGGGACGGCATCAAGGAACGCGTGCAGCCCGGGCAGGAGCAGCTCTCCTCGTGGCCGGGCACGGGCCTGACCGGCATCGACAGCCCGGTGCTCTCGGTCATCGGCATCGTCCTCGGACTGGGGTTCGTGCTGTCGTTCGGCTACTGGACGACGAACTTCGTCGAGGTCCAGCGCGCCATGGCGTCGTCGTCGATCTCGGCGGCGAGGCGAGCACCGATCATCGGGGCCTTCCCCAAGATGTTCGTGCCGTTCATCGTCATCATCCCGGGCATCATCGCCGCGATCATCGTTCCCGAGCTCGCATCGTTCAAGGCCGGGGAAGGCGAGGGCGTCACGTACAACGACGCGATCCTGCTGCTGATGCGCGACCTGCTGCCCAACGGCATGCTCGGCGTGGCCATAGCCGGCCTGATGGCCTCCTTCATGGCGGGCATGGCGGCCAACATCTCCGCCTTCAACACGGTGTTCAGCTACGACCTGTGGCAGCAGTACGTGCGCAAGGACCGCGACGACGCGCACTATCTGATGATCGGGCGGGTCGCGACGGTCGGGGCGACCGTGCTCGCGATCGGCACGGCGTGGTTCGCCTCGAACTACGACAACCTGATGACCTACCTGCAGGTCCTGTTCGGCTTCTTCAACGCGCCGTTGTTCGCCACGTTCATCCTCGGCATGTTCTGGAAGCGGATGACGGCAGCGGCGGGCTGGACCGGGCTGGTGGCCGGCACCGCAGCAGCGGTCGTCGTCGCGATCCTGAGCGAGGATGCGCTCGGCGGAGCGAGTGTCGGCGTCATCGGGCTGTCCGGCCAAGGTGCCAGCTTCGTCGCGGCAGGTGCGGCGTTCGCGGTCGACATCCTCGTGAGCGTCATCGTGTCCGTGCGCACGCGTCCGCGTGTGGAGTCCGAGCTGAAGGGCCTGGTGTACTCGCTCACGCCGAAGGAGTCGCTCGTCGACCCCGACGAAGGCGTGATCCCGTGGTACCAGTCACCGACCAAGCTGGCCGGGATCGGCCTGGTCCTCGTCATCGTCCTCAACCTCATCTTCCGTTAGGAGACCGGCATGAGCTCGCAAGCCACCCGTCGGACCGCAGGCCTCTTCGACATCCGCGTGATCATCGGAGCGCTCCTCGCGCTGTACGGGGTCATCCTCACGCTGCTCGGGCTGTTCGCTGTCTCGGACGCCGACCTGGACCGTGGCGACGGCCTCAACATCAACCTGTGGGCCGGCCTGGGCATGCTCGTCGTCGGCATCGGGTTCGTCGCCTGGGCACGTCTGCGGCCGATCGTCGTGCCCGCTGACCCGAAGGAGCCTGCCGCGAACGACTGACGAGGTGGCAGGCTGAGCAGGTGAGCGAGCATCCTTGGCAGATCGACGCCCTCGATCTCGAGGCCTACCTCAACCGGGTCGGCGTGGTTGCCGGCGAACCGAACCGCGAGCTCCTCGACGAGCTGCACGAGGCGCACGTGCGCACGTTCACGTTCGACAACATCGACGTGCTGCTCGGCACGCATCCCGGCGTCACGCTCGACGCGGTGCAGGCCAAGTTCGTGACGAGAGGCCGGGGCGGCTACTGCTTCGAGCACGGCACGTTGTTCGCCGCCGTGCTGGAGCGGCTCGGGTATGACGTGCGACGCCTGCTCGGACGCGTCGGTCCGCCGACCGCGTCGCCCCGGACGCACTGCGTGGTGGAGGTGTCACTGGACGGTGAGCGGCTGCTGGCCGACCCCGGCTTCGGCATGAGCGTGCTGCGCCCGATCCCGTTGCAGGACGGCGCCGAGGACGACCACCGCGGCTGGCCGCACCAGGTGCGGCGCGCCGACCCGGCCGTGGCCGGCCCGGGCTGGGAGCTGTACCGGCTGCGTCAGGGCGACTGGGAGCTGATGCACACGACCGACGAGCTGCCGGTACAACCGGTGGACGTGACGATGGGACACCACTTCACGAGCACCTACCCCAAGACGCACTTCAAGCACGGGCTGATGCTGACCAAGCACAGTGCACGGCACGAAGACGGGTGGCACACCGCGGTGTCGGCCGACGCCGTGACCATCCGCCGACCGGGCGAACCCACCGAGCACCGCGACCTCCGCGAGGGCGAGCTGGAGGAGCTCCTGCACGAGCTGCAGGTTCCGCTCACGCCCGAGGAGGAGTCGCGGCTTCTCGACGTGGTGGCTGGTTTCAGCCGTTCGGGATGACCTAGCCGTTCGGGTTGACGCCGTCGCCGCCTGCGCCGGCGGACCACTCAGGCAGCTCCTGCAGCGCCCACCCGTTGCCGTCGGGGTCGGAGAAGTAGACGAACCGGCCCCACGGCTGCTCGTCGACCTCGCTGGCCTCGACGCCCCGGCCGACCAGCTCGGCGCGGATGTCGTCGGCGTTCGACACCACGATCTGCATGTTGTCGAGCGAGCCCGGTGTCATCTGGGTGAGACCCTTGCCGATGGTGATCGAGCACGCCGATCCGGGTGGCGTGAGCTGCACGAACCGCAGATCATCGCTGATGACATGGTCGTGGTCCAGGACGAACCCGACCTTGTCGACGTAGAAGTCCTTGGCCCGGTCGACATCGCTCACCGGGACACCTATCAGCTCCAGTTTCATGTCCATGCCTCGAAACCTACTGGCAAGCGGGGACAGTAGAGTTCGGTCGGTGACCAGCCCCGACAGCCCGGCCTCCGACGTCCCCACCGGGGATGGCGGAGCACCGGACGTCCCTGCCCACCGCTACACCAGCGGGCTCGCGGCGGTCATCGAGCGGCGCTGGCAGGATTTCTGGGAGTCCGAGGGCACGTTCGAGGCGCCCAACCCGGTCGGCGACCTGGCCACCGACCACGCGGGTACCGAGCTGCCGTCCGACAAGTACTTCCTCATGGACATGTTCCCGTACCCCTCGGGCGCCGGCCTCCACGTCGGACATCCACTGGGCTACATCGCCACGGACGTCACGGGCCGCTACAAGCGCATGACCGGCGCCAACGTGCTGCACGCGCTCGGCTACGACGCATTCGGGCTGCCCGCCGAGATCTACGCCGTCGAGACCGGACGCCACCCGCGCGAGACCACGGTCGAGAACATGACGACCATGCGGCGTCAGCTGCGGCGCCTCGGCCTGGCGCACGACCGGCGCCGCTCGTTCGCGACCATCGACCCGGACTTCGTCCGCTGGACGCAGTGGATCTTCCTGCAGCTGTTCAACTCCTGGTACGACACCGAGCAGAAGCGGGCCCGCCCGATCGCCGAGCTGATCCAGAAGCTCGGCACCGACGACCCGGAGGTGATCGACCGGGAGCGGCTCGCCTACGTCGACGAGTCGCCGGTCAACTGGTGCCCGGGGCTGGGCACCGTGCTGGCGAACGAGGAGGTCACGTCCGAGAACCGCAGCGAACGCGGCAACTTCCCGGTGTTCAAGCGCAACCTCAGACAGTGGAAGCTCCGCATCACCGCGTACGCCGACCGCCTCATCGACGACCTCGACCGCGTCGCCTGGCCCGAGTCCGGCAAGCTCATGCAGCGCAACTGGATCGGCCGGTCGCACGGTGCCAACGTCAGCTTTCCCGTCGCCGGCACAGACGTCGTGATGGACGTGTTCACCACCCGGCCCGACACGTTGTTCGGCACCACGTACATGGTCGTGTCGCCCGAGGCCGAGCTCGTCGACCAGATCGTCGCCGACTCCTGGCCCGACGACGTCGATCCGCGCTGGACCGGCGACGCAGTCACGCCTGGTGATGCCGTCGCCGCCTACCGCACGCGGGCAGCGGCCAAGACCGACATCGAGCGCCAGGAGAATCGCGACAAGACCGGCGTGTTCACCGGCATGTACGCGGTGAACCCCGTGAACGACGACCAGATCCCGATCTTCATCGCCGACTACGTCCTCGCCGGGTACGGCACCGGCGCGATCATGGCAGTGCCGGGGCAGGACGATCGCGACTGGGAGTTCGCCGAGACGTTCGGTCTCCCGATCGTGCGTACGGTGCAGCCGCCGAGCGGGTTCGACGACGCGATTCCCGGCGACGGCCCGTATCTCGGCGAGGGCCCGGCGATCAACTCGAGCAACGAGTCGGTGAGCCTCGACGGCCTGCCGATCGACGAGGCCAAGGCCACGATCATCGCCTGGCTCGAGGAGCGGGGGAGCGGTCGCGCCACCACCACGTACCGCCTGCGCGACTGGCTGTTCAGCCGCCAGCGCTACTGGGGTGAGCCGTTCCCGATCGTCTTCGACGAGGACGACCACCCGATCGCCCTTCCCGACGAGATGCTGCCGGTCGACCTGCCGGAGGTCCCGGACTTCTCGCCGCGCACGTTCGAGCCCGACGACGCCATGAGCACCCCCGAGCCGCCCCTGGGGCGCGTGGCCGAGTGGGTGAACGTCGAGCTCGACCTCGGCGACGGGCCCAAGCAGTACCGGCGCGAGACGAGCACGATGCCCAACTGGGCCGGCTCGTCCTGGTACGAGCTGCGCTACACCGACCCGCACAACACCGAGCAGGTGGCCGATCCCGCGAACGAGCGGTACTGGATGGGCCCGCAGACGTCACGGCGACCCGACGATCCCGGCGGCGTCGACTTCTACATCGGCGGTGTGGAGCACATGGTGCTGCACCTGCTGTACGTCCGGTTCTGGCACAAGGTGCTGTTCGACCTCGGCCACGTCTCCAGTGAGGAGCCGTTCCACCGGTTGTTCAACCAGGGCTACATCCAGGCCTACGCGTACACCAACGCGCGCGGCTCCTACGTGCCGGCCGAAGAGGTCGTCGAGGAGCGCCGACGGCACGTTCACCTGGAACGGCGAACCCGTCACGCGCGAGTACGGGAAGATGGGCAAGAGCCTCAAGAACATCGTCACGCCCGACGACATGTACGAGGCGTTCGGCGCCGACACGTTCCGCGTCTACGAGATGTCGATGGGTCCGCTCGACATGTCGCGTCCGTGGGAGACCCGTGCCGTCGTCGGGTCGCAGCGCTTCCTGCAGCGGGTCTGGCGACTCGTGGTCGACGAGGAGAGCGGCGACACCCGGGTCTCCGAGGAGGAGCCGGACCTGGACCTGACCAGGTTCCTGAACCGCACGATCGCCGGCGTCCACGCCGACATGGAGGCGCTGCGGTTCAACACCGCCATCGCCAAGCTGATCGAGCTCACCAACCGCATCACGAAGACCGACACGCAACCGCGTGCCGTCGTCGAGCCGCTGGTGCTGATGCTGGCCCCATTCGCCCCGCACCTGGCCGAGGAGATGTGGTCGCTGCTCGGCCACGAGGGGACCCTCGCGTTCGAGCCGTTCCCGCAGGCCGACCCGGCGCTGCTGGTCGAGGACTCCGTCACGTGCGTCGTGCAGGTGCAGGGCAAGGTGCGCGCGAAGCTCGAGGTGTCGCCGTCGGCCACCGACGACGAGCTCAGTGAGCTCGCGCTGGCCGAGCCCAACGTGCAGCGCGCGATCGACGGCCGCGAGGTGCGCCGGGTCGTCGTTCGGGCACCCAAGCTGGTCAACGTGGTCGTCTAGGCTCACCCCATGACCGTCGCGATCGTCACGGACTCCACGGCGTCACTGAAGCCCGACGACGCAGCCCGCGAGCGCATCACGGTAGTACCGCTGCAGGTCGTCATCGGCGCCGACGTCTACACCGAGGGCCAGGACGTGACGTCCGACATGATCGCCGAGGCGCTCGCCAGCTTCGTGCCCGTCAACACCTCGCGGCCCACGCCCGACGACTTCCTGGCCGTGTACGAGCGGCTCGCCGAGGACGGGGCGACGGCCATCGTCTCGGTGCACCTGAGCGCCAAGATGTCGGGCACGCTCGACTCGGCGGTGCTCGCGTCGAAACAAGCGTCCGTGCCGGTCACGTGCGTCGACTCCATGCAGGTCGGCATCGCCACCGGGTTCGCCGCCGGCCGGGCAGCGCGGGTCAGGGACTCCGGAGGCGACGCGCTCGCGGTCGCCGAGGCCGCACGCGTGGCGGGGGAGTCGTCCACGACGATGCTCTACGTCGACACGCTGGAGTACCTGAAGCGCGGGGGACGCGTCGGAGCGGCCGCCGCCCTGATCGGGTCGGCGCTCGCGGTCAAGCCGCTGCTCACGCTCCGCGACGGCCTCGTCGTGCCGCTTGGAGCGCGTCCGCACGACCGCCAAAGCGTTGTCGCGGCTGGAAGCCCTGGCGGTCGAGTCGTGCGAGGCGTGCTCGGACGGCTTCGACATCGGCGTCCAGCACCTCGCCAACGAGTCGGTCGCCGAGGCGGTCGCTCAGCGCCTCGCGACTTCTCTCGGACGCGACAGCCTCCCCGTCGACGAGGTCGGTGCCGCCATCGGTGCCCACGTCGGGCCGGGCATGGTCTCGGTCACCGTCACGCCTCGCTAGTAGGTCTGGGCGAGTAGCCCGGCCGTCCACCGGACCGGCGACCCCGCCCGGCGTCCACAGGGCACCGTCGAGGCTCTCGTCCGCCCTGCGGACCCTGCCTAGCGTCGCGGTGTGAGACCCCTGCAGCCCTTCGACACCGGCGAGACCAGGGCCGAGGTCGCCCGTCGGCGGCTCGCCCAGCTCGCGGCGTCGTTCGACGCGGAGATCCCGCGCGAGAAGCCCGACGACGCCCCGGTGGTCACGGCGCGGCGCATCGACGCCGCACACCTGCGGGTCCTGGTCACCATCGCGGTGGCGGCCGGGGTGCTGCTCACCTGGTGGCTGCTGTCCGAGCGTCCGCGCACGTCGTCGCCCGACCCGATCTCCCTGTCGGCCGAGGCGACGTCCCCGCCCGGTGGGGCGGAAGCCTCGGGTGCGCTCGCGTCAGGCCAGCTCGTGGTCGACGTCGCGGGGAAGGTGAAGCATCCGGGCATCGTCACCCTGCCGGCCGGGTCCCGAGTTCACGAGGCGGTCGCCAAGGCCGGGGGAGTACGCGGCAAGGTCGACACGTCGACGCTCAACATGGCTCGGGTCCTCACGGACGGTGAGCAGATCCTCGTCGGCGTGGAGCCGGTCGCCGCAGCGCCCGCGAACGGGGGCAGCCCGGCCTCGGGCGGTGGTGCTCGCATCAGCCTCGGCACTGCGACCCTCGAGCAGCTCGACACGCTCCCCGGCATCGGGCCGGTCACGGCACAGGCGATCCTCGACCATCGGTCCGAGCACGGGCCGTTCACGTCGGTCGACGACCTACTGGACGTCAAGGGCATCGGTGCGGCCACCCTCGCGGACATCCGCGACCAGGTGACTCCCTGACGCACGACTGGCGACTGGCGCTCCCGGCGCTCGTCTCGTGGGGCGTCTGCGCTGTCATCATCGGTGGAAGCTCGGTCGTGGCGCTCCTCGTCGCCGTCGCGGCGGTTCTGGTGGCCGGCACAACGGTCGGACGTCGACGGGCTCGATCCGCGGCTCTCGTGGCGATCTGCGTGGCCGCGGTGGCCGCGTCCTGCGCATGGCGACTCGGGCAGACGCAGCACTCGCCGCTCGACGCGATGGTCGAGCAGCACCGGCTGGCGACACTCGACGTCGAGGTGAGCCGGGACGCCCGGGTGTTCACGCGGTTCGGCCACGACGCCGGTGTCGTCGGGGTGCGGGTGCTGCGAGCGACGGCGAAGGGGACCACGGTCGCCACCCGTGAGCTGGCCACGGCGTTCGTCAACGGGCCGACCGACGACCTCGTCGTCGGCCGGCGACTCACGATGGTCGGCCGGCTCGCGCCGTCCGACACCACGAGCGAGATCGCGACGATCGACGTCGTGCGGCGCTCGCCGACCCGCCCAGCCGCGTGGTGGTGGGAGGCGTCGGAGCGGGTTCGGGCGGGCGTGCGCCATGCGGTCGCCCACACCGGGCGTGACCCGTCCGCGCTGGTGCCGGCGCTCGTCGACGGCGACGACCAGCGCATCTCCGACGAGGTGCGCGAGGAGTTCAGGCGCAGCGGACTCACCCACCTGCTCGCCGTCTCGGGCACGAACCTCACGATCGTGCTGGCGGTGGTGCTGGTCCTCGCACGATCGATTGGCGTACCGCGACGCGTCCTCGTCGTGCTCGGCCTGGTGTCGGTGGCGGGTTTCGTGCTGCTGGCCCGGCCCGACCCCAGCGTCGTCCGGGCGGCCGCGATGGGCGTGGTCGGCCTCGCCGCACTCGGCCTCGGCAGCCGCGGCGGCCTTCGGACGCTCTCGGTGGCGATCGTGGCGCTGCTGTTCATCGACCCGTGGCTGTCGCGCTCGCTCGGGTTCGTCCTGTCGGTGTGCGCGACGGCCGGGATCCTGCTGGCGGCGCCACCGCTCGCCCGGCGGCTGGAGCGATGGATGCCGCGGTGGTGCGCGCTCGCCGTTGCCGTGCCGATCGCCGCCCAGCTCGCCTGCACCCCGGCGATCGCCGCGATCTCGGGGGAGGTGTCACTGGTGGCGATCTTCGCGAACGTCCTGGCCGGGCCGCTGGTGGCACCGGCGACGGTCGCGGGCCTGGCCGGCGGACTCCTCGACCTGGTCAGCGCGCCGGTCGCGCGTGTCCCGGGCACCGTCGCCGGGTGGTGCGTCACCGTGATCCTCCAGGTCAGCCAGGTCTCGTCCTCGCTGTCCGGCGCATCGCTCGGATGGCGGGCGCCGTGGTGGTTGCTGATCGTCGTCGTCCCGCTCGTGTTCCTGGCGCTGTGGCGTCTGGCGCGGCACCCGGCGGTGGTCGTCGGAATAGCTCTTGGCGTCGGCCTCGGCATGTGGCGCCCCCCGCAGGTGGGTTGGCCGCCGGACGGCTGGGTGATGGTGGCGTGCGACGTCGGCCAGGGCGACGCCACGGTCGTCTCCACGGGAGACGGGTCGGCCATGCTCGTCGACGTCGGACCCGAGCCGGTCGCAGTCGACCGCTGTCTCGACCGGCTCCGGGTCGACCGACTGGCGGTCGTCGCCATCACGCACGCCCACGCCGACCACATGGACGGCTGGTCCGGCGCCGTGACGGGTCGTGACGTCGGCGCGGTTGTTGCCGGGCCGACCGGAGGACCTCGTGACCTGGGAGTGGAGCCGCAACGGGTGGCGGCGGGGCAGGCGTTCGGCGTCGGACGGTCCTGGGTCGAGGTGCTGTGGCCGACAGCGGTCCAGGCTGCGCCGAGCGATTCCGACGGCTCGGCGGTGAACGACGCGAGCCTGGTGCTGCGCGTGACCGTTCCCGGATCGCGCCCGGTCCGGTTGCTGCTCACCGGCGACGTCGAGCCGGACGCCCAGGAGGCGCTGCTGCGACTGCATCCCGACCTGGCCGCTGACGTCCTCAAGGTCCCGCACCATGGCAGCGGCCGTCAGTCCGATCGCTTCTTCGATGCCGTGGGCGCGCGGGTCGGCACGATCAGCGCCGGCGAGGGCAACGACTACGGGCATCCCGCCGCGGCGGCCTTGACGCTCTTGCGCGAGCACCACGTCACGTGGTGGCGCACGGACACCGACGGCGACATCGCCGTGGTCGTGCGTGAGGGGCGGCTCGCCGTCGTGAGCCGCCACTAGGGTTGGTCGTGTGACGACGGTGTTCGGCAAGATCCTGCTCATCAGCGGCAACGAGGAGTTCCTGGCCGACCGCACGCGGGCGCGCGCCGTCGCTGCCGTCGCCGCCGAACAGCCGGAGTGCGAGGTCGCCACCGCGACGGCCGCGGGACTCGCCCCGGGCGAGCTCGCGGGACTCACCAGCCCGTCGCTGTTCAGCACGTCCAGCGCGCTCGTGCTCACCGAGCTGGAGAGCCTGCCGGACCCGGCTCAGGAGGAGCTGACGGCGTACGCCGCCGCTCCGTCGCCGGACGTCGCGGTCGTGCTCATCCATGGCGGTGGTCAGAAGGGCAAGAAGCTGCTCGACCTGCTGCGCGGGCAGTCGAGCGTCACGGAGGTCAAGGTCGAGGCGCCCAAGTACGAGCGCGAGTTCGCTGCGTGGGTGCGCACCGAGCTGCGCGACCTCGGCGCGACCATCGACGAGGAGGCCGCCAGCCTGCTGGTCTCGTCCGTCGGGCAAGACCTGCGATCGCTGGCCGGGGCTGCCGACCAGCTCGCCGCGACGACCGGCACGGGCGAGGCGATCACGGCCGAGGTGGTGCGCCGCTACTTCGGCGGCCGCGCCGACGTCCGCGGGTTCGACATCGCCGACGCCGCGATCGAGGGCCGCATCAACATCGCGCTCGAGCAGGCCCGATGGGCCGAGGCCGCCCGGGTCGCCCCGGTGCTCATCACCAGCGCGTTCGCCAGCGGCCTGCGCTCGCTCGCCAAGCTGGCCGACGCTCCGGGGGGACTGTCCGACGCTGAGCTGGCGCGGCACATCGGGGCGCCGCCGTTCAAGATCCGCATCCTGCGCCGGCAGCTGCGCGCGTGGGACACCTCGTCACTTGCCACCGCGCTCGTGGCCGTCGCCCATGCCGACACGGACGTCAAGACCGGCGAGGCCGACGCGTCGTACGCCGTCGAGCGCATGGTGCTCCAGGTGGCGGCCGCTCGCGGCTCCGCACGCTGAGGCTGGAAAACGAAAACGCCCCGGATCTCTCCGGGGCGTTGATGCGTCAGACAGACCGACTCAGAGCGAGGCGGCCTTCTGGGCGATGGCCGACTTGCGGTTGGCGGCCTGGTTCTTGTGGATGATGCCCTTGGAGGCGGCCTTGTCGAGCTTCTTGGTCACGTCGACGGCGAGCGCCTTGGCGTCATCCTTCTTGCCTCCGTCGGCGGCCTCATGGAAGCGGCGGACGGCGGTCTTCAACGCAGAGCGCACGGCCTTGTTGCGGTCGCGAGCCGCGTCGTTCTGGCGGTTGCGCTTGATCTGCGACTTGATGTTCGCCACGTGTCTGACCTGTCTTTTCCGCTGGTGGGTGATGTTGCGACGTGAAAGAAGCGTGCTCGAGCACGCGACCGCTCACGATACCAGCCGCGGCCGCGGCGCCTCAAATCCACCACGGCTGGAACAATGGCCGCACCATGACGAAAACCCCCGCATCCGGTGTTCCCCAACCCGGTGCGACGGACCCGCAGATCCTGCGCAACTTCTGCATCATCGCGCACATCGACCACGGGAAGTCGACGCTCGCCGACCGGATGCTGCAGCACACCGGCGTGGTGGAGGGGCGCGCGATGCGGGCGCAGTACCTCGATCGCATGGACATCGAGCGCGAGCGCGGCATCACCATCAAGAGCCAGGCGGTACGCGTCCCGTTCGTCGCGGCGGACGGCAAGACGTACATCCTGAACCTGATCGACACCCCTGGCCACGTCGACTTCACGTACGAGGTCAGCCGCAGCCTGGAGGCGTGCGAGGGAGCCGTGCTGCTGGTCGACGCCGCGCAGGGCATCGAGGCCCAGACTCTCGCGAACCTGTACCTCGCCATGGAGGCCGACCTGCACGTCATCCCGGTGCTCAACAAGATCGACCTGCCGGGCGCCCAGCCGGAGAAGTACGCCGCCGAGATCGCACACATCCTGGGTGGCGACCCCGACGACGTCCTGCGGGTCTCCGCCAAGACCGGCGAAGGCGTTGAGACGCTCCTCAACACCATCGTCGACGAGGTCGACCCGCCCACCGGCAACGCCGACGCACCTCCGCGGGCGCTGATCTTCGACTCGGTCTACGACACGTATCGCGGGGTCGTCACCTACGTCCGGGTCGTCGACGGCTCCCTCACCCACCGCGACCGCATCAAGATGATGTCCACCGGCGCCGTGCACGAGATGCTCGAGGTCGGCGTGATCTCTCCCGACCCGGTCAAGGCGGACAAGATCGGCGTCGGCGAGGTCGGCTACCTGATCACCGGCGTCAAGGAGGTCCGGCAGAGCCGGGTCGGCGACACCGTGACGTCGAGCGTCCACGGCGCCTCCGAGCCGCTCGGGGGTTACCGGCACCCCAATCCCATGGTGTTCGCCGGTCTGTACCCGATCGACGGCGACGACTACCCGGGCCTGCGCGACGCGCTGGAGAAGCTGCAGCTCAACGACGCCGCGCTCTCGTACGAGCCGGAGTCGTCCGGCGCGCTCGGCTTCGGCTTCCGGATCGGATTCCTCGGCCTGCTGCACCTGGAGATCGTCCGCGAGCGGCTGGAGCGCGAGTTCGACCTCGAACTCATCTCGACGGCGCCGAACGTCATCTATCGCGTCGACATGGAGGACGGCAGCGAGGTCGTCGTCACCAACCCGAGCGAGTACCCCACCGGCAAGATCGCCCGGGTCTTCGAGCCGATGGTGAAGGCCACCGTGCTGAGCCCGTCGGAGCACATCGGCGCGATCATGGAGCTCTGCCAGTCCCGCCGTGGCCAGCTCCAGGGCATGGACTACCTGTCCGAGGACCGGGTCGAGATCCGCTACACGCTGCCGATGGGCGAGATCATGTTCGACTTCTTCGACGCCCTCAAGAGCCGCACCAAGGGCTACGCCTCACTCGACTACGAACCCACCGGCGAGCAGGAGGCCGACCTCGTCAAGGTCGACATCATGCTGCAGGGCGAGATCGTCGACGCCTTCAGCGCGATCGTCCACCGGGAGAATGCCTATGCCTACGGCGTCGCCCTCGCCGGCAAGCTCAAGGAGCTCATCCCGCGCCAGCAGTTCGAGGTGCCCATCCAGGCCGCGATCGGGTCGCGCATCATCGCCCGCGAGAACATCCGCGCGATGCGCAAGGACGTCCTCGCGAAGTGCTACGGCGGCGACATCAGCCGCAAGCGAAAGTTGCTGGAAAAGCAGAAGGAAGGCAAGAAGCGGATGAAGATGGTGGGGAGGGTCGAAGTGCCCCAGGAAGCTTTCATCGCCGCCCTCTCGACCGGCGACACCGTGAGTTAGGGTGATCGGCACCACATTCCATCCGTACGTCGTGTGAGAAGGAACCCCATGAGCCCTGTTGTTGCCACCCCCGAGCAGCTCGAGGTCATTGACAACCGCTCTCGCAGCGTGGCCCAGATGTTCTACGACCGGGTCGAGAAGTCCGCGAACCGGGAGGCCTACCGCTACCCCGACGAGAACGAGGTCTGGCACTCGCTGACCTGGGCCGAGACCGGCGATCACGTCACCCGTCTCGCGGCCGGACTCGTCGCGCTCGGCATCGAGCCGGAGCAGCGGGTGGCGATCGCCTCGGGCACCCGGTACGAGTGGATCTTCGCCGACCTCGCCATCAACGCCGCCGCGGCGGCCACCACCACCGTGTACCCCAGCACGGCTGCCGAGGACGTCGCCTACATCCTGGCCGACTCCGGCAGCCGCATCGTGTTCGCCGAGGACGACGAGCAGATCAAGAAGCTCCAGGACAAGCGCTCCGAGCTGCCCGACGTCGCGAAGGTCGTCACGTTCGACGGCCAGGTCGATGGCGACTGGGTCATCGGCTTCGACGACCTGGAGCCGCTGGGCGCCGACCTCGCTTGGAAGAGAGCCGCAGGTCTTCGATGATCGCTTGTCGGCCATCGAGCCTGACGATCTCGCCACCTTGATCTACACGTCGGGCACCACCGGCCGACCGAAGGGCGTTCGCCTCAGCCACGGGGGCTGGACGTTCGAGGGTGCAGCGCTCGAGGCCGGCGGCTTCCTCGGCGAGGACGACCTGGAGTTCCGCTGGCTGCCGATGGCCCACTCCTTCGGCAAGGTTCTCCTGACCGCTCAGCTTGCCGAGGGATTCGCCTGTGCCATCGACGGCCGGGTGCCGAAGATCGTCGAGAACCTGGCCATCGTCAAGCCGACGTTCATGGGTGCCGCGCCACGCATCTTCGAGAAGGCCTACGGACGCATCGTGGGCATGGTGGAGGAAGAGGGCGGCGCCAAGCTCGCCATCTTCCGCTGGGCTGAGGGTGTCGGACGCGAGTACTCCCGAGCCGTGCGCTCGGGCAAGCCGGTATCACCGATCCTCAAGGCCAAGCACGCGGTGGCCGACCGGCTCGTCTTCGCCAAGGTCCGCGAGCGTTTCGGCGGCCGGGTGAGGTTCTTCATCTCCGGCGCGGCAGCGCTCTCGCAGGACATCGCCGAGTGGTTCCACGGCGCCGGCGTCCTCATCCTCGAGGGCTACGGACTCACCGAGACGTCGGCCGGCGCATTCGTCAACCGGCCCGACGCCTACAAGCTGGGCACGGTGGGTCTGCCGTTGCCGGGCACCGACGTGAAGATCGCCGAGGACGGGGAGGTTCTCCTCAACGGGCCGAACATCATGAAGGGGTACCACAACCTGGAGTCCGAGAGCGCTTCCGCACTGCTCGACGGCGGGTGGCTCGCCACCGGCGACATCGGTGAGATCGACGCCGAAGGCTATTTGCGCATCACCGACCGCAAGAAGGATCTCTTCAAGACGTCGGGCGGCAAGTACGTCGCTCCGTCCTACGTCGAGGGCACGTTCAAGGGCGTGTGCTCGCTGGCCAGCCAGATGATCGTGCACGGCAACGACCGCAACTTCTGCACCGCGCTCATCACGCTCGATCCGGATGCGGTCGCCGGGTGGGCCGAGGGGCACGGCATGTCGGGCAAGTCGTACTCCGAGATCGTCTCCTCGCCGGAGATGCACGACGTCATCAGCCACGATGTCGACGAGCTCAACTCCAAGCTCAACCGCTGGGAGACGATCAAGAAGTTCGAGATCCTCGACCACGACCTCACAGTGGAGTCGGGTGAGCTGACGCCGAGCCTCAAGCTCAAGCGCAAGGTCGTCGAGGATAACTACCGCGACATCCTCGACGGCTTCTACTCTGGCTAGATGCCTGTGACCGACGGACCGTCCATCCCTCCGGTGGCCGGTCCGTTCGGCGTCTACGTGCACGTGCCGTTCTGCTCGGTGCGCTGCGGCTACTGCGACTTCAACACGTACACCGCCGACGAGCTGGGCGAAGGCGCCACGCGTGCGTCGTACGCCGACACCGCCATGGCCGAGATCGAGCTGGCCGCGCGCACGCTCGCCGCACGTGGCGACCTGCCTCCGGTCGAGACGGTGTTCTTCGGTGGCGGTACCCCGACTCAGCTCCCGTCACCCGACCTGGTCCGGATGCTCGGCGCGCTGGACGCCGCATTCGGGCTGGTCCCGGGTGCCGAGGTGACCACGGAGGCGAACCCCGACAGCGTCACGCCCGCCTCGCTCGCCGAGCTGCGCGAAGGCGGCTTCAACCGCATCTCGTTCGGCGTGCAGTCGGCGGTACCGCACGTGCTGGCCACGCTCGACCGCACCCACGACCCGGCCCGGGTGCCCGACGCCGTCCGCTGGGCGCGCGAGGCAGGCTTCGAGCAGGTCAGCGTCGACCTCATCTACGGCACGCCGGGGGAGTCGATCGACGACTGGGCCGCCAGCCTCGACCATGCGCTCGGCCTCGAGCCGGACCACGTGAGCGCCTACGCACTGATCGTCGAGCAGGGCACCGCGCTCGCCCGGCGGATCGCTCGCGGCGAGGTCGCCGTCCCCGACGACGACGCGATGGCCGACAAGTACCTGATGGCCGACGACGTGCTCACGTCCGCCGGGCTCGGCTGGTACGAGCTGTCCAACTGGGCCCGCGACGACGCCGCGCGATGCCGGCACAACCTCCTGTACTGGCACAGCGCCGACTGGTGGGGGATCGGTCCCGGAGCGCATTCCCACGTCGACGGGGTGCGCTGGTGGAACGTGAAGCACCCGGCCGCCTACGCGCAGCGGCTGGCGGCGGGGGAGTCACCCGTGGCCGGCCACGAGGTGCTCGACGCGTCCACGTCGGTGCGTGGAGCGGGTGATGCTCGAGGCACGGCTGCGTGAAGGCCTGCCGCTCGGCATCCTCGAGGCCGGACGCAGCGCGGTGCCGTCACTGACCGAGCGGGGCCTCGTCGAAGTGACCGGAGATCACCTGGTGCTCACGCGCGACGGGCGCCTGCTGGCCGATGCCGTCGTCCGCGACCTCACTCCGTGATCGGTGCCGTGACGAAGTCGATGAGCTCCTCGACCCGGCCGAGGAAGGACGGTTCGAGGTCGGCATAGGAGTCGACCCGGCCCAGGATGTACTTCCACGCTCGAGCGATGTCGGCCTGGTCCGCGTGTGGCCAGCCGAGCGCCTCGCACAGACCGTGCTTCCACTCGATGCCGCGAGGCACCACGGGCCAGGCGTCGAGGCCAAGACGGTCGGGCTTCACCGACTGCCACACGTCGACGTACGGATGCCCGACCACGAGCACGTGCGCTCGGCCCGACAGCTGCTGCGCGATCCGGGTCTCCTTCGAGCCGGGCACGAGGTGGTCGACGAGGACGCCAAGACGTCGTTCGGCATCGGGTGCGAACTCCTCGACGACGCCGACCAGGTCGTCGATGCCGCCCAGGTACTCGACCGCGACGCCCTCGACCCTCAGGTCGTCACCCCAGACCTTCTCGACGAGCTCGGCGTCATGGCGTCCCTCGACGTAGATGCGGCTCGGCAGCGCGACGCGGGCGCGGGTGTCGGCGACCGTTCGGGAGCCGGACGCCGTTCGGGTGGGCCGGGACGGAGCGGCACCGGTCGGAGCGACGAGCACGACGGGCCGACCCTCGAGCAGGAAGCCCGGCCCGAGCGGGAACACCTTGCGGACGAGCTTGCGGTCCTCGAGCTCGACGGTGCCGAGGTCGCGCTCGACCCGCATGATCTCGCCGCAGAAGCCCGTGACGGCCTCCTCGACCACCAGACCGCGCTCAGCCACGGCGTCCTCGGACCGGCCGCGAGGCGGCTTGCGCCAGTCACCGGACAGGACGTCAGGTCCGTAACGGTCAGCCATGGATCACCCCGAGCAGTCGTTGATGGAAGTCCTCGAGCTCGTCGCGCGTGATGGGTCCGCTGCTCGTCAGGATCTGTGATGACGGCCGGGTCAGTCCGATCGCCATGTCGATCGCGCCGGCCCACTCGAGTGTCGCGCCGGTCGGCTCGCCGCCGGCGAGATCGCCCAGCGCGACGGTGTCGGCGGCAGGGACGACGAGCACCAGCTCGCCGCCCTCGGGACCGTTGCCGAGGTGCACGACCTCGACGTACAGGTTGCCGAGGTCGGTGACCCACACCGAGCTCAACGACCCGCCGCGGGACTCGTGCTCGATCGTCGTGTCGTCGGAGACCGAGACCTGCCGGGGACGGTAGGTGAGAGTGCGTTCGCCGCCGGTGACGACCACTGCGTCACCCTCCGCAGCGATTCCCTCCATCTCGCTAGACTGGCACTTGACCCAGGTGAGTGCCAACGCGACGCGCGGGAGGAACGATGTCGGACGACCGACGGCTCGACGTCCTGCGCGCCATCGTCGAGGACTACGTCGCCACCCAGGAGCCGGTCGGATCGAAGGCCCTGGTCGAACGTCACCATCTCGGCGTCTCACCAGCCACCATCCGCAACGACATGGCCGTGCTCGAGGACGAGGGCTACATCGCCCAGCCGCACACGAGCGCCGGCCGGGTGCCCACCGACAAGGGCTACCGGATGTTCGTCGATCGCCTGGCCACGGTCAAGGCGCTCTCCGCGGCCGAGCGCCGGGCCATCGAGACGTTCCTCACCGGCGCCGTCGACGTCGACGACGTCGTGCAGCGCAGCGTGCGCGTGCTGGCGCAGCTCACGAACCAGGTCGCCATCGTCCAGTACCCCTCGCTCATCCGCTCGACCGTGCGCCACATCGAGATCGTCGCGCTGGAGAACGCCCGGGTGCTGCTCGTGGTCATCACCAGCAGCGGCCGCGTCGAGCAGCGCATCGTCGAGCTGGTCGAGACGCCGTCGGAACAGCTCATCGTGCAGCTGCGCAGCCACCTCACCGGCGCCACGGTCGGCGAACGGCTGCCGGAGGCGTCGCTGCGGCTCGCCGATCTGCTCGAGTCGTTCGCCCCGGCCGACCGGCCGATCGTCACGTCGATCGTCACGACCCTCACGCACGTGTTCTCCAACGAGCACTCCGACGAGCGGATCGCCGTGGGCGGCACGGCCAACCTCGCCCGGTTCGGCACCGACTTCGACACCGCCATCCGGCCGGTCCTCGAGGCGATCGAGGAGCAGGTCGTGCTGCTGCGTCTGCTCGGTGAGGCGACGGCCGGCACGCACGTCAGCTTCGGCGCCGAGACCGGCAGCGAGAACCTGGTCGGCACCGCGGTCGTCTCGTCGCCCTACGGTGCCGAGGGCCGCGCGTTGGCGACGCTCGGCACACTGGGCCCCACCCGCATGGACTACCCCGGAACCATGGCCGCCGTGGGAGCCGTCGCCCGCTACGTCGGTCGCCTGCTCAACGACGGCTGACGAACCAGAGGATCAATGGCACAGGACTACTACGAGCTGCTCGGCGTCGGACGTGACGCCGGTGCTGACGACCTCAAGCGGGCATACCGCCGTCTCGCTCGTCAGCTCCACCCCGACGTCAACGAGGCACCCGACGCGGCCGACCGGTTCAAGGAGATCACGGTCGCCTACGAGGTGCTGTCCGACCCGCAGAAGCGGTCGATCTACGACCGCGGCGGCAACCCGCTCGGCGGTGGCCAGCACGGGTTCGGCCAGGGCTTCAGCTTCGACGACATCATGGACGCCTTCTTCGGCCAGGGCAGCGCTCGCGGTCCGCGCTCGCGCATCCAGCGCGGGCAGGACGCCCTGCTGCGCCTGACGATCGACCTCGCGGAAGCGGCGTTCGGCGTCACCCACGACCTCAAGGTCGACACCGCGGTGGTGTGCACGACCTGTGACGGCAGCGGCGCCAACGAGGGCTCGGAGCCGGTCACCTGCAGCACCTGCCATGGGCACGGCGACGTGCAGCACGTGCAGCGCTCTCTGCTCGGCGACATCCGCACCTCGCGGCCCTGCCCCGCCTGCCACGGCTTCGGCACCGTGATCCCCGACCCGTGCCGCGAGTGCGGGGGAGACGGTCGCGTCCGCACGCGCCGGTCCCTCAACATCACCATCCCGGCCGGCGTCGACCAGGGCACGCGGATCCAGCTGACCGGCGAGGGCGAGGTCGGCCCCGGCGGCGGTCCGGCCGGCGACCTCTACGTCGAGATCGACGTGAGCCGTCACCCGGTCTACTCACGCAAGGGCGACCAGCTGCGCTGCCAGGTCACGGTGCCGATGACGGCCGCGGCGCTCGGCACGCACATCGACATCCCGACCCTGGAGTCCGACCTGAAGGACCACGAGGCCAAGGACGACGGGCGCGACACCGTCGGCCTCGACATCGCCGCCGGCACCCAGTCCGGCGACGCCGTCACGGTGCGCGGCCAGGGTGTGCCGCGCCTGCGCGGTCCCGGACGTGGCGACCTCGTCGTCCAGGTGCTGGTGGAGACGCCCGACCAGCTCGACGACGAACAGCGCGACCTGCTTCAGCAGCTGGCGGTGCTGCGCGACGAGACGCGTCCCGAGGCCCGCCTCGGCGCGTCCCACAAGAACGTGTTCGGCCGCATCAAGGATGCGTTCCGCTGAGACTGAGCGAGCGCAGCGAGCGAGCGTCGAAGCGGGTTGAGCGTCCTGCGGCGAAGCCGCCCGCTGCGAAGCCATCGTGAGGTGACAAGCTCGGCTGGGACGTGGTTTCGATACACGTCGGCCGTGGGCGGCCTCCGCTACTCCACCACCGAGGGTGAGGTAAGAAGAGAACATGGCCGACTGCCTCTTCTGCTCCATCGTGTCCGGTGACGTCCCCAGCGACACCGTGGCCGAGTCCGATCACGCGGTCGCGTTCCGCGACGTCAACCCGCAGGCGCCCACGCACGTGCTGGTCATCCCGCGCGTGCACGAGCCCGACATCGGCAGCCTCGCGGAGGCCGACCCCGAGGCCACGATCGATCTCCTGCGGCTGGCACGGCGCATCGCCGACGACGCCGGCGGCACGTACCGGCTGGTGTTCAACACCGGCGCCGACGCGCAGCAGTCCGTGTTCCACTGCCATGCCCACGTGCTGGCTGGTCGCGCATTGGGCTGGCCACCCGGGTGACCGATAGAATCGTCTGCCTATGACCGACGAGATCACTCCTGCGCACACGTTCACCGTGCCTGCGAGCGTCGACGCCGTGGCCCTCTTCGGCCCGGCCGACGAGTTCCTCCGCCTCATCGAATCGTCGTTCGAGGCGCGCATCCACGCGCGCGGAAACGTCATCACCGTCACCGGCCCGACCGGCGAGGCGGCCCTCGTCGAGCGTCTCCTCGACGAGCTCGTGGCCATCATCCGCACCGGTCAGGCCCTCAGCCCGGAGCTGGTCGAGCGCAGCATCTCGATGCTCCGTACCGAGACCCAGGAGCGTCCCGCCGACGTGCTCAGCCTCAACATCCTGTCGAACCGTGGCCGCACGATCCGGCCCAAGACGCTCAACCAGAAGCGCTACGTCGACGCCATCGACAAGCACACCGTCGTGTTCAGCATCGGCCCGGCCGGCACGGGCAAGACGTACCTCGCGATGGCCAAGGCCGTGCAGGCGCTGCAGGCCAAGGAGATCACCCGCATCATCCTCACCCGGCCCGCGGTCGAGGCCGGCGAGCGTCTCGGCTACCTGCCCGGCACGCTGAGCGAGAAGATCGACCCGTACCTGCGCCCGCTCTACGACGCCCTCCACGACATGATCGATCCCGAGTCGATCCCCAAGCTGCTCACGAACGGCACCATCGAGGTCGCGCCCCTGGCGTTCATGCGTGGCCGGACCCTGAACGACTCGTTCATCATCCTGGACGAGGCGCAGAACACCACGCAGGAACAGATGAAGATGTTCCTCACCCGGCTGGGGTTCGGCTCCAAGATGGTCGTCACCGGCGACGTCACCCAGGTCGACCTGCCGACCGGCGCCAAGAGCGGCCTGCGCGTGGTGCGCGACATCCTCGACGGCGTGCACGACATCCACTTCTCCACGCTGACGTCCCACGACGTCGTGCGTCACAAGCTCGTCGGCCGCATCGTGGCCGCCTACGACACGTTCGAAGCCGGTGCCCCCGCGCAGTCCGATTCGGGCCATGAACGTCGACGTTCTCGATGAGTCCGGGGCGGACGCCGACGTCGTCGCCCTCACCCAGCTCTGCCGATTCGTGATGCGCCGGATGCGGCTGCATCCGGCCACCGAGCTCACGGTGCGTCTCGTCGACGCCGACACGATGGCCGTGCTGAACCAGCAGTGGATGGGCCAGACCGGCCCCACCGACGTGCTGTCGTTCCCCATGGACGAGCTCACCCCCGGCTCCGCCGAGGCCGACGACGACGCGGTGTCCGGATACCTCGGTGACATCGCGGTCTGCCCCCAGGTCGCGGCTCAGCAGGCGCCGGCGGCCGGCCACAGCGCGTCCGACGAGATCAATCTGCTCACCGTGCACGGGATCCTGCACCTGCTCGGGTACGACCACGGCTCGCCCGACGAGCACCGCGAGATGTTCGGCGTGCAGGGCCGGCTGCTGCTGGAGTGGCAGCGGGGCGGGGATCCGGAACCGGGCCCGGACGGGTCTAGTGACACTTCGCCCGCGAGCACGTCGTGATCGTCCCGCTCGTCGTCTCGTCGGTCCTCCTGGCCCTGGCGGCCGGGGTGCTGGCCAGCGTCGACGCCGCGGTGTCGTCCTTCTCCCGAGCGCGCGCGCACGAGCTTTCCGAGGAGAACCGCGGGGGAGCGGAGCGGCTCGGGCGCATCCTCGACGACCCGGCGCCCTACCTCAACACCGTCCTGCTGCTGCGGGTGTTCTGCGAGACGGCGAGCATCGTGCTCGTCACGCTCGTGGTCGCCAACCGCCTCGGCGGGCTGTGGACGCGGATCACGGTGGCCGTCGTGATCATGGCCGTCGTCAGCTACGTGCTGATCGGGGTCGGACCACGCACCCTGGGACGTCAGCATGCCGAACGGATCGCCCTGGCGTCGGCCGTGCCGGTGATCACCGCGACGCGCCTGCTCGGCCCGTTGCCCCGGCTGCTCATCCTGGTCGGCAACGCGCTCACCCCGGGCAAGGGTTTCCGCGAGGGCCCGTTCGCGTCCGAGGTCGAGGTGCGCGAGCTCGTCGACCTCGCCGCCGCGAGCCAGCTGATCGAGTCCGACGAGTCGAAGATGATCCAGTCGGTCTTCGAGCTGAACGACACCGTCGTTCGAGAGGTCATGGTGCCCCGCACCGACCTGGTCTACATCGAGGGCACCAAGACGCTTCGGCAGGCGATGTCGCTGTGCCTGCGCAGTGGCTACTCGCGCATCCCGGTCATCGAGGACAACGACCTGGACGACGTGCTCGGCATGGCCTACCTGAAGGACATCACCAAGCGCGTGTTCGACAACCGCGACGCGGAGTCGACCGAGCGGGTCGACTCGATCATGCGCTCGTGCATCTTCGTGCCCGACACGAAGGTCGCTGACGACCTGCTCAAGGAGATGCAGGCCCAGCGCACCCACGTCGCGATCGTCGTCGACGAGTACGGCGGCACGGCCGGCATGGTCACGATCGAGGACATCCTGGAGGAGATCGTCGGCGAGATCACCGACGAGTACGACTCCGAGCCCGACGAGCTCGAAGCCCTGGCCGACGGCTCGTACCGCCTGAGCGCCCGATTCGACGTCGACGACCTGGCCGAGCTGTTCGAGGTCCGCATCGACGACGACGTCGACTCGGTCGGTGGGCTGCTGGCCAAGCACCTCGGCAAGGTGCCGATCCCGGGCAGCTCGGTCGAGGTCGCCGGGCTGGAGCTCGTGGCCGAGGCCCCGTCGGGTCGTCGCAACCGCATCGGGCGCGTCCACGTCAGCCGGGTGGTCGATCAGACCCAGTCGGTAGCCTCGGCGCATGGGACAGCAACGAACGGAGCAGGGCATGACGCTGAGTCCTGAGGACGAGAAGCTGGTCACGCTGGCTCGCACGTCGCGCGCTCGCACGCATTCGACCCGCGGTGCCGCCGTCCGTGACCTCGACGGACGCACGTACGTCGCCGCGTCGATCCAGCTGCCCTCGCTCGAGCTCAGCGCGCTCGACCTCGCCGTCGCGATGGCGATCTCGTCAGGAGCCAAGGGCCTGGAGGCCGGGGCAGTGGTCACGACACGCGAGGGCGCGATCGTCGACCTCAGCACGGTTCGCGAGATGGCCGGAACGGATGTTCCGGTCTACCTAGCCACCGACGACGGGACGATCCTGTCGGTACGAGCTTCATGACGAGCGGATTCCGCTCGGGATTCGCCTGTTTCGTCGGCCGGCCCAACACCGGGAAGTCGACGCTCACCAACGCCATCGTGGGCGGCAAGATCGCCATCACGTCGTCGAAGCCACAGACCACCAGGCACGCCATCCGCGGGTTGGTGCACCGTGACGACGCGCAGCTCGTGCTGGTCGACACCCCTGGGCTGCACAAGCCACGGACGACGCTGGGGGAGCGGCTCAACGACCTCGTCCGCGCGACCTGGTCGGAGGTCGACACCGTCGGCCTGTGCCTGCCCGCCGACGAGCGCATCGGACCGGGTGACCGCTTCCTCATCCGCGAGATCGCCCGGCTGCGACGCAAGCCGGTGCTGGCCATCGCCACCAAGACCGACCTCGTCTCGCCGAACCGTCTGGCCGAGCACCTGATGGCCATCCAGCGCGCCGGCGACGAGGCAGAGCTCACGTGGCGCGAGGTCGTGCCCGTCTCGGCGGTTGCCGGCGACCAGGTCCAGCTGCTCGCCGACCTCCTCGTCGCCACCCTTCCCGAGGGCCCGCCCCTGTACCCGGAGGGACAGCTGACCGACGAGCCGGAAGAGACCCTCGTCGCCGAGGTGATCCGTGAAGCGGCGCTGGAGGGCATGCACGACGAGATGCCGCACTCACTCGCCGTCGTGGTCGAGGAGATGGTGCCTCGAGAGGGACGCCCGGCCGATCGGCCGCTCGTCGACGTGCGGGCCAGCGTCTACGTCGAGCGCGACAGCCAGAAGGGCATCATCATCGGCCACAAGGGCTCGCGCCTGCAGGAGATCGGGTCGACGTCCCGAACGCAGATCGAGCGCATTCTCGGCAGCCCGGTCTTCCTCGACCTGCACGTCAAGGTCGCCAAGGACTGGCAGCGCGATCCCAAGCAGTTGCGGAAGCTCGGCTTCTGACTCAACGGGTGTGGAAGCCCTGCAGGTCCTCGGGTTGCTCGTCGGTGACCTCGACCCCGTCGACCTGGGCCTGCGGCGGACCGCTGTGACACCACGCGATCATGCCCTCGACTGCGCCGTCATCGCCCTCGAACACCGCCAGCACCGTGCCGTCCGGTTCGTTGGAGACCCACCCGGACACGCCGAGCGCACGGGCGGCGTCGCGGCAGCTCGCGCGGAAGAACACGCCCTGCACCCGACCGGTCACGACCACCTTGCGCCGCACGACGAATCCACCCGCATAGGTGTGAAACTCGGTGGATGAAACCGTGCTTGACCGACGGTCGCTCGGCCACGATCGTGAGTATGTTCGAGAGTGTCGGGGTCGAGGATCTGCTCTCGGCGATCGACGCCCACGACTTCACCGCGGACCCGGACCTCGAGTTCGGCGCGGCGCGATCGACGCGATCTGGCCTACGACGGATCATCCGGGCGGCGCAGGCCCTTCTGCTCGTGCAGATCAATGCTCTTCTCGAGGAGCGGGTCGCGCAGGTGCCGTTCGGTTCGGCTGATCCGGCGTTGTCGGTGATCGGTGAGGTCGCGATGGCGCGCAACGTCTCGCCCGGCGCGGGCGGGCACCCAGCTCGCCACGGCGGTCGGTCTGGCCGAGCTGCCGCAGACCACCGCGACCCTCGAGGCCGGCCAGATCTCCGAGCCGACGGCGCGGGCGGTGGTGCGGGAGACCGATGCTCTGCATCGGGACGACCGCATCGTCCTGGAGCCGAGATCGCCGACGCACTGCCCGGCTGACGTCGGGGCGAGCCGCCCGGCTGACCCGTCACCATGTCATCGCACTGACGCGGACGCCGCGCACGAGCGGGCCGAACGCAATCGGGCCGACCAGCGTGTAGCCTGCACCCGGACGTGGACGGTGTCGCGGTCCTGCAGGTCCGCGGGCCGGCGGAACAGCTCGTTGCCGTGACCGGCAGCTGACCGGGTGGGCCAGAGGACTCCGAGCGGCCGGTGATGAGCGTTCGATGGGCCAGATCATGTGCGCCACCCTGGTCGAACGTGTCACCGGCGTCAGCAACGCCGACGGCAGCGACGTCGAGATCGGCATCACCGTCGGCGCCGACACGCTGCTGGGCGCCGACGACACGCCAGCCGAGCTCGACGGCGACGGACCCATCGCCCTGGGCCTCGTCGATGACCTCATCTCCCGCGCCCACCGCACTTCTACCGCTGCCTCATCACGACCCGGTCGACCACACCATGAGCGGACGCGACCCACGTCGTCGCCGATTCGACGGACCCCTCGACGGATTCATCCGAGCCCGCGACCGGCACCGATGCCGTCAACCAGGCTGCGACTGCCGGATCGGCGACATCGACCACATCAATGACTTTGCCAACGGAGGCACGACCACCAGCAGCAACGGTCAAGGACTCTGCCGACGAAGTCACACCCTCGAACACCAACCCGGCTGGACCGTACCACCCGAGATCGCGACACCATCTGGCGCACCCACCAGCCACACCTACACCAGCCCCGCACCCACCGTGCTCACTCCCCGGCGGAGGTGCGCGAACCTTCGGTGCGACAAGATGGAAACATGGAACCGACAGAGGCGCTCGCTGAGATCGCCTTCCTGCTCGAGCGCGGGCGCGAGTCCACCTACCGGGTGCAGGCATTCCGCAAAGCGGCCGCGGCGATCGCCGGCGTCGAGGACCTCGCGGCACGACGTGACCGCCTGACCTCCATCGACGACGTCGGCAAGACCAGCGCGGAGGTCATTCGCCAGGCTCTCGACGGACAGGTGCCGGACTACCTGGCCAAGCTCCGCTAACGCGGGTTGGGCCCGCTCGTGCCCGGCGGGGAAGAGGTCCGCGCGCAGCTGCTCGGCGACCTGCACACGCACTCCGACTGGTCCGACGGCGGCTCGCCGATCGACGTCATGGCCCGCACCGCCCAGCGCGTGGGCCACCAGTACATGGCGCTCACCGACCACTCGCCCCGGCTCACCGTCGCCAACGGGTTGAGCGCCGAGCGGCTCGCCGAGCAGCTCGACATCGTCGCCGAGGTCGACGATGCGCTCGACGACTTCCATCTGCTGCGCGGCATCGAGGTCGACATCAACGAGGACGGCACGCTCGACCAGACACCGGAGATGCTGGCTCGGCTCGACGTCGTCGTGGCGAGCGTCCATTCCAAGCTGCGGATGGACCGCATCGGCATGACCCGACGGATGCTCAAGGCGGTGGCCGATCCCGCGACCAACGTGCTCGGGCACTGCACCGGACGTCTGGTCGAGGGGTCGCGCGGCAAGCGTCCGGAGTCCCAGTTCGACGCCAAGCGGGTGTTCGCGGCCTGTGCCGAGAACGATGTCGCCGTCGAGATCAACTCGCGTCCTGAGCGCCGCGATCCGCCGGACCAGCTCATCGCCGTCGCCCTCGACGCCGGCTGCCTGTTCAGCATCGACTCCGACGCCCATGCGCCCGGCCAGCTGGACTTCCTCGACCACGGCGCTGCCCGGGTCCAGCAGCTCGGCTTGCCGCTCGACCGCATCGTCACGACGTGGCCGGTCGACCGCCTCCTGGAGTGGTCGCGAGCGAAACGCTGACGCTGGCGGCGACACACATGACCACCGATGTGCTTACCATTCGGGCATGGATCTCGAGGGGTCGGCCGCTGCGATCGTCGACAACATCGGGCACGTCATCGACGGAAAGGCCGACGTCGCCGAGACGGCACTCGTCGTGCTCCTGGCCGAGGGTCACCTGCTCATCGAAGACGTTCCCGGCATCGGCAAGACGGTGCTCGCGAAGGCGCTCGCGCGGTCGGTGAGCTGCTCGGTGCGGCGCATCCAGTTCACGCCCGACCTGCTGCCGTCCGACATCACCGGTGTCTCCGTCTTCAACGTCCGCGAGAGTGAGTTCGAGTTCAAGCCGGGGGCGGTGTTCGCAAACATCGTCATCGGCGACGAGATCAACCGCGCATCGCCCAAGACCCAGTCGGCGCTCCTGGAGGCCATGGAGGAGCGGCAGGTCACGGTCGACGGCACCACCTACGGGCTCGGCTCGCCGTTCACGGTCGTCGCCACCCAGAACCCCTACGAGATGGAGGGCACCTACGCCCTGCCGGAGGCCCAGCGCGACCGGTTCATGGCGCGCATCTCGATGGGCTACCCCGACGCCGCGGCTGAGCTGGAGATGGTGCGAGGACGCGACGAGTCCAACCCGTTTGACGACCTCGCAGCAGTCGCCTCGATCGAGGAGCTGCACGCCATGATCGCGGCGGCGCGAGCGGTCTTCGTGTCGCCGGCTGTCGAGAGCTACGCCATCGACATCGTGCGCGCCACCCGCACCGATCCCGAGCTGCGGCTCGGCGCGAGTCCAAGGGCGACGCTCCAGCTCGTCCGCGCCAGCAAGGCGCTCGCCGCCGTCCACGGCCGCGACTACGTGCTGCCCGACGACGTCGACACGCTCGTGCCCTCGGTCCTGCCGCACCGGCTCATCGCCCATCGCGGTGCCGCCAGCGCCGAGGACATCGCCCTTCGCATCGTGGCCGAGACGCCGGTACCTGACGGAGCGATTCGACCGTCGTGAACGCGGTGCGCACGCTGGCGCTGACCCGTCGAGGCGGGTGGTGCCTGTTCGTCGCAGTCGTGTGTTTCGTCCTGGCCGCCATCCTGTCGCTGCCGGCCCTGCTCGACGCCACCGGTTTGCTGGTCGGCCTCGTCGTGCTCGCTGCGGCGTACGTGATGGTCGCCGTGCCTCGAGCGCGGGTCGACCGGACCTTCGCGCCGCCCCTGCTCGAACCCGATGTCGAGGCCCGCGCGACGCTGCGGTTCGTGAACCTCGCGCGCCTGCCGTTGCCGGCCTCACGCTGGCGCGACCACCTGCCGGCTGGCCTCTCCGGCACTGCCACCGGCCATGTGCCGACGCTGCCGCGGACCCGTCGCGGACGCACTGGTCTCGTGCTCGCCTATGACGTCCGCGCCCAGCGCCGCGGCCGGCACCTGGTCGGTCCGCTCGAGCTCGAGGCGGTCGACCCGTTCGGACTCGTGCGCCGGCGGCACCGGCTCGCCGGCACGAGCCCGGTGATCGTGCTCCCGCGCCGACGCGAGCTCACGCCGCTCGGCTCGCTCGGGTTGTCGGACGACGGTTCCGGGCGTCCCGCACCGCAGCACGCCGGCAACGGTGCCGACGACGTGATCGCCCGGTCCTACCTGCCCGGTGACGCGGTGAAGCGACTGAACTGGAAGGCCACTGCGCACCGCGGCGAGCTCATGGTCCGCCAGGAGGAGCGTCAGGTGAACCCGCGTGCCGCGGTGTACCTCGACTGCGACCCGTCAACGCTCGGCACGGCCCGCGACCGCGTCGGCGACTGGGAGTACTCGCCGCTGCTGGAATGGGACGTCGTGGCGGCTGCGTCGGTCATGACCCACCTCGTGGGCGAGGGATGCATCGTGAGCCTGCGCTCCAGCGACCGCGCGATCGACCGGCGGGTCGGAGACGGACACGACACGTTGTCCGACGCGATGCTCGACCTCGCCGTCGTCGAGCCGGGGGAGTACGACATCGACGCGGTCGAGCCGCCGGAACGGTCGGTCGTGCTGGTCGCCGGCCACCTCGACCTCGAACGGGCCGAGCACTGGATCCGGGTCCTGGGCCGCGCCGGCACCGTGCACGCGTTCGTCGCCGACGCGACCCGTCCCGAAGCGCTGGCTCGCCTCGACACCACCCGGTGGAGCGTCGTCACCTATCGCGTGCAGGACGACCAGGCCGAGCGGTGGCTCGCCTTCGACCGGGTGGTGACCCGTGCTCTGGGCTGACCCCCGTCGTGACCGGACGCCCGATCGGCCGGGGGCCTCGGGCCGCCAGTCGCGATGGCTCGACCGGGGACTGGTCGCCGTCAGCCTCATCGTCCTGACCACCGGGTACCGCGTCGTGGTCGAGGGAACCGACTGGTGGATCACCACCGTCCTCGTGACGATGGTCGCCATCTTCACCTGTGCGGTGCTGCGGGCTCTCGGTGTCGTTCGGCTGGTGGCACCGGTCGCAGTGGTGGTCCTCTTCGTCACGATCGCGTGGGTCTTCGTCCCGGGCACGCTCTCGGTGGGACTTCCGACTCCGGGATCGGTCGGTGCGCTCTCGGACCTCGTCGCCGACGCCCAGGAGGTCATCGTCGAGGAGCAGGCGCCGGTCGCGGCCGCGCGTGGCATCGTGCTGCTGCTGGCCGCCGCGTTCGGCTCCCTCGTCGTCGTCGCCGACGCCTTCCTCGACATGCGGCGGGCCCCAGCCTGGATCGGCCTGCTCCTGCTCGGCGTGTTCGCCGTGCCGGCCATGGTGTCCGGCCGCACCCCGGGGTTCTGGCTCTTCGTCGTCGCCGCCGTGCCGTGGCTCGTGCTGATGCGCAGTGGTTCGACGCCGACGGCACAGCGGCGTGGCCGCAGTCTCGCCGTGCAGGGGCCTGCGGTGGTGCTGTCGGTGGCCGCTCTGGGATACGCGATGCTCCTGCCGACCGTCGCACCCGACATCCGCGCCGCGGCCGCCGCGTGGGGCGATCCGCCTGCGGGGGTCTTCGGGCGCGGCATCAACCCGATGCTCGAGCTCGGGCAGAACCTGCGCCGCAAGTCGACCAGTGTCGCGCTGACCTACACGACGACCGCCGAGGATCCGCTGTACCTGAAGGTCGCGACGCTGCGCGACTTCACCGGCCGGACCTGGCGCCCCGGTGGCTCGCTCCCGAATGACCGGTTCGAGGGGAATCTCGGGCTGCGTGAAGGGATCGAGACGAAGCTCGACACCACGCGCATCTCGATCGAGGGTCTCGACAGCCCGATGCTGCCGGTCCCGTACGTGACCCAGGAGACCAGCGGCCTGGAAGGGGCCTGGCGGTACGAACGGATGGGCATGACGGTGCGATCGGACTCCACCAACACCCGCGGCCAGAACTACACGGTCAACAGCCTGACCATCACGCCCACGGCAGAGCAGATGCGACAGCTGACCACGGTGATCGGCCCGAGCCTCATCCCGTTCGTGACGCTGCCGGCCGACGTTCCGGAGTCGATCGTCGACACCGCCCGCGACGTCACTGCGTCGGCACCCACCGAGTACGACAAGGCCCTCGCCCTCCAGGAATTCCTCCGCAACGGCGACTTCCGCTACTCCGAGACCGCACCCGTCGCCGACGACTACGACGGGAACGGTCTCGACGTCGTGGCGACGTTCCTGGAACGCAAGGCCGGGTACTGCGTCCACTTCGCCTCGGCGATGGCGGTGATGGCGCGCACCATCGACATCCCGTCGCGGGTCGCCGTCGGCTACGCGCCGGGCCGAGTGACCGGGGTCCGGGACGGCCGGACCGTCTACGCCAACACGTCGGACGACCTGCATGCCTGGACGGAGCTGTTCTTCGAGGGCGTCGGCTGGGTGCGCTTCGACCCGACGACGAGCATCGGCGCGGCGACCGCGTTCGAGGAGCCGGCTTCCGCGACGGAGGACGAGTCCTCCGAGGAGGCCGCGGGAGAGGCGAGCGGCCGCGAACGGAACGAGGGGGCAGACACGGGCTCGGAAGCGAGCACGTCGAGCCGGACGGCACCGCGCACGTTCGTCGTGACCGGCGCGGTCGTCCTGCTGATCCTGGCCGCGCCGAGTGTCGTCCGGGAGCTGAGACGGCGACGGCGGCTCGGCGCCGCCTCGCCCGTGCAGCAGTGGCGAGAGCTGGAGGACGTCGCGCTCGACCTCGGGCTGGACGTGCCGGCCACCGACACACCGCGAGGGTTCGCCGACCGGCTGGCCGGTCGCCCGGGGGTCGATCCCGAGACGCTCGAGCGACTGTTGCACCGGGTCGAGGTGGCGCGATTCGCGCGTGCGTCCACGTCCCGACCGGACGCCGGCACCGCCCGCGACGCCGTCACGCTGACCGATGCCCTCCGGGCCGGCAGCCCGCGTGCGGACCGGTGGCGAGCCCGGATGCTGCCCCGCTCGCTGGGGCCGCGCCCGGCCTCCACCCGCATGATCGACGCCGACGACCTCGTGTCCGTCTGAGCGTCCATTTCGTCGTAACCCTGCCGCCGGACGGGAATTCGGGCTACAGTCCCATCAGCCACTCTTGTCACATCTGTCACATCTTCCCCGGGGGGCCCCATGCGTTCGCTCACGCGCCCAGTCGTCGCCGCCGTTGCTGCGGTGGCCCTGCTGGCCGGTCTCGCGACCCCCGCCGGCGCCGCCGAGTGGCCCTCGACCTCCCCAACCGGCCTGGCCCAGTCCGCCGCCACCTCGACCAGCCTCTCGGTGACATGGAAACCCGTGTCGAAGGCCGAGCGGTACCGGCTCCAGATCAGCTCGAGCTCCTCGATGACGAACGCGACGTACCAGCGCTCCACCGACACGGCCGAGATCGTGAAGGGTCTCCAGCCCGGCCGCGGCTACTACGTCAAGGTCCGCGTCATCACCGCAGACGGCGTGAACCGCAGCGCGTACTCGGACGCGGTGCGCGTGTGGACGTCGTTCCCCGCGCCCACCGGGCTCACCGCGACCGAGCGCAACTCGACCTCGGCGACCTTCGACTGGGCCGGCGTGCCGAACGCACCGCGCTACCGGCTCCTGGTCGCCGACAACCCGGAAATGACCAACGAGACGGCCGTCCGCTTCACGGAGTCAGGCGGCACCGTGACGGGCCTGAGCGAGGACAAGACGTACTACGCCAAGGTGCGCGTCATCAGCGCCGACGGGTTCAACCTCGGTAGCTACTCGCCGGCCGTGACGGTGAAGTCGTCCGGTGAGGAGCCCGAGGAAGAACCTCCTCCGAGCGGATCGAAGCCGCTCACCGTCGCCTCGTTCAACATCCGATGCGCCAACTGCTACAAGAGCCAGAACCTCGAACGGCCGTGGTCGGAGCGTCGCGGCGTCGTGGTGGCGAGCATCCTCAGGCAGAAGCCCGACGTCATCGGCATCCAGGAGGCGTCGCAGGGCTGGTTGGTGTCCGGCGGCAAGAAGATCAGCCTCGCGCAGTTCGAGGACCTGCGAAACAGGCTGCGTTCGGGTGGCACGCCCTACGAGGTCACGAACGCCCACCGCAACAACTGCGCGAACTCGACGACACCCAGCAGCTGCAAGTACCAGGACCGCGGTGCGTCGAAGGGCACGAAGGTCTTCTTCAACACCGACACGGTGAAGCTCATCTCACAGGGCTCGCAGAAGCTTCCGCAGTGCTCCGGCTGCAACGAGCGGTACGTCGCCTGGGCGGTGCTCGAGCAGAAGTCGACGGGTCAGCAGTTCTTCTTCGCCGACACGCACCTCGAGCCGTACTCCCAATACGCCCTCCGCAAGGCCCAGAGCGAGGCGATGATGCGGGAGATCGAGCTGCGCCGGCCGAGCCGGACGCCGGCCTTCGTGGTGGGTGACTTCAACTCCACGCGGTATGCGACCCCGACGAACGCGCCCTACGACGAGGTCGTCTCGCACGGATTCGTCGACCCGCTCGGGCACACGTACAAGTCGACGAAGATCTCGTCCAAGGCCACGGCGGAGAAGCGCATCAGGGCGCACTACAACTCGCACAACAACTTCATCCGCACGGTGCCGCACTTCTCGTCGAACGAGAACGGCAGCAACATGGACTACATCTTCACGACGTCGATGCGGACGCTGCAGTGGGAGACGGTGCTCGACCTCGACTCGGCCGGCAAGCTGGAAGGCACCATTCCGTCGGACCACAACATGATCGTGGCGAAGGTGCTTCTGCCCTGAGGCGGGTCGGCTGCGGTGTGGACTGGGCGGGACGCTTCGCCTTGAGGGCGCGGGGGGGGGGTGGCCGGTCGGGAGATGGGGGTGGGGGGGGGGGGGGAGGGCGGGTGGGGGGGCGTGTGGGGAGCGGCGCGCCGCCGGTCCGTGGTGGGGGCGGGGGGTGGTGGTGGGGCAGGTAGGGGGGGGGGGGGGCCGCCGGGGGGGGGCGGGCAGGGGGCGGGGGGGGGGGGGGCGGCGAGAGGGGGGCGGGCGCGCGGGGGGGCGGGGGAGGCCCCACAGCGACAGCGGGCGCCGCCCCCGCCCCGGGGGGCGGCCGGTCCCGAGGGGGGGGGGGGGGGGGAGGAGGGGGGGGGGCGGGTCCTCGTCGGCCGGTGGGGGGGGGGCCCGGGGGGGGGGGGCTGCGCCGTCCGCCGGGGTGCGACCGGGGGGGGGCGGCGGTGGGGGGGGGGGGGGGGCGGAGGGGGGAGGGGGACAGAGGGGGGGAGCGGGTCGAGAGAGCGCTGCTCATATGGGGGGGAGAGAGCGAGCGACGAGCAGCGCGCGCTCACGAGGGGCGCGCGTTCTCGGCGAGGGGGCTGGGCGGACAGGGGGAGGAAGACGACGAACGACGGAGGCGGGGGCGAGCTGGCACGCGGGCTGAGAACGATTGGGGGGGCCCCCGAAGGGGGGGGACGACCAGGGAGGACGAAGAGCCGCGGGCAGGCGAGGGAGGAGCCGCATGCGCGGGTCGAGGCGAGTTCCTCCATGACCGCCGCCCACTTCTTCGTGACGCTCTCGTCGTTGAACTCCAGGGCACGGCGGTACGCGGCCTGGCGGATCGGCGCGAGCTCTGCCTCGTGGCCCGGACGATGCGTCGGATCTCGGTGGCAAGACCCGTGATGTCGTCCTCCGGAACCAGGAAGCCGTTGACGCCGTGGGTGATGATCTCCGACGGTCCGTACGGCATGTCGTAGCTGATCGGGATGCAGCCGTGGCCCATGCTCTCGACCAGCACGAGACCGAAGGCCTCGTTGCTGCTGGTGAGCAGCGAGAAGGACGCCTTGTCGAACTCCTTCCAGGCGTGGTCGGAGTAGCCGCGCAGCTCGACCGGCGCATCGCTCTTGTCGATGGCGGCCTGCAGGCGTTCTTCGTACGGACCTTGACCCCAGACGTCGAGGGTCGCGCGCCGGAGCCCCAGCCGCCCGACCCGGGACATGGCCTTGATCGCGTGGGAGATCTGCTTGCGCTTGTTGAGGCTGGTGAGCATCACGCCGTGTCGCTTCGCGCGCTTGTGGGTCGGCGGCTCCTTGGGAACGAAACGGCCGTGCGGGATGACGTGCCGGTTGGGGCCCGGGCCGAGGAGCGCATCGACCTCGCCGAGCTGCTGCTGGGTGAGGAAGATGACGCCGTCCCACTGGTCGAGCCGCTCCATGACGAACTGCCGGCTCTCCCGAGGGTCCCCATCGGGCGGCCGTCTGCGGGCTCGAGATGGGAGGCGTGGACGACGTGGAGCGTGACGACGTCGTCGCGGTGGTACTCGACGAGGTGGTTGGCGCTCGTCTTGGAGTCGACGATGAACCAGGCGACCGGGTCGCGGGGGAGAGAGTCGAGCCAGCAGTAGTAGAGGTCCCAGATGTCCGCCAGCCGCCGAGCGGGTTGCCGGAGGTGTCGCAGAGCGTGAACGCCCGATCCTCCTTCCCGGCCACGCCGCCGGTCGGAGGCGAGCAGCGTCCCGTCGGCGCGGAAGTAGTCGACCTGGTCGATGTCGTCGCCGTCGCCGAGGACGTGCTGCAAAGCGCTGGTGTGGTCGCCGCGCTCGCCGAGGGGCTCGAACGTCGACTCGACGCCAGGATCGAACGTCGGCTCGGCCTGCTTCAGCTGCTCGTCGTCCCAACCGCGCAAGTCCTCCCACAGGTTGGCGATGTGCATGCCGTCGACCATCCCGCCGCGATCTCGCAGGCGCTTTCGCACGACGTCGTAGTCGTCACGATGCTCGTAGGTGACGATGGTGACGTCGGTGCCGGTGAGCTCGACGAACGCTCGCGACCGGTGCAGCATCGAGTTGGTCATGCCCGCGTAGTTGTCGGGGATTCCCCACATCACGGCGTAGTGATGCCCCCTGGGGAGTGCGATCTCGCTCACCCCGTTCATCCTACGAACAGGCGCCGGCTGCGGGGCATCGACACGTTCCTGTTCACCGTGCGGCACGTCTCTTGGTACGATGCTTGCATCATGCGGATCGCGAACCTGCTCCTTCGCTGCCGCGTCGAGGCCCTCTAGGCCGGGCCCCTCGACGCGGAGTTCGTCACGACCGGCCGCTTTTCAGCCCCAGTCGACCACAGACGAACCGCACCCATGAGGATCCCCAATGAGCAGCACAGCGAACAACTCCGTATCACCCCAGCAGCCGTCCGGCATGCCATTCGGGCGCTATCGCGCCTTCACGCCGATCGACCTGCCCGACCGCACCTGGCCGTCCGCCGTCACCACCGCGCCGCCGCGCTGGCTGTCCACCGACCTGCGCGACGGCAACCAGGCCCTCATCGACCCCATGACGCCGGTGCGCAAGCGGCGCATGTTCGACCTGCTCGTGCGCATGGGCTACAAGGAGATCGAGGTCGGCTTCCCGTCGGCCAGCGAGACGGACTTCACGTTCGTGCGCTCGCTCATCGAGGAGGACGTGGTCCCCGACGACGTCACGATCTCCGTGCTCACGCAGGCGCGCGAGGACCTCATCGAGCGCACCGTCCAGTCG
>CAWIWE010000013.1:0-85926 GCA_963839625.1 uncultured Actinomycetota bacterium | reverse complement strand
GCCGCCGAACAGATGCGCGCAGCCGGTGATATCGAGCAACAGGCCATGCGGGCAATCCAGCGCCACCAGCGGCGTGAAGCGGTCGCACCAGTCGGCGATGGCGTTCAGCGCCTGCGCATCCGCGACTTCGTCGGCGTCGAACACCTGGATGTCCGGGCAGACCGCACGGGCATTGGCCAGCGGCAGTCCGACCTCGAGGCCGAGACGGGCCGCGGCATCGTCCAGCGCGGATATCTGCAGCGCATTGTTTTGCTTTGCGACGACGATACTGGGTTGCTCTCTAGAGTCTTTTTTCGACGCGTTTTCTTCACGCGAACCGGTGGCCACTTCGCTTGAAAACGCTTTGGTCACGCCGCTGTTGCGCAAAAGCTGGCGTGATCGCGGTCGGTCGGCAGGCGTGGCAGCCACAGGCTGAGGATGCGCCGGCGTTTCACGGAAAAGGCACTCATCACATTTCCATTCCATGATCCAGGGGACGTTCGGGCCATGACGGTTGCGAACCAGTTGGGTGTCGAGCTTGGGCGCCCCCCATGCTTCTGTGTCGCGGCGGCGAATGCGCCGCGCGCACGATCCATCGCGTCTCCGCCGTGGAGGGCATCGGCACTGCGGCGAGGCGCAGCAGCAGGCCGGTGACCCCCGACATTCGCGCCGCTAAGGTCAGCTTGCGGCTGGCAACGAGATCAAACTGCCGCGTCTCGCCCCAGATTTCCATCACCACGGCGCCGAGGGCATCGCAGGCCAGCGCGTCGGCGGTGGTTCGCAGCGCGGTCTCCACGTCGGGCGCGCGCACCGTCACCACGAGGCGTGGATCAAGGCCGAGTTCGCTCCACCCGCTCATCGACAGCGCGCCGGATTCGATCCCGTAAAATCCTGCCGCACCCACAGCAGCGGCCGCCGCGCGGCGACGCGACGCGCCAGGCCAGCGATAAATCCCGTCGCCGCGGCGCTTTGTCTGCCTTCCGCGAACACCTCATGCACCGCGCCCGCGCAAGACCGCCCCGCAGCGCCGCATCCGCCCCGGCATGGCCGAGCGCAACCCGGTCCGAGCGCGGTGGCGTCGTGGGTTTCGATGCGCTCGATGCTGCCGCGCAAGCCCGCAAGCGTGCATGTGCGTGCGCCGGTCATGCGCCGCTCCTTAAGAAAGATCTCGCCACTTCAGTTCTGGGAGAAACCAGAAGCTGGCTCATTTGTTCATGATATGTTCTAATATAAAGCTAAGACGGCCCAAGGAGTCAATCGAGTTCCGGCGGAAGTTTTTTCACCAATGGAATCAAAGGGATTCAGATAATGGACGTGCAGCGCAAGCTGGAAATCCTGGCGGACGCCGCCAAATACGACGCCTCCTGCGCCTCCAGCGGCACCGAGAAGCGGACTCCAGCGACGGCAAGGGGCTGGGCTCGACCGCGCCCGGCATGGGCATCTGCCATTCCTATGCGCCGGACGGCCGCTGCATCTCGCTGCTGAAGATCCTGCTGACCAACGCCTGCAACTACGACTGCCTGTATTGCGTCAACCGCGCCACCTCGAACGTGCCGCGCGCGCGCTTCACCGTCGACGAAGTCGTGCAGCTGACGCTCGATTTCTATCGCCGCAATTATATCGAGGGGCTGTTCCTGTCCTCCGGCATCATCCGCAGCGCCGATTACACCATGGAGCAGGTGGTGAGCGTGGCGCGCAAGCTTGCGCGAACAGCATCACTTCCGCGGCTACATTCACCTGAAGACCATTCCGGAAGCTGACGACGCGCTGATTACCGAGGCCGGCAAATACGCCGACCGGCTCAGCATCAACATCGAGGTGCCGGAGGAGGAGAGCCTCGCGAAACTCGCGCCCGAGAAAGACGTGCGCGCGATCAGGCGCACCATGGGCCGGTTGCGGCTCAAGCTCGACGAGGCAAAAGAAAATGCAAAAGCCAAGAACGCGCCGCGCTTTGCGCCGGCAGGGCAAAGCACGCAGATGATCGTCGGCGCAGATAGCGCCTCCGACCAGACCATTCTGAGCACCAGCGCCAATCTCTACGGCTCCTACAATCTCAAGCGCGTCTACTATTCCGCGTTCAGCCCGATCCCCGATGCCAGCCGCGCGCTGCCGCTCAGCGCGCCGCCGCTGGTCCGGGAGCATCGGCTTTATCAGGCCGACTGGCTGATGCGATTTTATGGTTTCGATGTCGGCGAAATCGTCGAGAAGGCGGAAGGCATGCTGGCGCTCGACATCGATCCGAAACTGGCGTGGGCGCTGCGCCACCCCGATCGCTTCCCGCTCGACGTCAACCGCGCCAGCCGCGAGGAGTTGCTGCGCGTGCCGGGCTTTGGCGCCAAGGCGGTCGACCGCATCATCGCGACGCGGCGGCTCACGTCGATCCGCGTCGAGCGACCTTGCCCGGCTGCATATCCCGCGGAACAAGGCGCTGCCGTTCATCGTTCTGTCCGATCACCGGCCCTCGCCGCATTTGCTCGATAGCGCGCGGCTGATGGAGCGGTTCCGGCCGGCGGCGACGCAGTTGGGATTCGGATTTTGAGTGACGCAGCAAGTCAATGCACTTCATCTCATTGAACAGCGAAACCGATTTCGACGGCTGGCGTAAAGCGGCCCGCGCGCTGGCCCTGAATAACGTGGCGCCGGCCGAGGTGACATGGACGGTGGCAGGCAACGAGCCGGAGTTATTCGAACCTCGCACCGCAGTGCCGCTCGAGACGCCGCACGGCACTTTCAACGTCCCGGCCAAATTCGTCGAGCTGGCGCAGACCGCGATCCTGCATCGCAATATCCAGCGTTTTGCAATCCTGTATCGCCTGCTGTGGCGGCTGCGGAGCAATCACGAACTGCTGGATGTCGCCACCGATCCGGACACAGCCCAGGTCGCGGCGATGGCCAAGGCGGTGCGGCGGGACGAGCACAAGATGCATGCCTTCGTCCGTTTCCGCGAGGTCGGGCGCGAGCGCGAGTCGCATTTCATTGCCTGGTTCGAGCCCGAGCATCACATCGTCGAACTCGCGGCGCCGTTCTTCGCGCGGCGTTTTGCCGATATGGCGTGGTCGATCCTGACTCCGGACCTTTGCGCGCATTGGGACGGCCATGCCGTTTCCTTCACGCCGGGCGTCAGCAAATCGGACGCGCCATCCGAAGACCGGCTGGAGGAAACCTGGCGGCGCTACTACGCCAGCATCTTCAACCCTGCCCGGCTCAAGGTGAAAGCCATGCAGGCGGAGATGCCGAAGAAATATTGGCGGAACCTGCCGGAGGCCTCGTTGATTAAGCCTCTGATCGCCGGCGCCGGACGCGCGACCGGCGACATGATCGCCCACGGTGCAACGGAACCGCACAAATCGCAGAAACGCTCCGAGCCCATGAAACGCAAACATTCGACATCCGGGGACGACATTGAAAGCCTGCGCGAGCAAGCCGCCGGCTGCCGCGCCTGTCATCTCTGGAAAGACGCGACCCAGACCGTATTCGGCGAGGGCCCGCAGCATGCCCAGGTGATGCTGGTCGGCGAGCAGCCCGGCGACAAGGAAGATCTCGCCGGAAAACCGTTCGTGGGACCGGCGGGCCAGATGCTCGATCGCGCGCTGAAGGAGGCCGGCGTCGATCGCGACAAGGTCTACGTCACCAACGCGGTAAAGCATTTCAAATTCGTGCCGCGCGGAAAAATCCGCCTGCACCAGAAGCCGAACACGCCGGAGATCAAGGCGTGCCGGCAATGGTACGAGCGCGAACTGGCCTCGATCAAACCCGACCTGGTGGTGGCGATGGGCGCCACCGCGGCGCAGAGCGTGTTCGGCAAGATCACGCCGATCAACAAGATCACGCGGGCGGCTGATCGATCTCGACGACGGCACCAAGGCGCTGGTGACGGTGCATCCGTCTTATCTGCTGCGGCTGCCGGATGAAGACGCCAAGGCGCGGGAATACGAACGCTTTGTCGATGATCTGAAGATCGTCGCGGCCCAGATGAAGAAAGCCGCAAGAGCGGCCTAAGTCTTCCCTCTCCCCTTGTGGGAAGGCGAGCACGGCGCAGCGAAATCTAAAATTCAATTTAATGGTGTCGGCGGATTGCCAACCTACATCAGCTTCACACAAGGAGCTAATGACATGTGTGACCATGATGAGTGGACCAGCTATTCGCAATGGGGAATGTTCCTGATGGCAGGGAAACATTCGAAATAACCGTCTGCGATCCAGCGCTGCACGCCCGCCTAGCTCAAGCTATTCCGAAGTGATCTCGGCATCCTTGACGACCTTGGCCCAGCGCAGGCGATCCTTGGCGATCAGCTCTGCCAATCGTTCGGGCGGGCCGCCTTGCGCGGTCAAACCTTGCTTGTCGAGCGCTGCCCGAACGCTCGGCTGCGCCAGTATCTCGTTGAACACCGCATTGTAGCGGTCGACGATCTCCTTCGGAGTATCGGCCGGAGCAAGCACGCCATACCAGAAATCGACGTCGAAATCGGTGACGCCAAGTTCGGCCAGCGTCGGCACCTGCGGCGCCTGATGCGCCCGCGTTTGGCTGCCGACGGCCAGGATACGGATGTTTCCGGATTCCGCGAGCGGAAGCGCGGTATGGATCGGCAGGAACATCGCCGAGACGTGTCCGCCCGCGAGGTCTTTCACCGCGCCCGCGGAGCCCGCATAAGGAATGTGGGTCAGATTGATCTGCGCCTTCAGCTTCAACAGCTCCATGGCGAGATGTTGCGGCGTCCCCCGGCCGGGAGAAGCATAATTGATCTCGCCCGGCTTGGCTCGCGCAGCCGCGATCAACTCCGGGAAAGAGTTGACGTTGAGCGAAGGATGCACGACCAGCGCAATAACGCCAGTCGCGATCTCCACGATCGGCACGAAGCTCGTCTCCGGATCGTAGGGGAGCGAGCGATAAAGGCTCGCATTCATCACAAAGGTATTGACGGTCACCAGCAGCGTCTGGCCATCCGGTGCAGCGCGCGCCGCTGCCTGCGTACCGATGTTGCCGCTCGCACCAGGCTTGTTCTCGACGATCACCGGTTGATTCCATCGCTGCCGCAATTCCTCACCAAGGATACGCGCGAGCAGATCGGGCCCGGTGCCTGCCGTGAACGGAACGTTGAGCCGGATTGTGTGCTGCGATCCTGAGCCAGGCCTTGCCCGATCGGGGCAAAGGCCATGGCCAGGATCCCCAGCATCGTGCGGCGCGAACTCGCGTCCCACCGATTCGTGCCAGGCGAACATGCCTGCGCCGACGGCCGTCGCGACGACGTAGCCCAACCATCGCCGGATCCGGATGTCGAACGCCGGCGGGAGGATGGACGACCACCGGTAGAACGCGGCGTATCCCATCAGGTTCCAGCTGAACGCGATGTTGATCACCAGCAGCACGCCCAGATGGAACAGCGTCGTCACGGCGACAGCCACCCGGAACAGCCGCCACGAGACGACCGTGAAGATCAGTCCGAGTTCGAGCCCCACGGTGAGCCAGTCGACGACCTCCCACAGGGGCCCCAGCTGAAGGTCGATCAGCTCCGGCGCCAGCCAGAGGGTCCGACCGCCGGAGAGGTAGCCGCCGGCGAAATGCCCCTGGACGGCCTGCGTGCCGAGGTCGAGCCATCCCGACCGGAACTTCGCCCAGCCCCCAGTGACGAACGACAGCGCGATCATGACGGCAAGCAATCGCATCGGCCATTGCGCCACGTCGCGTTCCGCATCTCGAGGATTCGACCCGGCGTCGAGCGACAGGGCATCGCCCCATCGCGAGAATGCCATCATCGCCGGCACGAGGACGACCACGATCGTGTGGTCGATCTTGCCGAAGCTGTAGGTGAGGCCGAAACCGGTCATCAGAGCGAGTGCGAGCAGGATCGAGACGGTTCGGGTGTGCAGGCCGAACAGCAGGAATCCGGCCAGGACCGCGGTGACGATCGCCAGGCCCTGGAGCATCGCATGCGACGGAAGCGACTCGAACAGCATGATCGGACCCGGTGGCGGTTCGAACGAATCGCCGGCTCGACGTGACAGCCGCGAGATCGGCTGCAGGGTGAGGAGCAGACCGGCGCTGTAGATGACCCTGAACCACGCGATGTCCTGGGCCGTCAGATCACCCCGACGACACCACGCGTCGACGCGAGCGACCGTCGCCCTCACCGGGTGTCCCCTCGGAGGTCGACCCGGTACGAGGACCGGGTCTTGCCCTTGGTGTACGTCACGGTGTCGAGATGGAACCGGCGGCGCTCCCAGATGACGGAGAGCTCACCCGGATCGTCGAATCGGCGCGCCACGGCGGACCGCATGGACCGCCGCAGTGCGTCGTCGACCTGCGCTTCACCGCCGTCCGGCGGAAACGCCGACGTCAGGACCTCGCCTCGGTCTTCCACGTCGGGGAGGAGGTCGGACGGCTCGATGGGTCGTCCGTCGACTGACAGCCTCACGATCGTGAACCTGACCGTCTGGTCCTTCCTCTGCGCGTCTCCGTGGAAGGCCGGCTGGAAGAGTCCCGGGTAGGGCTCGGCGACTTGGGATGCGAATCTCACCTGCGCGGGAATCGACAGCACCAACGCGGCCAGGACGGCGGGCAGGACCCACACGCGCCGGTCAGGCTGCACGAGCCCACCTTTCGTCGTCTGAGCGAATGAGCCAGGCCAGTCAGCCGGATTCTGCTCAGGTAAGTCAACCATCGTGTCTGTTGGTGGCCATGCCTGGCGACCATTTCTCGCTACTCGATCCGAAACTGGTCGGCATCTGGCCAGCTGGTCCGAGCCTCATCGCTGTTCTCCGTGGTCTTCGCTACCGGGGCCTTGGGAATGCTGGTCGTGTTCGTGCGTCGCCGTTGGCCAGACCTTTGGAACGGGCTGTGCGGACTGTCAACGGCCTCCGCATCCGAGCAGAGGGCGTTCCAGTCGTCCAGCCGCTTTCCTGTGCATCCTTCTCCCGAGTGCGCGGGGGCGGACTTCCGAGGACTATCGAGGCATGGTGAGTCAGACTCGCGTCGAGGTCCAGCAGTTCGTCGCCGATCAGCTCGGAGTCGAGTTGGACGACCTCGTGCTGACCGAAGAAGGCGACACGTCGTACACGTTCCGTCAGAAGAGCTCCGACCAGGAGCACACGGCCCGGGTCACCATCGGCCCTGAAGGCCCCGTACTTCTCGTAGAGGAGGAAGAGGGGTAACCGCGAAAGGCCGACCGGACTGAAGGTCACAACCGGCCGACCTCGACGCCGAAGCGTCTGCGATTCCGAAACAGGTGCACCTATTTCGCAACACCCACCACGTTCCCCGAAGGGCGCGTCTGACACGGATTCACATGCATTCGTTTGACTCCCATACGTTCTCGCCCTCTGGGACGGTAAGAAGGAATGACGTACCGGCTCGGACGGCAACGACTGGCAGAAGGATCGACCATGGATATCATCGAACTGCTCTCGAACATGGCGCTCGAACTCCAGGACGCCGAGACCCCCAGTGCGACGGCTGAAACCATTTCTCAGTACGGGCGAATCGCCGTGGACGCCGACGAGGCCGGCATATTGTTGGTGCAAGCCAAAGGCCGGCTGGAGACCCCGGCGGCAACAGGCCCCCTCGTTGATCAGGCTCACCAACTGCAAGCCAAGTTCGACGAGGGCCCCTGCCTGGACGCGATCAAAGGTGGGGACGACACCTATTTGGTCACCAACACCGCTGCGGACCCTAGGTGGCCCAAGTGGGGCCCGGCTGCGGCCGATCTCGGATTCTTCAGCGCGATCGGCGCCAGCCTCGAAACTCGGGCCCGAAGGATCGGCTCGCTGAACTTGTACGCGCATCGCGCTGACGCCTTTACCAAGAACGACGCGGAGACGGTGAAATGGTTGGCCACCCACGCCTCGGTGGCGATGGCGGCGGCCGACGAAAGGGCCGGACTTCGCACCGCCTTGGGCAACCGAACTCTGATCGGCCAAGCTGAAGGCGTCCTCATGCGCGCCCTTGGGATCAACGAGGACCAAGCCTTCGCCTACCTTCAGCGGCTCTCCCAACACCACAACGTCAAGCTCGCCAAGATCGCCGAACAGATCATCGAGAATCGCGACAGCATCGGTGATCGCGGCCCTCAACCCGACCGCACCGACTTGGGGGAGGTCTAGCGACTTCAGTGCCCCTCGTGCGACCTAGCGCGCGCGCCCGGTCGACATGCTGGACGAGAAGGTCGACCGTCGGCGCCGGCCAGGCGACGAGCGTCGAATTGCCGCGGAGCCCGCCCCATGCGCAAGTGGCGCGGGGCGGGCTCCTTGTCTTGCTGGCTCAGCTGAACGCGTCCTTCACGTTTTCCTTTGCGTCCTTCAGGCTCGACTTCGCCTGATCCGTCTTGCCCTCGGCTTCCAATTCTTCGTCATCGGTGGCCTTACCGGTCGTCTCCTTGGCCTTGCCCTTGAGGTCGTCGGCCTTGTTCTCGATCTTGTCGTCGAGTCCCATGTGGGAACGTCCTTCCGGTTGAGGATGTTGCGATTTCCACCATGCCCGGCCTGCCAAGACGCGCAACCCCAGAGGACGTGATTAACAACACCGACATCGCTGTCATCCAGCAACTCGCCGAGGGTTGTCCATCCAGCAGTTCAGGGTCCGGGTCGCGGACGACCGAGATGCGAAGGCGCGATTGCAGGGTTAATCTTCGATCCGGTCCAGAGAACGGCCGGTAGTACGGACAAGAAGGCACCAGCCCCCCATGACTCCGACCCTGGTCCTAGACCCTTCATACTCAACGCACGACGCGCCGTTCGCGGGAGATCGGCCATGATGCCCGGCATGGCCGGGGACCTCGGCAAAGGCGACTCGCCGCTCGAGGAACTAAGTGCATTGGTCGATCTCCGCGATGCGGCAACCGATGTGGTCGATGCAGAGGTGGCCGAGGCCGTGGCCCGCTCAATTGACGCTGGCATCACGTGGGGCGTCCTCGCTGACGTGCTTGGTGGGGACCCGGGCGAGCCGCCTCAGAAGACGTCTGGCCCCGCGCCGTTGAGCCCACGATGAGCGAATCCGGAAATGGGCCAGAGCAGCAATCCCGGAAAGAGTCAGCTGACGACATCTTGAAACTGGACTCCCCCGCACACCGGCATCGAACGCTCGGACGTCTGGGCCTTCTGTTCCTCGGGCCTAGCGTCGTCCTCTTCGTGACCTCGCTCCTTCTGGTTTCCACCGTGGCAACCGGCAACCTGCTCGACCTGGTGGTGCTCGTCTTGTGGCTGGCAGCCGCCGGGCTAGCCATCTGTGGCCTCGTCCTGCTTGCTCTTGCCGGCATCACGGCAGTCATGCGCGGGCCGTTCCGCGTTGGGGCATAGTTCATCGGTCGAGCGCGCGGTCGCGCTACTCGGTGATTTCTGCCCACTCGATTGCGACGCCACACGAGGCAAGATGCCACTCTCTCAGCACTGTCAGATCGCCCGGCAGATCCACCCATGCGAACCGCCAGTCTGGGCACCACGAACATCTTTCGGGGGTGTCGTCGAAGGCGAAATCGATGGCGACGTAACTGCTCAAGCCACGGTCCTCGGTTTCCATGTCGACAGCAACGTTGTAGCGACACAAGGGTTACGGGTTATCCAAGTCACACGCAGTGGCCGCCTGCTCAGGGTGCAATTCCTCGAGGGCGGCCATAGCCTTCAGGCGCCCCGCACTTCCCGCGGGCACGACGAAAGGCGGACGTATGTATTTCGGTGGAGCAATCGCAATGATCGCAGTCGGCGCGATCCTGTCCTTTGCAGTGCGCGACGCCGTACCAGGTGTCAACCTGACCGCAGTTGGCTACATCCTGATGGTCGTCGGTGCCCTCGGCATCGTTCTCAACCTGACCATGGCCAGTCGTCGCGATGCCCGGCGCGACCCACGACGCGACGACGTCCCGCCGCCTGCTGTCTAGGGTTGAGACGTAGGTCTCGACCTCCGACCGCCTTTCGCATCTCCCCCAGTGACCCCGAGAGGAAAGAGGAACGGCATGCTCAAGGACTTGTCCGGGATCGGAAGCCTCCAGGACTCTCTCGCCAAAACCAACGCATTGCTCACTGACGTCCTCGCAGAGCTCAAAGAAACAAACTCCGAACGGCTCGAGGCCATCGCTACGGCGCTTCATGTGCTCAACAGCAATCTCGAGCAGTCTTCGTCGACCAGGGAATAGCTCACTTTTGATGACGACTGTGCGCCGCGACGGTGCCGGGCCGTCTTCGTGGTCCGGCGTTGTGTGCGCGGGCGGCGTTGAGATTGCCAGCCACCTCGACGCCACGTCGAACGTCTTGGGGCGCGCAGCGTGCGCGCGTTACCGCAGGTCAGCGTTGGGCGAATGAGTCGGCCTGTAAGCCGGATTCTGTCCTCACCGAAGTGAGGGGCGATCATCCATCTGGGACGCGCATTGCTGCGCGCCTCGTGCGACCTACCCGCTGATGATGGACGAGCAGCCCGTCAGCGCAGGCACCGAAGTGCCCTCTTGGTCTTGCTCCCGGTGGGGTTTACCTAGCCGCCCCGGTCACCCGGAACGCTGGTGAGCTCTTACCTCACCGTTTCACCCTTACCCGCACCACCATCTCCGAAGATCTGGCGGCCGCTGGCGGTTTGATTTCTGTGGCACTGTCCCGCACGTTGCCGTGGGTGGCTGTTGGCCACCACCGTGCTCTGCGGAGTCCGGACTTTCCTCGACGGTGTGAACCGCCGCGACCGCCCGGCCGACTCATTCGCCTCGATTCTAGCCCTCCCGGTACGATTGGCCGTGAAAGGGAGTAGTCCCCAACAGCTGCGTCGACATACTGCCCCTCACCTCCGGGTGCGGGTCCGGTGCAGCAGGCCAGAGAAATCTGGCGGACGAGACTTTCGACCGATTTGTCCATGACAAATCCCGGTCGAGGTCTCGAATTCAGGCTCCTCGCCCGGGTGGCGAGGAGCCTTAGCCGTGTATCCGGTCCTGTTGAGCGCCGTGCTCGTGTTCGTCGCCGAGCTCGGAGACAAGAGCCAGCTGCTGTCGATGACGTTCGCGACCCGCTACCGGGCGCGCACTGTCATCCTCGGGGCGGGTCTCGCGACCGCCGCCATCGACCTCGTCTCCGCCCTTGCCGGAAACGTCATCGGGGATGCACTCCCCCGAGACGCCGTCCGGATCGCCGGCGGTGTGTTGTTCCTGTTGTTCGCCGCCCTGGCTCTCAGGGACGTGAAGAACGGCGACGACCCCAAGCCACGAGCGCGAGGCGGCCGGGCTGTCGTCGTGGTGGCCGTGGCCTTCACGCTGTCCGAAATCGGCGACAAGACCATGCTCGCGACGATGACCTTGGCCACGCAGTACCACTGGCTGCTCGTGTGGATCGGCAGCACCATCGGCATGCTCGTGTCCATCGTGCTGGCCGTGGTGGTCGGCCGGACGCTCCTCACCGTCGTGCCACTTCGGTTCGTGCACCTGCTTTCAGCGGCCCTGTTCGCGATCGTCGGAGTGCTGTTGCTCGTCGGATAGGTTCGCCGGGTGAGCCACGACCTGTTCGCGTTGACGGCCGTCGTCGGTTTCCTCGTCGCCGCCATGGTGATCGCGAAGGCAAGTGCGGACGAGGGCCTGTTCGAGGAATGGGCAGCTGTCATCGCCAGGGCGACCACCCAGTCGACGACCCGTCGATTCGCGCTCGTGGCGGTTCTGATCGCCGTGGTGACGGCCGTCCTCACGCTTCATGCCGCGGTGGTGTTGCTGGCCCCGGTCCTGCTTGTCGCCGCCCGGAGCGCCCGCCGCGCGACCGGCCTCGCCGTGGTCCGCGTCGCCAACACCGGTTCGACCTTGCTGCCGTCATCGAACATCACGAACCTGCTGGCGTTCGCGGGCACCGGCCTCGCCTTCGTGGAGTTCGCGTGGCTGATGCTGCCGGTCTTCGCCGTCGGGGTGGCGGCCGAGCTCGCCGTGCTGCGGTGGTGGTTCCGCAAGGATTTCCACGACGATCCGGCGCCCGACGTCGCCGAGGCGCCGACCGTGCCGCTGTTTCCTGCTGCGGTCGTTGTCGCGGTGCTGATCGCCCTGTCCGGCGGCGCGCCCCTGTGGCTGCCTGCTACCGCGGGGGCGATCCTGCTCGGCGGGTACGCCTTGGCCCGGGGCACGACGTCGTGGCGCGATCTCGTCGAGGCGGCGAACCTTCCGCTCGCCGGCCTCGTGCTGGTGTGGGGGCTCGTCGTGGTGTGGCTGGCCGGAACCCGCGCCGGCGACGGCATCGACAGGCTGGTGCCATCGGGCGGCGGGCTCGGTGCACTCCTGGTGACGGCCCTCGTCGGCATGCTCGCTGCCGGCCTCGTCAACAACATGCCGGCCGCGCTGATCCTTCTTCCCGCGGCCGCCGCAGCCGGACCGGTCACCGTCCTGGCCCTGCTCATCGGGCTCAATGTCGGCGCCAACCTGACGCGCATCGGTTCTCTCGCCAACCTGCTCTGGCGCCAGGCCGGACCTGCCGACGTCACGTCGTGGGGCAGGTTCCATGCGATCGGCGTGGCCACGACACCCGTGATCGTGGTGCTGTGCACCACGGTGCTGTGGGCGTGGACGTCGCTGGTCCGCTGAGGCGCAGTTGACCGAAGCGCAGCGCGGTGGACCTGAGCGGGTCTACCTTGGATGAGAACGACTCCCTGGACAGGGAAGAGGCGACTCAACACGAGATCACGTCGAGGTTTCTACGGCGCCATCGCCATTCTGCTGGTTGTCCCAACCGCAGCCGTCTTCAGCGCCGCCTTCGACGATGACGAGTTCGGCGTGCACGTCGCGCTGGCAACCGGAGCCTTCCTGCTCGCGTTTGCCGTGTTCGATTTCGACGTCCCCAGACCGATCAATCTGCTGGCTTGCGTCACGACGGCACTCCTCGGCGGGATCTTCCTGCTGCAGGCCATCAGCCCACTGACGTCCAACGACGGCTTCCACGACTTCGCCTACAACACACTGGGCCAGTGGCTCGAAGGGACGCTCACGCTCGCCTTCGTCCTCTGGTGCTTCGTCCTGCTGCTGACGGACTCAAGGGACAGGACGCGCCTGCTCGGTCTGGTGACCGTGCCGCTGCTACTGATCTATACGGCAGCCATGTGGGCGACCAACCTGATCGACGTCGACCAGCCGCCGGGCATCCTCAAGCTGCTCTTCATGCCGGTCATGGTCTGGCTGCTGCTCGAGAGCCGGAAGCCGCGAACGCGAGATCACGTCGAGCACCACGAGCACGTCTAGTCGGGAACGACGGAGACTTCCTTCACCACAGGCCATCCTTCGGTCCACCACTGGATGGTGGTGATCGAGGCGGGAGCCAGCTCGAAGTGCTGGATGAGCTCCATCTCGGTGTCGAGGGCGAGGCGCAGCATCATCTTGATCGGCGTGACATGACTGACCACGACCACGGTCTGCCCCTCGTAGTCGGTGAGCAGGCGCTGGCGCGCTTCGTCGACGCGTTTGAGCACGGCGTCGAAGGACTCCCCGCCTGGCGGGGCGACGTCCGGGGAGTCAAGCCACGACCGCATGTCATCGGGCCAGCGCTCCATGATGTCGAAGAAGGCGAGGCCGTCCCACTCGCCGAAACCCATCTCGGCGAACCCGGGCTCGAGCTCCACGTCGAGCCCCAGCTCCTCGGCGACGGCGTCGGCCGTCTCGCGGGCGCGAAGCAGGGGTGAGGAGACGATCGCGTCGATCGGGCCGCGCCGGGCCAGCCGGGCCGCGGCGCGTTTGGCCTGCTCACGTCCGAGATCGGTGAGGCTGGGGTCATCGCCACCCAGTCCGCTGAACACCTTCTTGAGCGTGTGCTTGGTGACTCCGTGCCGGAGCATGATCACCGTGGTGGGCTTCTCCTCCTGCCGCCTGCGCCAGGAGGCGCTGAGGTCTTCGAGCTTCGGGCCCGTGCTGACTGGTCCCTGCCCACCGACGCGCTCGACCGAACCCGCCTCCGAGTCGAGCGCCTCGTTCACCAGGGCATCTGCCGCCTTGTTCGACGCCCGCGGCACCCACGTCCAGGTGACGTTGCCGGACACCAGCCGCTGGGCCTGAAGCGCCAGGGGCTTCATGTCGACGTGCTTGATCTTCCAGCGCCCGGCCATCTGCTCGACGACGAGCTTGGAGTCCATCCGCACCTCGATCTCGGCGTCCGGGACGTGCTCGCGCACGAGCTCGAGTCCGGCGATGAGGCCGCGGTACTCCGCGACGTTGTTGGTGGCGATGCCGATGGACTCGCCGCGCTCCGCGATCACGTCGCCCGTGTCGGCGTCGCGGATGAGGGCCCCGTAGGCGGCCGGGCCGGGGTTGCCGCGAGAGCCTCCGTCGGCCTCGATGATGACGCGTCGCGTCACAAGCCGGACTCGGGGGTGCGCACGAGGATGCGGCTGCACTCGGGGCAGCGGAGCACCTCGTCGTCGGGCTTGGTCGCGATCTCGCGAAGGTCAGCCCCGTTGATCTCGAGCCGGCAGGCTTCGCATCGTCGCGCTCGCAGGGCGCCTGCAGCCAGCCCGCCGTACTGGTCGCGCACCTTGCCGTACAGGGCGAGCAGGTCATCCGGCACCTGGGTGACGACCTGCTCACGCTCCGCCGCAACGGCTCCGGCCTCGGTGTCGATGGCCTCGATCGCCGCGTCTCGAGCGCTCGTGACCTGGTCGAGCTCGCCCGTGATCGCCTCGAGGTCGGCGGTGACGGCGCTCAGGCGCTTCTGCGCCTCCTCGAGCCGCTCCATGACCTCCAGCTCCTCGTCCTCCAGCGTCGAGATCCGGCGCTCAAGGGCACCGAGCTCGTGCTGGAGGCTCTCGAGGTCCTTCGGGTTCGTGATGGCGCCTGAGCTCATGCGCTCCTCGTCACGGACGCGGCGGTCCTTGACGTGCTCGACCTCGGCGTCGGCCTTCGACTGGGCACGGGTGAGGTCGCTGACCTCCGTGTCGGCCTCGATGCGCTGCCCGTCGAGCTCGTCGACCCGGGCCTGGAGCTCGGCGATGCGCGCGTGCTCGGGCAGGGACGCGCGGCGATGACTGAGCTGGGCGAGGGCGGAGTCGTGGGCCTGCAGGTCGAGCAGGGTCAGCTGGGCAGACGGTTCGGCGTTCAGCGGGTGCTCCTCGTGCTCGGGACGACATGCGTCCACGGGTCGGTGACGATCGTCGACACTCTCGTCTCCACCGTATCTCCACAACGCTTCTCGACCTCACGCGCAGCGACCGGCAACCACGTCCACTCGGCGGCCCAGTGCGGCACGTCGACGACGGCACATGCGTCCGGGTGCTCTGCGTGCTCGCTCACCGGGTGGTGTCGCAGGTCCGACGTCACGTACACGTCGGCCCCGGCCGCGTCGGCGTGGGCCAGCAGGAAGTCGCCAGATCCCCCGCACAGCGCGACCGTGCGCACCGTTCGGTCGAGGTCACCGGCCACGCGGGTGGCGCTGTGGTGCTCAGGGAGCCGGTCGGTGACGTGGGCGGCGAACTCCCCGAGGCTCATCGGTGCGGGCAGCCGCCCGAGGCGTCCGCTCCCCCGGTCGGTCGGCCGCGGCGCCGAGGCGGTGACGGAGTAGGCGACCTCCTCGTAGGGGTGCGCGGCCAGCATCGCCGCGCGAACCGGTTCGCGGACCGCGGGGGCGGCGACCATCTCCACGCGGGTCTCGTCGACGCGCTCGACCTCGCCGACCTGGCCGATGGCCGGGGTCGCTCCATCGAGCGGGCGGAAGGACCCGGTGCCGGACACCTGGAACATCGCCCGGTCGTAGTCGCCGATCGCTCCGGCGCCGGCCTCGTGCATCGCCGCGGCGACTGCCTCGGCGTCGTCGTTCGGCACGAAGACGACCCAGGTGTCGGTCGCGTCCGCGTCGGCCTCCAACGGCTGGACGTCGGTGAGGCCGAGCGCCAGCGCCATCGACTCCGAGACACCCAGTGGCGGGCTGTCGGCGTTCGTGTGACAGGTGTGCAGGGCGACGCCGTTCGAGATGAGGTCGTGGACGACGCGGCCCTTGGGCGACGACGCGGCCACGGACGTGACCCCGGAGAGGTAGAGCGGATGGTGTGTGACCAATAGTTCGGCACCCCACTCGATCGCCTCGTCGACGACGGCCTGCACCGGATCGACCGCGAAGAGGATCTTCGAGACTTCGGCGTCAGCGTCGCCGACGACGGTGCCGACGGCGTCCCACTCGGCGGCCCAGCGCGGGTCGTACAGCTCGTCCAGGACGGCGACGACGTCACGCAGCGCGGTCATGGGCCGAGCCTAGTGGGACGCGCGGGCGACTCCTAGGCGACAGCGGCCAGCGCGAACGGCAACACCGAGTCGGCTCCGTGGAGGCGCAGCTCGCGGGCGGCGACGGTCATCGTCCAGCGGCTGTCGACGAGGTCGTCGACCAGCAGGACCGGCCCGTCGGCCTCGCTCAGCGCCGCGGCAAGGTCGGGCCCGACCAGGAATCGCCCCCAGACCCCGGCCAGGCGATACGCGCTGTTGCCGCCGGCGGTGTCGGCCGGCGCACCGTCGGCGAGCTCGAGCTGCCCGAGGACCGGCAACCGCCCGAGCCGGGCAATCCCCTCGGCGACAGACCCGACGAGCTGCGGCCGTGCGGCCGACGGCATGGCCACGACACCGACCGGACGAGCGGCCCAGTCCCAGTCGCTCAGGACCCGCACGCAGCCGCCGAGCAGATCGTCGCTCACCGGCGCGTCGGTGGCTCCCGCGGCGAACAGCTCGCGCAGGACGCCGCCCCAGCCGAGATCGGTGAGCCGGGCGACGACCCGGCCGGTCTCCGGCCTCTCGTCAGCGGAGATCTTTCCCGACACGGGCTTGCCGTCGGCCTCCACGCCGAGTCGCCCGGCGCCGGTGGGCCACTGGCCGCGTGGCTCGATGGGGACGCCGACGCGGTCGAGCGCACCGGACGCCGCGGCCACCGCCTCAGGGGCCGCGTCGACGGGATACCACGGGCCGGCGCACACGTCGCAGCGTCCGCACGGTGCCGCGGTGGGGTCGTCGAGCTCGCGCTGCAGGAGCTCCATGCGGCAGCCCTCACCGCGCTCGTAGGCCAGCATGGACTGCTGCTCCGCGCGGCGGGACTCCGCGATCCGCTCGTACCGCTCCTCGTCGTAGGTCCACGGCTGCCCGGTGGATACCCAGCCACCTTTGACCCGCCGCACCGACCCGTCGACGTCGAGCACCTTGAGCAACAGCTCGAGCGGGGTGCGGCGGATGTCGACCCTGGACTCGAGCGCCGGCGTGGACAACGGCTCGTCGCCCAGGGCGCTGAGGACGGCCGAGGCCTTGTTCGGGCTGGGCATCGACGCGGTGGCGAAGTAGTGCCAGATGTCGGCGTCCTCGTGGCCGGGCATGAGCAGGACGTCGGCGCTCTCGGTGGCGCGCCCGGCCCGGCCGACCTGCTGGTAGTAGGCCACCGGTGACGACGGCGCACCGAGATGCACCACGAAGCCGAGGTTGGGCTTGTCGAAGCCCATGCCGAGCGCGCTGGTGGCGACGAGGGCCTTGAGCTCGTCGTTCTTGAGCGCCTCCTCGAGCCGGATCCGCTCGTCCGGATCGGTGCGGCCGGTGTACGCGCTCACCTGGTGGCCGGCCTCGGCCAGCAGCCGCGCGGTGTCCTCGGCTCCGGAGACCGTCAGCGTGTAGATGATGCCGCTGCCGGGCAGGTCGGGCAGGTGGCTGAGCAGCCAGCCCAGGCGCTCGCGCGACGTGGGCAGGGTCAGCGAGCCGAGCCGCAGCGACGTGCGGGCCAGCGACCCGCGCAGCGTGAGGACGCCGTCGTCCGTGCCGCCGGAGCCGAGCTGCTCGGCCACGTCCGTGACGACCCGGGCGTTGGCCGTTGCGGTGGTGGCCAGCACCGGGACGCCGTCGGGCATCGAGGCGATCAGGTCGGCGAGGCGGCGGTAGTCGGGCCGGAAGTCGTGACCCCAGTCGGAGATGCAGTGTGCCTCGTCGACGACGAGCAGACCCATCCGCTCGCGCAGCACCGGCAGCTGCTCCTCGCGGAAGCGCGGGTTGGTGAGCCGCTCGGGCGAGACCAGCAGGACGTCGACGTCGTCGGCGGCGAGCCGCGCCCGGACGTCGTCCCACTCGTGGGCGTTGGCGGAGTTGATGGCCACGGCTCGCACCCCGGCACGTTCGGCGGCGGCCACCTGGTCGCGCATGAGCGCGATGAGCGGCGAGACGAGCAACGTCGGGCCGGCACCTTGCTGCCGGAGCAACGCCGTGGCGATGAAGTAGACCGCCGACTTGCCCCACCCGGTCCGCTGCACGACCAGCGCGCGCCGGTGGTCGTCGACCAGTGCGCTGATGGCCTCGAGCTGGCCCTCGTGGAAGTCGGCGTCGGGCAGCCCGGTGAGGCGGCGCAGCGATTCCAGCGCGCGGGTCTGGGTGTCGGTATCGGTCACCATGGCCTCATCGTGTCAGCGGCCGCAGACGTCGAGCGTGCGGCCGTCCACAGCCCTCAGTGCTGGTGGTACTGGTGCACCACCGCGTGGCCCTTGCCGCGGCCGATCAGCCAGCGGTTGACCGGCACGGTGGCGACGAACGCGACGACGAGCGAGAACGCCAGAGCGCCCCAGAACAGCAGGCTCGTCAGTCCCGCCTCCATCGCCCCCGGCACGATGAGGAGGACGGCGTTGTCGACGATCTCCATCGTCAGGATCGACAGGGTGTCCGCCGCCAGTGCGATGCCGATCGCCGACGACAGCGCGACCCCCGCACGCAGCACCGGGATCATCGTCAGGCTGTAACCGAAGAAGAACGCCAGCACCACCGCGAGCGCAATGCTCGGCGCGTCGCTCCACCCCCACCAGGTCGCCAGCACCATGCCCAGCACCTCGCCGATCGCGCACCCGGTGAGGCAGTGCAGCGTCGCCGAGACCGCGAGCCGCGTGAGCGACGTGCCGGTGTCGTGGTGATGCTCGTGGTCGGTCATCGTCTCTCTATCCGCCGTCGCGCTGCCAGCAGACGAACTGGGCTTCGTCGGTGCTGGCCATCGCGAGGATCATCTGCTCGTTGTCGAAGCCCGGGAGGGCTTGAAGACGATCGAGCAGGTCGTGGGCAACCGACTCCCCTCGAACCGCGACCCCCGTTCCGTCCGAACCGGCGAGCAGCCAGTAGACGTCCTCACCGATCGGGCCTTCGTCCGTCGTCACGATCCTCACCTCGGTGAGGTCGTCCCACTTCACCTCTTCGGCGCCACCTTCGGGCGAGACGCGTCGCACACCGGTGTCGTCGAACGTGACGTCATCGATCACAGAAGCCTCCTGGCGTCGGCAGTGAACCTTCACGACGGTGGGCGAAGAGGGGCTCGAACCCCCGACCTTCCGGGTGTAAACCGGATGCTCTGACCAGCTGAGCTATTCGCCCGGGACCCGTGCACACTATCGCAGCGAAACACCCCGGCAGAGAAAGACCGCAGCCGCCAAGGTCTCGGGTCCCGGGCGGCTGCGGCAGCTCAATCAAAGCGTATCCCGCACCACCATCGCAGGCTTTTTCACAAACTGAGAGCCCGCTCAGACGAGTCCCGCGAGGGCTTCGCGGTAACCCCCCAAATCACGCGCCTCTCCGATACCATGAGTCACTTTCCACCTCAGGATTCCCGCTCCGTCGATGACGAATGTGCCGCGTTCGGCGACACCCACGTCGGCGTTGAAGATGCCGTAGGCGCGAGACACCTCACCGTGCGGCCAGAAGTCGCTGAGCACCGAGAACTCGAGATGCTGGGCGTCGGCGAAGGCGCGGTTCGCATGGAAGTGGTCGCATGAGACGGCAAGCACCTCGGCACCGTCGAGCTCGGACCTCCGGTCGCGGATCTCGGCGAACTCACCGGTGCAGATGCCGCTGAACGCGAACGGGAAGAACACCAGCACCACAGGAGTACCGCGGAACGACGACAGCGAGATGTCTTCGCCGTGCTGGTTCTTGAGCGTGAAGTCCGGAGCCTGGTCGCCGATGCCGAGCATGCGGCAAGCCTAGACACTCACGAGGTTTCGTCACCCTGGCGGCTTCGCCGCGACGCGCTCAACCCGCCTCGACGCTCGGCCGCAAGCGGCCTCGGTCTCAGCGTTTGTGCGTCGACAACTTCGTGGCCGACCACTCCGGCGTGGCCGCCGACGTCGTGGTGGTCGAGAGACCGGCGATCGGTGCCGCCTCGACGATGTCGGCGCCGGGGACGTAACCGGGACGTCCGACCTTCGGCGTGAGCAACCAGACCGAGCCGCCCTCGGCGAGATCGTGCAGCGAGTCGAGGAGGGCGTCGACGAGATCGCCGTCGCCGTCGCGCCACCAGAGGATGACGCCGTCGACTGCCTCGGACGTGTCTCCGTCGATCAGCTCGCTACCGCAATGGGACTCGATGGCCTTCCGAAGCTCGTCGTCGACGTCTTCGTCCCACCCGAGCTCCTGGATGACGGTGTCGGGGGCAAAGCCCAACCTGCCGGCGTCCAACGGTTCCTCCTCTGACCTCGAATGGCTACCCGTAAGTAGCCCTGCGGCGCTGTTGCCGCTCTCACAGTAGCGAATGACGCGTGGGAAGATGGAAGGGTCCACAAGACGCGTCAGGAGTCATCCATGCCCACCGGCCCACAGACCTCCGGGAGCAACCCTTCAGGTGCCGAGCGACCGCCCGTCATCCACGAAGGTCTGCCCACCCAGCTTCCCGACATCGACCCGGAGGAAACGGCCGATTGGGTCGACTCGCTCGACCAGATGGTCGACGAGCGCGGGCGCGCGCGGGCCCGCTACGTGATGCTCCGGCTCCTGGAGCGTGCCCGCGAGAAGCAGGTCGGGGTGCCGGCGCTGCGCAGCACCGACTTCATCAACTCCATCCCGCCGGAGCGTGAGCCGTGGTTCCCCGGAAACGAGGCCGTCGAGCGTCGCATCCGCGCGTACATCCGCTGGAACGCCGCGGTGATGGTGTCGCGCGCCAACCGACCGGGCCTCGGCGTGGGCGGGCACATCGCCACCTACCAGTCGGCGGCCAGCCTCTACGAGGTCGGCTTCAACCACTTCTTCCGCGGCAAGGGCCACCCCGGCGGCGGCGACCAGATCTACTTCCAGGGTCACGCCGCACCCGGCATCTATGCCCGCTCCTACCTCGAGGGCCGCTTCACCGAGGCGCAGCTCGACCGGTTCCGCCAGGAGCACTCGCACGGTCCGGGCAACGGCCTGTCGTCGTACCCGCACCCGCGGCTCATGCCGAACTACTGGGAGTTCCCCACCGTCTCGATGGGACTCGGCGCCATCGCCTCCATCTACCAGGCGCGCTTCAACCGCTACCTCCACCACCGCGGCATCAAGGACACCAGCGGCCAGCGCGTGTGGGCGTTCCTCGGCGACGGCGAGATGGGCGAGCCGGAATCGCTCGGCGCGATCGGCATCGCCGCCCGTGAGGAGCTCGACAACCTCACGTTCGTCATCAACTGCAACCTGCAGCAGCTCGACGGACCAGTTCGCGGCAACGGCAAGATCGTCCAGGAGCTGGAGTCCTTCTTCCGCGGCGCCGGCTGGAACGTCATCAAGGTGGTGTGGGGTCGCCAGTGGGACGACCTCCTGGCTCGTGACTCCGACGGCGTGCTCGTCAACCAGATGAACCGCACGCCGGACGGCGAGTTCCAGACGCTGTCGGTGGAGTCCGGTGCCTACAACCGAGAACACTTCTTCGGTGGCGACCCGCGTCTGGCCAAGATGGTCGAGCACCTCTCCGACGAGCAGATCGAGCGCCTCCCCCGCGGCGGGCACGACTACCGCAAGGTGTTCGCGGCGTTCGACGCGGCCGTGGAGCACACCGGTCAGCCGACCGTCATCCTGGCCCACACCATCAAGGGCTGGCTGCTCGAGTCCTTCCAGGGCCGCAACGCGACCCACCAGATGAAGAAGCTCACCAAGGACGACCTCAAGGGCTTCCGTGACCGCCTCGCCATCCCGATCTCCGACGAGCAGATCGATGGCGACGATCTCGCGCCGTTCTACCACCCGGGCAACGACAGCGAGGAGATCCAGTACATGAAGGGGCGCCGCGACGCACTCGGCGGGTCGGTCCCCTTGCGCAAGGTCGACCCGACTCCGCTCAAGCTGCCCGGCGACGACGTCTACGCCCCGCTCAAGCAGGGCTCCGGCAAACAGCAGATCGCCACGACGATGGCTTTCGTCCGGCTGCTGCGCGACCTGATGAAGGACCCCGAGATCGGCGAACGCATCGTGCCGATCGCTCCCGACGAGTACCGCACGTTCGGCATGGACTCGATGTTCCCGTCCGCCAAGATCTACAGCCCACACGGGCAGACGTACGAGTCGGTCGACCGCAAGCTGCTGCTCGCCTACAAGGAGTCCGTGAGCGGTCAGCTCCTGCACGAGGGCATCAGCGAGGCGGGTGCCATGGCGTCGGCGATCGCAGCCGGCAGCGCGTACTCCACGCAGGGCGAGCCGATGATCCCGATGTACATGTTCTATTCGATGTTCGGGTTCCAGCGCACCGCCGACTCGATCTGGTCGATGGCCGACCAGCTGGCGCGCGGCTTCCTCATCGGCGCCACCGCAGGTCGCACCACGCTCACCGGCGAGGGGCTGCAGCACGCCGACGGCCACTCGCCGCTCATCGCGCAGACGAACCCGGCCGTCGTCCACTACGACCCGGCCTACGGCTTCGAGATCAGCCACATCGTCAAGGACGGCCTGGCGCGGATGTACGGCTCCACCGACGAGTACCCGCACGGCGAGGACGTCATCTACTACCTCACCGTCTACAACGAGCCGATCAGCCAGCCGGTCGAGCCGGACGACCTCGACGTCGAGGGCGTGCTCAGGGGCGCCTACCTGTTCCGCCAGGCCGAGAAGGGCTCGATCCCCACGCGCATCATGGCGTCCGGCGTCGCAGTCCCCTGGGCGCTCAAGGCCCAGGAGATGCTCGCCGAGAACTACGACGTCGCCGCCGACGTCTGGTCCGTCACGTCGTGGAACGAGCTCGCCCGAGACGCCGTGGAAGCCGAGAAGTGGAACCTCAACCACCCCGGGCAGTACACGCGGGTGCCATGGATCACCTCGAAGCTCATGGACCGGTCCTCGGTCACCGTGGCGGTCAGCGACTACATGCGCGCCGTCCCCGACCAGATCGCCCGGTGGGTGCCCGGTGCCTGGCAGTCGCTCGGCACCGACGGGTTCGGCTTCGCCGACACCCGGGCCGCCGCCCGCCGTGTCTTCCAGGTCGACGCCGAGTCGATCGTCGTCGCCGTGCTCCAGACGCTGGCCCAGCAGTCGAAGATCGATCCGGCCGTCGTCAGCGAGGCATTCACGACCCTGAGGATCGACGACCCCACGGCCGTCGTGGGCGTGGCCCAGGAGGGAACCGACGCCTGACGAGAACGTGCCCCACCGCAGGCCAGAGGGTGATCGTCCACACCTCGGGATCTCAGGAGTCGTTTAGTCGTCGGTCATAAGATGTTCGCCATGCGTCGATGGCCTTACACCTTTGCGGTGATCATGTCCGTCGCCGTCGGGTTGACCGCCATCATCGCGTCGAATCGTCTCGGGGTGCCGCTGCGCGACCCCGACGGCTTCCTCGGACCTGCCTACATCCGGCTCCCGTTGATCGGGTTGCTGTTCTTCGCCGCGGGCATCATCCCGCAGGCCATTCGTCGCGCCGGGTGGCGTCAGGCTTTGCCAACGATGCGCACGATCGTGCGAGAGGAGTGGACGTGGGCCCGCGTCGGCAACATCGCCACCGGCCTGGTCGCGTTCTACATCTGCTACGTCAGCTACCGCAATCTCAAGAGCTACCTGCCGCTGATCCACGACCGTCTCTACGACCACGACCTGCTGCAGCTCGACCACTTCCTGATGTTCGGCAACAACCCGGCACCGTTGATGCACGACGTGCTCGGCACCGGCTTCGTGGCCCAGATCCTGGCCACCTCGTACCTCGCCTACCTCCCCCTGATCCCGCTCACCCTCGGCCTCGTGCTGACGTGGAGCCGCAACGTCTCGCTCGGCGCCTGGTATGCGACCGCTCTCGCCCTCAACTGGGTGCTCGGCACGGTGAGCTACTACACCCTCCCGACGCTCGGCCCGGCGTTCTTCCAGCCGTCGATGTTCTCCGCGCTCCCCGACTCCGGTGTGTCGGCGCTGCAGAACTCGCTGTTCAAGAACGGCGTCACGTTCAAGGCCGATCCCACCGGCACCGACATCTTCGGCATCGCCGGGTTCGCGTCGCTGCACGTCTCCGTCGTCGTCACAGCGTGCCTGTTCTTCGAGCGCACCGGCCAGCGCGCCGCCACCCGCATCGCGGGCTGGGCGTTCCTGGTCATGACGCTGCTGGCCACCGTCTACTTCGGCTGGCACTACATCGCCGACGACGTCGCCGGCGCGATCATCGGCTGGGCATCGGTGTCGCTCGGCGCGTGGGCCACCGGAAACCGCGGTCGACGCAAGCGACGACTGGCGGAGGACGAGCAGTCGGAGGCCTCGGCCCCGGAACCGAGAGCAGACGCCGACTCCGGCGACGCGGTCCCCAGCGTCACCTGACCGCCCGGCACAGCGGGGCCCGACCTGCCGAAACGCCGGTAGACTCATCGAGTGCCTCTCCCCGACGACATCAACGCCGAGGACGTCCGCAGCACCCTGACGGACATCCTCGTGCAGGTCGTCGACTGTGCACCCGCTGACGTCGTCGACCACGCCGAGCTCAAGGAGCTCGGGGTCGACTCGCTGGCCATCGTGGAGGTGGGCGACGAGCTCGGACGCCGTTACGACATCTACCTCTCCGACGATTCGGTCAACGGAGTACGCACCGTGGCCGACGCCGTGAACGCCGTCATGCGACACGACGGTGCCCGTGCGCCGCGGAGCACCACCTACCGTCCGCCGCCGCCGAGCTCAGGTCCCCTCCCCGGGGACGCCCCGCCGACGGAAGCTCCCCCGCTGCACACCGAGGTTGATCCCGAAGAACGACGCAGCGCGTTCAAGCGGTTGGCGTACTGGTTCGCCGGCGTCGGGGCCGTCGTCGGCATCGTGGTCGGGCTGACCAGTGCCGTTCTCATCGGGGCCACCGGCATCAGCTCGACGGAGCTGCCGTCACTCACGGTGCCGACCACGCCGGCGCCGACGACTTCGACCCCCACGGCCACGACGACGCCGACACCGAGCGCTGAGGAGACTCCCGACCCCGATCCGACCCTCACGATCCCGAACACCGAGGTGTCACCGGGCGAGCGCTTCACCATCGAGGGTGCGTTCCCGGCCCTCGGCGGCGGCGAGGAGCTCCAGGTCCAGGTCAAGGATCCCGGCGAGAAGTGGGACGAGTTCCCGGTCACCGTCGAGACGCGCGGTGGCGGCAAGTACCGCACCGAGATCTACACGTCGCGCACCGGCAAGCGCGACTTCCGCCTGGCCCACGAGGACTCCGACGCGAAGACGCCGGCCGTCAGCGTGACGATCGGCTAGGTCGACCGCTAGATCACCTGGTGGAGCCAGCGCACCGGGGCGCCGTCACCGGCATGGCGGAACGGCTCGAGCTCGGCGTCCCACGCCACCCCGAGCAGCCCGTCGAGCGCCTGGTCGATCGAGATCTCGCCGAGCGCAGCCTTGACGCGAAATGCCTTGATGCGGTCCTCGGGGATGAGGACGTCGCCGTGCAGTCCGGTCATGGCGTGGAAGATGCCGAGATCGGGCGTGTAGCTGTAGCGGGCACCCTCCGAGGACGCGGTGGGCTCCTCGGTGACCTCGAACCTCAGCCGCTCCCAACCACGCAGGGCGGATGCGAGCGCGGCCCCGGAACCGACCGGGGCCTGCCAGGAGATCTCGGTACGGTACGTGCCCGACTCGGCGGGTTGTGCCACCCAGTCGACGTCGACGGAGATTCCGAGCACACCGGACGCCGCCCACTCGACGTGCGGGCACAGCGCAGACGGCGCGGAGTGGACGTACAGGACGCCACGGGTCGGGATGCTCATGGTGCCTCCTGGTGTTCGAGAATCCGTCTTCCCCAACGTCTCTCGTCCACCGGCACTGCTCGGCCCGGATCACGCGCGCTTCCATTCTGCCCCATCAGACCCATCGCCACCAAGCATCACCGGCGTGGCGCGGGTTGAATGACGTGGGAAAATGGACTCATGGACACCGCCGTGAAGGACAATCCCACCGCCTCGCGCTTCGAGATGACCGTGGACGACGAGCTGGTGGGCTACCTCGACTATCGCGAGGACGGCGGCGAGTACTCCATTCCGCACACCCGCGTGTTCCCCCAGTTCGAGGGTCGCGGCTACGGCGCGAAGCTGGTGGTGCGTGCACTCGAGACGATCCGCGACCGACGCGGCACGGTGCTGCCGTACTGCTCGTTCGTGCCGAAGGTCATGCGCGAGCACCCCGAGCTCGCCGAGCTGGTGCCGGAGTCAGAGCGCGCTTCGTTCGGCGTGTAGCTACCGGTTCGCCGTGGCGAGCCCGGCGAGCTCGCTGACCAGGTCCACGGTGCCCTTTGCGGACAGCACGTCACGGCAGAACGCGTACCCGCGCTCGCGCTGCTCGGCCAGCCGATCCGGATCTGCGGCCAGGGCCTTGAGCTCGTCGTGGACGTCCACGGCCCCGGCGTACACGGCGGCGTTCCCGAGCTGCGGCCTGTAGGCCGGATCGATCACCACGACCGCGCCCTCGGCCAGCGCGGCAACCGCAGACCACGGAAGCGCAGGTCCCCAGGACCGGGGCGGGATCGCCACGAACGCGTCGAGCTGACGCAGAAAGCCGCGCAGCGGGATGGACTCGTCCATGACCAGCCAGCCCGGCGGGATCCGCCGACCGGCCAGCACCGCTTCGACGACCAGAGGATCGGCGCGCAGCCGGACGTCATACGTGTCGTCCTGGGGCAGCATGCGCCGCAACCTCGTCCAGGACGGACGATCCCGGCGGGGCAGCTCGAGCGCTGTGGTGCCGACGATCAGACGAGAGCCACCGCGCGGCCCGGTGTACGGACGCCGCCGCACGTCCGGCACGACTCGAAGGTGCTGTGGCGGCAGGACCTGCCCGGTGGCTCCATGCACCCGGAGGTCGTCGGCGATGCCGCCGTGCGCCGGCAACCACTCGGGTTTCGTCCCGAACATCCGCTCGGCGCTCCGCTCTACCGCGGCGGGGTGATAGGTCAGCCACGCGCCAGTCGGCGCCGAGGGTGGATGGCCGGCGACGACGACGATCCGGTCCGCAGACAGTCCGATCGCGCTGGACGGACGGGTCAGGGCGAGGAGCTCAGGATCGGTGACGACGAGCAGGCGCGCGTGCATGGACTCGGCCCAGATCGCGAACCGGGTGAGCCCGTCGGCCTGGAGCCGCATGATGTCGTCGTCCTTGTGCAAGCGCGTGCGATCGGCGTGCCGGACGGCGGTGGCGTGGGCCACCACGGTCGACATGCCGGCGGACGCCACGGCTTCCACCTGGGCACTCGCTCCCGCGTAGCGCCCGAACCCACTGCGCCAGTCGGAGATCCACAGCACGTCGCACGTCTGTGGCGGGGCTTCTCGCCCGGTGATGACGCGTTCCGGCGCCGGGAACGTGCGCGCTGCACCTGGCGCCAAGAACGCTGACGACCGCCCGGCGACGATCTCGCGGTGCCAGAACTGATACGCATCGCGATAGACGACGCGCGACCCGTGGTTCCAGCCGAAGGCGAGTTCTGCGCGTGACAGCGACCCTTCCGTGAGCTGGGTCAGCACGAGCAGCTCTCTGACCACGTGATTGGCATCTGCTCCGAAGACGGCTCGGATTCGCTCCGCGAACTCCGTGTCCGCGCCCTTCCGGCCTTCGTCGAAGCCACCCAGCGACGCCAGCACGATGTCCTTGCGGAACATCAAGGACGCAGCTGCGCTGCGGAACGAGCTGTATCCGACAGCCACGGTCGAGAGGTCGTCGTGCAAGCGCATCGTTCGCGCGTGCGTGGAGACCAGCCCGGTGGGCTCCAGCAACGGCATGACCTGACGTTCGATGCGCTCGGGATGGGCCCAGTCGTCGGAGTCCTGGAACGTGACGATCGAACCGCGACACTGCGCGATCGCGTGATTGCGGATCTTGTAGGTGCCCCCGTTCTCGGGCATGCGAATGAGGCGGATCCGTGCGTCCATCGCGGTGACGGACTCGAGCAGCTCGTCGAACTCCGGTGGGGAGCAGTCGTCGACCACGAGGATCTCGAGGTTGCGCCAGGTCTGCGCGACGAGCGAGGACACCGCCGTGCGGAAGCTCTCGTCGGGCTTGTAGGTCGACATGATGACCGTGACCAGCGGGTCGCCGTCGACGAACCGGTCGGCAGGCACGTCTGCGCACAGTCGATCGAAGGGGGTGCCTGCGTGGTCGGCCAGCGAGACCGGCAGGAGGCCTTGGCCCGAGAGCCGCTCGTTCAGGGCGTCGAGCCAGCTCTGCTCCGTGCTTCCGGGGCGCCCTCTCACCGGGTGCGCAAGCTCTGCCTCCGCCGTCCATCGCGTGACCGGCCCGACCAGACCTTCGTCGAGCAGTCGCTCGACGTGGTCGAGCCGTCCGACGGCAAGATTCGTGTGCGCCTCGATCTTCATCGCATCTCGAGCGAGGCGAACCGGCCCGTGGATCATGCGCACGGCCCGGGTGATGTCCGCCGACTCGGTGAAGTCCTGGCTGGGCGTCGACAACGCTGCCATCAGGCGCGCCAACGAGGACAGCGCGTACGGATCGAGCACGGTGCGTGCCTCAACCGGGGACAGCTGGCCGGCGAGGATGTCGCGGACCGTGGCGAGCACGTCGCCGTAGGTCATCTCACCCCGGCTGGCCATCAGGGCGAGCAGGTCCGGCGACTCTTCGTACCGGTATCGCGCGCACTCGTACGCGACCGTGAGGCTGCTCTTGCGCACGTGGAGCGCGAGGTCGCGGAGCGAGGAGGTCACGTCGGCACTGCTCGACATGTCCACCCACCCATCGTCCTGCGGATTCGCCCCGTCGATGACACGAATGTCCAAGATCATAGTGGCGCGTCGCCGACCTGTGAAAGATGACCAGCTACGCCTTGGGCGATTCGCTCCTGCGCAGCGCGCTGCCGAGCTCCTCGATCAGGCCACCGAGCTCGCGGTGGGTCGCCTGCGACTCGGCGACGACACGAAGCGCCAGGTTGTCGAGCTTCTGCTCGATCCGTCCGAGAGCGGCCGCCCGGGCGGCGTTCTGGCGTCCGAGGATCTTCAGGATGACCCCCCAGAGCAGCAGCGTCAGAGCACCGAAGAAACCGAGGGACCATCGCCACGAGTCCAGCAGGATGGCCAGCGCGAGGCCAACGCCGACCGCGCCGATCATCACCGCTGCCAGCGTCTCCCTGCGGGTGAGGTCCATCATTCGTCCTCTCTGCGTCGGCGATCCGTTGGCAGCCATCATGGTGGCTCCGAAGCCTAGTGTGCTGTCTCAGACCGCGTGCACCGAAATGCCGCGCGACTCCCACAGCTCGACGATGTCCGCGCTGTCCTCCCACGCCTCCGATACCGACCAGCCGTCGGCTTCAATCTGGTCGAGCATCTCGGCCTTCACGACGTCGTCGGCACGGTAGTCGCCGACGATCCGCATCACGAGCTCGTCATAGGGAATCTCGTTCCCGACCAGCCAGTCGAGAGTGAGGTCGCGCCAGATGAACTCGCGCGACGTGACGACGAGGACCGCCTTGCCCGCGTCGTGGGCGGCCCGGACGGCGTCCGCGACCTCGGCGCGCGGTGGGCAGTCGGCCGACGCGGCGTGGAAGGCGGCGAAGTCGCGCTCCTCGCCCTCGAGGTGATGCAGGATGCCGGCCACGTCGCACAGCGTCCCGTCGAGATCGGCGATCACAGCGTCCGTCATGGGGCGACAGCCTAGTCAGTGGCACCAGGGTCCGGCGACAGATGCTCGTGGACGCAGGTCCAGCTGTCGCCATCGCGCAGGAGCACGATCGTCTCGCGCTCGTGGAGCTCTTCCTCCGTGCCTGCGATGACCCTTCTCGTTCGGACCGCGTGAGTGAACACCGCGAGGTCCCCGTGCTCCTGCACATGCTGGTCGGTGGATTCGCAGGCGACGACGCGGAAACCGTCCTCCCGCTCCCACTGCGCCCAGAGAACCTCATAGTCGGCCCGCGACCGGATGAGGCCGGGGGTGTCGTGGAACAGGAAGCTGGCGTCGGGGTGGAAGTGCGCGAAGTACGCCGTCGCGTCGCTGGCGGCGAATGCAGCGACGAGTGACGCGGCGAACGACGCCGGGGTCACGAGGCGTCCGTTTCGGCCATGGCGCCGACCAGCTCGTAGGCGACGTGAGAGGCGGCGATGCTGGTGATCTCGGCGTGGTCGTAGACCGGCGCCACCTCGACGATGTCGGCTCCGACGATCCGGAGCCCTGCCAGTTCTCGCAGCACGGCCAGCAGCTCGCGGCTCGTCATGCCACCGGCTTCTGGCGTCCCTGTGCCCGGCGCGAAAGCGGGGTCGAGCACGTCGATGTCGATGGAGATGTAGATCGGGCGGTCCCCCACCCGTGCCCGGATGCGTTCCGCGATGCCCGCTGCGCCCAGCGCGTCGATCTCGGTCGCGGGTACCACGGCGAATCCGAGCTCGCGGTCGTCAACGAGGTCGCCTGCGCCGTACAACGGACCCCTGGTGCCTACGTGCACGCAGGCCGAGGTGTCCAGCAGGCCTTCCTCGGACGCGCGCCGGAACGGGGTGCCGTGGGTGTATGCCGCGCCGAAGTAGCTGTCCCAGGTGTCGAGGTGCGCGTCGAAGTGCACCACCGCCACCGGCTCCGTCGACGCGACCGCACGCAGCAACGGAAGCGCGACGGTGTGGTCGCCGCCGAGCACCAGCAAGCGGGATGCGCGCTCGCGCAGCTCGCGCGCCGCGCGCTCGATGCCGGTGACCGCCTCGTCGAGCGAGAACGGATTGACCACCATGTCGCCGGCGTCAGCGACCTGCTGGACGGCGAACGGCGAGAGGTCCGCCGCGGGGTTGTAGGGCCGCAGCAGCTTGGACGCGGCCCGGATCGCGGCCGGGCCGAAGCGCGCACCGGGGCGGTAGGAGACGCCGGCGTCGAACGGGATGCCGACCACCGCGATGTCGGTGCTGTCGACCTCGTCGATGCGCGGCAGCTGGGCGAAGGTCGATGGTCCCGCGAACCGCGGCACCTTGCTGTTGTCCAGCTGTCCGACGTGGTCGCCGGTCACCAGCCGCGGCAGCGACTCAGTCACGTGACGAGCCCTCCTTGAGCTCATCGACGGCCTCTTGATCGGCCTTGCGGTTGCGCAGGATCTGCCGGTGCGAAGAGGCACGTGGATTCTCGACGACTGCAGGGACTTCCATCTCGCGGGCGGGAACCCAGCGCGGGCCGTCCGGACCGAACACGTAGCGCGGCTCGGGCGCGACGAAGAGCATCGTCAGATAGAGCGCAGCAGCGAGCCCGAGGGCCACCGGAAGGCTGATGTCGACACCGCCCGCCGCATTGCGGAACGGGCCCTCGATGAGCGGTGGGTAGTTCGCGAACAGCAGGCCGGCGACCGCGGCGGGGATCCACGCCGCCACCCCGCGCCAGTTGATGCCGTCGTTGAACCAGTACGCACCGCCTTGCATGCCAAGGTTGAACACCTGGAGCTCCGGGGCGCCGTAGTGGCCGCGCCGCACGATGTACCCGATCGTCATGATGATCATCCAGGGCGTCGTGCAGATGACGATCGCACCGATGAAGGCGTTGACGCTGTCGATCAGGTCGAAGGCGAGCCTCCCGACCAGGATGAACACGAACGCGATCGCACCGATGAACAGCGAGGCCTGGACCCGGCTGAACCGCGGGAACACCGAGGAGAAGTCGAGCCCGGTGCCGTACAGCGAGGTGATGCCCGTGGACAGGCCGCCGAGGAAGGCCACCACCATCAGCAGCACCGCGTACCACAGCGGCGAGAAGGTGATGAGGCCGACGATGTAGTCGTCACCGGTGACCAGCGTCGCCGTCACCACCCCGAACAGGAACGGCACCAGGGTGGCTGCCTGCGCGCCGAGCGTCGCCAGCAGGAGCGAGCGGGGCGAGGTGCGTTCGGGGATGTAGCGCGACCAGTCGCCCAGGAAGGCGCCGAAGGAGATGGGGTTGCCCATCACGATCAGCGCGGACAGCACGAACGTGGGCCAGAAGCTGCCCAGCGCGTAGGCGTCGGGGCCCGGGTTGAAGCTGAGGTCGATGTCGCCGGCGTAGGCCACCACGCCCAGCAGGATCAGGACGGTGTTTCCGACGACCACGACCTTGTTGACCAGCAGCATGAAGGCGAAGCCGTAGACCACGACGACGATGACCAGCGCGCCGAGCACGGCGTAGATGACGCCGCGGAGGAGGTCGGAGTCGGAGACTCCGAAGAGCCGGATCAGCCCGCCCACCAGGGCGTCGCCGCTGACCCAGACCGATATCGAGTAGAAGGCGATCGCGGTCAGCAGCGACAGGAAGGAGCCCAGGACCCGTCCGCGTACCCCGAAGTGCGCGCCCGAGGACACCGCGTTGTTGGTGCCGGTCAGCGGGCCGAACAGGCCCATCGGCATCAGGATCAACGCCCCGACCAGGACACCCAGCACGGTCGCGGCGACGGCCTCCCACAGCGACAGTCCCAACAGGATGGGGAAGGTGCCGAGGATGACGGTCGCGAAGGTGTTCGCGCCACCGAACTGGATCCGGAACAGGTCGAACGGCCCGGAGTGACGGTGCCCGGAGGGAATCGTGTCGATCCCGTGCTGCTCGACCTCGGTGGCGCGGGGCCGCTGGATGGGATCGGCCGGTACGTCGGCTCTGCTCATGACCACTCCTGAGAACGACACGACGAAGGGTGTCTGGACTTTAGCGCGGGGTTTACTGCTGTGCAATAGTTGTTGCCCATGAGAGTTCAGCGGGTCATCGATCTGTCCGTGCCGGTGGACGACGGGACGGTCGTTTACCCCGGAGACCCGTCCCCGCGGTTCGAGGTGCACAGCACGATCGAGGCGGACGGGTTCAACCTTTTGGCGATCCACATGGGCTCGCAGTCGGGTACGCACGTCGACGCGCCGTACCACTTCGAGGAGGACCGCCTGCGCATCGACGAGGTGCCGGTCGACCGCTTCGTCGGGCCCGGAGTGGTCGTCGATGCCACCGGGCTGGATCCGCGGGCGGAGATCACCTGGGAGCACGTCGCACCGGTCGCCGACCAGATCGAGCCGGGCGTGATCGTGATGCTGCGCACCGGGTGGAGCGCGCACTACGGCGACCCGCGCTACTTCGAGCACCCCTTCCTGTCGGCCGACGCGTGCCAGCGGATGCTCGACCTGGGAGCCCGCACCTTCTGCCTCGATGCCATCAACATCGACGAGACCCCCGACGACGAGCACCCCGGTGTCGGGTTCCCCTGCCATCACCTCATCTCGCGCCTGGACGGGGTCATCGGTGAGAACTTCCGCCTGTCAGAGCTGCCCGAGGGCGACTTCCTCGTCGCCTGCACCCCGGTCCGACTCACTGGCGCCGACGGCGGGCCCGTGCGTGCCGTGGCGATTCAGCTGGGCGCATGAGCACCCGGACCCCGCCGGCCGCTCCCGATCGAGCCCGTCCCACCGTGCTCATCGGGACCAAGCTGCGCACGGCGCGCAAGACGCGCGGCCTCACCCTCGACCAGGTCGCCCAGGCCGCCGGACTCACGAAGGGTTTCGTCAGCCGGCTCGAGCGCGACGACGTCTCCCCCTCCGTCGCGTCGCTGGTCACGGTGTGCGAGGTGCTCGGCCTGCGCGTGGGTGAGCTGTTCGATCCCCCACGCTCATCGGTCATCCGCTCCGGCGAAGGGCGACTCATCAACTTCGGCGGCGAGGGCGCCACCGAGCGTGTCATCACTCCCGGCACGCAGGCCGCACTCGAGGTGATCCACTCCGTCATCGAACCCGGCGGCAACGGCGGCGACGAGCTCTACGCTCTGGCCTGCGACGCGGAATGCGCATACGTCCTGTCCGGCACCGTCGAAGTGGTGCTCGGCGACCACTCCGAGACGCTGACGGCGGGCGACGCGATGACCTTCCCCGGCAACTCTCCGCACACCTGGCGCAACCCCGGCCCCCGGCCGTGCAAGGTGCTGTGGATCCTCGCGCCGGCGCCGTGAGTCATTTGGTGGGGAGGGTGGGGCTCGAACCCACGACCTAAGGATGATGAGCCTCGCGACTGAACGACTCACAACACTTCGGCTCTTGGTGGGGAGGGTGGGGCTCGAACCCACGACCTAAGGATGATGAGCCTCGCGACTGAACGACTCACAACACTTCGGCTCTTGGTGGGGAGGGTGGGGCTCGAACCCACGACCTAAGGATGATGAGCCTCGCGACTGAACGACTCACAACACTTCGGTTCTTGGTGGGGAGGGTGGGGCTCGAACCCACGACCTAAGGATTATGAGTCCTCTGCTCTGACCGGCTGAGCTACCTCCCCGCGCGGGGAATAGCCTAGTCACATGGATCGCCCCCCTCTGGAGCCCGTGGACGAGTCGTGGGAGACCGCGCTGGTCGTGGTGGCCCACCCCGATGACGTCGAGTTCGGTACGGCGGCGGCCATCGCGCGCTGGACCGACCAGGGCAAGACCGTCGTCTACTGCCTCGTCACCAGCGGTGAGGCGGGCATCGACGGCATGACACCGGATGAGGCCCGCGAGGTGCGGATCGGCGAGCAGATCGCCTCAGCACACGTCGTCGGCGTCGAGACGGTGGAGTTCCTCGGCCTGCCGGACGGCATCGTCGAGTACGGACTGCCACTGCGCCGCGCGATCACCGCGGTCATCCGCAAGCACCGTCCCGACATCGTCATCACGAACAACTTCCGGGAGTCGTGGGGCGGCACGTTCCCGAACCAGTCCGACCACATCGCCGTCGGCAAAGGCACGCTCGACGCCATCCGCGACGCCGGCAACCGATGGGTCTTTCCCGAACAGCTCACCGACGGCGTCGAGCCATGGGGCGACGTCCGCCAGCTGTGGGCGGCCGGATCGCCTGAAGCGGCCCACGGCGTCGACACCACGGACACGTTCGACCGTGGCGTGGAATCGCTGAAGGCGCACGAGGCCTACATCGCCGGACTGGGCGGTAGCTGGGCGAACTTCGACCCCTCCGAGTTCCTCGAAGGCGTCTCACGCCCTGCCGGAGGCCGGCTCGGCGTCACGTACGGTGCGGCGTTCGAGGTGTTCTCGATGTCGTACGGCGAGTAGCTGCTCCCCCGGTTGGACTCGAACCAACAACCCTCCGGTTAACAGCCGAATGCTCTGCCAATTGAGCTACAGGGGATCGGCTCCACCATCAGCCAATACTGGGAGGAGCACGGTGGCCAACCTTAGCAAGCCGACTGCGTAGATGCGCCATCGCCCGCGCCTCGTCGGCCCGCACCTGACCCACGGTCAATCCGAGCAGCATCGCCACCTCATTCCGGCTGCGGGGCGGGCCGGCGGGCTCATCCAGGCGGTATCGCAGGCGGATCACGGCGGCCAGCCGAGTCGGCAGATGCGCGAGGGCGGGCCGGAGATCGTCGGGCGGGTCGGGAGCCGCACCGGAGCCGGCGGCGTCGAGCGCTCGGTGCGGTGGGTCCGCACGCACGGTCGCCCGGATGGCCGCGGTGATCCACGGCCACGCATAGGTGGCCAGCCGGCAACCGCGGCCCGGATCGAACCGGTCAACGGCCGCGATCAGGCCAAGCGTCCCCGACTGCATGGCCTCGTCGAGGGCGTCGCCTCGCAGGCCGAGACTCCGGGCGCGGAGCGCCACGAGCCGCAGGCTCTCGCGGACGAGATCGTCGCGAGCGACGCGATCTCCCGCGCGGGCGGCCTCGGCGAGCGTGCGCTCCCGATCCGGTTCGATCGGCGGCTGTGAGAGCAGGTGACGCGCGAGTGAGGGCACGTGACCAGCGTCGACGCGCCACCGATCCGCTGGCTCGGATCGATGGACGACTGTGGACAGATACGGGTTGGGGACGCGCTGTCAGGCACCGATGGCGCGGCCGCGCATCGCACGATGCTGCTGCTCCAGGGCGATGAGCTCGCCGAACATCCGGTTGTAGCTCTCGGTCTGCTCGACCGGATTGGTGCGCTGGAGCTTCGACTTCAGCTCGGTGATGCGACGCGCCAGTGTGAGCGCCTGCAGCTGCGCGATGGTGGCCGCGACCACGGCCTTCGTCGACGACTCCCGAGCGCGCAGCGGCTCCACCGCAGCGACCGACAGCACATGGCGCAGGTCGTCGGAAGGCAAGGAGTCGGAGATGCGCGGCACCCACGACGAGTCCGGGCCGGTGGGCCACTCCTGCTCGCTGATATGTCGCCAGATCTCCTGCGCCACCGGATGGGTGAAGTCGTTCTCGTGCACGTCGGTGACGTGCTCGTGCGCGAGGTGCGGGAACTGCGCGATGGCCTTGAGCGCCTCGCGCTCGTCGGCGAACTGCGGGGCACCGAAGCTGACGAACGGTGCAGGTTCGGCCGGCTGCTCGGCCTCGTCGACCGCCCCGGCCTGCACCTGCGGTTGCGTCTTGGACTGGGCCGGTGCCTTGCGGCGCCGGTGCTCGGCGCGCACCTGGTCGATGTCGACGCCGACCTTGGTGGCGATCTCCCGGAAGAACGCCTCGACCTTGCTCTTGTCACGGATCGCCGTGGCCAGGCCGACGGACTCCCGCACGGCATCGACGCGCTGGTCGCCGCGGTCGAGGTCGTAGCGCGCCAGGGTGTTCTCGAGGACGAAGCGGTAGAGCGGGATGCGCGACGCCACGAGCTCGCGCACGGCGGCGTCACCGTCGGCGAGCCGGAGGTCGCACGGATCCATGCCGCGTGGCTCGACGGCCACGTAGGTCTGCGCGACGAACTGCTGGTCGCCCGCGAACGCCTTCATGGCGGCCCGCTGGCCGGCCTCGTCGCCGTCGAACGTGAACACGACCTCGCCGTGGAAGGCGTCGTGGTCGAGCAGGACGCGGCGCAGGATACGGGCATGCTCTTCGCCGAACGCGGTGCCGCTCGTGGCGACCGCCGTGCGCACGCCGGCCTGGTGACAGGCCATGACGTCGGTGTAGCCCTCGACGACGACGGCCTGGCTGGACGAGGAGATGTGCTTGCGGGCGAGGTCGAGGCCGTAAAGCACCTGGCTCTTCTTGTAGATCGGCGTCTCGGACGTGTTGAGGTACTTGGCCTCGACCTTGTCGTCGTCGAACATCCGCCGGGCGCCGAACCCGATGATCTCGCCGGTCATCTCGCGAATCGGCCACAGCAGGCGGCCGCGGAACCGGTCGTACAGGCCGCGCTGGCCGCGCGAGGCGAGCCCGCCGACGGTGAGCTCCTCGTCGGTGAAGCCTTTCCCCTTGAGGTGCGAGACCAGCGCCTCTCCCCCGCGTGGCGCCCAACCCATGCCGAACGTCTCGGCCGCCGACTGGTCGAATCCGCGGTCGGTGATGAATGTCCGGCCCGGCTCGGCGTCGGGTGTCGTCAGCGCCGAGGCGTAGAACTCCCCCGCCAACCGGTGCGCCTCGAGCAGCCGTTGACGCTGACGCGGGTCGCGGCGCGGGCCGGACGGAGTGCCCTCCTCATAGCGCAGCTGGATGCCGTACTTGGACGCCAGTCGTTCGACCGACTCGACGAACGTGAGCCCCTCGATCTCCATCAGGAACTTGATCGAGTCGCCACCGACGCCACACCCGAAGCAGTGGTAGTAGCCCTGCGCCGGCCGCACGTTGAACGAGGGCGACTTCTCGTCGTGGAACGGGCACAGGCCCTTGCGGGAGCCGCCGCCGGCGTTGCGGAGGGTGACGTACTGCTCGACGACCTCGTCGATGCGGGCACGCTCACGGACGAGCTGGATGTCCTCGTCCTTGATGAGCCCAGTCATGCCAGCACCGCCATGGGCCGATCCTAAGCGGTGGCGCCTACAGTCCGAGGCGCTCTCCCCAGAGCGGTGCGGAGATGTCGGTGAGGCCCGCGACCTGGTCGACGACCGCACGCAAACGGCCCGCGTCGTCGGGGGCGGCGTCGTGGTCGGCGCGGATGTCCGGCTCGAGCTCGCGGCCCTCCGATGCGACCAGCACCTTCACCAGGCTCTGGAGCAACGACCGCTGCGACTCCTGCTGCGGGATCCGGTCGTCGGACTTCATGACGTAGTGCGCAGCGATGGCCTTGAGGACGGTGATCTCGTCGCGGGTCGATTCCGGGACCTCCAGGTCGGCGGCATATCGCACGAGCGGCCCCTTGCCCCACCGCTGCACCGTGGCCGACTCCGCCGCGACGACGAAACGACCGATCAGCGCGCTGGTGAGGCTCTTGAGCACCGCCCGGGAGGCCCGACTCGGATCGAGTGGCTCGCGCGGCCATTCCGGCATCGCTTCGAGACGTTCGAGGCCCGCGGCCAGCCGTTCGGTGTCGAGGCCCTCGTCGTACCAGTCGCGGGCGACGCGGTGGACTGCCGACTCGTCCAACGAGTCGAGGTCGAGCGTGAACCAGCCGCTGACCACGCCGTCCTCGACGTCGTGCACCGAGTAGGCGACGTCGTCGGACAGGTCCATGACCTGGGCCTCGATGGGACGCCGTCGCGGCTCGGCGTCAGCGCGCACCCAGTCGAACATCTCGGCGTCGTCGGCGTAGACCCCGAACTTGTCGCCGCCGTCAGGCGCCTCGCCGCGCGCCCACGGGTACTTCACACAGGCCGCCAACGTCGCGCGGGTGAGATTGAGTCCGACGCTGCGTCCGTCCGGCGCGAACGTCTTGGCCTCCAGACGACTGAGCAGGCGCAGGGTCTGGGCGTTGCCCTCGAACCCGCCGCATGACGTAGCGACCTCATCGAGCGCCACCTCGCCGTTGTGGCCGAACGGCGGGTGACCCAGGTCGTGGGCCAACGCGGCCGAGTCGACGATGTCGGGGTCGCAGCCGAGGGACGCGCCGAGCTCGCGGGCCACCTGCGCCACCTCCAGCGAGTGGGTCAGCCGGTTGCGGACGAAGTCGTCGCTGCCGGCACCGAGGACCTGGGTCTTGGCCGAGAGTCGCCGCAGCGCCGCAGAGTGCACGACCCGGGCGCGATCGCGCTCGAACGGGGTGCGTCCGGCCCGTTTCGGCGGTTCCGACACGAAGCGGGCGCGCGCCTCGATACCGTACGGTTCGTTCATCGCTCGCAGGCTATCTCCGAACCGAAGGGCGTTCCCATGCGCCAGGTGTTGCGTCGTCTCGGCATCGGGGTTCTCGCCGGAGCCATCAGCGGGCTCGTCGTCGGAGGCATCGGCGGCCGACTCTTCATGTTCGTGCTCGCCCAGCTCAATCCGGAAGACGCTGGTGTGCGCACCGATGACGACGTCCCGATCGGCCAGTTCACCCTCGACGGGACGATGAACCTGCTGGTCATCACCACGGTGATCGGCGTGATCGGCGGGCTGATCTTCCTCGCATTGCGCGGGTTGCGCTTCGGCCCACCGTGGTTCCGCGTGCTCAGCATGCCGATCGGCGCCACCGTGGTCGTCGGCTCGATGATGGTGCACAGCGACGGCGTCGACTTCACCCTGTTGCAGCCGGTCGAGCTCGGTGTGGCGATGACGCTCGCTGTGCCGTTCCTCTACACCCTGCTGGTGGCCGCCCTGGCCGACCGCTGGCTCGGCGACGCGCCGAGCGTCTGGTCGAAGCTGCCGATGCCCGTGCCATGGGTCGCCCGGGCTGCGCTCACCGCGCTGGCAGTGGTGGCCTTCGTCGGCCTGGTCTCGACGATCGACGACATCGTGCACCCGTTCCAGTTCAACTAAGGCTCACCAACGGCCGTTCCGCGGCCGCGGTTGGCAGACCGGGCAGCGAAACGACGAGCGGTTCATGAACGGCTCGCGTCGAATCGGAGTACCGCAGCGATCGCACGGCAGCCCCTCCTGGCCGTACACGGCAAGCGAACGCTCGAAGTAGCCGCTCTCGCCGTTGACGTTGACGTAGAGGGTGTCGAAGGACGTGCCGCCCTCCTCGAGGGCCTGGCCCATCACCTCGACCACGTGACCCAGCAGGCCGTCGATCTCCCGGGTGCGCAGGTGGCGCGTGTTTCGTGCGTAGTGCAGTGGCGTTCGCCACAGGGCCTCGTCGGCGTAGATGTTGCCGATCCCGGAGATGAGCGTCTGGTCGAGCAGCGCGCGCTTGACGCCGGTCTGCCGCTTGCGGAGCCGGGCGGTGAACGCCGCGGCGTCGAACTCCGGGTCGAGGGGGTCGCGGGCGATGTGCTCGATCTCAGGCGGCAGCTCCGCCCCGTCCTCACTGAAGGCCATGCCGCCGAAGATCCGCTGGTCGGCGAAGAAGAGCCGCACGCCGTCGTCGAGGTCGAGGGCGATGCGCAGGTGCCGGGGCGCTTCGGCATCCGCATCGCCGAGAAGGAACTGGCCGCTCATGCCGAGGTGGCAGAGCACGGCATCTCCCCCATCGACGGCCAGCCACAAGTACTTGCCCCGGCGCCGGGCGTCGACGACCGTGCGGCCGGTGAGGCGGGCGGTGAAGTCGTGCGGCCCGGCAAGGTGGCGGCGGACCGAGCGCGGATCGAGCACCGTGACGTCGTCGATGCGACGACCCACGACGTGCTGGGCGAGCCCGCGGCGAACGACCTCGACCTCGGGAAGCTCAGGCATGCTCGCGGTCGGACATGATGGCCCGCCATGCGATTTCGGCGACCTCCTGCTCGGCCTCCTTCTTGGAGCGCCCCGAGCCGCCGGGGAACACCAGCTCGCCGACGTGGACCTCCGCGGTGAAGCGCTTGTCGTGGTCGGGCCCTTCGCTCTCGAGCACGTAGCGCGGGACGCCGAGGTCGTGAGTGGCGGTGACCTCCTGGAGCGACGTCTTCCAGTCGAGGCCGGCACCGAGCTCGGCGGCCTCGGCGATCACCGGGTCGAAGATCGTGTGGATGACGTCCGACGCGCGCTCGATGCCGAACTGCACGTAGATGGCGCCGAGCACCGCCTCGACCGTGTCGGACAGGATCGACGCCTTGTCGCGTCCGCCGGTGGTCTCCTCGCCGCGGCCGAGCCGGACGTGGTCGCCGATGCCGAGCGTGCGGGCCACCACGGCGAGCGCCTTGGCGCTCACGACCGCAGCGCGGAGCTTGGCCAGCTGGCCTTCGGGCAGGTCGGGATGGTTCGTGAACAGGGTGTCGGTGACGACGAGCCCGAGCACCGAGTCACCGAGGAACTCCAGGCGTTCGTTGTTGGGGATCTGCCCGTTCTCGTAGGCGAACGAGCGGTGCGTGAGGGCGTGCTCGAGCAGCTCGGGATCGAGATCCGGAACCCCGAGGACGTGGGGCAGGTCCGCGGTCAGAGGACCTGGCGACGCTCGCCGCGCGGACCGTACTGACCGCACACGGGGCACGCGCGGTGCGGGACGACCTTGGAGTCGCACGAGGGGTTGGCGCAGTCGACCAGCTGGGTGGCCTTCGCCTTCCACTGCGACCGGCGGTGGCGCGTGTTGCTGCGCGACAACTTCCGCTTCGGTACTGCCACGATCTACTCCTTGATGTCAGTGGAAATGTCTGTCAGTTGGCTCAGCTTCGCCCATCGTGGGTCGATCGCCTCGCCGTGTGTGTGGTCTGGATCATCCGCGAGCCGCGCCCCGCACTCGGGGCACAGTCCCGGACACTCCGGATCACACACGGGCTTGAACGGCAGTGCGAGCACCACCGCGTCCCGCAGGACAGGTTCGAGGTCGAGCAGCTCTCCCTCGAGCGACAGCTCGTCTTCTCCAGCTTCGTCGTACAGGTAGAGCTCCTGGAAATCCACGACGAGGTCCTCGTCGAGGTCGTCCAGGCACCGTACGCACTCGCCGGTGGCCTGCGCCGAGGCGGTTCCTGTTGCCAGGACCCCGTCCATGACCGCCTCGAGCCGGAGCTCGATGGCGATGTCCGAACCCTCGGGCACACCGAAGACTGCACTGCCCAAGTCCGCCGGTGCGGCGATGGAGAGACTGACCGTGCGTTCGCTGCCTGGCCGGCGTCCCAGCTCGTGGGTATCAACGACCAGAGGTCCCGAAAGCACTTTTCGTCCATCCATCGACGTACACGACTTCGACCTGCGAACAGGCCGACGTTCATGGTATCGCGAGGGTCCATGGGGCTCCTAATCCAACAGCATCCATGAAATAATCGAACACATGACCGAAAGCCTGCGCAGGAGCGGAACCGAGGGCACCGTCCTGCACGCGGACCTCGACTCGTTCTTCGCGTCGGTCGAGCAGCGCGACGACCCGAGCCTGCGCGGGCGCCCGGTCATCGTCGGCGGCGGGGTCGTCCTGGCGTGCAGCTACGAGGCGAAGGCCAAGGGCGTGCGCACCGCCATGGGTGGGCGCCAGGCGTCGCGACTGTGTCCCGACGCCGTCGTGGTGTCGCCGCGCATGGACGCGTACACCCAGGCCAGCCGCGACGTCTTCAAGGTCTTCGACGACACCACTCCCCTGGTCGAAGGCATCTCCATCGACGAGGCGTTCCTCGAGGTCGGCGGCCTGCGACGCATCCGGGGTGCTCCGTCCACGATCGCGCAGCAGCTCCGTGTCGACGTGCGCGAGAAGGTCGGTCTGCCCATCTCGGTCGGCGTCGCCCGCACCAAGTACCTCGCCAAGGTGTCGAGTGCGCTCTGCAAGCCCGACGGCCTCCTGGTCGTTCCCATCGAGGACGAGCTTCAGTTCCTGCACGCGTTGCCGGTCGAGCGGCTGTGGGGCGTCGGGCCGGTGACCTCCGAGAAGCTGCACGCCGTGCGCCTGCACACGGTCGGTCAGGTCGCCGTGCTCGGGGTGCGCGAGCTGGTGCCACTCATCGGGCCGGCAGCGGCACGTCATCTGCACGCTCTCGCCAACAACCGCGACCCACGCCGGGTCGAGACCGGCCGGCGCCGTCGTTCGATCGGCTCGCAGCACGCCATCGGCCGCGGTCCGCACACCACGGCCGATCTCGAGCGCGTGCTGCTCGGGGTCGTCGACCGCGTCACGGGGCGGATGCGCAAGGCCGAGCGCCCGGGCAGCACGGTCACGGTGCGCCTGCGGTTCGACGACTTCACCCGCTCCACCACGTCGCACACGCTGTCGCGGCCGACCATGAGCACGAGCCTCGTGCTCGACATCGCCCGCCGCCTGCTGCTGTCGCGCCTGCCCGACATCGAGGAGAAGGGCTGCACGCTCGTCGGTCTCGCGGTGTCAGGGCTCGACGACAATCCGGCGCAGCTGACGCTGCCGTTCACGACGTCGAGCGGAGGCGAGCTCGACGAGGCCGTCGACGCCGTACGTGACAAGTACGGGTCGTCGGCAGTACGTCGGGCCGTGCAGGTCGGCCGCGCGGAACGTCCCGCGATGCCGATCCTGCCGGACTAAGCGTCCGTCTGGGCTACGACCAGAACGAGTGCAGCTCGAAGACCTTCTCGTCCGGCGGCTCCTCGAACGCTCCCTCGATGCCCGCACCGAGCTTGGGCAGGAGGACGTTGTCGCGGAAGGTCTCCCAGCTTTCCAAGGTCTCGTGGACGGCGAAGATCGTCCACCCTCCCTCGGTGGCGCCGGCGCCATGCATGATCTGCCCTTCGGGCAGATTTTCGCGTCCGGGGCCGCCGTGAACCGCCTCGATCGACGCGTCGTACTGCTCCTGGGTGCCGCCGGGGAAGAAGTGCCTGATCGCGTAGGGCATGGGTCCGCTCCTTCGATCACAGTCCGCACCTGGGCGGTACAGACCTCGTACTGGCGACGCTAGACCCGTGCTTTCGTCTCCACAGCCGATTCCGCCAAGCGGCCTCAGCCCGCGAACCGTTCCTTCATCAGGTCGAGGACGAAGTCGGGAACGAGCCGGCTGACGTCGCCGCCGCCCTTGGCCACTTCCTTGACCAGGCTCGATGCGAGGAAGGAGTACTCGGGGCTGGTGGGGATGAACACGGTGTCGACGTCGGTGAGGCTGTTGTTCATCTGGGCCATCTGCAGCTCGTAGTCGAAGTCGGAGACGGCGCGCAGGCCCTTGACGATCGCCTGCACCCCGTTCTCGGTGCAGAAGTTCACCAGCAGGCCGCGGAACGACGCGACCGTGACGTTCGGCAGGTCGGACGTCGCCCGGCTGAGCATGTCGAGCCGTTCGTCCAGCGTGAACATGCTCGCCTTGCTCTCGTTGACGAGGACCGCGACGACGACCTCGTCGAACAACGATGACGCTCGCTCGACGATGTCGAGGTGGCCGTTGGTGACCGGGTCGAAGGAGCCGGGGCACACGACCTTCGTCATGTCAGCGACCGTACCAAAGGTGTGTCTCCCCGTAGGCCTTGTCCCGCAGAGCCGTGAGCGCGTCCGGCCAGGCGAACGGCGTGCGCTTGGAGCGTTCGACGACCACGACGCCATCCGGGTCGAGTCCGGCGGCCTGGACCAGCGCCGTGAGCAGGACCCCGACCTCGTCGGTGCTCAGCGCGTAGGGCGGGTCGAGGAGCACGAGGTCGTACGGCCCCCCATCCGCCAGCACTGTCGGAAGGTCGCCGACGAATCGCTCCACCGCCATGCGATGGAGCTGGGCTCCGCTCGCGCCCAGTTCTTCGATGTTGCGGGCGATGACCGACGCCGCCTGCCGGTCGGACTCGACGAGATCGGCGTGGTCGGCTCCCCGGGACAGCGCCTCGAGCCCCAAGGCACCGGACCCGGCGAACAGGTCGAGGACCCGGCAGCCGTCGAGACCGCCCAGCTCGGACTCCAGCGACGAGAACATCGCCTCTCGCACCCGGTCGGACGTGGGCCGGGTGCCCTCGCCCTTGGGCGTCTGCAGGCGCCGCCCACCCCACTGACCAGCCACGATGCGGGTCATGTGCGTTCCAGATAGTCGGCCTGCTCAGTCTCCTCCAGCGCGCGCACGGCAGCCGCAAGAGCCGGGTGATCGGTCAGGGACGGGTCGGCGGCCACGACGTCCTGGGCGGCGTCGCGCGCATCGGTGATGACGTCCTCGTGGCGAACGACCGACAACAGGCGCAGGCTCGATCGAACCCCGGACTGCCGCGCGCCGAGCACGTCGCCCTCGTGACGCAGCTCGACGTCCAGGCGCGACAGCTCGAACCCGTCCGTGGACGCGGCAACGGCGTCGAGCCGTTCGCGCGACGGCGAGTCCGGGTCGCTGGCCGTGACCAGCAGGCACAGACCCGGCTCAGAGCCACGACCGACACGTCCACGCAATTGGTGCAGCTGGGAGACGCCGAACCGGTCGGCGTCCATGACGACCATGACCGTGGCGTTGGGCACGTCGACGCCGACCTCGACGACGGTGGTGGCGACCAGGACGTCGAGCTCGCCGGCGGCGAACGCGTTCATGGTGGCGTCCTTCTCGTCGCTCGGGAGGCGGCCGTGCAAGATGCCGAGCCGCAGCTTGGACAGCGGGCCGGACGCCAGCTCGGCGTGGACGTCCAGCAGCGACCGAGTTTCCTTGTCCTCGGATTCGTCCGCGACGCCGATACGCGACACGACGACGTACGCCTGCCGGCCGCCATCGACCTCCTCGCGCACGCGTTCCCACGCGCGGTCCATCCAGCCAGGACGCTCGGCGACGGGGACGACCGTGGTCTGGATCGGCTTGCGACCCGCCGGCAGCTCTCGCAACGTCGAGGTCTCCAGATCGCCGAACACCGTCATCGCGACGGTGCGCGGGATCGGCGTCGCGGTCATGACCAAGACGTGCGGCTTGACCTCGGAGCGGTCGACGAGCGCCGAGCGCTGCTCGACCCCGAACCGGTGCTGCTCGTCGACCACGAGAAGCCCGAGGTCGGAGAACTCCACGTGCTCCTGGATCAGCGCATGCGTGCCGACGACGATGCCGGCCTCCCCGGACGCCGCATCCTCGAGTGCCTCCTTGCGGGCCTTCGCGCCGAGCGAGCCGGTGAGCAGCTGCACCCGCGTGGCGTCCTCGGCGCCTCCGAGCATGCCGCCCTGCGCGAGGTCGCCCAGGAGACCGGTGATGGCGCGGTGGTGCTGGGAGGCGAGCACCTCGGTGGGTGCGAGCAGCGCAGCCTGGCCACCGGCGTCGACGACCTGGAGCATCGCGAGCAGCGCAACCACCGTCTTGCCCGAGCCGACCTCGCCCTGCAGCAGCCGGTGCATCGGGTGGGTGCGCGCGAGGTCGCCACCGATGACGTCGGCGATCTCCTGCTGGCCGTCGGTGAGGACGAATGGCAGGCGCTCGGCGAAACGCTCGCGCAGGCCACCGTCGACGACGGGACGCGCGGTCGCCGGATCGTGCTCGAGCGCGTGACGACGCTGCGCGAACACCGTCTGCAGGACGAACGCCTCCTCGAAGCGGAACCGGTCGCGCGCCCGCTGCCACTGCTCCTTCTCGCGCGGGCGGTGGATCTCCTCCAGAGCCGTGCGCACGTCGGACAGCCCACGATGCGAACGGACGTCGTCCGGCAGCGGGTCGTCCAGCTCTGCCAGTCCGTCGAGGCAGAGGGCGACCGACTGCTCGATCCGCCACGAGGCGATCTTCGACGTCGCCCGGTAGATGGGGATGATGCCGCGTCCGAGTCGCGAGTCCTCACTGATCTCCCCGGAGCCGTCCACGGGCTCGAAGTCGGGATGCGTGAGCTGCAGGCTCCCCCGGAACTCACCGACCTCGCCGGCGAAGAGGCCGACCTTGCCCTCGGTCATGGTCTTGAGCCGCCAGCCCTGCTGGAAGAAGGTGAGCGTGAGGCGACCGGTTCCGTCGGTGACGACGACCTCGGTGCGGGTGCGACGTCCGCCCGGGCCAAACGAGTAGTTCTTCGCCGACACGACCTGGGCCATGATCGTGACGTGCTGGCCCACCCTCAGATCGGACAGGTCGGTGAGCTGGCCGATGTCGGCGTAGCGGCGCGGGTAATGACGCAGCAGATCGTCGACCACACTCATCTCGAACGCCGACGCCAGCGCCTTCGCAGTCTTGTCGCCGACGACGGAGCGAAGGCGGGTGGACGGCTCGAACCCTGTCGACGAGCTCAACGACCTACTCCACCGCGACGAACAGGGGGTAGTGCTCCTGTCCGCCGTCATAGACGACGACGTCGACGTCGACGCGCTGGCCTCTGACGTGCTGGCCGACCCGTTCGGCGAGTGCGGGGTCGGTGTCGGCTCCGGTGACGAGGGTGAGCATCTCGACACCCGGCGAGAGCAGCCGGTCGACGACGTCGCAGGCCACCTGGTCGAGGTCGGAGCCGATGAAGGCGAAGTCGCCGGCCACGACCCCGAGCACGTCGCCCGCCTCGCACGGACCGGCCATCGTGATGCCCGGCTCTGTGGCCACGGTGACGGCACCGTGCTGGGTGTGCGCTGCGGCGCTCGACATCGCGACGACGTCGTCGTCGAACCCGATGCCGGGATCGTGAACGGCCAAGGCGGCCAGCCCCTGGACCTGGGCACTGGTCGGAATCACCGCGACCCGGACGCCGTCCTGCCGGACCTCCTTCGCGGCGGCCTCGAAGAGCCCGACATACCGGGAGTTGTTCGGGAGCACCACGACCTCGTCGGCACCGGAGGCCACCAGTGCGGCCCGCATCCGGTCGACGACGAGCGGCTCGGAGCGGGTGAACTCGAGCACCTCGGCGCCGGCCTCGCGGCACAGGTCGGCCATTCCTCCGCCGGTGGTGGCCGCCACGACGACCCGCGAGCGCTGGACGGTGCGCTGCCGGGCGATCTGGTCGGCGAAGTGGGTGACGGCGATGCGGTACGGACGCCCGGCGGCCAGGCCGGCCTCGATCGCGGCGCCCACGTCGTCGGTGTGGACGTGGACGTTCCACAGCCGGTCGCCGCCGACCACGACGAGCGAGTCGCCGAGTCCGTCGAGCGCGGAGCGCAGCGGCGTCACCTGCTCGTCGTCGGCCTCCAGCAGGTACATCACCTCGTACGCGGGGCCACCCTCGACGAGGTCGTCGCCCGCGGCGGTCGGCACCGGCACCTGGTGGAGGACACGCTCTGGCACCCGGCCGGTGAACGCCTGCTCGGTGGCATCGAGCACGACCACGAGGGCGCGGCCACCGGCATCGACCACACCGGCCTTGGCCAGACGCTCCATCTGCATCGGCGTGCGGGCGAGGGCCTCACGGGCGGCCAGCCCCGCACGAGTGAACGCGGTGCGCCCGTCGGTGCCCTCGGCGACGGCTGCCTCGGCGCCAGTGGCGGCGGCGGCTGCGACGGTCAGGATCGTGCCCTCGACCGGGCGTCCGACCGCGGCGTACGCGGCGTCGGCAGCGGCACGGAACGACCGCGCGACGTCGGCTGCGGTCAGCTCCTCACCGAGGTCGAGACTGCCGAAACAGGCCCGCACGAGCTGCGACATGATGACGCCGCAATTGCCCTTGGCGCCCAGCAACAAGCCGTCGGTGTAGCCCTTGACCAGCACGGACAGCTCGACGTCGGCACCGAGGGACCCCACGGCATCCGCGCCGGCCACGAACGTCAGGTACGCATTGGTGCCCGTGTCGCTGTCGGGAACCGGGAAGACGTTGAGCGCATCGATCTCGGCTCGAGCGTCCGCCAGCGCCGCAACGCACAACTGCGTCCACGCGCGGAACGGGTCCGCGCGCAACGTGAGGGGCATGAAGCGAGGTTACCGATTCGCTTCGATCGCACACCGTCGGCTATTCTTGAGCGGTTGCCTGCCGGCGAGTACCTGCCGCAGGCTCATTCGTTCCAGACATTGATTCTCAGGAGTGGTCGCCGTGGCAGCGGTCTGTGATGTGTGCGGAAAGGGACCGGGCTTCGGCCACAACGTCTCGCACTCGCACCGGCGCACGAAGCGTCGTTTCGACCCCAACATCCAGCGCGTCCGCGCGGTCGTTGACGGCACCCCCAAGCGCTTGAACGTCTGCACGTCCTGCCTCAAGGCCGGCAAGGTCTCACGCTAGAGTCCACCGGCATGAGCGATGACCGCATCCATGCCTTCACCGACGACGCACTCGGCGATCTCGACACTGTCGGGGTCGCCGAAGCCATTCGTGCCGGCGACATCAGCGCCAGGGAGGCCACCGAGGCCGCCATCGCCCGGGCCGAGAAGGTCGACCCGGCCCTGAACGCATTCGTCGTGCGCGACTTCGAGCGCGCACTCGACCAGGCATCCGACCCCGCGCCCGGCCCGCTCTCCGGTGTGCCCACCGTCATCAAGGACAACACCAACGTCGAGGGGCTGCCCACCCGGCACGGCTCGGAGGCTGTCCCCGCCCACGATGCACGGTCCGACGACGACTTCACCACCCAGATGCGCGGCACCGGGGTCGTGGTCCTCGGCAAGTCGACGATGCCGGAGTTCGGCTTCAACGCCAGCACCGAGTTCGAGAACCTTCCGCCCACCCGCAACCCGTGGAACCCGGACTACTCGGCCGGCGCGTCATCCGGCGGTTCGGCCGCCCTGGTCGCCGCAGGGGTCGTGCCCATCGCGCACGCGAACGACGGTGGCGGCTCCATCCGGATCCCGGCCGCAGCCTGCGGGCTCGTCGGGCTCAAGCCCACGCGCGGTCGTACGGCGGAGATGGCGGAGGCCGCGCAGCTGCCGGTCAACATCCTCAGCAATGGCGTGGTCACGCGCAGCGTGCGCGACACCGCCCACTTCCTGGCCGCCGCCGAGGCGGTCGAGCCGGCCGCCGGCCTGCCGCCGATCGGACTCGTCGAGGGTCCCGCCGACCGCCGCCTGCGCATCGGACTCATCCTCGACTCGGTCTCCTCCACCACGGACGAGGAGACTCGGTCCGCCGTGCAGGACACCGCGACCCTGTTGGAAAAGCTCGGTCACACCGTCGTCGAGGTTCCGCTGCCGGTCACGGAGAAGTTCATCGCCGACTTCACCCACTACTGGTCCCTGCTCGGCTTCTCCACCCATCACTTCGGGAAGCGCACCATCGACCCCGCCTTCGACAAGGCGCACACCGATCCGCTGACCCGCTATCTCGCGCGGCGCTTCGTCCGACAGGCGTGGCGCACCCCGATGGCCATCCGTGCCCTCAAGCGGTCGGAGGCCACCTACCGGGAGGGCTTCGCCGAGAAGAACGTCGACGTGGTGCTCTCACCCACGCTCGGGCACACCACGCCGCGGCTCGGGCACTTCTCCCCCACCGTCGAGTTCCCGGAGATGTTCGAGCGGCTCGTCCGGTACGCCGCGTTCACCCCCTTGCACAACGCCGCCGGCGCGCCTGCTGTGTCGCTGCCGCTGGGACGCACGTCCGACGGGCTACCGATCGGCGTCCACCTCTCCGCCCTGCATGGCGACGAGCGCACCCTGCTCGAGATCGCCTACGAGCTCGAGGACGCCCGCCCCTTCGCGAGGATCCAGGACTAGCTGGCGAAATGCTTGTGGCCCGTCGGGCCGTCGAAGGTCGAGCCGTCGACGAGTACCCCCGGGTGGTCGCCGTCGAGGACGGAGCCGATCTTCGTCCAGCCGTCGGGCAGCTCGGTGGCGGAGCTGAACGTGGCAACCAGCGCGTAGTCGTCTCCGCCGGAGAGCACGAACCGGATCGGCTCGACGCCGAGGGCGCCGGCGACGGTCGTGACGGCCTCGGGGATCGTGAACGCCGCGGTCTCCAGGTCGATGACGACTTCGCTGGCCACGGCGATGTGTCCGACGTCGGCGAGCAGACCGTCGCTGACATCGACCATGGCGGTGGCTCCCGCGTCCGCGGCCTGAGGACCGGCCGCGTACGGAGGGTGCGGAACCCGGTGGGCGTCGACCGCGGCCTTGGGTGAGCGGAACCCGCGGCTCAGCGCCGCAAACCCGGCGCCAGCCACACCGAGCTCGCCGGCGAAGGCCACGACGTCGCCGGGAGCCGCTCCGTCGCGTCGAACCGGACGCGCGGCGTCGCCCATCGCCGTGACGGCGATGACGATCTGGTCGGCCGCAGTGACGTCGCCGCCCACCACGTGCGCGCCGACGAGCGCGCACTCGGCCTCGAAGCCCTCGGCGAGATCGAGGACCCAGCTCGCCGGCAGGTCCGCCGGCAGGCCGAGTGCGACCGTGAGGGCCGTGGCGACGCCACCCATCGCGTTGATGTCCGACAGGTTGGCCGCGGCCGCCTTGCGCCCGACCTCGGTGGCGGACGACCAGTCGCGGCGGAAGTGGCGACCGTCGATCAGCAGGTCGGTGGAGACGACGAAGGTCCCGTCCTTGGTCTCGATGTGGGCAGCGTCATCGCCCGGACCGATGAGCGTCTGGCGGTTCACCCCGGCGCGTTGACGTACCAGGTCGATCAGCGCGAACTCACCGATCTCACCGACGGTTCGCTGATCTGATTCCACGGGTCCATCATCGCGCAGCCACAGGGAAGTCCGAGGACGCGGTCCGGTAGCGTGTCACCCGGTTCCAATCCCCGAGAACACTCACCACCGGGCACTGCAAGGAGTCGTGATGGTCGTCCAGGCATACGTCCTCGTCCAGACCGAGGTGGGCAAGGCAGCCGAGGTCGCGAAGGCGATCGCCGCCATCGAGGGCGTGACCCTCGCCGAGGACGTCACCGGCCCCTACGACGTCATCGTCCGCGCCGAGGGTCCCAGCGTCGACGAGCTCGGTGCGCTCGTGGTCTCGAGCATCCAGACCGTGCCCGGCATCACCCGGACGCTCACGTGTCCGATCGTCACGTTCTGATCGGCGGGGGCCTCCTCCTCACCCTGCTCCTCTCCGGCTGCGCCGGTTCCGTCGACGTCGACGAGTACCCCACCGTCCCGGGCACCGAGGTCGACTGCAAGGCCCTCATCGCCGACGCTCCCCGCCGCGTCGCCGACCAGGACAGCCTCGAAGTCCCCGGTCAGGTCGCTGCCGCGTGGGGCGACCCCGCGATCATCCTGCGCTGCGGCGTCGAGAAGCCCGACGCGCTGACGCCCAGCTCTCGGTGCTTCGACGTGAGCGACGTCGGCTGGCTGGCCGAGACGACCGCCGACGGCTACCTGTTCACCACCATCGGGCGGGCGTTCCACGTCAGTGTCGAGGTGCCGAAGACCTACGACCCGGCGGCGGACGCGCTGGCCGACCTCGCGACGTCGGTCAAGAAGCACGACCCCGAGAAGGAGCCCTGCGTCTAGCTACCGCAGACCGGTCGGGCGGTCCAGGGCCAGCTGGAGCAGCCGGTCGACGAGCTCGGCGTAGGTGAGGCCGCTCGCCTCCCACAACAGCGGGAACATCGAGTACGGCGTGAACCCCGGCATGGTGTTGATCTCGTTGACGACGAGCTCGTCGTCGCCGTGCAGGAAGAAGTCGACACGGGCCAGACCTTCGCACCCGATCGCCTCGAACGCCTGCACGGCATACGCACGGATGCGGTCGGAGAGCACGTCGGGGATGTCGGCGGGGACGATGTTCGTGCTGGTGCCGTCGAGGTACTTGGCCTCGAAGTCGTAGAACTCGTGCGCCGAGTCCTCCTGCACGACGATCTCGCCGACGACGCTCGCGACGGCCGTGCCGTCGAGCTCCTGCACGACTCCGCACTCCAGCTCACGCTTGTCGCTTCGCAGCTGCCTCGACGAGCACCTTGGGGTCGAAGTCACGGGCCTTCTCGATCGCCGAGTCCAGCTCGTCCCAGCCGTCGACCATCATCACGCCCGAGCTCGAGCCGGCCCGGGCCGGCTTGACGAACACCGGCAGGCCCAGCGCCTTGACCCTGGCGACGACTCGCGCCCGGTCGCTCTCCCAGTCGCGCGGCAGCACCGTGACGTACGGGATCTGCGGAAGGCCCGCCGCCGAGAACACCGTCTTGGTGAACGGCTTGTCCATCGCGACCGAGCTGGCCAGCACCCCGGCGCCGACGTAGTGCACGCCGGCCATCTCGAACAGGCCCTGGATCGTGCCGTCCTCACCCCACGGACCGTGCAGCAGCGGCAGCACGACGTCGAAGTCGCGCAGGTCGTCCAGGTCGAACGGCGGCATCTCCCGGACCGCGGGCAACGTGCCTGGCGGCAGGTCCGGCCACGACGCCGATTCACGCACCCAATCGCCGTCCAAGGTGATGCCGACCGGGGTGACATCGAAGCGATCACGATCGACGACCTGGAGAACGTTTGCAGCGGTCAGACACGACACACCGTGTTCGCTGGAACGTCCGCCGAAAACGACAGCCAGGCGGAGCTGGGAGGTCGAAGGGAGGCTCATTGCCGTGCACCTTACCGCTCAGGGCACAATGACCCCATGGACGGACAGCGCCTATCTCCGGAGACCATTGCCGTAGGGGCCGGACGACCGGATCGTGTCCCCGGGGCTCCGTTCAACGCACCCATCACCCTCACCTCGAACATGACCCCCGGCGGCTCTTCCGAGTACGCCCGAGACGGCAGTCCGGGCTGGAACGCCTTCGAGACGGTGCTCGGCGAGCTGGAGGGCGGCCAGGCGCTGGCCTTCGCCTCGGGCATCGCCGCGGCCACGGCGGTCTTCGACCTGGTGCCGGCCAAGGCCGCCGTCGTGGCGCCCCGGCACGCGTACTCCGGCACACTCACCCAGCTGCGCGAACGCGCACGACGCGGACTGATCGACCTCCGCCTCGTCGACGTCGACAACACCCGCGAGGTGCTCGATGCCGCCTCCGGCGCCGCCCTCGTGTGGATCGAGTCGCCCACCAACCCGACGCTCGAGATCGCCGACATCGAGGCCATCAGCCGCGCCGCGGCCGAAGCGGGCACCGCCGTTGCCGTCGACAACACCTTCGCGACGCCACTGCGCCAGAAGCCACTCGAGCTCGGCGCCGACTTCGTCGTGCACTCCGCCTCCAAGCTGCTCGGTGGGCACAGCGACCTCGTGCTCGGTGCCGTCGTCACCAACAGCAACCGCGCGCTGCGCGCCATCTCCGTCCGCCGTACCAATCTCGGATCCATCCCCGGTGCGATGGAGTGCTGGCTGGCCGCCCGCGGCATGCGGACGCTGCACGTCCGCCTCGACCGGGCCGAGTCCAACGCCCGCGAGCTGCATCGGCGCCTCTCCGAGTCGCGCGGCATCCAGTACTCCCGCTACCCCGGCTTCGGCACGATCATCGCGTTCGAGGTCGTGGGCGGCGCCGAGATGGCCCAGAAGCTCACCGAACAGAGCCAGGTCATCGTCTACGCCACCAGCCTCGGTGGCGTGGAGTCGTCGTGGGAGCGGCGCCGTCGTCATCCCGCGGAACCGTCGACAGTGCCCGACGGCCTCATCAGGTTCTCGGTGGGCATCGAGGACGTCGACGACATCTGGAACGACATCGAGCGAGCGTTGTCGACGCTCAGCCGCTACTAGGTGACCTCGGGCTTGGCCTCGCGGGAGATGAGGGCCTTGACCAGCGTGGCCGGGTCCATCTCACCGGCGATGAGTGATGCGACGTGCTCGACGATCGGCATCTCGACGCCGTGCAGCTTGGCCAGCTCGCTGACCGACCGGCAGGACTTGACGCCCTCGGCCACCTGACGCGTCTGCGCCGTGACCTCCTCGACGCTCATCCCCTGGCCGAGCTTCTCGCCGAACGTGCGATTGCGCGACAGCGGCGACGAGCAGGTGGCGACCAGGTCGCCCATACCGGCAAGGCCGGAGAACGTCTGCGGGTCGGCACCGATGACCGCACCGAGCCGCGCCGTCTCGGCGAGTCCGCGGGTGATGACCGATGCCTTGGTGTTGTCACCGAAGCCGAGGCCGATGCACACGCCGACGGCCAGGCCGATGATGTTCTTGGTGGTGCCGCCGAGCTCGCAGCCGATGACGTCGGTGTTCGTGTACGGACGGAATGCGCCCGAGTGGCAGATCTTCTGCAGGCGCTGGGCGACCGAGGCGTCCTCGCAGGCCACGACACTGGCGGCGGGCTCGCGGGCGGCGATCTCGCGGGCGAGGTTCGGGCCGCTGACGACGGCAAGTCGATCAGGACCGGCTCCGGTGAGCTCGGCGATGACCTCGGTCATGCGCATGTGGGTGCCGAGCTCGACGCCCTTCATGAGACTCACCATCACCGCGTCGGACGGGATCGACGATCCCCACGTCTCGAGGTTGACCCGCAGCTGCTGCGACGGCACCGCCAGGACGACGACCTCCGCACCGTCGAGCGCCTGGGCCGGGTCGGCATGGGCGGTGATCTCCTCGGGCAGCTCGACCCCCGGGAGGTAGTCGGCGTTCTCGTGCGTCGCGTTGATCGCCCGGCAGAGCTCGGCGCGGCGCCCCCACAGGCGCACGTCGTTGCCCGCGTCGGCGAGCACGAGCGCGAACGCCGTGCCCCACGACCCGGCCCCCATCACAGCGGTGCGCGCCATCACAGCTCCCTTTGCTTGTTCTTCTGATGCTGGCCCACGGTATGCACGTCGATGCGTGGCGTCGACGGAAGCTCGCCGCGGACCTCGGCCATCAGTTCGGTCAGCGTGTCCATCAGCCGGTCGGTGGCGGTGCGGAGCGCCTTCTCGCTGAGCTCCTGATCGACGAGGTCGGACAGGTCGATCGGGTCGCCCACCCGGATGTGGATCGTCTTGCGGGGCAGCAGACGGGGCCGCTTGGTGTACGGCCAGAGGATCGCCTGGGGTCCCCACTGCATGACGGGGACGAGCGGCACACCGGTGGACAGCGCGACGCGGACCGCCCCGGTGTAGCCGCTCATGGGCCAGGCGGCGGGATCGCGGGTGATCGTGCCCTCGGGATAGATCGTGACGACCTTGCCTTCTCGTACGGCGGCTTCGGCCGGACCGAGTGAGTCCTTCGCGTTGGCGGTGCGACGACGCACCGGGATCTGCTCGGCCGAGCGCAGGATCGCGCCGACGATGCCGCCGGTCATCAGCGAGTCCTTGGCGAGGAACCGCGGCGTGACGCCGTGGTCGACCATGAAGTGCGAGACCGTGAACGGGTCGAGGTGCGAGATGTGATTGGGGGCCAGCACGTAGCCACCACTCTTCGGCAGCTTCTCTGCGCCCTTCCAGTCGCGCTTCGTCAGGAGCATCAGGATCGGCCGGATGATGAAGACGATCACTCGCGTGGTTCGCGGCAAGAACGAACGTCTGCTCATGAGTGCGAGCCTAGCCATCCCCCGGCCCGCGCGCCCCCAGCCGCTCCGCCAGCCCGGACGCACGCTGCACCTGGCGGCCGATGGCGTCGCGGATCGCGACCTCGCTGCCGACGATGCGCACCCGCTCCTGCGCTCGCGTGACGGCGGTGTAGAAGAGCTCACGAGTCAGCATCGGCGAGTCGTCCGGCGGCATCACGACGCTGATGACCTTGGCCTGGGAGCCCTGTGACTTGTGCACCGTCATCGCGTACACGGTCTGGACGTCGGAGAGCCGCGTGGTGGCGAGCTCGCGGGGGTCGCTGGTGCCGTCGGAGAGCGCGACCACGAGCCGGCCGTCGGGGCGGCGCACGGTGACACCGACGTCGCCGTTGAAGACGCCGAGGCCGTAGTCGTTCGCCGTGACGAGGATGGGTCGTCCGGCGTACCACTCCTCGTAGTGCGTGACACCGGTGGCGTCGGCGACCAGGCGCTCGACCTCACGGTTCCAGCCGTTGACGCCGTGGCGGCCCTGGCGGTGGGCGCAGAGCAACCGGTGGTCGTCGAGCGCAGCCACCGCAGCAGTCTTGTCGCCGTCCTGGGCCGGGAGCCGAACGCTCAGCGCGGTGTCACGGACGTCGGCTCTGAAGGCCGCCATGGCATCGGCATCGGTGGGATCGATGAGCTCGACGTCGTCGTGGCCGGCCCGGAGCAGCGCCATGGCGGCGTCGGCCTCGCCGTCCCTCAGCGCGGTGGCGAGCTCGCCGATGTGGCCGCCGAAGCGGTGGGTCTCGCTCAGCCTCGACACCGGTGACGCCGAATGGTTCTCGAGCCCGCGCACCACGTCGGCCAGCACCGCGCCGGCCTCGACGGAGGCGAGCTGGTCGGCATCACCCACCAGCACCAGTCGCGCCGACGAACGCAGCGCGTCGAGCAGCCGGGCCATGTGGGTGAGCGACACCATCGATGTCTCGTCGACGACCACGACGTCGTGCGGAAGCCGATTGTCACGGTCGTGCCGGAATCGGACGCTGCTGCCCGGCCGCCAGCCGAGGAGGCGGTGCAGGGTGACGGCCGGGATGTGGCCCAGCCGGTCGCGGTCGACGTCGGGCAGCTCGGCCGTGGCCTCGGCCACCGCTTCCTGCAACCGAGCTGCCGCTTTCGCCGTGGGCGCGCACATGGCGATCCGCGGCAGGCGTCCGGTGCCGATCTCGTGCTGCTCGGCGACCAGCGCCAGCAGTCTCGCCACCGTGGTGGTCTTGCCGGTGCCTGGGCCACCCGTGAGCACGGTCGTCCATCGCCGGGCCGACGCCTCGGCGGCATCACGCTGCTCGTCATAGCCCGGGTCGCCGAAGACCCGGTCGAGTCCGGCGGCGAGTGCCGCCGCGTCGACGTCCGGAGCGGGACGATCGAGACGCGTCAGGAGCGCCGAGCAGACCTGCTCCTCCTCCCGCCAGTACCGGTCGAGATAGAGACGGCTGTCCTCCAGCCTCAGCACCGACTCGCCGACCAGCGGGCTGGCCGCCACCCGGGCGATCCAGTCGGCCGGTTCTGGCCAGGTCAGCTCGACGTCGTCCTCCTCGCGAGGCACCTCGGAGACGGTGGCGAGGTCGACGCACACGGAGCCCTGCCGGACGGCTCGCACTGCGAGCGCGGCGGCCAGCATCACCTGCTGGTCGGTCTCGCCGAGCATCGCGCCCAGCCTGGTGGCGACGTGCACGTCGGCCGCCGCCAGGACGTCGGCGTGGTTGAACTCGGCAAGCACGCCGTCGGCGCGCAACGCCAGGCGGCGGTCGTGACGGTCGTCGATCATGCGGCGACCTCCTGACCCGCGAGGAGCTCGGACAGCTCGACGATCATCGCGGCCGGCGGACGCCAGGTGAACACACCGCACGGCACCCCGCCGATCTCCGGCGTCTCCGGGCCGCACATGCCGCGGACGTAGAGGTAGAGGATCCCGCCGAGGTGCCGCTCCGGGTCGTAGCCCGGCTGACGCCACCTCAAGTAGCGGTGCAGCACGACCGAGTACAGCAAGGCCTGCAAGGGGTAGTGCGAGTGCAGCATCGCGTCGCTCATCAGCGGCTGTGTGTAGTCGAGGGCCGTGAGCGGCTGGTCGGGGGTGCCGAGCTTGTTGGTCTTGTAGTCGACGACGACGTACCGGTGGCCATCTGCGCCGTCGGGCACGCGCAGCACGACGTCGATCGAGCCGCTCAGATAGCCGCGCAGCGCCTGGTCGCCGAGCGACGGGGTCTCAATCCGGTCGGCGTACGCGCGCATCGGGTCGTCGTCGGGCAGGTGTCGACGCAACACGTCGGCGATCTCGCCCAGCGTCGTGTCGCGCACGACTCCGCTTGGACGATCGCCACCCGCGAGCGGGAACTCGAAGTCGAGCTCGCAGAGCCGATCGGACGCCGGGATGTCGGCCAGGCGCAGCCCGTCGGCCAGGGGTCCGAGCGACGTGACCTGCATGGGCATGAGGGCGTCGGCGAGATCGTCGGGTGTGGCATCAACGGGCCACCAGCGCAGCTGCTCCGCGACCTGGGCCCGCAGCTCGGCGCGGAGGTCGGTCGCCTCGGGGTCGGCATGCTCGAGGACCCCGTGCACGAGGGACCCGAACGTCGCACCCGCCGGGAGGTCGTTCATCGGGGAGAGCGGGGACTCGCTCGTGTCGTCGGCCGGACCCTGGACCTCGGGCACCTCGTCGTCATCGGGCGGATCCTCATCGACGGTGCCTGGCTCCTCCGGCTCGACATCGACGACGGCGGTGACGATCTGCTCCTCGGCCCGGATCAGCCCCGAGTACGAGGTGCGACGCCACGTGGTGTCGAGCGCGCGGCCGAAGCTGCGGATGGAGACGGCTGCGTCGTCGGCCTGCTCCGCCACGACCGATGCGGGGTCGGCCTCCACCGTCTCCAGGTGCAAACCACCAGCGGCCTGCCAACCCCCGAGCGTGGCGGCGATGTCGTCGTCGGACGGGCCCTGGGCGACCTTGTCGGGAACGGCGGCCTCGCCGGGTCGCCGCCCGAAGAGCAAGCGGCTCAGCCCGGACGTCTCGGCGTTCCAGCTCGGTGCCCACCAGCAGACGACCTGGGACTGGGCGCGGGTGAGCGCGACGTAGGTGAGCCGCAGCTCCTCGGCTGCGTCCTCCGCAGCGGCCTGCAAGCGCACCTCGCGATCAGGATCGCCACCGACGTCGAGCATCCGCTGGGACCCGTCGTGGAAGAGCGGCGTCTTCTCGTCGGGGACCCACCGGTTGAAGAGCATCGGCAGGTAGACGACCGGGTACTGCAGGCCCTTGCTGCCGTGGACCGTGACGAACTGCACCGCGGCGGCATCGCTGTCGAGTCGGCGGGTGCGCTCGGTGGACGTGGACGCCTCACGGCGCTCGCGGCGGAGCCACTCCAGCAGCGCCGGCAGCCCGAGCCGCTCGCGGTGGGCGACGTCGTGGAGCACCTGACCCAGGTGGTGCAGGTCGGTGAGGAGCCGCTCGCCGTCCGGGCGGGCCAGGACGCGCCCGGCCAGGCCGCCGGCCCGGATCGACTCGTGGACCGCGGCGATGCCACGAGCCCGGAAGAGATCGAGCCAGCCGCGGACCTGTTCGGCGATCGCGTCGGTCAGCTCGTCGCCGCCACGGTCGAGCGACGGTGCCGTCTCGCCCACGAAGGACGTGAGGGCCACGGCGCGCACGCGCGAGGTGAGCTGCTTCTCCAGCGCTTCCAACAGGGTCAACCACTCGTCGCACGCCGGGCTCAGCAGCACGCTGCCGCCACTGGTGACGACGCTGGGGACACCGCGTCGGCGCAGCTCGGTGCGGAACATCTCGACCTGCTTGAGGCTGAACATCAGGATCGCGACGTCGCCGGCTCGAACCGGGCGGACCTCGTGGCCGTCGTCGAAGGTCGCACCGGACGAGAGCAGGCGCGCGACGTCGTCGGCGAGGTCGGAGGCGATGCGGGTGCGCAGCTCGTCGACCGGGATCGTGGACTTCGGCCCGGAGCGCTCGACCCGCCGCAGCCGCACGGGGTGCGGCGCCGGGAGCCCCGAGAACCGGCTGCCTTCGTGGTGCGCCGTCACTTCGTGCACGGTGATGCCGGGACCGAGCTCGGCCCCTCCGGTGAGCACCTGCAGCGCGTCGACCACCGGGCCGTCGGATCGGAAGTTGGTGGCGAGGGTCTGCTTGGTATCGGCGGTCTCGGCGGCCTCGAGGTAGGTGAAGACGTCGCCGCCACGGAACGCGTAGATGGCCTGCTTGGGGTCGCCGATCAGCACCAGCGTGGCGTGACCGGAGAACGCCCGGTCGAGCACGGCCCACTGCACGGGGTCGGTGTCCTGGAACTCATCGACGAGCACGACCTTCCAGCGTCGCCGCATCCGGTCGCGGGCGGGCGCGTCGTCCTCGGCCAGAGCGGACGCGAGTCGGCTCAGCAGGTCGTCGTACGACAGGATGCCGAGCCGTTGCTTGCGGCGCTCGACCTCATCACGCACCGCGTGCGCAAACGAGACCCGCGCCTCGACCGACTCGGAGTCAGAGCCGGACGGGGAGAGCGTGGCCTGGGGATCACGCACGGCGGAAAGGGCCAGCTCGAGGGCCGTGGCCCGGCTGAACGGCGGCTCGTCGACATCTTGTCCGAAGCTCATCAGGAAGAGGTCGTCGACGACCTCGAGGACGAGCTCGTCGAGCGACTCGACGAGCTCCACGCCGGAATCGGAGTCGCCGGCCACCCCCAGCGAGCGCAGGACGAGGTGGCAGAACTGGTGGGTCGTGGCGATGGTGGCGCCATCGAACCCGGCCAGCGCGTCTGAGAGCCGCTTGCGACGCACCTCCACCTCCGCTTCGTCGCCCTCCGCGAGGTGGGCGATCAAGCCGCCCGCGGCCCGCGCCTGCTGCGGATCGGCGAGGGCTCGCTCGGCCTCGACCAGTTGTTCCCGGACCCGTTCGCGAAGCTCCTGGCTCGCGACGCGACCGAACGTGATCACGAGCATCTCGTCCAGGGTCGCCTCGCCCTCGGCCACGTAGCGCGTGACGAGGGCGCCGACCGTGTAGGTCTTGCCCGTGCCGGCGCTGGCCTCCAGCACGGTGGTGCCGGTCGGGAGCGGGCCCAGGACGTCGAAGGCGTCCATCAGCGGATCCCCCGTTCGAGAATCGGCCGCCACAGCGTGACCGCCAGTGCGCCGAGCCGTGAGGTCTGACCGTCGACCTCTTCGCCCGGTGCGGGAGTCTGCGTCAGCAGGACGTCGAGCCCGGCCTCGGCTCCCCAGACCCGCACGTGGTGGGGATCCACGTTCTCCGGTGCGAACCGGTCCTTCGCCCACGGCTGCTCGGCCGCTGCACGCGACGCCACCTCGTTGTTCTTGGACGCCCACGCGTGGCCGGTCTTCAGCGGGAGCGGGAGCGGTTCGCGCATCCCGGCGTCGTAGATGCGCACGACGTCACGCAGCAGGTCGACGGCGTCGTCGACGCGCGGGAAGACGGTGACGGCAGGCTCGTCACGAGCCCGCCCGATGCCGCCTGCGCTCCAGTCGCGCTCCGGCCAGGTGCCGCACAGCGCGAGCAGGGAGAGCCAGGCCACGAGCTCGTGCTGCGGACCGAGCCGGGAATAGCCCGCCTTCACGACCCGGTCGCCGTACAGGTCGGTGACGGTGCCGCGAAGCCGGCGCCCGTCGCCGAGATCGACGTCGACGTCGATCGACGTGACCGACTCTTCGCCGATGATCCGTAACGCCTGCTCGGCGATGGGACGGGCCTGCTGACTCACCCGCTGGGCCTGTCGCCAGCCGAGTCGTCCCGGTGGGAGGACACCGCGGCGCCACTCCATCTGCAACGCCTGGTCGGGGTCGCGCCCGCGCAGGACGTCGCGGAGCAGCCGCTCGCCCACGGCCCAGAGGGCGAGGTTGTCGACGTCGACCGGGAGGCCGTCCTGCACCTCCGTGCCCTCGTCGGGCAGCGTGACGTCGAGCCGACGCCGGAAGAACTGCCGGACCGGGTGCCGCATGAACGCGGTGAGGGCTGCGAGGTCGATGTCGGGAGCCTTCTCATCGGCCAGTGGACCGCCGAGGAACCCGACGGGTTGGTGCCGCTCCCCCGCCGCCGCTTGAGCTCCGGCAAGGGCGGCGGGGTCGAACGAGAACGGCAGGCTCGGGTGGACGTCGCCGGCGACGAGGTTGCGTCGGTCGAACGGCTGCAGCGGGTGTCGCCAGAGCGCGTGCTCCTTGCCGCCGGCCGCCGTGACGTCGAGGGCGTCGAGCAGCTCGCCGAGCGGCACCGCTGGAGGACGGGGCCGGCCGGTCGTCTCGTCGGCGCCCGTGTACGTGACGACGAGGTGCTCCGTGGCCGCGAGCACCGCATCGAGCAGCAGCTGGCGGTCCTCGCTGCGAGGGTCGCGCTCACCGGTGAGCGGGGTGCGGGCCAGCACGTCGTCGCCGTCGACGACGGTGGCCCGGGGGTAGACGCCGTCGTCGAGGCCGAGCAGGCACACCACCCGGTGAGGCACCGACCGCATCGGCACCATGGTGCAGACCGTGAGCGAGCCGCTGCGGAAGTTGGCCCGGGTCGGACGGCCGGCGAGGCGCTCCGCCATGAGGGAGCGCACGTCGGGCAGGCGCAGCTCAGCTGTCGCCGCCGCGGCGGCCAGCCCGGCCAGCTCGCGCTGCACCTGGCCCACCTGCCACTCCTCGCCCCACGGGACGTCGGTGAGCGAGGCGATGCCGTCGCGCAGGGTGTCGAGCCAGTGGTCGACCGGGTGCGTTCCACTGAGCCGGTCGGTGACGTGCCGGAGCCGGTCGATCAGCTCGGCGAGTCGTCCGGCGAGATCGATGCTCGTGGAGCCGACGTCGTCGAGCGGAAGCGTGGTGCCGATCCAGCGCTCCGCGTCGTCGGAGACGGCCACGCCGGCGAGCACGCGGTCGAGCCCGAACCGCCAGGTGTTCTGCACGTACTGCTGGAGCCCGAACGGGCTGCGGTGCTCGGCGTCGTACGCCCAGCGGATGCCGGCCTGCTCGACCCACGTGGTGATGGTGTCGAGGTCGTCGTCCGACAGCCCGAACCGGCGTCGGACCGGTTCGACCGCCACGAGATCGAGCACCCGGCTCGCCTCGGCGCGCCCGTCGGCGAGGTCGAGCAGGACGCTGGCCACCGCGAGCAGCGGGTTGGTCTGGGTGAGCGCACGGTCGGCGAGCCGGACCTGCAGTCGGTGTCCCGGGTGCCAGGTCGTGGACTCACCGGTTGCCGTCACGACGCTGCCGAGGCCGAAGGCCGCCTCGACGAGAGGGGCGTAGGCCTCGATGTCGGGGCACATGACGAGGATGTCGCGCGGCTCGAGCGTGGGGTCGTCGGCCAGCAGGCCGAGCAGCGCCTCGCGGAGCACCTCGACCTGACGGGACGGACCGTGGCACGCGTGCACCTGCACGCTCCGATCGGCAGCGTCGAGGCTGCGATGATCCGCGTCGGGCGTCGTGTTCGACGCGATGTCGTGCTGCAGCCAGCCGAGCAGGTTCGACGCCGACGGCGGTGGCGTGATCGCGGGTTCGACGACGTCGACCACGGTCTGCAGCGTGCGCTGCAGCTCGCGGACGTCGCGCCCCAGCGAGGCGAGCAGCGGGTGCGCGGCTCGTTCGTGCGAGACGTCGTCGGAGCGGATGACCGGCCCCGCCAGGTCGGTGAGCCGTTGCCACAGCTCGTCGGACGGGTGCGGGAGCCAGAGGTGGACGTCGCGATGCCGGCCCAGGCCACCGAGCAGCTGGGCCTCGGTGGCCGCGATGCGGGTGTGACCGAACAGCGAGAGGCGGGCCGGCAGACGGCTTGACTCGGGACCGGACTCGAGCGCCGCGAGCACCTGCGCGTGCCGTTCGTTCGGCGTCGGTGCGGCGACCGCGGCGGTGAGATGACGCCACAGCTCCGGCTGCCAGAGGAGGTCGGGCGCGATCGGGCGGCCGGCACCGTCGGCGTCGTCGCCCTGCTCCCACTGCGCGAGCAGGCCGGGCCGCTGGGTGGCGTAGGAGGCGAACAACCCGGCCAGCCGGCGCGCGACGGCGTAGCGGCGTCCGCGCCGGAGCTCGCCCTCCTCACCGTCGACACCACGGCCTAGATGGTGGTCGAGCGTGGCGCACCAGGGTTCGCCGGCGTGCTCGTCGAGCACCTCGAGCAGCGGCCAGACCAGCACGTCGGGCGCCCACGGGTCGTCGTCTCGCGTGCCGGTGACCTCGGCGACGAGAGCGTGCGGTGTACGGAACTCGACGCCCGCGCACACCCCGTCGCCGTGGCCTCCGTCGCCGAGATGGTGGGACAGCCGCTGGCTCAGCCAACGCTCGATGCCACGAGCCGGGACGAGCACGAGCTCGCCGGAGAACGGATCGGGCAGAGGAGTCTTCAGGAGCTCGGCGAGTGCGTCGGCGAGGAGGTCGGCCCGGGCGGCGCGGTGCAGGATCAGCGGCATGCTGACCGCGACTCTACGACCAGCCGCCGACATGCACAGCAGTACTCTGGCGACATGCAGGGCACCGTCGCGAACTACGACCCGGTCTCCAGATCGGGCGATCTCCTCACCGACGACGGACTGCGCATGCGCTTCGCCGGCGAGACTCTCGCGGAGCACATCCGGCACCTGCGCCTCGGTCAGCGGGTGCACATCGACGTCGACGATCAGGGGGTCACGGGCATCCGGTTGTGGTGAGATGTTCGCCATGGGACTCATCCCCGGCAATCCAGCCCAGATCCTGAACCGGGCCGACAAGGTACTTGGCACGGTCGACGGCACGCTCGGACGCGTCGACGGAACCCTCAGCTCGGTCGACGGCACGCTGTCCACGGTCGACGGCACCCTGTCGGACGTGAGCACCACCCTCACCACCGTGGAGAAGACGCTCACCGAGACGCGGGCGACGCTCGATGAGACGAAGGCGACGCTCGGCGAGGTGAAAGGGCTTCTCGAGCAGCTGGACTCCAAGCTCGACCTGCTGGAGCAGGTGCCGCACCTCGTCCAGCAGCTGGACGAGGTGCACACCGCGGTCACCAAGAGGCCTTAGGGAGATCACCATGCGACGCCTTTTCGGTACATCGATGTTGTGCGTCGTGCTGCTCGTCTCGGGCGGTTGTGGCGGCGACGACGCCTCGCCCCCCGACTCCGGACAGGCCGACTCTCAGGACGACGGAGGCGCGGGGCAGGGAACCGCTGTCCCGGAATGTCCCCTGACCGAGGACCAGGTCACCGACATCGTCGGGCAACCGATGACCGATCAGACCAATTGCCTGTTCGGAGACGGCAAGGGGGTGGCCAGCCTGACGATCACGATGGCCTCGGAGTCGACGGGCGCGGCGACGTTGGACACCTTGCGTGAATCGGCCGAGGGCCGATACGACTCCATCGAGGATCTCGGCGAAGGGTCTGGGTACGTCGCGGTGGGTGAGCTCGGCGGCGAAGCGGTCTCAGTCACCCAGGCGGGAAGCTTCACCCTCACCATGAGCAGCTTCGAGCGGTTCGACCCTTCTGGCTACGACGAGACGCTCCGCGCGCTGGTCGACGCCGCCGTCAGCTGAAGTGCCGCGCCAGGCGTCGGTGCCGGTGCGCGAAGAACGCCGCGAAGACCTTCGCGAACAGGCCGGCCGACAGGCGCATCAGCAACCGCGGCTCGAACGCGATCCGGTCGTGCACCCGCGTCAGGCCGTCTGACACCTCCGTCAGCGTTCGCTCGTGCTGCCAGGCCTTCATGCTGAGCATGGTCGACTTCTCGTGGAACGAACGGCCCGGCACGAGTGCGGCGATGCTCAGGTGGTCGTAGTCGATCGGGACGATGCCGAAGAGCCGGATCCAGGCGCGCCCGAGGGGCTGGCCAAGCGGCACGGTGTCGATCGTCAGTTCCTCGGTGCCCCGCGGCATGCTCATCGTCAGCCACGGCCGCATCTCATCGTTGATGCCTTCGGGCGAGACGACCCGCGTCCAGACGGCGTCGATCGGCGCAGCGACGTCCGAGCTCTGCTCCACCACCCGCGGGCTCATCGGTTCAGATGGTCGTGGGCTTGAGCGCGAGGCGCTGCTGCTCGAACGCCTCGATGTCGTCGGCGTGCGAGAGCGTGATGGCGATGTCGTCGAGGCCCTCGAGCAGGCGCCCGCGGGTGTAGTCGTCGATCGTGAACGAGTCCTCTATGGCGTCGACGCCTTCCCCCGCCTTGACGGTGCGCGACTCGAGGTCGATGGTGATCTGCGCGCCCGGCTCGGCCTCGAGGAGGTCCCAGAGCCGCTGCACGACCTTCTCGTCGACCTCGGCGGCCAGCAGCCCGGACTTGCCGGAGTTGCTGCGGAAGATGTCGCCGAACCGTGGGCTGATGACGGCCTTGAAGCCGTAGTTCTGCAGCGCCCACACGGCGTGCTCGCGGGACGAACCGGTGCCGAAGTCGGGCCCCGCCACCAGCACGGTGGCGTCCTTGTACGCGTCCTGGTTGAGCACGAACGACTCGTCGTTGCGCCAGGCGGCGAACAAGCCGTCCTCGAATCCGGTGCGCGTCACCCGCTTGAGATAGACGGCCGGGATGATCTGGTCGGTGTCGACGTTGCTGCGACGCAGCGGTGCGCCGACGCCGGTGTGGGTCGTGAACTTGTCCATGTCAGGCCTCCAGTGGTGGCAGGTCGTTGGGACCGGCGAGGTGGCCGAGCACGCCCGTGGCCACGGCGACCTCCGGCGAGACGAGGTGGGTGCGTCCGCCTTTGCCCTGACGGCCCTCGAAGTTGCGGTTCGAGGTCGACGCGGAACGCTCGCCCGGCGTGAGCTGGTCGGGATTCATGCCGAGGCACATCGAGCATCCGGCGCCTCGCCACTCGGCTCCGGCCTCCTTGAAGATGACGTCGAGGCCCTCTTCCTCGGCCTGGAGGCGCACGCGGACCGACCCAGGCACCACGAGGATGCGGGTGTCGTCGGCGACATGGCGGCCCTCGATCAGCGAGGCCGCGGTACGGAGGTCTTCCATGCGGCCGTTGGTGCACGAGCCGATGAAGACGGTGTCGACGTCGATCTCGCGCATCGGTGTGCCAGCCGTGAGTCCCATGTACTCCAGCGCCTTCTCGGCGGCGACGCGCTCGTTGGCGTCCTCGAACGATTCGGGATCGGGCACGGAGCCGGACAGCGGCACGCCCTGGCCGGGGTTGGTGCCCCACGTGACGAACGGCGCGACCTGTGACGCGTCGAGCGTGATGGTCTTGTCGAACTCGGCGTCGTCGTCGGTGACGAGGCTCGACCAGTAGGCGACTGCCTCATCCCACTGGTCGCCCTTCGGCGCATGCGGACGGCCCTGGATGTAGTCGATCGTCGTCTGATCGGGTGCGATGAGGCCGGCCTTGGCCCCCCACTCGATCGACATGTTGCAGATGGTCATCCGGGCTTCCATCGACAGCTTGCGGATGGCCTCACCGCGGTACTCCACGATGTAGCCCTGCCCGCCGCCGGTGGTCACCTGCGTGATGAGCGTGAGGATGAGGTCCTTGGCGGTGGAGCCCTCGGGCAGCTCGCCGACGACCTCGACCGCCATCGTCTTGGGGCGAGCCTGCGACAGCGACTGGGTGGCGAGCACGTGCTCGACCTCGCTGGTGCCGATGCCGAACGCGATCGCGCCGAACGCGCCGTGTGTGGACGTGTGGGAGTCGCCGCACACGATCGTCATGCCCGGCTGGGTGAGGCCGAGCTGCGGGCCGATGATGTGGACGATGCCCTGGTCGAGGTCGCCCATCGGGTACAGGTGCACGCCGAACTCCGCGGCGTTGCGGCGCAACGTCTCGACCTGGGTGCGTGACACCGGATCGGCGATCGGCTTGTCGAGGTCCGTCGTCGGGATGTTGTGGTCCTCGGTGGCGAGCGTCAGCTCCGGACGTCGCACCTGCCGGCCGGCGAGGCGCAGCCCGTCGAAAGCCTGCGGGCTCGTCACCTCGTGGATGAGGTGGAGGTCGATGTACAGCAGGTCCGGCTCGCCCTCGGCGTGCCGGACGACGTGGTCGTCCCAGATCTTTTCCGCAAGCGTCTGACCCATGGGCACGAGCGTACGCTTGTATCTCAGGATCCGATACGGCAGTATCAAGTTATGGACAACTCGAGTGGTGTCGGCGTGCTGGACAAGGCCGCGCTCGTCCTCGCCGCCCTCGAACCGGGCCCGGCGACGCTCGCCGGCCTCGTCGCGAGCACCGGTCTCGCCCGGCCCACGGCCCACCGTCTCGCCGTCGCTCTCGAGCACCATCGCCTGGTCGCGCGCGACATGCAAGGACGCTTCACCCTCGGTCCGCGCCTCAGCGAGCTGGCAGCGGCAGCCGGCGAGGATCGCCTGCTCGCGGCCGCCGGGCCCGTCCTGGCGCGGTTGCGCGACATCACCGGTGAGTCGGCCCAGCTGTTCCGGCGCCAGGGCGACTTCCGGGTGTGCGTGGCCGCTGCCGACCGCCCCACCGGCCTGCGCGACTCCATCCCGGTCGGCAGCCAGCTGACCATGAACGCCGGCTCAGCGGCCCAGATCCTGCTCGCCTGGGAGGACCCGGAGCGCATGAACACCGGTCTGCTCAAGTCGACGTTCTCGGCGGCCGAGCTGTCCGCCGTGCGTCGCCGCGGCTGGGCCCAGAGCGTCGGTGAGCGCGAGACCGGCGTCGGTTCGGTTTCCGCCCCCGTACGCTCCCCCTCCGGCAAGGTCGTCGCCGCCGTGTCGGTCTCCGGTCCGCTCGAGCGCCTGACCCGTCAGCCGGGACGCATGCACGCCCCGGCCGTCGCCGCCGCCGCGGAGCGGCTCAGCCAGAGCCTGCGACGCGCCTCCTGACTCAGGCGTCCGGAGGGCGCACCTCTGAGCCCTCGGGGTTGGCGGACCACCGTTCGTTGTCGGTGTTGGCGTCCGGGCCGGTCGAGACGAGGATCGACCACGCATGGTCGACCAGTCGCATGGAGACGATCTGGTCGATGTCGACGTCCTGCGACGCGAGGCCGTCGACGATCCGGCGGGGCGCGTCCGGCGTCAACGACCCGAGGGTGCCGGTCGGAACCTCCTCGGCGAAGATCCTGCGCTCGTAGTCGTCGACCGGGCTGCCACCCGCGCCGTGCCGACCATCTCCCCCGCCTCGCCAGCCGAACCCCTCGACGACTGCGGTCGTCGCACCCGTGACCACGCTGATCTGCGCCGAGCGGATGTCGACGTGGACGTCCAGGACGGCCGTGCTCCCACCGTGCTCGGAGATGAGCTCCTCGATGGCGTCGGCGTACCGGTCGTGCTCGAGGAAGTTGTCGCCCATCACCTCGCGCTCGGTCTTGGAGTCGCCGAAGAAGGCGTCGGCGACGTCCCAGACAAGGAAGCCCGCGGGCACCAGCACTACCAGCATGATCAGGAGCTTGGTCATGGCCCACCTAGTCAGAACAGGCCGGGCTGCTCCAGTGCGAGGAGTGTCTTCTTGCGCTCGATGCCGCCGGCGTATCCCGTCAGAGTGCCATTGGAACCGATGACGCGGTGGCAGGGCACGAGGATCGGGATCGGGTTGGCTCCGTTGGCAGCGCCGACGGCTCGCGAGATGACCGGCTCGTAGCCGAGCCGGCGTGCGACGTCGCCGTAGCTGGCGGTCTCGCCGAACGGGATGCGCTGGAGCTCGCCCCAGACCTTCTTCTGGAACTCGCTCCCCTCGCTGGCCAGCGGCAGGTCGAACGTCGTGCGGTCGCCGGCGAAGTACTCGGTCAGCTGGCGCTCGGCATCGTCGAGGAGCGGATCGGCAGCGCGCGAGCGGAGCGGCCGGGCGTCGAAGTCGATGGCCGTGATGAGACCGGCGTTCGCGTGCAGCCGGAGGCCGCCGATCGGTGAGTCCATCCATCGTGTGGTCATGAGGAGATCCCTTCTTGCGCGCTCGCGCGCCAGAGGTGCAGGGCGGCGTAGGAGCGCCACGGCTGCCAGGTGGTGGTACGGGCGGCGTCGATGCCGTGGCTGTCGAGCATCCGACGGATGTAGAGGTCGTCCTCGATCATCACGTCGGGGTGCCCGAACGCCCGCATCACGATGTAGTCGGCCGTCCACGGGCCGATGCCGCGATGGGCGAGAAGTCGCTTGTGGGTGTCGTCTCGATCGGCGCCCGGGTCGAGGTCGAGCTCGCCGGACATGACGGACCGTGCGACGCCGATCAGTGCCTGCGCTCGGGATCGCGGCATGCTCAGTGCGGTGTCGTCGGCGTCCACCATCGACTCCGCGGTGGCGAACGCGTGGGTGAGGCCGTGCTCGGCGGCGAGGTCGAACGAGACCGGCGTGCCGTAGGCCGCGGCGAACCGGCCCAGGATCGTGCGCGCTCCGGCGACCGAGACCTGCTGGCCGACGATCGCGCGAACCGCGACCTCGAATCCGTCGACCTGGCCGGGAAGGCGTTGTCCCGGCACGTCGCGCACGAGTGGTGCGAGCAGTGGGTCGGCGCCGAGCACCTCCCCGATCGCGATCGGGTCGGCGTCGAGGTCGAGCAGGCGGCGGCACCGCTCGACGGCCACAGCGGTGTCGCGGAGGTCGGCGAGCTCGAGCTCGGCCTCGACCCGGTCGTCGTGCAGGACGAGCCGGACGGCGCCGAGCGCGTGCGGCAGCCGCAGCACCCGCACGTAGACGTCGTCGTCGACGTGTTCGACGCCGGCGATGGCGCGGTCGCCGAGGAACGTCAACAGGCCGGCCGGGTCGAATGGCCGGCGAACGGCCAGCCTCAGCGCAAGCCGTCCGCTGGACGCGAGCTTGCGCGTCCCGCGCATCTCCGTGGGTGACATCGCGTAGACGACCCGGATCGAGTCGTTGAACTGTCGGATCGACGCGAACCCGGCGGCGAACGCGATGTCGGACATCTTCATGTCGGTGGTCTCGATCAGTACTCGCGCCGACTGCGCGCGGCGGCTGCGTGCCAAGGCCAACGGACCGGCACCGAGCTCGTCGGTGACCATGCGGTTGACGTGGCGCGTGCTGAATCCGAGACGGGACGCCAGTCCGTCGACACCGTCGCGCTCGACGACACCGTCGCCGATGAGCCGCATCGCTCGCGCCACGGCGTCGGCACGCACGTTCCACTCCGGAGACCCGGGGGTCGTGTCGGGCCGGCAGCGGCGGCAGGCGCGGAACCCGGCGTCCTGGGCCGCCGCGGCACTGGCGAAGAACTGCACGTTGTGCTGGTGCGGTGTCCTGGCCGGGCAGGATGGACGGCAGTAGATGCCGGTGGTGCGGACGCCGGTGTAGAAGACGCCGTCGAATCGCGCGTCGCGCGACTTCACCGCGCGATAGCAGCGGTCGTGGTCCGAGATCATGTGCGCCGTCATGTCTCCATCATGACGACCACCGCCGACACTATCTAGCGGAAATCGGACATCCTCGTCCCGGGGCGTTACGGAGCCTGGAGCACTCCGAGGATGGCACCCATGGCGGCAAGTCCGACCACGACGTAGGCGGAGTTGATCGCCCAGAAGCGCACCGACTTGGATTCGTAGATCGCGTTCTGAGCCATGACCGCGGCGCCGATGCCGAAGCCCGTGCCGGCGCCGATCTTGATGCCGCACGCGGTTCCCTGGTCACCGATCAGCAAACCCAGCGTGACGGCGATGACGAGCCCACACACGAAGGAGCCGATGAACAGGAGGGGTTGCGGTGAACCCACCTGGTCGTCCGCGATACCCATCTCGGCACGCCACATCTTGCCGAACAGGACGGTGTACCACAGGCCACCGATGAGGAAGAAGGCCAACGAGGCCAGGATGACGCCGAGAATCGAGAGTTCATTCATGCTTTGAAGATACGCCGACTTGATCCCGCCGTTGTGCTTGAGTCAGCGCATGTCGACGGCGAGCGATCCGGAGAAGAAGCAGCTGGAAAAGCGCCGCTGCTGGTCCACGCGTTGACGGATCCCGACACCCCCGCGACCGCGGCGCTGCTCACGTCGGCTGACGGAGACGAAAGTGCCCCTGACCCGCGACTTCGCAGGTCAGAGGCACTCAATCCTGTAGCCCCGACGGGATTCGAACCCGCGCTACCGCCTTGAGAGGGCGGCGTGCTAGGCCACTACACAACGGGGCCAGTGGTCGGAATCGACCGGGTGAAACGGTATCAGAGCGTCTGCGTCAGCCGAAGGTCAGTCCGTGCCGCTCCATGATCGGTGCTGTGGCCTCCATGTCCGCGGAGCACCCATACGGCTTCGACCAGCGGCCCGAGATCGACGTCGTCGGTCGCGGTGTCGACGATGCGGAACATCTCCTCGAGGCCGCCGGGGCTGATGATCTCCAGCAGTCGCGCGGGTTCGTCGGTCGCGTTCCAGAACGTGTGCCACTCTCCGCGGGGCTTGAACACCAGGTCGCCGACCTCGGCGACGATCTCCTCGTCGCCGGCCTTGATCGACACCCGGCCCTCGAGAATGAAGCTGAACTCGTCCTCGCGGGTGTGGATGTGCACCGGTGCCGCGATGGATCGCGGCGCCAACAGGTGCTCGACCAGGGCGAATCCGCCACTCCAGTCCTTGGAGTCGATGAGGAACCGATCGCGACAGCCCTGTGGACTTCCCAGAACCTCGCCCTGGCCCGCCTTGATGATGCGTGTCTTCATGTTCACCATCATCCATCGCCCACGCTCCAGACGAGCCGATGCGCATGAGAAAAGCCCTCTCGACGAGGGCTTGAATCGAATGGCTGGGGTACTAGGACTCGAACCTAGAACGACGGCACCAGAAGCCGCTGTGTTGCCAATTACACCATACCCCAAGGGTTCGGAGCGTCCCCGAAACCGAGTGCCGACTCTACCCGACCGGCGACTTCGTCCTCAAACCGTCAGGCCACCGCGGCGAGTCGTCGCAGGGTCGTCTCGCGGCCGAGCAGCTCGAGCGACTCGAACAGCGGCGGCGAGATCCGACTGCCCGTGACGGCGACGCGCACCGGGCCGAACGCGACCCGCGGCTTGAGTCCCAGGCCGTCGACCAGACTCTCCCGCAGCGCACCCTCGATGGTCTCGGTCGTCCACTCCCCCAGCGCCTCCAGTGCGTCGCGCGCGGCCCGGACGACATCGATCCCGGCGTCGTCGAGCTGCTTCGCGCGGTCGGCGTCGTCGATGGCGAACTCGTCGTCGCTGACGAACAGGAACCGCAGCATGTCGACGGCCTCGGTGAGGAGCGTCATGCGCTCGTGGACGAGCGGCACGGCGGCGTCCAGCTTCGTGGCCTGCTCAGGAGTGAGTGTGTCACCGACGAGTCCTGCCGCCTTCAGGTAGGGCACGAGGCGGTTGCGGACCTCCTCGATCGCGAGCAGGCGGACGTGGGAGCCGTTGATGGCCTCGCACTTCTGCAGGTCGAACCGTGCCGGATTGGGGTTCACCCGGCCGATCTCGAACGCTTCGACCATCTCGGCGAGGGTGAAGATGTCGCGGTCGTCGGCGATGGACCAACCGAGCAGGGCCAGGTAGTTGAGCAGGCCTTCGGGCAGGAAGCCCTGGTCGCGGTAGCCGAGCAGGTTCGACTCAGGGTCGCGCTTGGACAGCTTGCGGTTGCCGGCCCCGGTGACGTACGGCAGGTGACCGAACTCGGGCGTGGTGCCGTCGCCGACGCCGATCTGCGCGAACGCCTCGTACAGCGCGATCTGCCGGGGCGTCGAGCTGAGCAGGTCCTCGCCGCGCAGGACGTGCGTGACACCCATGAGCGCGTCGTCCGTGGGGTTGGTGAGGGTGTAGAGCGGCTGGCCGTTGGCGCGCACGATGACGAAGTCCTGCACGTTCTCGGCACCGAACGTGATGTCGCCGCGCACGAGGTCGGTGAACGTCCAGTCCTTCAGCGGCATCGCGAAGCGGATGACGGGCTCGCGGCCCTCCGCCTCGTAGGCCGCCTGCTGCTCGGGCGTGAGGTCACGATGCAGCCCGTCGTAGCCGCTCGGACGACCCTCGGCGCGCGCCTTCTCGCGGCGCTCCTCGAGCTCCTCCGCGGTGTCGTACGCCTTGTAGGCGAGCCCGGCGTCGAGGAGCCGCTGGGCGACGTCGGCGTAGACGTCCATGCGCTCGGACTGGCGATACGGCCCGTTCGGACCGCCGACCTCCGGACCTTCGTCCCAGTCGAGGCCGAGCCAGTGCATGACGTCGACGAGGAGGTCGTACGACTCCTCGGAGTCGCGGCTGGCGTCGGTGTCCTCGATGCGGAACACGAACCGACCACCGTGGTGGCGGGCGAACGCCCAGCTGAACAGTGCCGTGCGGGCCATGCCGACGTGCGGGTTGCCGGTCGGCGACGGGCAGAACCGGGTGACAACCTCAGCCACGAGCCATCACCCGGTTGGTGAGCGTGCCGATGCCCTCGATGGTGACGTCGACGGTGTCGCCGACGGCCATCGGTCCGACGCCGGCCGGGGTGCCGGTGAGGATGACGTCACCGGGCAGCAGCGTCATGAAGCTCGAGACGTACGCGACGATCTCCGGCACCGGGAAGACCATGTCGGACGTGCGGCCGTCCTGCTTCGTCTCGCCCTCGAGGACCGTGAGGACGGCGAGATCGCTCGGGTCGAGCGACGTCTCGATCCACGGCCCGAGCGGGCAGAACGTGTCGAAGCCCTTGGCGCGGGCCCACTGTCCGTCCTTGGCCTGGAGGTCGCGGGCCGTGACGTCGTTGGCGACCGTGTACCCGAAGATCACCTTCGGCGCGTCCTCGGCGGAGATCTCGCGACAGATGCGACCGATGACGACCGCGAGCTCGCCCTCGTAGTGCACGTCGGAGCTCTGCTCGGGATAGAGGATCGGCTCGCCCGGGCCGATGACGCTGGTGTTGGGCTTGAGGAAGATCAGTGGCTCGTCGGGCACGTCGCCGCCCATCTCGCCGGCATGGTCGCGGTAGTTGATGCCCACGCAGACGACCTTGCTGCGCGGGATGACCGGAGCGAGCAGTCGGACGGCGTCGAGAGGCACCTTCTGGCCGGTGAGCTCGAGCCCGGCATAGAGCGGATCGCCCCTCAGGACCCCGATCGTGGCGACGCCGTCTTCATCGCCGATGACACCGAACTGGGGATCGTCGTCCCCCGCAAACCTCGCAATACGCACGTTCGTCAGCCTATGGGTTGCTCAGGCGGTGCCGTAGCGACGGGTGCGCTGGGCGTACTCCTCGACCGCGGCCCACAAGGTGCGACGGTCGACGTCGGGCCAGGCGACGTCGCTGAACACCAGCTCGGCGTACGCGGCCTGCCAGAGCAGGAAGTTGCTGGTGCGCATCTCTCCCGACGTGCGCCAGAACATGTCGACGTCGGGCATGTCGGGTTCGTCGAGGTACCGGGCGAACGTGCGCTCGGTGATGCGTCCGGGATCGACCTGGCCGGCGGCGACGTCACGCGCGAGCGCCGCGGCCGCATCGGCGATCTCGGCGCGGCCGCCGTAGTTGACGCACATCGTGAGGGTGAGGACGTCGTTGTGGCGGGTCAGCTCCTCGGCGACCTGGAGCTCCTTGATGACGCTGCGCCACAACCGCGGGCGTCGGCCGGCCCAGCGCACCCGCACCCCGAGCTCGTGCATGTCGTCGCGGCGGCGCCGGATGACGTCGCGGTTGAAGCCCATGAGGAACCGCACCTCATCAGGTGATCGCTTCCAGTTCTCGGTGGAGAAGGCGTAGGCCGACACCGCGCCGATGCCGAGCTCGATGGCACCCTCGACGACGTCGAAGAGCGCCGCCTCGCCCTTCTCGTGACCGGCCGTGCGGGGCAGCCCGCGGGCCTCGGCCCAGCGGCCGTTGCCATCCATGACGATCGCAACGTGCTTGGGCACCAGGTCGGCCGGGATCTGGGGCGGGGTCGCCCCCGACGGGTGCGGTCGGGGCGCACGGTGTTGCGACGGTTGGGGCATCAGCGGTCGACGTGGCTGAGCGAGCGCAGCCCGCGCTCGAGGTGCCACGAGAGGTAGGCGGCGACGATGCTGCTCGCCTCGCGGCGCGACCGGTCGTCGGCCGCGGCCGTGGCGTCCCAGTCGCCGCTGAGCAGCGACGCCAGCAGCGAGACGGTGAACGGTGACGGTGCGGCAGAGCCGGGAACGCGACAGGTGTGGCAGAGCATGCCGCCGGACGGTGCATGGAAGTCGCGGTGCGGACCCTCGCGGCCGCACCGGGCACAGGTGTCGAACGTCGGGGCGTAGCCGGCCACGGCCAGGGCCCGCAGCTGGTAAGAGTCGAGGATCAGCCCGGGAGCACGATCGTCGCGAGCGGTGAGCGCACGGAGGGCGCCGACGAGCAGCTGGAGCTGCTGCACCGCCGGCTCGCCCCCACCATCTGCACCGTCGTGGACGAGCCGCTCGGCGGTCTCGAGCATCGCGGTGCCGGCGGTGTACGCGGGATAGTCGCCGCCGAGGTCGCGGGCGAACGCCGAGATCGTCTCGACCTGCGTGATGACGTCGAGGCTGCGCCCCTCGGCCAGCTGGAGGTCGACGTGCATGAACGGCTCGAGCCGGCCACCGAAGCGTGACGTGGTCTTGCGGACGCCTCTGGCCACGGCGCGGACGAGCCCCCGCTCGCGGGTGAGCAGCGTGATGATGCGGTCGGCCTCACCCAGCTTGTGGGTGCGCAGCACGACACCGGCATCACGGTAGAGGCTCACCTTCCCATCGTGCCCCATGGCACCCACGATCCGCCGTATCCTCGACCCATGACGCAGGCGGGATACTCCGGCACCCCTCAGCTCCAGAAGCTCGGCATCGGGCCCGGAATCCGGCTGCGGGTCCTGAGTGCCGACCCGGCCTGGTCGTTCGGCGAACCCCTCGAAGGCGTCGAAGTCGTCGAGCAGGGTCCCTGCGACGTCGCCCTCGTCTTCGTCCGCGCGCTCAGTGAGCTCAACCACGTACAGCGATGGGGCGAGCTGGTCTATCCGTCGGGAGCCTTCTGGGTGGCCTGGCCGCGCAAGGCTGCGGGACACGTCAGCGAGGTCGACGAGAATGCCGTCCGCGAAGCCGCGCTCGCGGTCGGGCTGGTGGACGTGAAAGTCGCCGCGATCGACGACGACTGGTCCGGCCTCAAGATCGTCTGGCGCCGAGAGAACCGCACGGGGCGCATCTCCAAGCGGGCGATCCAGAAAGCGCTGCAGGAAGAGAGCTAGCGAGACGCCTCAGTCGAGGCAGAACTCGTTGCCCTCGGGGTCGTGCATCGTGATGAACCCGGACTCCATCGGCGGCTCGTCCTCCACGCGGTACGCACGGGTCGCACCGAGCGCCTCGAGTCTCGTGCACTCCTCCTCCAGGGCCGCCATGCGCTCGGCGCCGGTCAGGCCAGGCGCGGCCCGAACGTCGAGGTGCACCCGGTTCTTGACCGTCTTGCCCTCCGGCACGCGCTGGAAGAACACTCGCGGGCCGCTGCCCTCGAGCGGGAGGATCGCGGACCTGGAGTTCCACTGGTCCTTCGGCACGCCGAACGCCTCGAGCGCGGCTTCCCACGAGTCGAAGCCGTCGGGTGGGGACTGGACCTCATAACCGAGCACGTCGGCCCAGAAGCCGGCGAGCGCGGCCGGGTCGGCACAGTCGAACGTGATCTGCACTTCTTTGGTCATGCCGTCAAACCTTCCACTGTGCTTGGACAATTCGGGTCAGACGAATTCGACGCCCTGCGCGAGCGGCAGCTCGGTGGAGTAGTTGACCGTGTTGGTGGCGCGGCGCATGTAGGAGCGCCAGGCGTCCGAGCCGGACTCGCGTCCTCCACCGGTGTCCTTCTCGCCGCCGAACGCTCCGCCGATCTCGGCACCGGACGGTCCGATGTTGACGTTGGCGATGCCGCAGTCGGACCCGATGGCCGACACGAACGTCTCGGCCTCGCGCACGTCGAGGGTGAAGATCGACGACGACAGGCCCTGCGCCACGTCGTTGTGCAGGGTGATCGCCTCGTCGAGGTCCTGGTACGGGAGCACGTAGACGATCGGTGCGAACGTCTCGGCCTTGACGATCTCGGTCTGCTTGGGCATGTCGACGATGGCCGGGTGGACGTAGAACCCGTCACCATCGACCTCGGCCCGGGCGCCGCCGGTGACGAGTGTGCCGCCGTCCTCCTGGGCCTGCGAGATGGCTTCGCCGAACGCCCGGAACGCGTTCTCGTCGATCAGCGGGCCGACCAGGGTGGACGTCTCCAGCGGCGAGCCGATCGGCAGGGTCTCGTAGGCGGCGCGAAGACGGGCCACGAGATCCTCGCGGATCGACTCGTGCACGATGACGCGTCGCAACGAGGTGCAGCGCTGGCCGGCCGTGCCGACCGCCGAGAACACGATGCCCCGCACGGCGAGGTCGAGGTCGGCACTCGGCGCCACGATGGCCGCGTTGTTGCCGCCCAGCTCGAGCAACGAGCGGCCGAGCCGGGCCGCCACACGCGGGGCGACCTCCTTGCCCATGCGCGTCGAGCCGGTGGCCGAGACGAGCGCGACGCGCGGGTCGTCGACCAGTGCCTCGCCCACGCCACGCTCGCCGAGCACGACGCTCGACAGGTGCTCGGGCGCACCAACGCGTCGGGCCGCCTCCGCGATGAGGGCCTGGCAGGCGAGCGCTGTGAGCAGTCGTCTTCTCCGACGGCTTCCAGACGACGCTGTCGCCGCAGACGAACGCGAGGGTGCTGTTCCACGACCACACCGCGACCGGGAAGTTGAACGCCGAGATGACGGCCACGACACCCAGCGGGTGCCACTGCTCCATCATCCGGTGGCCGGGCCGCTCCGTGGCGATGGTGAGGCCGTGCAGCTGGCGTGAGAGGCCGACCGCGAGGTCGCAGATGTCGATCATCTCCTGCACCTCACCGAGGCCCTCGGAGACGATCTTGCCGGCCTCGATCGACACCAGAGCCCCGAGATCGTCCTTGTGCTGACGCAGCAGCTCACCGAGCTCGCGCACGAGTGCGCCGCGCACGGGAGCGGGCACACTGCGCCACTGCTCGAACGCGGCCTGCGAGCGTCCGACCACGTCGGCAACCTCACGTGGCGTGTGGGCCCGGAGCCGGCCGATCTCGTGACCGTCGATCGGCGAGACGCACGAGAGGTCGCCGCCTTCGTCGAACGGGTCGCCGGCTCCGAGGCGCTCCAGGATGTCGCGCGTGCGTGCGCTGATGTCGGTCATGTCAGGTCCTTCTTCACAGGTGCGATGCCGGTCTCGGCGAACAGGCGGCCGGCGGTGGTGTCGAGGAGGTCGGCCAGGGCGATCTCCTCCTGCTTGACGAACCCGGCGGAGGAGATCCGGCCGTCCGCGACCAGCTCGACGACCGCGACGGCCGACGCCGCCGTCGTCCAGGAGATGGCCCGCCAGCGACGTCCGCCGATCTCGAGCGGGAGGTAGGCACGCACGTAGTTCTCGCGGAACGGCTCGGCGTTCTTCACGCCCTCGACGGCCGCGTGCAGGTAGACGATGTCGTCGTTGACCGGCGGCTTCGCGTCGACGAGCAGGCGGCCGATGAGCTCGCGCTGGTCGCGCAGGTTCAGCTCGTCGAACAGGAAGTGCATCTGGCGGAAGTGGCCCGGGTAGCGCAGTGTCTTGTAGTCGAGCCGGTTGACGCTGGCCCTCGTAGGTCTCGCACATCGTGCCCAGGCCGCCGGACGTGAGGGCCGCCTCGAGCTCGATGCCACCGATGTAGACGCGCTCCTTCTCCGTCATGGCGGGCACCATCTGCCGCTTTCCGGACCGCAGCACTTCACAGTCGTTCAGGTACTCGTTGACGACGCCCTCCGCCGACCAGTTGAACGCGTACCCGAGAAGTCCGGTGGGATTCTGCGGCAATGCGCCGACCTTGAGCTCGATCGACCTGATCTCGTCGAAGCCCTCGGCCAGCGAGGCGCCGACGATGCCGATCAGCCCGGGCGCGAGACCGCACTGAGGTGCCAGCGCCGAGCCGGTGCGCGTGGCCGACAGCTCGTGCACCCGCTGCGTGGTGGCCACGTCCTCGGTGAGGTCGAAGTAGTGCACCCCGGCGTGGAACGCGGCCTCGGCGACGGCGATGTTGAGGTGCCAGGGAAGGCAGGAGACGACAGCGTCGACTCCGCGCAAGGACTCGAGGAGCCCGGCCTCGTCGTTGACATCGAGCGGCCTGACCTCGAGCTCGACACCCTCCGCCGTGAGGACGGGCCGCGGTGCGGCATCGAGTCCGACGACCTTGAACCCGGCGTCGGCCAGCAGGAGGGCGACCAGCTCGCCGACCTTGCCGAGTCCGAACACCGCGACCTGGTTGATGATGCGCGCCACGAAACCTCCTCGCCCGCATCGTGATCCATGGGTGGGATCACACGCGGGAATTCACCTCTTGCCGCAGGGTATGACGGCACGTGGGTCGATCGTATCTCGTCCGACCGTCCAGTCGGTACACCAGTCAGTCGACCGGGATCGTCGTGGCGTCGGCGCGATTCGCGGCCGAGACGACCGCGCGCAGCGACGCCATGACGATGTTGGCGTGGATGCCCACGCCCCAGACGATCTCGCCGGCGATCTCGCACTCGACGTACGCGGCCGCGAGGGCGTCGTTGCCGGCCGAGAGCGCGTGCTCGCTGTAGTCGAGCACGCGGATCGCGGCGCCGGCCCGGCTCATGCCGTCGACGAACGCGTCGACCGGGCCGTTGCCCTCGCCCTTGAACGACGCCTCCTCCCCCCGCACCATCATGTCGACGACCTGCTCGTCGCGACCGCTGGTCGAGGTGGACGACCTGAACGTCACGAGCGAGTACGGCTCGTCGCGCAGGAGGTACTCCTGCTCGAAGGCCTTCCAGATGAGCTCCGGCTCGATCTCGCTGGACTCACCCTCGGTCATGCCCTGCACGATGCGGCTGAACTCGATCTGCAGGCGACGCGGCAGGTCGAGCTGGTGCTCGGCCTTGAGGATGTAGGCGACACCGCCCTTGCCGGACTGGCTGTTGACCCGGATGACCGCCTCGTACGTGCGGCCGACGTCGAACGGGTCGATCGGGAGGTACGGGGCCTCCCAGTCGATCTCGCGCACGCTGATGCCCTGCTCCTCGGCCTTCCGGTCCAGGTCCTCCAGACCCTTCTTGATCGCATCCTGGTGCGAACCCGAGAACGCCGTGTAGACGAGGTCGCCCGCGTACGGGTGGCGCGGGTGCACCGGAAGCTTGGTGCAGTACTCGACCGTGCGCCGGATCTCGTCGATGTCGGAGAAGTCGATCAGCGGGTCGATGCCCTGGCTGAACAGGTTCAGGCCCAGCGTCACGAGATCGACGTTGCCGGTGCGCTCCCCGTGGCCGAACAGACAGCCCTCGACGCGATCGGCGCCGGCCATCATCGCCAGCTCGGTGGCGGCGACGGCCGTGCCGCGGTCGTTGTGCGGGTGCAGGGAGATGGCCACGTTCTCGCGGTTGTGGATGTGCCGGCCGAACCACTCGATCTGATCCGCGTAGGTGTTGGGAGTCGCCATCTCGACCGTCGCGGGCAGGTTGAGGATGATCTCGCGACCGTCCTCGGGCTGCCAGACGTCCATGACGGAGTTGCAGACCTCGACGGAGAACTCGAGCTCGGTGCCGGTGAAGATCTCCGGGCTGTACTGGTAGCCGAACGCGGTGCCGGGCAGCAGCTCCTCGGCGTACTTCATGACCATCTCGGTGCCTCGTGTCGCGATGGCGCGGACGTCGTCACGCGACGCGTTGAACACGACCCGTCGGAACAGTGGCGCCAGGGCGTTGTAGAGGTGCACGTTGGCCCGCGGAGCGCCGACCAGCGACTGGACGGTGCGCTCGATGAGGTCCTCCCGCGCCTGCGTGAGCACGGAGATCGTGACGTCGTCGGGGACGACGTCCTCCTCGATGAGCGAGCGCACGAACGCGAAGTCGGTCTCGCTCGCCGACGGGAAACCGACCTCGATCTCCTTGTAGCCCATGCGCACGAGCAGGTCGAACATGCGGCGCTTGCGCACCGGCGTCATGGGGTCGATGAGGGCCTGGTTGCCGTCGCGCAGGTCGGTGGAGAGCCATCGTGGCGGCGCGGTGATGACGGCGGACGGCCAGGTGCGGTCGGGCAGGTCGATCGGCGTGAAGGCGCGATAGCGCCCGAACGGCATGCCGGACGGCTGCTGGGGTGATACGGAGTTGTTCGCTGTGCTGCTCATTGGGGATCCTCATGGGTGCGGTTCGTCTGGGGCTGAAAGCGACCGGTCGTGACGAACTCCGCGTCGAGGGGCCCGGTCTAGAGGGCCTCGACGCGGCAGCGAAGGAGCAGGTTCGCGATCCGCATGATGCAAGCATCGTACCAAGCCGACCGCGCAGATGAACAGAACGTGTCGATGCCCCCGCAGCCCGGGACTGTTCGTAGGATGAGCGGCGTGGCCCAGATCGCACTCCCCAGGGGGCATCACTACGCGGTGATGTGGGGAATCCCCGACAACTACGCCGGCATGACCAACTCGATGCTGCACCGATCTCGAGCCTTCGTCGATCTCACCGGAACCGACGTCACCATCCTCACCTACGAGCATCGCGACGACTACGACGTCGTACGCAAGCGCCTGCGAGATCGCGGCGGGATGATCGACGGCATGCACATCGCCAACCTGTGGGAGGACCTTCGCGGGTGGGACGACGAGCAGCTGAAACAGGCCGAACCGTCGTTCGATCCGGGCGTCGAGTCGACGTTCGAACCCCTCGGCGAGCGCGGCGACCACACCAGCGCCCTGCAGCACGTCCTCGGCGACGGCGACGACATCGACCAGGTCGACTACTTCCGCGCCGACGGGACGCTGCTCGCGTCCGACCGCCGTCGCGTCGCCGGCAAGGAGGACCGGGCGTTCACGCTCTGCGACACCTCCGGCAACCCGCTCGGCGGCTGGCGAGACATCTGGGACCTCTACCGCTGCTGGCTCGACTCGCTCCCCCGCGACCCGGTCGCCTGGTTCATCGTCGACTCCAAGACGAGCGCCAACCACCTCGTCGAGTACCACCGCGACGACGTCGTCACGCTCCACGTCGTCCACGCCTCCCATCTCGAGCCGGGCAGCGGCCGCCCGATGGGGACCCTCCGGGAGAGCCGGCAGTACGTCATGGAGCGGCTCGACCAGTGGGACGGCGTCATCTTCCTCACCAAGCAACAGCTCGGCGAGGTCGACGCGCTCCTCGGCCCGGGCCGCAACCGGCACGTCATCCCGCACGGCCGTTTCGTGCCCAAGGAGCCGCCGACCCACAAGCGCGCGAAGCGACACGGCGTGATGCTCACCAGCCTCAACAAGCGCAAGCAGATCTCCCACGCGATCAAGGCCATGACCCGCGTCGGGCGACTGGGATTTCGGCGGGTCACCCTCGACGTGTGGGGTCAGGGGCCGTACCAGGAACGCCTCCAGGCCGCCATCGACAAGAGCGATGCGCCCGTCGAGCTCCGCGGCTACTCCGACCACGCCTGGAAGGAGTTCGACAAGGCGTCCTTCTCATTGCTCACCAGCAGCAATGAGGCGTTCGGACTCGTGCTGGTCGAGAGCATGGGCCACGGCTGCATCCCGATCAGCTACGACATGCCGTACGGGCCGTCGGAGATCATCACCCACGGGGTCAACGGCTTCCTGGTGCCGGAGGACGACATCACCGGTATTGCCACCGAGGTCCGGCGCATCGCCCGGTCCACGACCGCAGAGCTCGCGCCGATCCGCGAGGCCGCGTACCGCCGTGCCCTCGAGTTCGACGACGAGAGCGTCACCGCGAAGTGGGCGGCGGTCATGGAGGAGGCACTCGCCTCGAAGCGCCACGCATGACGGCTCCATCGCTCGTGCTGCCCGACGGGCACCTGTACGTCCTCACGTGGTCGATCCCCCGCCAGTTCGGAGGGCTCACCAAGTCGCTTCTGCAACGCGCGTGCCAGCTCGCCACGGCGTCGGGTCGTGAGGTCGTCGTCATCACCGTGTCCGACCAGCCGGCCCTCGACGAGGAACGCGCGACCCTGCGTGAGCGCGGTCTGCTGGTCGATGGAGTATCGATCCTCAACCTGTGGGAGGAGCTGGATCGAGCCGGCGACGACGTCTGGGCCGATGCCCCGTTCGACCCGACCGTCTCCGCCGCAGAGCTGGGCACACCTGGGGTCGACGAACCGGCTGACGACGTCGGCGAGATCCTGAGTCCTGACGGCAGGGTCGTCGCCCGTCAGCTGAAGCGGATCGTCGACGAGGACGGCATCCCGACCCATCACCGTGACGACGTCATCCGCACCGAGATCTGGGACCGCGACGGCACGTTCCGCGGGGGCTGGCACGGCGCCTGGCCGCTGTGGCGGTGGTGGCTCGATCGCGTCCTCGCCAGGCCGGCCCATCTGATCGTCGACAGCCCCAACGTGGCCGACTGCCTGGTCGCGGCACCCCTCGCGGACGTCCCCACCACCTTCGTGGTGCACAACAGCCACGTGTCCGGAACCCGTGAGGCACCGTACGGGCGGCTCGGGCGCTGGCGCTCGTTCACGATCACCCGGGCGCACCGGTTCGACGCGGTCGTGTACCTGACCCATGCCCAGCGCGGTCACGTCGACCTGTTGTTCGGTCCACGGGACAACTCCCACGTCGTGCCGCACGCGATCGAGCCGGCGGCCAGCGACCCCAAGCGCAAGCGGCCCGCCGGCCGCGGCATCGTCATGGCGAACCTCGAGGGACGCAAGCGCATCCCGCATGCCGTCCGCGCCGTGGCCATGGCGTCCCGCTCCGCCCCGTCGGTCGAGCTGAACATCTACGGCCGTGGCCCGGAGCAGGGCCAGGTGCTGGCCGCGATCGAGGAGCACGGAGCCCCGGCACGGCTCGAGGGGTACACGTCGGATCCCGCCGGTGCGTTCGCCGACTCCTCGTACATGCTCCTGACGAGCAGCCACGAGGGATTCGGCCTGGTCCTGGTCGAGTGCATGGCGGCCGGCTCCCTGCCCATCGCCTACGACATCGAGTACGGACCGGGCGACATCGTGGCCGACGGCAAGAACGGCTTCCTCGTGCCCAAGGGCGACGAAGAGGCGCTCGCCGCGACGGTGGCCGAGGTGGCCAACGCTTCCCGACGCCGCCTGCGCCGCATGCGGAAGGCGGCGGCTCGTCGCGCCGCCGACTATCTGCCCAGTGCCGTGCTTCCGCTCTGGGGCCCGGTACTCGAAGCCGCGGCCGAGCGGGCGCGAGCTCGCGCCGGCCGCCCCGAGCCGTCGCTCGACGAGGTGAAGGAGCTCGAGCGCGTGGCGAGCCTCTACCGGTACACCGACGTCCGGCTCGAGGCCACGATCACCGATGTCACATGGGACGAGTCCTCCGTCGCCACGGTGACCATGTCCTGCGTCCTGGTCGGTGCGGGTGAGCTCGGCGGAAAGCCTGAGGTCGACGTCGAGATCGTCCACCGGCCGACGGGGGTCCGGAGCACACCGCCATCCGTCGAGGAGCTGGAGTCCGATCCGTCGGACGAACACCCGGCGACCCGGGTGCGCTTCACCATCGACCCCTCGGCGGTGGAGCAGCCGGCCGACCACGTGGTGCTGCTACACGCCCACCTGGGACCCGTCGACGTCCTCGACACGCCACAGCCGCACGCCGATGCGCCGGTATCGCTTCCCCTGCCGGTCCCCTCACGGGCCCGGCCGGTGCTCATCCCGGCCCGCCGAAGCGGCCTCCGCCTGGTCACCGCGACACCGCACGTGTTCGGTTCCGCCGAGGCGGCGTCCGATCACGTCCTGGTCGACGCCGCCGCGCTCGCAGGCGATGCGAGGATCGACGTCGTCGAGGCGCAGGCGCTCGACGGGAACGGATCGATCGAGGCCGAACGAATGCCCGACGGCCGCCACCGTCTGATCGTCGACGCCGACGGTCGTTGGAAGGTCCGCGCTCGCATCCACGGACGCTGGCGCGAGATCGCCTGGCGAGGTCCGGAGCTCCCGCCCGAGGGCGATGGGCCGGTGCACATCGAGCTCAGCCCGCGGGGCTACCTGCGCCTGAGCCGCGAGAGTCCCGAACAGCCTGGCTAGGGCAGAAGCACCTTCGCCACGATCATGTTGTGGTCCGACGGAATGGTGCCTTCCAGCTTGCCGGCCGAGTCGAGGTCGAGCACCGTCTCCCACTGCAGCGTCCGCATCGACGTCGTGAAGATGTAGTCCATGTTGCTGCCGTTCTCGTTCGACGAGAAGTGCGGCACCGTGCGGATGAAGTTGTTGTGCGAGTTGTAGTGCGCCCTGATGCGCTTCTCCGCCGTGGCCTTGGACGAGATCTTCGTCGACTTGTACGTGTGCCCGAGCGGGTCGACGAATCCGTGCGAGACGACCTCGTCGTAGGGCGCGTTCGTCGGGGTCGCATAC
>CAWIWE010000012.1:0-159434 GCA_963839625.1 uncultured Actinomycetota bacterium | reverse complement strand
AGCTCCATGTCGTGGTCCCAAGGGATCGACCCTCTCGACGCACGGCCACGTGAGACACGAACTCGCGGTGGCACGCCCGTCGGTAGTTTTCCGGCCGCTGGCGCAGACCCGCGAGCTGCGCCGGCTCGTCCAGCAGGTCCGCCCCGATGCCGTCCTCGCGACGGCTCCGCCGACGACGCTACGCCGCGTGGGCGTGCCGCTCGCGGTAACCGTCCTCGACCTGCGTCATGAGCTCCGGCCCGAGCAGTTCAGTTGGGGGCGACGTCTCATCCGCAAGGTCGCGTACGGGAGGACCTTCCGTATCGCTGACGGCTTCTTGACCATCTCTGCGCGGACGTTGGCTGACCTTCGGCAACGGCATCCCGCCACGAGGTCGGTGCCGGGGACGGTGGCATATCTCGGCGGCGATCACGTTCTCGACTGGCCGACTCCGTCCCGCGGAGGACCGGCTATTGCGTTCGGGCACCACACCAACAAGAATCCGGACCTTGTGCTGCTGGCCTGGTCGAGGGCTCTGCAGCGAGGTGACGACGTCCCCGACCTGACTGTGGTGGGCTCTTCGGCTGCGCTACGCAACCGGCTTGAGGCGATCATCGCCGCCGAGAAGCTTGGCAAACGGGTCATGCTTGCGCCGTTCCTCGAGGACCAAGAGTTCAAGCACCTGCTGACGTCTGCCTCGATGATCGTCTTTCCGTCGGACTTCGAGGGCTTCGGCCTGCCGATCGTGGAGGGCATGCTCTTGGGCAAGCCAGTGATCATCAGCCCAGAGCCGGGCTCGGTCGAGGTCGCCGGCGGTCACGCCACTGTCATGCTCGGATGGGAGCCCGAACAGCTGGCCGACGCCGTTGTTGCTGCCATGTCCGTTGACGACGAGGAGCTGCGACATGCTGCGGACTGGGCGGCGACGTTCAGCTGGGACGCGACGGTCCGAACGACCGCAGCGGCCTTGGAGCAGCTCGTGGCTCGCTGACGCAAGAGGTGGTGACTCGTCACCAGCTGACGTGGATCGACCAGGTCGCAGCCGTGCAGCTCGAGCTCTCCTTCGTCGAGCTCTATGAGGGCCAGGAGCTGTTCGACGAGGGAGTTGCCACCATGAACGACCACGGTCTCGAGCTGTGGACCCTGGATCCGGGCATCTCCGATGCGGAGGGCCGCCTGCTCCAGGTCGACGGGGTGTTCGTTCGCTCTACCAGCTGACGTGGATCGGCTGACCCTCGTCGTAGCCGGCCGCGCTCTGGATGCCCACCGTCGCACGCTCGGCGAGCTCGTCGAGGGTGCGCGCCCCGGCGTAGGTGAAGCCCGACCGCACCCCGGCGGTGATGGCGTCCAGAAGGTCCTCGACGCCGGGGCGCTGCGGGTCGAGATACATCCGTGAGGTGCTGATGCCCTCCTCGAACAGGGCCATCCGGGCCCGCTCGAACCCGGCCGCGTCGCGGGTCCGGTTGGCGACCGCGCGAGAGGACGCCATGCCGAACGACTCCTTGTACGGCCGACCGTCGGTGCCGAGCTTGATGTCGCCCGGGCTCTCGTAGGTTCCGGCGAACCACGAGCCGACCATCACGCTGCCGGCGCCGGCGGCCAGGGCGAGCGCGACGTCGCGCGGGTAGCGCACCCCGCCGTCGGCCCAGACCTGTCGACCTTCCGCACGCGCGGCCTCGGAGCATTCGAGCACAGCGGAGAACTGCGGGCGTCCCACTCCGGTCATCATGCGGGTGGTGCACATCGCGCCGGGCCCGACGCCGACCTTGACGACGTCGGCTCCGGCGGCGACGAGGTCGCGGGTGCCATCGGCCGTGACGACGTTGCCGGCCACGACCGGGATGCGCCGTCCGGCGTGTGACTCGTGGGCGTCGCGGGCAGCGACCACCAGCGGCAGTGCTTCGAGCATCTTCTCCTGGTGGCCGTGGGCGGTGTCGAGCACGATGACGTCCGCGCCGGTGGCCAGCAGTGCCTCGGCCTTGGCCCGCACGTCGCCGTTGATGCCGACGGCGGCGCCGACGGCCAGGCGCCCGTCCGGGTCGACCGCGGGTGTGTAGATGGTGGAGCGCAGCGCGCCCGTGCGGGTGACGACCCCGGCCAGCACGCCGCCGTCGAGCACCGGGGCGACTGCGACGTGCGACCCGGACATCGCGTCGAAGTACTCACGTGGCTCCAGGCCGGCCTCGACGGTGAAGAGCTCGTGGCTCATGACTTCACGGACCTGGGCGAACCGGTCGACGTCCGTGCCGTCGTGCTCGGTGATGATGCCCACCGGCTTGCCGTCGTCGACGACGACCGCCGCTCCGTGCGCCCGCTTGCTGAGCAGGCTCACCGTCTCGCCGATGGTCATCGACGGCGACACCGTCACCGGCGTCTCGTACACGGTGTGTGCGGCCTTGACCCTGGCGACAGTGGAGGCCACGACGTCGGCGGGGATGTCCTGGGGCACGATCGCGATCCCGCCGCGGCGGGCGATGGTCTCGGCCATGCGGCGACCCGAGACGGCGGTCATGTTGGCCACCACGATCGGGATGGTGGCACCGGTGCCGTCAGAGGTCGACAGGTCGACGTCGAAGCGAGAGCTGACGTCCGAGCGTCCGGGCACCATGAAGACGTCGTTGTACGTGAGGTCGTGCGCAGGCTGCAGACCGTTGAGGAACTTCACCCGACGATTCTACGGGCGACGGCATCACGCGAGCCGGGTCAGGCGGACTGGCTGCCCTCGTTGCTCGAGTCCTCCGCGAGACGTCCGACCAGGAAGGCGATGCCGCACTGGCGGCAGATTCCCACCTCGGACGCGATCTCGTCGGGGAAGTCGATCTCGCACTCGCAGGTCTCGCACACCATGTGCAGACCATCGTCGACCAGCGACTCACTCATGGTCGACTCCTTCCATTCACCTTCCAGAGTAGGAACGGAATCGAACCTGGGCGGCCCGACACGCCGCACCGTCACGGTTCGACGCCGGGCGCGAACTTCGGCACCCGGAGGGTCACCTTGGTGCCCTTGCCGGGAGCGGTCTCGACAACGATGCCGTTCTCGTTGCCGTACACGGTGCGCATGCGCTCGTCGACGTTGCCGAGGCCGACCGATGGGCTGGACGTGTGGCCGCTCAGCGCGGCCCGCACCGTCTCGGGATCGGTGCCGATGCCGTCGTCCTCGATCGAGATGATGCACTCGTTGCCGGCGTCGAGCGCGAGCACCGTCACGGTGCCGTCGCCGGCCTTGCCCTCCAGCCCGTGACGCACCGCGTTCTCGACCAGCGGCTGCACGGAGAGGAACGGCAGCTTGACGCTGAGGACCTCGGGCGCCACCCGCGTGACCACACGCAGCCGGTCGCCGAACCTCGCCTTCTCGAGCACGAGATACCGCTCGATCGAGCGCAGCTCCTCGGCCAGTGTCGTGAACTCCCCGTGCTGGCGGAAGGAGTACCGGGTGAAGTCGGCGAACTCGAGCAGCAGTGTGCGTGCCCGCTCAGGGTCGGTGCGCACGAACGACGCGATGGCGCCGAGCGAGTTGTAGATGAAGTGCGGCGAGATCTGGGCCCGGAGGGCACGCAGCTCTGCCTCCATCAGCGCGGTGCGCGACGCCGCCAGCTCGGCGAGCTCGAGCTGGCTCGACATCCATTGCGCCACCTCCGTCGCGGCGCGGGCCAGGCCCGCGGACGCCTGGTCGGTCACCACCACGAGACTGCCCACGACGATGTCGTCGACCGACAACGGCGCCACGATGGCCTGCCCAGACGCCTGGGTCGTGCCGCTCTTGAGGGCAGCGGACGTGAGTGCCGCGACGTCCTCGGGATCGCCGGGTCCGTCCCACGCCAGCGGACCGGACGTGTCGGTGATCGCGACGGTGGGCGTTCCCAGGAGGGTGCGGATGTGTGGCAGGGAGTGGGCGGCGCTCTCCGCGTCCAGTCCGCCGCGCAGCGCGGGCGCTGTCTGTGAGGCCGCGTGCAGGGTCGTGTACGTGGCGCGGTCGGTGGGGGAACCAAGACTCTGACGCCGTTTCAGCAACCACCAGCGAGCGGCCAGCACTCCGGCCAGCAGCACGATCGCCGCGGCGACAGCGGTGACGACCCCGTTCATGCCGTGAGCGTAGTGCGCAGGTGAGGAGACCCGTTGCTGAGCAGTGCGGCTTCAGCCCAGCTCGATGAGCGTGGCGTCCGGAGGGGCCGCCTCACGGGCGAGGTTCTCCTTGAGCACCTTGGCCCGCAGGCAGTGGGTCTGGTGGCGCAGCCGCAGCGTGCCGGTCTGGCCGCCGTAGGAGTTGAACAGGTCGCGGACGCGGATGAGTGCGTCGGCGTCGACGGAAGGATGCTTGGTCTGCTCGGCGAACCGGATGAAGCCGGGGAGATCGAGCTGTTCCCAGGTGCCGAACTCGTCGCTCTCGGGCTCGGCGAACAGGCCGGACGCGGTGAACGTGTCGGCCGGCGTGTGCCGCGGTACCCGATCGCCGATGATCTCGCGGAGCTTGCGCATCCACGGGATGGTGTCGTCGTACGTGCGGGTGACGGTGGAGAGCAGGCCGTCGGGCCGCAGCACCCGGGCGTACTCGGCGAGGGCTGTCGGTGCGTCGCGCAGCTCGGGCACGATGACGACGTCGAAGGAATCCGGCGAGAACGGCAGCCGGTCGCCCTGGGTGCGCACGTACTGGATGTCCGTGTGCCGGGCACTGGTGACGTCGTCGCCCGCGACCACGACCTCGTGGCCCTGGTCGGCGAGCAGGTACGCGATCGAGCTGTCGCCGAGGTGCAGGACGCAGGAAAGCGTGTCGCCGACCATCCACGCGGCGGTGCGTTCAGCGCCAGTGCGTCCGGTCGGGGACGCCTCGGTTCCGGTGCGCAGGACTCCGCTCTCATTCATCTCTTGCAGGCTACCGGCCCGCGCCGGGGTGGCCGGTCCGCAGCGCCGATACGTTGGGCGCGTGTCAGAACAGCCGGACCCGTTCCTCGCTGCAGCCTCGCTGGAGGGCATTCCGTCCGCGTTCGCGGCGACCAGGGACGGCATCGACTCGCTGCTGCGCGATCGGGGCCTGAGGCGCACCACACCGGACGACACCGCACGTTCGCTGCTGCTCGGCGCCGCGGCCACGGCGTCGCTGGAGGGCAGCGACGCCGACGTCGACACACTGGCCGGCGGTGGCGGCGATGCGACCGCGCGCGCCGCCGTCCGTCTGTCGACGGAGCTGCTCGGGCTGGTGCCGGTCTGGCGCCGGACGCCCTTGCAGGCCATCGCCCGCATCCACGCGCTGGCCGCCGCGGGATCGGTGCCCGACGACGACCTCGGCCGCCCCGCCAACCCCGCCGGCGTCGCCCGGCTCGGAGAGCTTTCGCACTCCCTCGGCACGTCGACCGAGGCGCCGGCTCTCGTGGTCGCTGCACTCGCGCATGCCGAGATCGCGACCTGCGGGGCCTTCGTCTCGCACGCCGGCGTCGTGGCGCGCGCGATCGAGCGGCTGGTGCTCGTGGAGCGAGGGGTCGACCCGGCATCGGTCACCGTGCCGGAGGCGGGGCACGCCGCTGAGCCGGACGGATACCGCTCAGCCCTCGCCGCGTATGCGCGCGACGATGCCGCGGGCGTGAGCCAGTGGCTGAACTACGCGAGCCAGGCCTTCACCCGCGGCGCCGAGGCGTCGCCGTTGGTGCGCTGACCACCGGCTATCTCGGCACCAAGGCGGTCGAGCGCACAGTATGCTGGCGCACTGCAGCCACCTACGCATGAGGATCACATGAAGCGCGCGTTCATCACCGGCATCACCGGGCAGGACGGCTCGTACCTGACCGAGCTCCTGCTCGAGAAGGACTACGAGGTCCACGGGCTGGTGCGGCGTTCATCCTCGTTCAACCGGGCTCGGATCGACCCGATCTGGGACACCCACCCCCAGGCGCACGACCATCTCCACCTGCACTACGGCGACATGACCGACGGCGCCAACCTGGTCTCGATGGTGAACGACATCCAGCCCGACGAGGTCTACAACCTCGCGGCACAGAGCCACGTCAAGGTGTCGTTCGAGATGCCCGAGTTCACTGCCTCCACGGACGGACTGGGGCCGGTTCGCCTGCTCGAGGCGGTTCGCACGTTCGCGCCCGAAGCACGGTTCTACCAGGCGTCCACCTCCGAGATGTTCGGCTCATCTCCGCCACCGCAGCACGAGGACACGCCGTTCAACCCGCAGTCGCCCTACGGAACCGCGAAGCTCTACGCGCACTGGGCCACCGTCAACTACCGAGCGGCGTACGACATGTTCGCCGTCTCGGGCATCCTGTTCAACCACGAGTCGCCGCGCCGGGGCGAAGCCTTCGTCACTCGCAAGATCACCATGGCTGCGGCCCGCATCAAGCTCGGCCTGTCGGACGAGCTGCACCTCGGCAACCTCGATGCCGTGCGCGACTGGGGGTATGCCCAGGAGTACGTCGAGGGCATGTGGCGGATGCTGCAGCACGACGAGCCCGACACCTTCGTGCTCGGCACCGGGATCGGCACCACCGTGCGTGAGTTCTGCGAGACGGCGTTCTCGCACGTGGGCCTCGACTGGCAGGAGCACGTGCGCCACGACGGCAGCTACGAACGGCCGAACGAGGCCGATGCACTGGTGGCCGACCCGGCCAAGGCGAACGACGTGCTGGACTGGAAGGCCGAGACGGACGCCAAGCAGCTGGCGCGCCTCATGGTCGACGCCGACGTCGCGCTCGTCGAGGCCACGCTCGGGTGAGCCCGGCTGCCCGCGGCGGTCATACGTGAGCCGCCTGCCCAGCGCGCTGCAGCCCGCATGGCCACTCGTCAAGCGCCTGCACCGGCTGGCGACTCGGGTGACGGGTGCCGTCGTCCGCCGACTGTCACGGTGGCAGGGTGAACGCGCGCTGCCGGTCCGGGCCACCGAGCGGTCGCAGCTCACCGCGGCCCAGGAGCCCGGTTCGGTCCGCATCCACGCCGGCGGCGCAGCCGAGAGCATCCGCCGGACGCCACCGCCCGGCGATCCCGAGGGTCACTGGGTCTTCGCCGAGAGCGCGGACTACGAGGTCGCGGCCAGGTTCACGGTCGAGATCGACGGCGGCACGGTGGTGGGCGACTACGGTGCCAACCTCACCCCGGCCGGCACGCTCGACTACGAGACGAGTGAGTACTTCGGCATCTCCGGATGGCGCGAGCACCCGATCTACCTGCGGCCGGCCTTGCCCCGCGTCGAGCACGTCGACGGCACGCTGGCGACGCTCGCGACCCGCGGCGGTTCCGTGAACTACTACCACTTCCTCCTCGACGTCCTGCCCCGCTGGGGCATCCTCGAGGAGTCGATGCCGGGAGTCGTGCCCGACCACGTGTACGTGCCGTGCACGTCCGGTTATCAGCGCGAGATGCTCGCGCTCGCCGGGCTCGACCGGCACGACCTGATCGCCACCGGGAAGCATCGCGCGGTGTCCGCCGACCACCTGCTCGTCCCGAGCATCTCCAACTCACAGGAGGAGGCGGCGCAATGGATGGTGGACTGGGTGCGGGCCACGTTCCCACCCGATCGCACCGACGACAAGCCTCGCCGGCTCTATGTCACCCGCGGATCCGGCCGCAACACGCGGCGGCTGGTCGACGAGCACCTGCTGTGGCCGGGCCTCGAGGCGCGTGGCTTCGTCCGCATCGATCCGGGCACCTTGTCCGTGCGTGACCAGATCGACCACTTCGCCGCGGCGGACGTCGTCGTGGGCCTGCACGGCGCGGCCATGACCAATGTGGTGTTCCTCAAGCCGAACGCGCGGGTGCTCGAGCTGTTCTCACCCAGCTATGTCAACGCCGCGTACTGGGCGATCTGCCAAGGAATTCCGGGAGTTCGTTACCAGTATCTCCTCGGCGACGGGCCTGGCGATCGCAGTGCACGCCACAACAACAACTCGCTCCAGAAGGACATCGTCGTCGATGCCGCCACGCTGGACGCAGCCCTCGACAGGCTGCTGAGCGACTAGCTCAGGTCGTGCCGGCCGCGTCCTCGATGACCGCGATGAAGCGCTTCGCGATCGCGTCGATCCCGAAGCGCTGAACCGCCAGCTCGCGGGCCCGGATCCCCAGCTCGACCCTGCGGTCGAAGTCCTTGCTCATGGCCTCGAGCCAGGCCACGGAGTCGGCGATTCCTTCTCGATCGGGCTCGACGACGTGTCCGCCGACACTGGCGATGTCGACGGCCGCCGGATTGTCCGCCGGCATGATGCCGAGAACGGGGCGCCCCGCGGCGAAGTACGACAGCACCTTGCTGGGGATGGAGAACTTCGAGGCCCCGGGCTCGAGCAGCGCCACGAGGACGTCTCCGGAGCCGAGCACCTGGCCCAGCTGCTCGAGGGGCTGGAACGGCAGGATGCGCACGTGGTCCTTGATGGCCGGCCGCGCCGCCGTGGCCGCAGCGAGCACCTCGGCGCCTTCGCCCTCGGAGACCACGGTGAGCTCGGCGTCGACGCCGCGCTCGCGCAGGGCCTCGACCAGGTCGACCAGCAGCAACGGGTTGTGCTTGGCGCCGAGCGTGCCGGCGTAGTGCAGGCGGAAGCGCGTCGGGTCGCCGAGGTTCGTGGTGGCCCAGGCGTTGTCGCGTTCGTGCGGGACGATCTCGTCGACGGGGGCCCAGTTGGGGATGACCTCGACGTGACTGGTGTCGAGACCCCAGGTCTTGTACTCACGCACGAAGGCGTCGTCGATCGCCACCACGCGCCGCGCGGACTTGACGATGTCGCGCTCGAACCGGGTGAAGAGTCGCGACGCGCCGCTCACGACCGGGCGCGAGAGACCGGCGGCGCTGGGTAGACGGTTTTCCAGCTGCTCGCTGAGCGCGAGGCTGTAGACGTCTTGGTGCCACAAGACATACGGCTGGCCAGTGCGGCGTGCCCACTGCGAGAACTGGTGCAGCGCGAACAGCCAGACGTTGCAGGCGATGACGAGGTCGGGCTTGGAGTCTTCGAGCTGAGCGATCCACGCCGAGGCGAAGCTTCGCTCGAACCTCAGGCGTCCGACGGGAGAGTACTTCTCGAACGGCTGCGGTGTCTCGATGGTCCGGAACGAGAGGGTGTCGGGATCGCCCGGCCGGAGCTCGAGCGCCCCCTTTCCGCCGTATTGCGGCGACCAGGCATGCTCCACGACCAGTCCACGTGCAGCGAGCGCGCGGGAGAGCTCGGCCTGGAAGGGATGGCCCCCGAAGTCGTGGACCTGGATGCGGCGGGGTTCAGCCACGCGCCTTCAGCTGGTCGTAGATCCACGCGTAGGTCTGCTCCAGCCCTTCCTTCAGTGAGATGGAGGGCTCCCAGCCGTACGTCTGGTGGAACAAGGTGTTGTCGCTGTTCCGGCCGCGGACGCCCTGCGGGGCGTCCAGGTTGTAGCTGCGCTCGACCTTGACGCCGGCGATGCCCTCGAGGATGTCGACCATCTCGTTGATCGTGACCAGCTCGGCCGAGCCGAGGTTGACCGGCTCGACGGCTTCGCCGGCCAGGATCTCCATCGTGCCGCGCACGCAGTCGTCGATGTACATGAAGCTGCGGGTCTGCTCGCCGTCGCCCCAGATCTCGATGCCGTCGGTGTGGCCCATCGCGACCTCGGCGACCTTGCGCGACAGCGCGGCCGGTGCCTTCTCGCGACCCCCGTCGAACGTGCCGAGCGGGCCGTAGACGTTGTGGTAGCGGGCGACGCGGGTCTCGATGCCGAAGTCCTCGCGGAAGTGGCGCGCCATTCGCTCGGAGAAGAGCTTCTCCCAGCCGTAGCCGTCCTCGGGGTCGCCCGGGTAGGCATCGGCCTCGGCGAGGGCGGTGACGTTCGGATCGGTCTGCTTCTCACCGTTGTAGACGCAGGCGGAGCTGCTGTAGAAGAACCGCTTGGTGCCGGCGTCGCGGGCGGCGACCAGCATGTTGGTGCTCGTGAGCACCGACAGCATGCACTCGGCCTTGTTGTTCTCGATGAACCCCATGCCGCCCATGTCCGCGGCCAGGTTGTAGATCTCGTCGGTGCCGTCAGCGACCTTGTGGGCGTCGACCGGGTCGGAGCAGTCGCCGACGACGTTCTCGGCCGATTCGTGCACCTGGTACCAGTCGCCGAGCGGCTTGACGTCGACCGCGCGGACGTCGGCGCCGGTCTCGAGAAGACGATCGACCAGGTGGCCACCGATGAATCCGCCGGCGCCTGTGACGAGAACGGTCATGTATTCAACCTCCAGCGGAAGCGTCACCCCGTGACTTCGTGGTGCCGCACATCGTTGATTGGACCGGACCAAGAGTACGGCCTGCCTCAGATGGATCGTGCCACGGCCCCGATGAGCGGCGTGGGAACGTCGATCTTCGCGTTGGGGCCGTTCCATGCCAGGCCATTGCATAGACTCACACCACCGGCGGTCGCGACGTGACCGCACATCGACATGAGGGGATCTCGTGGATCTGCGTCAATTTTTGGGCATCCTGCGTGCGCGCTGGAAGTTCATCGTCATGACGATCGCGTTCGGCGCGGCCGTCACCACAGCGGTGATCCTCCTGTGGCCCAAGTCCTACGCCTCCACGGCGTCGCTGTTCATCTCCACGCCTTCCACGGGCGTCGCCGACACGTACTCAGCGACCATGACGGCCGGTCAGCGCGCGGAGTCATACGCCAACCTGGCCAAGGACCCGGAAGTTCTGGCCCGCGTGGGCGAACGGCTCGACATCAAGCGCACGCCGGACGAGCTCGCCGGTCAGATCGAGACATCCGTCGTCGAGCTCACCCTGCTGCTGCGCGTCGACACCACGGCCTCGTCGCCGGAGCTCGCCCAGCAGATCGCGTCCGTCGAGTCCGACGAGATCATCCGCCTGGTCAAGAACATCGAGACGCCAAGCGACGAGGAGATCCCGGCCCCGATCATCGCGCGCTTGGCAGCCAAGCCTTCGTTCGAGCCTGACGCGGTATCCCCGGACATCAAGCTGTTCCTGGCCATCGGACTGCTGATCAGCCTTCTGATCGGCGTCATCGGAGCCTTGCTCCGCGACCTGCTGGACACGTCGATCAAGTCCGGCGAGGACGTCGAGAGCCTGACCGGAAATGCGCTCATGGCGACGCTGCCGTACGACCCGGTCGTCAAGCAGCAACCGCTCAGTATCGAGAACGGCAGCGGGTCACTCGCCGAGGCGTTCCGCGTGCTGCGGACCAACCTCCAGTTCTCCAACCTCGACGCGAAGCGCCAGATGATCGTCGTCACCAGCGCCGTCCCGGACGAGGGCAAGACGTTCGTCGCCACCAACCTGGCCATCTCGATCGCGAAGAGCGGACGTTCGGTCCTGCTCATGGACTCGGACTTCCGCAATCCGGGCGTCGCTGACCTCCTCGGCCTCGAGAACTCGGTCGGCACGATCACGGTGCTGCTCGGGCGCGCGACGCTCGAGCAGGCGACGCAGGAGCACGTGAGCGGTGTCAGGTTCCTCGGCACGGGCCCGTGCCCACCGAACCCCTCGGAAGTCCTCGACACCCAGGCCATGCGTGAGCTGATCTCGACCGTGGGATCGGAGTACGACGTCGTCATCGTCGACGCCCCGCCGTTGCTCCCCGTGGCCGACGCCGCCATCCTCCTGACCGAGGTCGACGGAGCACTGCTCCTCGCCAGGTTCGGGTCGACGAGTCACGAGCAGGTGCGCCAGGCGGTCTCCCGCATCGAAGCCGTGGGCGGACGCCTCTTCGGCACGGTCCTCAACCGGACGCCACGCAAGATGCTCAGTGGTTACGGCTACGGATATGGCTATGGCTACGGGTACGGCTACGGCAGCACCGAGCCGGCCAAGTCGTCGCCCAAGGTCGAGCGTCGTGAGGCTCGCGTCCGTGACGTGAGGTCTGGGCGGCGCGTGAAGCGATGATCGCGCGTGGCGCGGGTCTCCTGGCCCGGCTGCGACCGCCGCCGGCCTTGGTGGCGGCGGTCATCACGGGGCTCGCCCTCGTCGTGCTGATCCCCGCCGCGGCGTCCTCGACGCCCGTGATGATCGCGGTGTTCTTCGCGCTCGTGCTGTGCCTGGGCCTGGTCATCCTGGGATTCGGTCACACATCCGAGTTCTTCGTCATCCTGGGCGTGTGCATGGTGCCGATGACCAATCTCCACCCGGTCGATGCCGTCTCGTTCATCACCCTGGCGGATGCCGCGTTCGCCGTGGGGTTCGGGTTGATGCTGCCCGATCTCATGCGGCGTCCGCTCCACCTGCCATCGATCTTCGTCCTGGGCGTGGCCGGGGTGTTGACCGTCGCGCTGTTCTCGTCCCTGCTGGCCGACGACCCGATGGGGAGCCTCAACTCCCTGGCCAGGTTGCTCGTCGGAGCGTTCGGGTTGTCGACCCTGATCCTCTGGTGGAATCCCGACCGGACCAGGGTCGTGATCCTGGCCAGCGCGTATGTGCTCGGCAACGTCATCAGCGTGGCCAACGGCGTGATCAAGAACGAGGTGGCTCGAGATGGCCGACGGGCCGGGCTCGCCGAGCACCCCAACGTCTACGGCCTGTGTGCCCTGCTGGCGTGCTGCCTCATCCCGTTCCTGGTGATGCAGCTTCCTCGAACGTGGCGGTGGGTGCTGGCCGGGCCCGCCGGCGTGGTGTGCCTGTATGGAGTCTGGAGCAGTGGCAGCCGTGCGGCTCTGGCTGCGCTGATCGGCGTCGCGGTGATCTTTCCCGTCCTCGCACGTTCCGTTCCGGCCGCGCTCGCCCTGCTCTCAACTGTCGCTGGGGTCTTGGTGTTCTCGACGCAGCTGCTGGGGGAGACCTCGACCGGCAACGCGTTGGGCCGGCTTCTGGGCGCCGGATCGGCATCCCTGTCCGACGTCGAGCGGGAGCAGCTCCTCCAGGACGTCATCGACCGGTTCTGGAACAGCCCGATCATCGGCAACGGCATGGCCGACGTCATTGCGGCCCACATCATCTACCTCCAGATCGCCGCCGGCGTGGGAGTCATCGGGCTCTTCTTCTATCTCATCGTGCTCGCGTCGACGGTCCGTCCTGCCGCATTGCTCAGCCCGCCGTACAGCCTGCTCGCCGTTCCCGCACTCGCGTACGTGGTCGTGGGATTCGTCACCCCGTTGCTGTGGGACCGCTACATCTGGGTGGTGATGGCGCTCGCCCTGATCTCGCCGCGCCTGGCCGCGGCAGCGGAAGCCGAGGCCGACGCCGAGGAACCGTCCGCGGCCCACCGCAAGGACGTCGTCGCCGATCCGCCGCGCGTGTACCGCTGAGTCAGCGCGTTGCCTCGACGACCATCTGAGCGCCTTCCTGCGCGAGCCTGATGTCGAGGCCGCGGAGTGCCTCGTGCTCGCTCTCGCCCATCTCCACCTGGACGATGGAGTGGAACCCGGCCCGCTTGAGCTCGGCCTCGAGGACCTGGAAGTCGTAGACGTAGCCCTCATGGTGGCCGAAGCTGCCGATCGGGATCCGGATCAGGTCGATCGAGTGCTCGACGACCATGCCCAGGTCGCGGTACTCCTGGGCGACGTCGCTGTCGAGGACCGAGTCGCCGGCCTGATAGAGCTCGACGTGCTTCTTGATGTCCGGAGTGACCAGGCGGATCACTCCGCCCGGCTGCATCGACCGGTGCGCCTGCTCGAGCATCGCGCGTCCGGCGGCCAGCGGGATGTGCTCGATCACGTTGTCCGAGAAGACGTACTGCACCGAGCCGTCCGCGACCGGCCACGGTGAGGTGGCATCCAGGTAGTTCCGCGTGGTCGCGTTGACGTTGGTGATGATCCAGCCCTCGCGCGGCGTCAGTCCGCCGATCTCCAGCTTGATCGGGCGTTCGGACCTGGCGAACGCCCGACGCGTACGGAGCTTCCCGAAGGGCTTGTTGATGGCCCGGATGGTCTCGCGGATGGCGACACGGAGCCGTGGGAACTTGAGGAGGAAGGCTGGATTCACGCCGCGAAGGCTACCCGACCCACGAGGTCCGTCGGCGACGATTCATCGCCCGAGTGCCTCGGGAAGCAGCTGGGCCGACTTGTTGACGAGGTTCTCCGCCATCCGTTGCGGCGTGTACTGGTTGGCGAGCTCTGCGCTGCGCTGGCTGATCAGGACACGCTTCTCGGGATCGGCGTTGCTGATCCACAGCATGGCCTCGACCATCTCGTCGACCTGGTCCGGCGCGATCACCCGGCCGTTGTACCCGTCGTTGACCAACCGGGACGAGGCGCCGCACGCGATGGTGCAGATCACGGCGAGACCGCTGGCGATCGCCTCGTGCACCACGACACCCCAGGGCTCGAACCGGCTCGGGAGCAGCAGGCAGCCGGCGTCCTGGAGGATGCCGGGAAGGTCCTTGGGCATCATGAAGCCGAGCATCTCGGTGCCGTCGATGGCCTTGAGCTCCTCATCCATCGGCCCGATGCCGACGACCTTGAGCGGCCACGGGTCCTTGGCGACCTCGCGGTACTTGCGGTACGCCGCGGCGAGGACGTCGACGCCCTTGGTGTCGACGAGCCGGCCGATGAAGACGAAGGCGTCCTTCGGCTGCGCCTGCGGGCCGGTGAAGAATGCGTCCTCGCAGGTGTAGAGCCCGGTGATGACCTCGTGCTGCTTGAACCCGAGGTGTCGCGCGAAGACGGCCTGAACGTCGCCGGGCATCCACGCGGCATCGAAGGCGCGCTGGATGTAGATGCTCCGGGTGAGGCGCCCCAGCCACTGCTTCGGCGTGCCGAGCCATTGGTGATCCATGACGACGACCCGCAGCGCCTTGCCGCGCCACTTGCGGGCTGCCTTCATGTACGCCGGGATGTGCCACGAGTTCACCACCAGGACGTCGGGCTGGAACTCCTCGAGCTCGCGGAAGAGCCTCTCCGCGTCCGGCTTGCCGGACCAGCTGCTCGCGTCCATGCCCTCGGTGAGCTCGGCGTCGTCGAACGGCGCCAGGAACGGCGGGTGAACCAACGCCTCCTGGTGCATCAGCTTCACGGTGTGGCCCTGCTTGATCAGCTCGTGCATGCCGGAGGTCGAGTAGCCCGTGATGTACTGCCAGGCCAGGTAGATGCGCATCAGTCGAGAACCTCGTTCGTCGTGGTCAGGGGCTGGTTCACGCGGCCACCACACCGCGGAAGTACTCCACGGTGGGCTCGAGGCCTTCGTCCAGTGAAACCGTCGGACTCCAGCCGAGCAGGCTCTGCGCCTTGTCGATGTTCGGCTTGCGGCGGACCGGGTCGTCGGTCGGCAGGGGCTGGTGGACGACCTTGCTGTCGCCACCGACGAGGGCGATCACCTTTTCGGCGAGCTCGAGCATCGTGAAGTCTCCCGGGTTGCCGATGTTGATCGGGCCGGTCACCTCGGGCGGGCTGTCCATCAGGGCGATCAGGCCGGAGACGAGATCCTGGACGTAGCAGAACGAGCGCGTCTGCTCGCCGTCGCCGAAGATCGTGAGGTCCTTGTTCTGGAGCGCTTGCACGATGAAGTTCGAGACCACCCGGCCGTCGTTCGGGAGCATGTTCGGCCCGTACGTGTTGAAGATCCGGGCGACCTTGATCGGCAGTGCGTGCTGGCGGTAGTAGTCGAAGAAGAGCGTCTCGGCGCAGCGCTTGCCCTCGTCGTAGCAGGATCGCAGTCCGATCGGGTTCACGTTGCCCCAGTACGACTCGTCCTGCGGGTGCACCGCAGGGTCGCCGTACACCTCGGAGGTGGAGGCGAGAAGGATCTTGGCGTTGGTGCGCTTGGCCAGGCCGAGCATGTTGATCGAGCCGTGCACGCAGGTCTTGGTCGTCGCCACCGGGTCGCGCTGGTAGAAGACCGGCGAGGCCGGGCAGGCCAGGTGGAAGATCTCGTCGACCTCGACGTACAGCGGGAACGTGACGTCGTGGCGCATGAGCTCGAAGCGGGGCTCGTCGAGCAGGTCGTACAGGTTCGCACGCGTGCTGGAGTAGAAGTTGTCCACCACCAGAACGTCGTGTCCTTGGTCGAGCAACCGCCGGGTCAGGTGCGAGCCGATGAAGCCGGCGCCGCCGGTGACCAGGACGCGCTTGGACGGGCCCGGGACATCGGGAACGGGGTTGGGGATCATGGAGCGAAATCTATCCGATGTGCTCTCGCGCCATGGCGACGATCCAGTGATGGCTCCGAAACGTCGCTGACCAGCGGAATCGGCATCTCCGGGCACAGGTAGAGGGCACCACCTATGCGGTGGTGCCCTCTGTGTGGCCAGCATCTGCAGCTACCAAGCGTGCGTTTCGTATCGTCGCCCCGGGGCCGCGTGATCCCTGAGTGTCGCGGTTGTCCCGAATGCGACTGCCCTTTGGGACGGGAGATCGCCGCGTGGGTACTGAGCTGCTGTGCCGTCTGTGAAGTTGTTGGTTCCGTTCTACGCCGATGCCGCGCGGGGCGGAAGATCTACTCGGTCGTAACCTTGTGCTCCCCCGTTCACAAGCCCCTCCACAAGCACAGTCACCAACGGCCGTCAGGCCCTCAGGACCGACCGGGACGGACGACGCCGGCGGGTCACGACCGTGAGGGCGATCGCCCCGACGCCGGCGGCCACGACACCGACGGCCGCGAGCTTGGCGACCCGGGTGTCCAGTCCCAAACGGGCGCGCATCGACACCGGGCTGGTGAACGTCAGGATGGGCCAGTCCTTCTCCTCGGCGATGCGTCGCAGCGCCTTGTCCGGATTGACGGCGAAGGGATGGCCGACGATCTCGAGCATCGGGGCGTCGGTCTCGGAGTCGGAGTAGGCGAAGCTCGTGGCGAGGTCGTAGCCGTGCTCGTCGGCGAGCTCCTGCATCGCCTTGGCCTTGTTCGGGCCGTAGGCGTAGTACTCGACCTCGCCGGTGTAGCGTCCGTCGACCTCGACGAGACGGGTGGCGACGACGTGGTCGGCGCCGAGCATCTGGCCGATCGGCTCCACGACCTCGGTGCCCGATGCCGACACGATGACGACGTCGCGTCCGGCCGCATGGTGGTTCTCGATCAGCTCGACGGCCTCGTCGTAGACGATCGGGTCGATGATCGCGTGCAGGGTCTCGGCCACCGACTGCCGGACGACCTCGACGTCCCAGCCGGTGACCATCTCGGTGAGGTAGTTGCGCATCTTCGTGAGCTGGTCGTGGTCGGCGCCGCTCGCGGCGAACATGAACTGGGCGTAGGCGCTGCGGAGCACGGCGCGACGACTCAGCAGGCCGCCGTCGTAGAACGGCCTGCTGAAGGCGAGCGTGCTCGACTTGGCGATGATCGTCTTGTCCAGGTCGAAGAACGCGGCCGACCGGGGTTCTCGTGTGGCGCGTTCCATCACGTCGAGCGTACTCGCCGGGCGACCTCCGGCTCCGCATAGCAGTGCTCGACGAACGCGATCGTCTCGTTGTTCAGGCGCTCGGGGCGACGCCGCCACTCGAGGATGCTCTCGGCGCGCACGAACGTCGAGTTGGGCAGCTCCGAGGCCAGCATGGCTGCGTCGGCCGCCGGGTGGATGGGGTCGCGCGGGTGGCCGATGACCAGCGCCGGTGCGGTGATCTGCTGGCGCAGCCGCGACGACGGGGCGATGCGTCCGAAGAAGATCCCGTGGACTGCGGCCCCCATCGGCTGCGGGTACTGGCGCATCGTGTCGAGTGCGATGCCGCCCCAGAACCCGACCAGCCGCCGGGGGATCACCGACGTGACGAGTCGCAGGCCGGTGACCATGAAGGGTGTGAACCGGGCGACGAACATCAACGGCGCGAACGCGATGATCCCTGCCTCGACGGCGTTGTCGAGCACCGGCATCTCGAGGATCAGGCCCTGGACGCGCTCGGGGTGCTGGTCGGCCACCTCGAGCGACACGTTCGCGCCCAACGACGTCCCGCCGATGATCGCCTTGTCGGCGCCGATCGCATCGAGCAGGTCGATGACCTGGCGGCCGAAGTCCGACATCGAGTACTGGGTGGGGTCGGCCGGGCGGTCGGACGTGCCATGGCCCAGCAGGTCGACGGCGATCACGTGGTTCCCGGCGCCGGCCAGCGCGCGGGCGAGGGGCTCGTGCATGCGCCGCGGCATCAGCTGCCCGTGGATCAAGATCACCCATCGAGGACCGGACCCGTACTCGGTGTACTCCAGCCGGTGCTCATTCTCGTGGAGGAAGTGACCGGTTCGCTCGGACGCCAGACTCATCCGGCCAACAGTAGGGTCAAGTGCAGCGGTCCGCAGGTCGATTCGGACAGATGTTCAGGTTTGCAGGCTTCCGCAAAGAGCTTCCTGAGAAGCCGTCGTCAGCGTCGGTTGGCGAACGTCGAGGCTCCGCCGGCCACGGCGGCCAGGGCTGCTCCGGTGAGGAGGATGCCGACCGGTTTGGAGACCGCGCCCGACCTGGTGGCTGCGAAACCGGCAAACGCGTCCGCCCCGTCGACCGCCATGCCCAGACCGACCATCGAGGTGCGGGCATTCTCGGGGGCGGTCATCGACACCGCACCCACGGCGATCTCCCTGGCGCCGAACAAGCGGGTCATGTACGACAACTGCGGATTGCTCTTGACGTCGAGCATGAAGAGCCTGGCCGCCAGCGCCGGGAAAAGGAGAGCGACGGCGCCGATGGCGAGACGTCCGATGGCCATGAGCTTGGCGGTGTCCGATCCGGGGTTCATGCGAGGAGGCTAGCGGGTGGGGCTCCTCAGACCGACGCCGCGAGGTCGTAGTCCGAGCCGACCATCCGGTCGCACAAGGCGACACAGGCGCCCATGCGCTTCTTGAACTCGCCCGACTGCTTCCATGCATCCCGGGACTCGGCATCGGCCCACGCGGCGAGCGAGATGTAGTGACCGGGATCGTTCCGGTCGTGGATCAGGGTGCCCTCGACGAGCCCGGGAAATTCCTCGCGGGTCCACTCCAGCAGCTCCGTCCATCGCTGGACGAAGGTCTCCTCCGAGCCCTCGTTGACGTGCCAGGTGCCAGACGCGAAATGATCCGCCATCGAACTCACCACTCCCATGTCGACGTGGGTCCGATGCTAGGCCGTCAGTCGTGGGCTCCCCGGACGACGCGGTCGTGCCGCAGCGACGACGCCTTGGTCTCCTTGGCGAACAGGACGGCGACGACCGAGATCACCGAGGCCACGCAGACGTACAAGGCCACCGCGACGGTGTTCCTGTCCTCGACGTCGCCGAGCAGCCTCAGGGCGATGATCGGGGCCAGGGCGCCGGCGAAGATGGACGCCAGCTGGTAGCCCACCGACGCTCCGGTGTACCGCACCGACGTGCCGAACAGCTCGGAGAAGAACGCCGCCTGGGGCGCGTACATCAGCGAGTGGAAGAACAGTGCGCCGACCACGGCGAGCAGCACCTGGCCGGAGCTCTGGGTGTCGATCAGCTCGAAGAACGCGAACGACCACAGGCCGACGCCTACCGCGCCGACGAGGTACAGCGGACGTCGTCCCACCCGGTCCGAGAGGGCGCCCAGGGCCGGGATCATGAAGAACTGGATGGCCGCACCGATCAGCAGCATCTGGAGGATGAGGTCCTTGTCGGCGTCCAGGTAGGTCGTGACGTACGTGATGGAGACGACGGTGAAGATGTAGTAGGAGATGTTCTCGGCCATGCGCATGCCCATGGCGATGAGGACCTCGCGGGGGTAGGTCCTGATGACCTCGAGCAGCGGCATGTGCGAGGCCGTCTGCTTCTTGTCCGCGATCTCGGCCTGGGCCTCCTGGTAGACCGGCGACTCCTCGAGCTGCAGCCGGACGTACAGGCCGATCAGCACGAGGACGGCGGAGAGCAGGAACGGGATGCGCCAGCCCCAGGCCTCGAAGTCGGCGTCGGACTGGACAGCAGCCAGGACGAACAGCACGCCGGTGGCGAGCAGGTTGCCCAGGGGGACACCCGCCTGCGGCCACGACGCCCAGTAGCCGCGCCGGCTGTCGTCACCGTGCTCGGCGGACATCAGGACCGCGCCGCCCCACTCGCCGCCGACGGCGAAGCCCTGCGCCAGCCGGCAGACCAGCAGCAGGATCGGGGCGGCCACGCCGATGGTCGCGTACGTGGGCAGCAGACCGATCGCGAAGGTCGCGACTCCCATCAACATCAGGGCGACGATCAGCATCTTCTTGCGGCCGACGCGGTCGCCGAAGTGACCGAAGACGATGCCGCCGAGCGGACGTGCCGCGAAGCCGACCGCGTAGGTGCCGAACGCCAGGAGCGTCGCGTTGACGGGATCGGCCTCCGGGAAGAACAGCGTGCCGAAGACGAGCGCCGCGGCCGATCCGTAGAGGAAGAAGTCGTACCACTCGACGGCGGTGCCGACGAGACTGGCGAACACCACCTTGACGATGGACTTGTTGTCGCGTGTGCCGGACTGCGCTGAGGCCCCGTCGGTCGTGGACATGGCTGTATTCCCCCTGATGCGGCTGCTGAAGTGGATGTGGCCGTGTTCGTTCGACGTTACGTCTCCTGCGTCGCTCGTGCCATGCGAGGCGGTTCGGACGACCTGATGTGCACATCGGGTACGCGCGCGCCGCCGGTCCACAGGCCGTAGTGCCGTCGTCGCGGACTCGCGTCGCCGGCGGCGACGCTGGCTCGATGGATCTCCATCTGCCGCTCATCGCCACCTCCGACGACCACATGCTCGATGACGCCCTGCGCTGGTGCGCTGCCGTCGGCTGCACCCCGGAGGTCGCGAACGGGGTCACCGCGGTCCGGCGGTCGTGGCGGGCGGCACCGGTCGTGGTGGTCGGCGGCGACCTCGCCCCGGACCTCGTCCGGGCGCAGCTGCCCCGCCGCGACCACGTGCTGCTGCTGGCCCGGTCGCGCGACGAGGCGTGGCCGCTCGCCGTCGCTCTGGGCGCGGTCGACGTCGTCACCGGCGACGACGAGACGCGGGCGCTCGACGCGTTGACGATCGCGCTCGACGGTCGGGGTGAGGCCTGCCTGGTCAGCGTCGTGGGCGGTGTCGGGGGAGCGGGTGCGTCCACGCTGGCAGCCGCCCTCGCGCTGGCCGGAGCCGATCGCGGCCTGCAGTCGTTGCTGCTCGATGCCGACCCGCTCGGTGGAGGCCTGGAGCTGGTGCTCGGCACCGAGGCGGTCGACGGCCTGCGGTGGCACGATCTCGGCGACGCGGACGGCCCGGTGGCGGCGGAGTCCTTGGCCGAGGTGCTGCCCCGCCGCGACGGGCTGGCCACGTTGTCGTGGGGGCGCGACGGACCGGACGATGTCCCCGCCGCCCTGGGTGGCGTGCTCGCCGCGGCCGTCCGTGGGTTCGACCTCGTGGTGGCCGACGTTCCGCGCCACCTCGAGCCCGCCGGTGCGGAGCTGGTCGCCCGGTCGGTGCTCACCGTGGTCGTCGTGCCCGAGGAGGTGCGCGCCGTCGGCTCGACCCGGCGAGTGCTCGAACGGCTCGAGCCCCACACCTCCTCGGTCGCCGTCGTCTCGGCCGCACGGTCCGGTGGGCTCGGGCGTCAGGCGGTGGCCGAGGGGCTGGGGCGCCCGGTGGTCGCCCGGTTCCGGCACGACCGGCACATCCGTACCGCTGTCGACCACGGACACGGGCCCGGCACGTCGCGTCCGGCGCGCGGCGTGGCGACTGCAGTGCTCAACCTGCTCGGCCTCGATTCCGCCCGGCCCGCAGCCCTGCGGGCATGACCGACAGCCAGCTCCTCGAGAAGGTGCGGCGTCGGCTCGCCGCCGACCCGGCCGAGCCGACCCCGCAGAGCGTCGCGGCCGCGCTGCGGGCCGAGCAGCGGCTGACCGACAGCGCCACCGTCCTCACACTCGTCGACGCCTTGCGCCGCGAGACGCTCGGAGCCGGCCCGCTCGATCCGCTGCTGGCCGTCGACGGTGTCACCGACGTCCTCGTCAACGGGCCACACGCGGTCTACCTCGACCGCGGCAGCGGGCTCGAGCACACCGAGGCGCGATTCGCCGATGACGAGGCGGTTCGACGACTCGCGCAGCGTCTCGCCGCGCAGGCCGGACGGCGGCTCGACGACGCGAGCCCGTGGGTCGACGCGCGGATGCCCGATGGCACGAGGCTGCACGCCGTGCTCGCCCCGCTCGCGCGGCCAGGCACCCTCATCTCTCTCCGCATCCCGGCGCGTCGCACGTTCACGCTCGAACAGCTGGCGTCGGCCGGCACGCTCTCGGTCGACGCCGGGGGATGGCTGCAGCGCCTCGTCGACGCACGCGTCGCCTTCGTGGTCAGCGGCGGCACCGGCTCGGGCAAGACGACCTTGCTGGCGGCGCTCCTGTCGCGCTGCCATGCGGACGAGCGACTGGTGATCGTCGAGGACGCCACCGAGCTCCGTCCGGACCACCCACACGCGGTGGCGCTCGAGGCGCGTCCGGCGAACGTCGAGGGCGCGGGTCTGGTCACCCTCCGCGACCTGGTGCGCCAGGCGTTGCGGATGCGTCCGGACCGGGTCGTCGTGGGCGAGGTGCGCGGAGCCGAGGTCGTCGACCTCCTGGCCGCGCTCAACACCGGGCATGAAGGCGGGTGCGGCACCGTCCACGCGAACTCGGCCGACGACGTGCCGGCCCGGTTCGAGGCTCTCGGTGTGGCCGCCGGGCTCCCGCGGGCGGCGGTGCACAGCCAGCTGGCCGCGGGTCTGGAGGTTGTCGTTCACCTCGGCCGTGACCGTTCGGGCGCACGTCGTCTGGAGCAGATCGGTGTGCTGCGGGCCGGCGCCGACGGCCTGGTGCGCAACGTCGCGGCCCTGACGTTCGCCGGGGGCGTCACCGAGCCCGGGCCGGGACGAGACCGCCTCGCGGCTCTGGTCGAGGGGGACCCGTGAGCTGGTTCGCGATCGGCGCCGCTGCGGCGAGTGCCCTCGCTCTGCTGCTGGCGCGGCCATCCGGGAGATGGGTCCTCCAGGCCCGCCTCGGGCCGCGGACGACACCTCGCCTGAGCCGTCGGCGGCAGGTCGGGCCCCTGGTTCGTATCGCCTTGGTCGCGATGATCGTCGTCGCTGCTGTCGCGACGTCGCGGGTTGCCCTGGTGATCGTCGCCGCGACGGCGGTCGGCGCGGCCTTGTTCGTGCTGCGTCAGGTCAGGATCTCTCGCGCTCGTTCGGCGTTCCTGCGCACCCGGGCGCAGACGATCGCCGCGCTCGACCTCCTGGCCGCCGAGCTCAGCGCGGGCATCCTGCCCCGCCACGCGATCGAGACGTTGGTCGACGACGCCCCGTCGTTGCGCCGGGCTGCCGCTGCCGCTGCTCACGGTGGTGATGTGGTGGCGGCGCTGCGTGCCGCGAGCGCAGAACCCGGGGCACGTGCCCTGGCCGACCTCGCCGGTGCCTGGCAGGTCGCCGAGCGCGCCGGGGCCCCGCTCGCCCACGTGCTCGACCGCGTGGCCACAGCCGTGCGTGACGACGCCGAGGTCGACCGCGACGTGCAGGCCGAGGCTGCGCCGGCCCGGGCCACCGGCCGTCTGATGGCGGTGCTGCCCGTGCTCGGCCTCTCGCTCGGCGCCGGCATGGGAGCGGACCCGGTGCACGTGCTCACCGGCACCGTCGAGGGCGCATCGTGCCTGGCCGGCGGCGTCCTGCTGGCGTGTGCGGGCGTCATGTGGGTCGACCGGATCGTGGCCTCGGTCGATGTCGCATGATGCTCGTCGCCATCGTCGCCGGGCTGTCGGTGTGGTGCGCGATCCCGCCGCGTGCCGACCGGCGATGTCGGGCACTCTTCGCCGAGCGGCACGCCGACTCGTCGCTCGACCCCGTGCTGGCCGTCACCGTGCTGGTGCCGCTGGCGGCCGTCGTCGTTCTCGGCCCGGTGATGGGAGCGTTGGTGGCTCTCGTGGCCACCCCGGCCGCCAGAACCGCCGTCGGCGGGCTGGAGACGGCGGCGTCGCGTCGCCGAGCCGCGAAGCTTGCCGACCAGCTGCCGACCGCCCTGGATCTCATGGTCGCCACGCTCGATGCCGGACGCCCTCCCGTTGCAGCTTTCGCCCTGGTTGCCGATGTCACGCCGGAGCCGCTCGGCGACGAGCTCGGAATGGTCGGGTCACGGCTGGCCGTGGGTGGCGATCCGCGCGCGGTCTGGGCGAACCTGGCCGGCGACCAGTTGCTCGGACCACTCGGCCGGGCGTTCCGTCGCGCCGCGACGTCCGGCATGCCCGTCGCCCGGGTGGTGGCATCGGTGGCAGACGAGCTGCGCCGCGAGCGTCGTGCCGCGCGCCGGGAGCGGAGTCGCCGCGTCGGGGTGCGCACCGCGGCGCCACTGGGTGCCTGCTTCCTCCCGGCGTTCTTCCTCGTGGGTGTCGTCCCCACGATCATCGGCGTCGTCGGAACGCTGTCCTTGGGGTGAGGTCGAAGGCCGCTTGCGGCCGAGCGCCGAACCCAGGTTGAGCGATCCGCGCCGAAGGCGCCCGGCGCGAAGCCATCCACAGGTCTTCACTCGCCTGAGCCCGTCCCCAGCCGACGTACTCGCGCAGCAACCGGAACAGCGTCGACCCCATCTTCTGGCATCCACCCACTGCGAGAGGACACTTCATGAAGCTTTTCCGCACCCGCCCCCATCGTCGACACCACGCCGAGCGCGGCATGACCACCGCCGAGTACACCGTCGGAACCCTCGGTGCCTGCACCGTCGGCGGCGTCCTGGTGAAGATCGGCCAGTCCGAGTGGTTCGGCGACCTCGTCAAGAGCCTGCTCGAGAAGATCCCGGGCTTGATCCCCGGTCTCTGAGCCACCCAGCTGCGCGGCCGGCGGTCCCCCGCCCGCCGGCCGCGCCCCACGAAAGGACCACGCATGCGGCACCCACGCGAACGCGGCATGGCGACGGCCGAGTACACCATCGGCACTCTCGGCGCCGTGTTCATCGCCGCCTTCCTGTTCAAGCTCGGGCTCGACGACAGCTGGTTCTTCGAGGAGCTGAAGGGCGTCATCGAGCGCGCCCTGGAGCCCAACCGGCTGATCGAGCAGCTGAGGCACACTCCATGGTTCGGGATCGGCAACCGATGACCCACCGAGAGCGGGGCATGGTCACCGCGGAGATGGCGGTGCTGGCGCCGTTCGGTGTGGCTTTCGGGCTGCTCCTTCTGTGGATCGTGTCGCTCGGCTTCACTCAGGTGCAGCTCGTCGACGCGGCTCGCGAGGCGGCCCGGCTGGTCGCGCGCGGCGAGCCGGTCGCCGCTGCCGCAGGCGTCGCCCGGCGGCAGGCACCTCCAGACACCAGGGTCCAGATCTCCGAGCGCGACGGGCTCGTGACCGTTCGGGTCTCCTCTCGGTCGCAGCTGCCCCTACCCGTGCTGCGTCACGTCGGTGCACGAACGCTGGAGGCGTCGGCGGTGTCGGCCGACGAGGGGCCGTGAACCCCCGTCCGGTCAGGAGGCGCGAGCGGGGCTCTGTCACGGTCCACGCCTTGTGGGTCGCGACGGTGCTGTGCGTCGTCGCGATCGCCATGGCACAGGTCGCCACGGTCGTCCGGGTCAAGCACCAGGTTGCGTCGGCGGCCGACCTCGCCGCCCTCGCCGGCAGCCGGGCCAGCCTGGCCGGCCACGACGGGTGCGATGCCGCGCGGGTGGTGGCGCGTCACAACGACGCACGCCTGGTGCGGTGCCGCATGGACCTCGACGTCGCCACCGTCACCGCTCGTCGGCGCACGTCGTCGTGGTGGGGCCACCGGTGGGCGTTCGAGGTCGACGCCCGGGCCGCGCCCGACTTCTATGTGGGCTGATCAGGTGCGACCGTGGCGGTGGTTTCGGCCACGGGCGGCTTCGCCGCGGGGGCTCGACCTCCTTCGTCGCCTCCTCGCATCGCTCGTCGCGCCTGCGGAAAATCTTGACGCGGAGGAGCCGCCAAACCTAGGATGTGCGTGGACCGAACTACTGTTCGCAGAACGCACAAGCCGAGGAGGCGCTGGTGATCGTCCCTCTCGCAGACGCCATCACTGAGCACGTGCACGACGGTGCTGCCGTGGCTCTGGAGGGGTTCACGCACCTCATTCCGTTCGCCGCGGGGCACGAGATCATCCGACAGCAGCGCCGCGAGCTGACGCTGATCCGGATGACGCCCGACGTCGTCTACGACCAGATGATCGGCATGGGCACGGCGTCGAAGCTCGTCTTCAGCTGGGGTGGCAATCCCGGTGTCGGTTCGTTGCACCGGTTCCGTGACGCCGTCGAGAACGGGTGGCCGACGCCGCTCGAGATCGACGAGCACAGCCACGCCGGCATGGCGGCCCGGTACACCGCCGGCGCGTCCGGCCTGCCGTTCGCGGTCCTTCGTGGTTATCGGGGCAGCGACCTGGCCGTTCGCTCGGACACCATCGCCGACGTCGAGTGCCCTTTCACCGGCGAGGTGCTCGCCGCCGTGCCGGCGATCAACCCCGACGTCACGATCGTCCACGCGCAGCGGGCCGATCGCGCCGGCAACGTGCAGATGTGGGGCATCGTGGGCGTGCAGAAGGAAGCCGTGATGGCCGCAGGTCGGGTGATCGTCACCGTCGAGGAGGTCGTCGACGTGCTCGACCCGGTGCCCGGCGCGGTGGTACTGCCGGCCTGGGTCCTGTCAGCCGTGTGCGTCGTGCCGAACGGCTCCCACCCGTCGTACGCGGCCGGCTACTCCACCCGCGACAACGCCTTCTACTCGGCCTGGGACGACATCAGCCGCGACCGGGACACCTTCACCACATGGATGGAGCGGCACGTCCTCGAGAGTGCCCGGGTATGACGGCCGACGCCGCGTGGTCCAAGGACGAGATCATGTCCGTCGTCGCCGCGCGCGCCCTGCGCGGTGCCTCGACGTGCTTCGTGGGTATCGGCCTGCCGAGTGAAGCGGCCAACCTGGCCCGCGCCATCCACGAGCCCGACCTCGTGCTCATCTACGAGTCCGGCACGATCGGCACGAAGCCGCGGGTGCTGCCGCTGTCGATCGGCGACGGCGAGCTGGCTGACACGGCCGACTCCGTCGTCTCGGTGCCGGAGATCTTCGCCTATTGGTTGCAGGGCGGCCGCTGCGACGTGGGATTCCTCAGCGCTGCCCAGGTCGATCGGTTCGCCAACATCAACACCACCGTGGTCTCCCGCGGCGAGGGCAAGCCCGAGGTCAGGTTGCCGGGAGCCGGCGGCGCACCCGAGATCGCCGCGCACGCCCACCGCACGCTCATCGTCGTCCGCCACTCGACCCGCGTGTTCGTCGAGAAGCTCGACTTCGTCACGACCGTCGGCTTCGGGTCCGGCCCGGACGATCGTCGCGACCTCGGTCTCACCACGGCAGGTCCGCAGCAGGTGATCACCGACCTGGGGGTGCTCGAGCCGGACCCGACGACGTGCGAGCTCACGCTCGTCGCCACGCACCCCGGCGTCACCGTCGACGACGTGCGTTCTGCGACCGGCTGGCCGCTCAACGTCGCGGACGACGTCGCGGTCACGCAGGAACCCAGCCGCGAGGAGCTCGACACCCTCCGCGACCTGCATGCCCGTACCAAGGAGGCACATGGAGCCGCGTGACGTCGTCGTTCTCGACGCCGTGCGTACGCCCGTCGGTCGATACGGCGGCGCACTGGCGCACCTGCGCCCCGACGACCTCGCCGCGGCAACGGTGCGCTCGGTCGTCGACCGGGCTTCGTTCGAGCCCGACACCATCGACGAGGTCGTGTTCGGAGCAGCGAACCAGTCGGGTGAGGACAACCGCAACGTCGCCCGGATGGCGGCGCTGCTCGCCGGTCTGCCGACGTCCACACCCGGACGAACGGTCAACCGACTGTGCTCCAGCGGCCTCGACGCGGTGATCGACTCCTGGCGTCAGATCGCGATGGGCGACGCCGACGTCATCGTGGCCGGTGGCGTCGAGTCGATGACTCGCGCCCCTCACGTGGTGCTGGGACCCGACCGCGCCTTTCCAGCCGCCGACACCACCATGCACTCCACGACACTCGGCTGGCGCATGATCAACCCGCGCATGGACGAGCGCTGGACGGTGAGCCTCGGCGAGTCGACCGAGATCCTCGTCGAGAAGCACCAGATCAGCCGCGCCGACCAGGACGCGTTCGCCGAGCGCAGCCATCACCGAGCCGCACAGGCCTGGGCGGACGGAGTGTTCGACGACCACCTCGTCCAGCTCGACGGGGTCACGCTGGAGCGCGACGAGGGGATCCGCGAGACGTCGCCGGAGGCGCTCGCCGCGCTGAAGCCGGTGTTCCGCGAGTCCGGCACGGTCACGGCCGGCAACAGCTCACCGATCTCCGACGGCGCGGCCGCTCTCGTGCTGGCCTCCGCCGACACCGCCGAGCGGCTGGGAGTCGAGCCGATGGCCCGCATCACGGCCAGCGCGGCGAACGCGGTCGACCCCAACGTGTTCGGCGAGGCGCCGGTCGAGGCCGTCAACCGGGCGCTCGACAAAGCCGGACGGCGGCTGGGTGACGTCACCACGATGGAGCTCAACGAGGCGTTCGCCGGCCAGTCGCTGGCCTGCCTGCGCCAGTGGGACGAGCTCGACGCCGACCTGGTGAACCCGTGGGGCGGCGCGATCGCCCTCGGTCACCCGCTGGGCTGCTCGGGAGCACGGATCGCCGGTGCCGTGGCCCACCAGCTGACGCGCGCCGGTTCCGGCGTCGGCGTCGCGAGCCTGTGCGTGGGCGTCGGCCAGGGCGTGGCGCTCGTCCTCGAACGCTGAGTTCTCGTCACGGCGCGAACTCCTCCTCGACCGGAACGACCACCTCGATCAACAGCGGTCCTGCCGACGGATCGAATCCCGACAGCTCGTGCTCGAGCGACGCGAGGTCGTCGACCCGCACGCTCGGGCATCCCAGCGACAGGGCCAGGCCGCTGACCGACACCTCGGGGAAAGCCGGCCAGGGCGCCTTGCCGCCGTGACCTTCGGCGAGCCGGTCCATCACGGCGTACCGGCCGTTCGCCAGCACGACGAACAGCGCACCCACGTGCTGGTCGACCGCCGTCCACAGCGACTGGATCGAGTACAGGGAGGACCCGTCGCCCGCCACGGCGACGACCGGACGGTCCGGCATGGCCATGCGCAGGCCGATCGCGGCCGGCAGGGCGAACCCGAGGCCGCCCATGGCGGCGGACACGAATCCCAGCGGCCGCCGGGTCACGATGACGTCCTCGAGGATCGGCCGCGTCGACGGTGTCTCCTCGACGACCACGGCGTCGGGTCCGAGCAGGCGGTCGATGGCAGCGAAGACTGTGGCGGCGCGAAAGCTGTCATCGCCGTCGAGACGGGGGCGTTCGAGCGGCTCGGTGACGGCGTGCTGACGTTCGTGTACCTGGTCGGTGAGCGACCGGATGACCACGGCCGGGTCGCCGAGCACCGCGAGTTCGGCCGGTGATCGACGTGCTTCGTCGGCGTCGGCCGTCACCACCGCGGCGGAGGTGCCGTCGGGAAGCAACGGCCCTGTGGCGAAGGCGTACTGACGGAGCAGCGCAGTGCCGACCACCAGCACGAGGTCGTGCCCGTCGAGCGTCGTGCGGACGCCGGTGCGGTCAGCGGGGAGCCGGCCGCAGTAGAGCGCGTGGTCCTGGGGGAAGCCGGCGCGCGCGCCGAACGGCTCCTGCCAGACCGGCGCACCCAGCCGCTCGGCCAGCGCGGTGAGCGCGGCCCAGCCCTCCACGGAGTCGTTGCCCGCTCCGGCCACGATGACCGGTCGCTCGCTGGACTCCACCGTCTCGGTCAGCTCCGTAACATCGGCCGATGTCGCCGTCGCTCGGACCACTCGCGTTGCCGCGGCACGGGCATCGGGGTCGGCGGGCGCGTCCCAGTCGTCCATCGGCACGATGACGATCACCGGACCCTGGCCGTCGCGTGCCGTGTGGGCGGCCCGCTCGATCGCCGACGGCACGTCCTGGGCCCGGGCCGGCTGCAGGACGTCGAGCGGGTAGTGCCCGGCGAGGCCGGCGAGGTCGCCGGCGAGGAACGGCTCGAGCGCGAGGTGACGTCGGTCCTGCTGGCCGACCACGACGACGAGCGGAGCACGGTTGACCCGCGCTGTGGCGATCGCCCCGACGGCGTTGCCGAGGCCGGCCGTGGTGTGCAGCAGAACGAACGCCGGCTGTCGGCTGGCGATCGCCTGGCCGGTGGCGATGCCGACGACGGATCCCTCGTGCAGGGCCAGCACGAACCGTAGGTCGTCCGGCAGGTCGGTGAGGAACGAGACCTCGGTCGAGCCGGGGTTGGAGAAGATCGTGGTCATCGCCTGGCGGCGCATGACCTCGAACGTGGCCTCGCGGACGCTAGGCTCCATCATTCTTGGGGGCATCGGCGGGCGCGGACTCCTTCTTCGCGCGCTGGATCTGCTCGTACACGTGGCCTCGAAGCTCCGCGAACCGCGGCATCGATCGCGTCGTCAGCTGGTCGCGTTCGTCCGGGAGATCGACGGCGAGGTCCTCCTGGACGACCGTCGGCGACCCGGAGAGGATCAGCACCCGCTCCCCGAGGTACACCGACTCGTCGATGTCGTGCGTGACGAACAGGATGGTGACGCCGGTGCGCCGCCAGATGTCGCGGATGAGGTCCTCGAGATCGGCGCGGGTCTGTGCGTCGACCGCGGCGAACGGTTCGTCCATGAGCAGCACCTGGGGGTCGAACGCGATGGCTCGGGCGATCGCCACCCGCTGCTGCATGCCGCCGGAGAGCTGCCACGGGTACGACTCCATGGCGTGGTCGAGCCCGACGGCCTCGAGCGACTCTTCGACGACCCGGGCGCGATCGGCCTTGCTGACGTCCTGGTTGCGCAGCGGTAGCTCGACGTTCTGGCGCACGGTCATCCAGGCGAAGAGGCTGCGGCCGTAGTCCTGGAAGACGACGGCCATGCCGCGTGGAGGCCCGGTGACCGTCGTGCCGTCGAGCGTCACCGAGCCCGCCGTCGGCTCGAGCAGCCCGCCGATGCAGCGCAGCAGCGTGGTCTTGCCGGCGCCGGACGGACCCACGACGCAGGCGAGCTGACCCCGGGGGAGGTCGAACGTGAGGTCACGCACCGCCTCCACGGAACGGTCCTTCGTGGCGTACGTCTTCTGCAAGCCGTCGACGCGCAGGATGACGTCGCGATCGGCGGTCTCGGGATTCGACATGGCGGTGGTGGCGGACTCAGCGGCCACGCTGCACCTCTCTCTGTGCGTGATACCAGGACAGGACTCGCCGTTCGGCAAGCTGGAACAGGACGGACAGCAGGACGCCGATGAGCCCGAGCACGACGATGCCGCTCCACATCTCGTCCACGGCGAAGCTGCGCTGGAACTGGACGATCGTGAAGCCGAGACCGGACGACGAGGCGAACATCTCGCTGATGACCATGAGGATCAGGCCGACCGAGAGTGCCTGCCGGATGCCGGCCATGATCTGCGGGCTGGCGCTGCGCAGCACGAGGAAGCGGAATCGGTTGGCGCCTTCGATCCGGTAGGAGCGGCAGGTGTCGGACAGCACGGAGTCGACCGAACGCACGCCCTCGACGGTGTTGAGCAGGACCGGCCAGATCGAGCCGGAGACGATCACCGCGACCTTCATGGAGTCGGAGACGCCCAGGATCACCATGAGCACCGGCACGAGCACCGGTGGTGGCACGGCGCGGAAGAACTCCAGCAGCGGCTCGGTCAGACGGCGCACCCAGCCGAGCGTGCCGATGACCAGCCCGAGCCCGATGCCCAGCACGATCGCCGCGGAGACGCCGACCGTGAATCGCAGGAGGCTCGGCACGACGTCGGTCGTGAAGCGCTCGCCGAACCAGGTGTCGGCGAACGTCGTGGCGAGCGGCGCGGGCTGGGGCACGAAGAAGTTCTCGGAGTCGATCGTCAGCACCCACCACAGCGCCACGAGCAGCAGCGGCAGAATCACGGCGTACGCCGCGCGGCGGACGAGGTTCATTCGGGGCCCCCGGAAAAGCGCCCCGACAACGGTGCGGTGTGTCCGGAACGCCACTGGCGCTTTTCTGGGGAGTACTTCACAGCGCCACCTCGCCACGCACCGACGTGTGCCAGGCCAGGGTGCGCCGCTCGATCGCGCGCATGCCGACGTTGATGGCGACGCCGAGCATGCCCGCCACGAAGATGAGCGCGTACAGCTGGTCGATCGCGTCGCCGGACTGAGCGAGGGCGATGAGCTCGCCGAGGCCGCCGCCGCCGATGACGAGCTCGGCGGTGACGGCAAGGATGAGTGCCACCGCGGCGCCGAGCCGCAGGCCGGTCATGACGTAGGGCAGCGCCGTCGGCCAGACCAGGTACCGGATTCTTGCGACGCGTCCGAGCTGGTAGCTCTTCGCCGTGTCGGAAGCGACTGGATCGACGTCACCCACGCCATACAGCACCTGGATGAGGACCTGCCAGAACGCCGCGTACACGACGAGCAGGAGGGTGGAGCGCAGCGACGTGCCGAACACCAGCACGGCCAGCGGGATGAGGGCGACCGACGGGATGGGTCGCAGGAACTCGATCGTGGAGTGGGTGCCCCGGCGCAGCACGTCGCTCGAGCCGATGACGATGCCGAGCACGATCGCGGCCACGGCGGCGATGGCGAGCCCGATCGCCCAGCCGGACATCGTGCGCCCGACCGCACGCCAGAACTCGCCCTCTCCGAGGTACTGCACCGTGGCCACGAGCACGCGGCTCGCCGGCGGGACGTAGCGGTCGTCGACGAGGCCGGAGCGGCAGGCGACCTCCCATGCCGCCAGGAAGCCGAGGATGCCGAGCGCCCCTGCTTGCGGACCGGCGAGGATCCGCGAGCGCAGGGGTCGGCTCGACGTCGATGTCACGGCAGCAGCTTGTCGAGGTCCGGCGCCTTCTTCAGCGTTCCGTACTTGACGGCGGCCTCTCCGAGCTGCTCGGCGGCGGGACGGTCGAACTCCGGCGTGAACTTCGGAAGCACCATGTCGGCGCGCGTCTTCGCGTCCATCTCGGTGTACGTGCCGACGATGTCGCGCACCTCGTCCGGATGTTCCTGCGAGTACTCCAGCGACTTGTTCATCGCCGACTGGAACCTCTTCACGAGGTCGGCGTCGGCCTTGATCTTCTTGTCCTGGGTGAAGTACCCGGCGATGTCGAGCTTCGGCGACATCTCGACGTAGTTCCACGAGATGACGGTGCCGCCCTCGGCGATCGCCTTGCTCAGGAACGGCTCGAGGACCCACGCGGCGTCGACATTGCCCTTGCTGAGCGCGGCCGGGGCGTCGGGGAACGCGACCTCGGAGAACTTGATCTTGCTCGGGTCGCCTCCGTCGGCCTCGACGGCGTACCGCACCGTGGTGTCGCCGATGTTCTTGAGGTTGTTGACCCCGACGTTCTTGCCCTCGAGGTCCTTGGGCGACTTGATGTCCGAGCCCTTCGGGGCCACGACGCCGCTGAAGTCCTTGCCTTCCTCACCCGACGTCGTCGTGCCGTTGGTCACGAAGCTGAGGGGCAGGCCCTGGTCCTGGGCGACCATCACCGACATGACGTTGCCGAAGGCGAAGTCGAACTCACCGTTCACGACGCCCGGCACCGCCGCGGCGCCACCGGTGGTCTTGGTGAGCTCGAGGTCGATGCCCTCGTCCTTGAAGAAGCCCTTCTCCTTGCCGAGCCAGATCGGGGCGGTGTCGACGATCGGGATCACGCCGACCGTGAGCTTGTCGTCGCCCGAGGCGGTCTTCTCACCCCCATCGTCGCCGCTGCCACAGCTCGCGAGCACCAAAGCCGCCGCGCCGAGCGCAGCCACGGTCATGAGGGGTCGTCGCATGAGATCTCCTAGTCCGCTGCCATCTCTGTCCATGCATGTATGGTGTGTTCGTCCTGCGAACGAGTGTTCTGCTGACAAACACTATGGCAACCGCCGCGTCGCGGCAAGAGGGGCGGCGGCCGTCACGACTCCTCGGCCAGGACCGTCTGGGCGACGGCGAGGGCGCTGTTCGCGACCGGCACTCCCGCATAGATCGCGGTGTGCAGCAGGACCTCGCTGATCTCTTCAGGGCTCAGCCCGTTGCGCACGGCAGCACGGACATGCATCGCGAGCTCGTCCTCATGACCGAGCGCGGCAAGCAGGGCCACGGTGATCATCGAGCGGGCCCGCCGGTCGAGCGCCGGGCGCGACCACACTTCACCCCACGCGTACCGCGTGATGAGCTCCTGGAATCCGCGGGTCAGGTCGGTCGTCTGCTCGATGGCGCGGTCGACATGGTCGTCGCCGAGCACCTCACGCCGCACCTCCATGCCTCGGTCGTAGGGATCGGGTTGGTTCACGGCTCACTCCTGACTCCGGCGAGATGGGTCCGCAGGGCGGCGTTCACCTCGGTGGCTCGTTCCCAGCTGGCGAGATGCGCCGCGGGCGCGACCTCGAGGAAGTCGGCGTCCGGCACGGCGTCCGCGATCGCCTGCAGGTGCTCCCGTGGGATCGCCGGGTCGTCGCGTCCGGCGATGGCGAGCGTCGGCGCGGCCACGCGCGGCAGCTCGGCCACCAGGTCGTGGTCGGCAATGGCCTCGCACGCGGAGGCGTAGCCCTCGGCGGGCGTGTCCGCGACCATCCGGAGGAAGGCGTCGGTCTCGTCGGGGTGGGCGGCGGCGTAGTCGGGGGTCAACCATCGTCCGACGACGGATCGGGCCACGGCCGTCGTGCCATGGGCCCGCACGAGCGCCGCCCGGTCGACCCAGGCCTCCCGCGGACCGAGTCGCGCAGACGTGCACATCAGCGCGAGACTGCGCACCCGCTGCGGGTGCTCGATGGCCAGCTGGAGCCCGACCATCCCGCCGAGCGACAGCCCCACGACGTGGGCGGACGCGAGCCCTCGGGCGTCGAGCACGGCAACGACGTCTTCGGCGAGGTCGGCCATTCTGTACGGGCCTGGCGTGACGGCCGAGCCGCCGTGCCCGCGCAGGTCGACGCGGATCACTTCGTGATCGGTGGCCAGGGCAGGCACCTGCGGGTCCCACATCCGGTGGTTCGAGCCGAGGGAGGGGAGCATCACGACCGGATCGCCCGAACCCTCCGAGGTGTGGAGGAGCAAGGTGTTGACGAGTTCTGGCGACGTCACTGGTTCCGCTCCATGGCCTCGGGGTCGATCTCCAGCGAGGTGAACGACTCCGCAAGCCACCAGGCCGCGGACCCGGTTGCTCGGAGCAGGTCGACCAAGACCGACCACTCCGCGTGCCACGCGCCGGCCGCGCGTTCGTGCTCCTGCTCCATCTGGGCGAAGAGGTGTGCCGCGAGATGCGGAGCGCGTCGCGCTGACGCGCGCGCCGAGATCGCCGCGATCGGGTTGGACTTGTGCGGCATGCTCGACGACCCACCGCGGTCGTCGGACACCTCGCGCACCTCGGCGACCTCGGTCTGGGCCATCAGCACCACGTCGAGGGCGATCTTGCCGACGACTCCCGATGCCGTGGCGAGCCCCGCGGCGAGGTCGGCCACCGGCAGCCGCATCGTGTGCCAGCTCGGCGCGTCGGCCAGACCCAGCTCGTTGGCAAGTCCGGCCCGGACGTCCTCGTAGTGCTCGCCCAGCGTCGAGCCGTCGCCGACCGGTCCGCCGAGCTGCACCGGCAGGCCGGCGGCGACGTCACCCAGGCGGCTGGATGCGTCGGCGAGCCCGCGGCGCCAGCCGTCGACCTTCGTCGAGAGCGGCAGCGGACGTGCACTCTGCATGAGGGTGCGACCCATGACCGGATGGTCGCCGGTGGCGAGGTCGCCCGAGGACGTGTCCGCCCATCCGAGATCGGCGGTGATCGTGCCGATGGAGTCCCGTGACATGAGCATCAGCGCGGTGTCGAGAACGTCCTGGCTCGTTGCTCCACGGTGAACGGCGTCGGCATGCGGCCCGGCGAGGCTCTTCAGCTCGCTGACGAGGGGGATCACCGGGTTGCCACCGAGCGCCGTGCCGCGGGCGAGCTCGTCCAGGTCGACGTCCACTGCTTCACACGCCTCGCGCACTGCCGCGACGGCAGCGTCGTCGAGATCTCCGGCCTGACCCTGGGCCTCCGCCAACGCCGACTCCACGCGCAGGATGGCCGCGACGACGGCGGCGTCGTCGGTCTGCCCGCGGACGTCCGTGTGCGCGACGACGGCGGCGAACAGCTCGTCAGACATCGAAGAACACCGTCTCACCGTCGCCCTGGAGGCGAAAGTCGATGCGGTAGCCACGCTCGTCGTGGAGCGCCAGGAGGGTCGGGCGGCGGTCGGGCTCGACGGCCGAGAGGGTCGGGTCGGCGGCGTTGAGCTCGGCCTCGTCCTCGAAGTAGATGCGGGTGACGAGTCGGTGCAGCAGCCCACGGGCGAACACCGAGACGTCGACGTGCGGCGCCTCGGTGGTGTCGTCCTCGGCCGGTAGTGGCCCCGGCTTGAGGGTGAGCACCTCCCAGGTGCCGTCCTCGCCGGTGCAGCTGCGGCCGAAACCACGGAAGCCGTCGGTGCGGCCCGGCCCACGCGGGTCGTCCGGGTGGTCGAACCGGCCGTCCGGGTCCGCCTGCCACGTCTCGATGATGCCGTCGGCCACGGGCTCACCCTCGCCGTCGAGCAGACGTCCGTGCAGCCACACGGAACCAGGCGTGCCTTCGGTGACGGCGTACGGGCCGTCGTCCCAGGCCAGCGCGATGTGCAGGAACGGGCCGACGGTCTGGGCCGGGGTCGGGCCGGTCACGCGTCGTCCTCGATCGGGGTCGCCGCCGGTCCGCGCAGCCGGATGTCGAACTCGAAGGCGAGTGCCCAGGACGGTTCGGTGTGGGCGAGCGAGAACGTCGAGACCAGCCGTGACCGGGCCCGCTCGTCCCGCACCGAGTTGAAGATGGGGTCGAACTCGAACAGTGGGTCGTCGGGGAAGTACATCTGGGTGACGAGTCGCTGGGTGAACGCCCGCCCGAACAGGGAGAAGTGGATGTGCGCGGGCCGCCAGGCGTTGTCGTGGTTCCCCCACGGGTAGGCGCCGGGCCGGACCGTGACGAAGCGATAGTGCCCGTCCTGGTCGGTGAGGGTGCGGCCGAGGCCGGTGAAGTGCGGGTCGAGTGGGGCCGGCCAGCGGTCGCCGTGGTGCAGGTAGCGGCCGGCGGCGTTGGCCTGCCAGATCTCGATCAGCGTGTCCGGGACCGGACGGTCGTCCGCCTCGAGCACGCGGCCGAAGACGACGATGCGCTGGCCCAGCGGCTCGCCGTCGTGCTGCCGAGTCAGGTCGTGGTCGAGCTCGCCGACGCGCTCGGCCCCGAAGACCGGACCCGTCACCTCGGTGAGGCGCTGGGCGAGATCGACCGGTGCCAGCCGGGGTGCGCGGGCGATGGTGGACCGGTAGTCGGGGAACAGGTGTGGCGGGTGGGTTCCCGCGGGGTCGGGTGGGTAGTACAACCCGGCGACGGTCCTGGGCGTGGTCATGGCGCTCACGGTAGGAAGGCGCGATCAGCGGCGCGAGCGGAGCCTTCCGGTCAGTGGAAGGATGGGGCGCATGGCCGGAAACCTCGCCGTACCGGGCGCTTCCGTCTCGTCGCGGTTGCTCGCCCTTCTGGGCGCGTTCGACGAGGGGGCCCGTCAGCTGTCGCTGAGCGAGCTCTCGCGTCGCAGCGGGCTCCCGCTGTCGACGACGCACCGACTCGTCGCCGAGCTGGTCGAGTGGGGCGCGCTGCGCCGTGCCGACGACGGCCGCTACGTCCTGGGTCGTCGGATGTGGGAGATCGGCCTGCTGGCACCGATCCAGGTGGAGGTGCGCGAGATCGCGTCGCCGTTCCTCTCCGACGTCTTCGCCGCCACCCAGGCCACCGTGCACCTCGCCGTCCGTGAGGGCACCAAGGCGCTGTACGTCGAGCGGCTCTCCGGCCATAGGTCAGTGCCGGTCGTGAGCAGTGTCGGCAGCCGGCTGCCGTTGCATGCCACCGGCGTCGGCAAGGTGCTGCTCGCGCACGCCCCCGAGCGGGTGCAGCGCGAGGTGCTGGCCGACCTCACGCGCGAGACGCCGTACACGATCGTCGCGCCGGGAACCCTGCAGCAGCAGCTGGCCCAGGTCCGCGAGCGCGGGTACGCCCGCACGGACGAGGAGATGTCGCTCGGTGCGTGCTCGGTCGCCGTCCCCGTGCTGGACCACGCCGGATCCGTGGCTGCGGCAGTCGGCATCGTCGTGCCGAGCCTGCGGCGGGACGCCCTCCGTCTGGTGGCCGCGCTCACCACCGCGTCGGCCGGCATCACGCGCCAGTGGCGAGCCCTGGTTCGGTAGCCGCTTCCGCTGAACGGAAACGTCGACTGGCGCCGACGGGCGGCACGCGCCACCGTCGGACCATGCGCACCCAGGTCGCCATCATCGGCGCAGGGCCCGCCGGCCTGCTGATGTCGCACCTCCTCGCGCGCGCCGGCGTCGACGCCGTGATCGTGGAGAACCGCTCCCGCGAGTACGTGGAGGCGCGCATCCGAGCCGGCATCCTCGAGGCGGCCAGCGTCGAGCTGCTTGACGAGGCCGGCGTGGGGGAGCGGCTGCACCGCGAGGGCATGGCTCACCGTGGCATCCACCTGCAGTGGCCCGGAACCCGGCACCACCTCGACTTCGTCGACCTCATCGGCCGCGGCGTGTGGGTGTACGGCCAGACGGAGGTGACGAAGGACCTCGGAGCTGCTCGCGACGCCGATGGCCAGGTGACCTTCTACGACGCGTCGGAGGTCGAGCTGCACGACGTCGACTCGGACGCGCCGTGGGTGAGTCTCGTCGCCGCCGACGGGGAGCCGGTGCGCATCGATGCCTCGCTGATCGCCGGGTGCGACGGGTTCCACGGCCCCAGCCGAGGCCACGTCCCGGACGCCACCGTGCTGGAGCGCGAGTACCCGTTCGCCTGGCTCGGCGTGCTCGCGTCCGTCGCTCCGTCCACCGACGAGCTGATCTATGCCTGGCACCCGAACGGCTTCGCGCTGCACTCGATGCGGTCGAGCGAGGTCAGCCGCTTCTACCTTCAGGTCGAACCGGACGAGGACATCGACGAGTGGTCCGACGACCGCATCTGGACCGAGCTGTCCACCCGGTTCGCGCACGACGGCTGGCACCTCCAGGACGGCCCGGTCACGGAGAAGAGCGTCCTGCCGATGCGCAGCTTCGTCAGCGCGCCGATGCGGCACGGCCGGTTGTTCCTGGCCGGCGACAGCGCGCACATCGTGCCGCCGGCCGGAGCCAAGGGCCTCAACCTCGCCATCGCCGATGTCGCTCTGCTGGCTCCGGCAATGGCCGCATACGTGCACGACGGGTCCACGAGTCTGCTGGACTCCTACTCCGAGTCAGCCCTGCGACGGGTCTGGCGCTGCACCCACTTCTCGTGGTGGATGACGACGATGCTGCATCGTCATGGCGACGACTTCGACGCCGAGCTCCAGCTCTCGCAGCTGCGGCTCACCCAGTCGTCCCGCGCCGCGGCGACGTCGCTCGCCGAGAACTACGCGGGCCTGCCGTTCAGTGCGACACCTCGATGACGCGCAGGTCGTCGTCGATCGCGGTCGCCGCCGCCAGCAACATGGGCAGCAGGTGCTCGACGACCTCGGCGGCTTCGCCGCGGCGTGAGCTGGCCGACAGGTTGATCGCGGCGACGACGACCCCGGTGCCGTCGCGGACCGGAGCAGCGATGGATCGCAGCCCCTCCTCGAGCTCCTGGTCGACGAGGGCCCAGCCCTGATCGCGGACCTTGGCGAGCTCCGCGACCAGCTCGCCCCGATCGGTGATGGTGTGTGGCGTGAACGCCTCGCGCTCGTGCCGGTCGAGGTAGTCGTCGAGCTCGTCGGACGGCAGGTTCGCCAGCAGGACCCGGCCCATGGACGTGGCGTAGGCGGGGAAGCGAGTGCCGACGTTGATCGCCACGGTCATGATGCGCTGCCTCGCGACCCGGGCGACGTAGACGACGTCGCGTTCATCGAGCACTGCTACCGATGACGACTCGTGCGCGGACTCGGTGAGTCGCTCCAGGTGCGGCTGGACGATCGCCGGCAGGCGCATGGACGACAGGAACGCGTGCCCGAGCTCGAGGATCTTCGGGCGGAGGCTGAACCGACGGCCGTCGCTGGAGACGTAACCGAGGTCGGCCAGGGTGTGCAGCACGCGCCGGGCGGTGGCACGAGTGAGCTGGGCACGCCGGGCCACGTCGGACAGCGTCAACTGGGCATTCTCGGCATCGAAGACGCGGATCACCGCGAGCCCGCGGACCAGTGACTGCACGGGAGCGGCGGACGAGGGGCCTGGGCTCTCCGACTCGCTCACGCGTCACACCTTAGGGGAGCAGTCAGCCGCGACGAACGGTTGACGCGGCGAAGAATCACGACATATGTTCGCACAAGAAACGCACGTTCGCCAAGCGCACACGCCGGAAGGACGACGAGATGGTGCTCGAGCTCGAATCCTGGACGGGCAAGGTCTACGTCGATGGCACGTGGGTCGACGGCGGGAGCGGCGACGCCCCGATCGTCGAACCGGCCACCGGCGCCGAGCTGGGCCGGCATGGCATGGCGTCGGCCGGCGACGTCGAGAAGGCCGCCGCGAGCGCTGCGGAGGCGCAGCGTGAGTGGGCCGCGAAGCCGCACACCGAACGCGCCGCCGTGCTGCGTCGTGCCGGCGACCTCTGGCAGGAGCACGCCGAGGAGTTCTCGGAGTGGAACGTCCGCGAGGTCGGTGCCATCGGCGGCATGGCCGGATTCGCCCTGCACGTCGCCACCGAGGAGTGCTACGCCGCGGCCGCGCTGCCGGGCACCCCGTACGGCGAGCTGCTGCCGAGCGAGGAGCCACGACTCTCGATGGCGCGCCGCATTCCGGTCGGCGTCGTCGGCGTCATCGCCCCGTTCAACGTGCCACTCATCCTCGGCATTCGTTCGGTCGCCCCAGCGCTGGCGCTCGGCAACTCCGTCGTGCTCAAGCCGGACCCGCGCACCGCGGTGACCGGCGGCGTCAACATCGTCCGCATCTTCGAGGAAGCCGGGCTCCCTCCAGGCGTGCTCCAGATGCTCCCGGGCGGTGCCGACGTCGGTGAGGCCCTCGTGACCGACCCGAACATCAGCGTGGTCTCGTTCACCGGATCGACGAAGGTCGGGCGCACGATCGGCGAGCTCGCCGGTCGGCACCTCAAGCGGGTCCACCTCGAGCTCGGCGGCAACTCCGCCGTCCTGATCCTCGATGACGCGGACGTCGACCAGGCCGTCAACCTGGCCGCGTGGGGCTCGTTCTTCCACCAGGGCCAGATCTGCATGACGGCCGGCCGCTACCTCGTGGCCGATGGGCTGCACGACTCCTTCGTCGACCGGCTGGGCGAGAAGGCGTCCCACCTGCCAGTCGGTGACCCGCACACGTCCGAGGTCGCCCTCGGCCCGGTCATCGACGAGGGGCAGCGCGACAAGATCCACGCGCTCGTCACCGGCAGCGCCGACGTCGGTGCGAACGTCGTCAGCGGCGGCGAGTACGACGACCTGTTCTACCGGCCGACCGTCATCTCGACGCCCAGCGTCGACGCCCCGGCATATGCCGAGGAGGTCTTCGGCCCGGTGGCATCGGTGCTGCGCGTCTCGTCCCCCGACGAGGCGGTCGATGTCGCCAGGAAAAGCGACTACGGGCTGTCGCTCGGCATCGTCACCCGCGACGTCATGGCCGGCCTCGCCATCGCCGACCGCATCCCGACTGGCATCGTCCACATCAATGACCAGACCGTCAACGACGAGGCCAACGCGCCGTTCGGCGGCGTGGGTGCGTCGGGCACCGGGAGCCGGTTCGGGGGAGCCGCGGCCAACATCGACGCCTTCACCGAGACGCAGTGGGTCACCGTCCGGCGTGAGCCGCCGACGTTCCCGTTCTGATCGTCAGACCGCCGGAGCGCCGGCCAGGATCGCGTCGAGCAGCTGCACCGCGCCGGTCTTGTCGAGCGGCTCGTTGCCGTTGCCGCACTTGGGAGAGTGCACGCACGACGGGCAGCCGTCGGCGCACTCGCAGGCGACGATCGCCTCACGCGTCACCCGCAGCCATCGGGCCGCGACGTCGTGGCCGCGCTCGGCGAAGCCTGCTCCGCCGGGGTAGCCGTCGTAGACGAACACGGTGAGCCTGCCGGTGTCGGCGTGCAGCGCGGTGGAGACGCCGCCGATGTCCCACCGGTCGCAGGTGGCCAGCAGCGGCAGCATGCCGATGGCGGCGTGCTCGGCGGCATGGGCCGAGCCCGGCACGTCGGCCGCGGCCAGTGCGTCCATGACCGCCGATCCGCGGAGCGTCCACCACACCGCCTTGGTGCGCAACGTTCGCTCGGGCAGGTCGAGCGGCTCCTCGCCGAGGGTGGCGCCGCTCTTGCTCCGCATGACGTACGAGACCACCTGGCCCACCACGTCGACCGTGCCGAACGCGATCTCCGCGTCGCCCCACACCTGCGTGCGCTCGGTCTCGACGATGGTGATCTCGGTGGTCGAGCGAGCCTGCGTGGAGTACTCCGGGTCGTCGAGGTGCACCTCGGCCGCGCCGCCCTCGACGTCGTACTCGTCGACGACGTACACCTCGCCCTGGTGCACGTAGACGGCACCGGAGTGCACCGTGGAGTCGGCCGAGCCGGCATCGACGGTGCCGACGAGACGGCCGGTGACGCCGTCGACGATCTGCACCGGCGCGCCACCACTGGAGCGGAGGTCGGCGAGATCGGAGGCGCGGTCGCGCCGGGTCCAGAACCAGCCGGCATCGCGACGCCGCAACCAGCCGGCCGCCTCCAGGGCCTCGATTCCGTCGGCAGTGCGCGGCCCGAACATCTCGATGTCATCGGACGTGAGCGGCAGCTCCTGCGCCGCAGCGGCGAGGTGCGGCCCGAGGACGTACGGGTTGTCGGGGTCGAAGACCGACGCCTCAACGGGCGCTCCGAGCAGGGCCTCGGGATGGTGCACAAGGAACGTGTCGAGTGGCTCGTCGCGCGCCACCAGCACCCCGAGCGACTCCTTGCCGGCTCGCCCGGCCCGGCCGAGCTGTTGCTGCAGCGCAGCCCGCGTGCCAGGGAACCCGACACTGACGACGGCGTCGAGACCGGCCACGTCGATGCCGAGCTCGAGCGCGTTGGTGCTGGCGAGGCCGAGCAGGTCGCCGCCTCGCAGCCGCTGCTCCAGCTCGCGTCGCTCCTCGGGCAGGTAGCCGCCGCGGTACGTCGCGACGCTGCGCACGAGTGACGGGTCGACGTCGTCGAGCCTCCGTTGGGCGCCGGCGGCGACCGCCTCGGCTCCGCGCCGCGACCGCACGAACACGAGCGTCCGAGTGCCTCCGACGACGAGGTCGGTGAGGATCTCGGCTGCCTCGGTGGTGGCCGATCGCCGGTGCGGTGGCTGGGTCGGATGTGCCGCGCCGATCAGGGGCGGCTCCCACAAGGCGATGGTGCGGGCCGCGTGCGGTGAGGCGTCGTCGGTGACGGCCACGACGTCGAGGCCGGTGAGCCGACGGGCGAAGTCGGCCGGCTCGGCCACGGTGGCCGACGACAGGATGAACACGGGATCGGTGCCGTAGTGGGCACAGACGCGACGCAGGCGGCGCAGGACGTGCGCGACGTGCGCGCCGAACACTCCTCGGTAGTGGTGGCACTCGTCGACCACCACGAACCGCAGCCCGCCGAGCAGCCGCGTCCACCGGGCGTGCGCCGGAAGGATGGAGTGGTGCAACGTGTCGGGGTTCGTCAACGCATAGTCGGCGTGGTCGCGCGCCCAGTCGCGCTCGTCGCGGGTGTTGTCGCCGTCGATCGTCGCCGCACGAACGAGGTCGGCGGCCGGATGCAACCGTCTGCGTTGGTCGGCAGCGAGCGCCTTGGTGGGCGCGACGTACAGCACGGTGGGTGCCCGGTGGCCGTGCAGAGCGCTGCCCGCGCGTCCACTCGCGAGCGCCTCGAGCGCGGGCACCTGGAACACCAGCGACTTGCCGGACGCCGTGCCGGTGGAGACCACGACGTGCCGACCGTCGTGGACGTGCCGCAGGCCCTCGGCCTGGTGCGCCCACAGCTCCGAAACACCGCCCCCACCCTCTGACGGAGTCTCGAAAACCGCACGCACCTCAGGGCTCACCCAGTCGGGCCAGGGCTCGAAGACGGCGTCGCGAGCCGGCACGCGCTCGACGTGGGTGACGCGGTCGCCGTACCGGCTCAGCAGGTCGGCAGGGTCCACGTGCCGAGTCTCCCAGAGCGGTGTGACGGTGACATCCGACGAGTAGCGCGTCCCCACGGGCGTGGTTGAATCGACGCAGCATCATCGGGGCGAGGGGAGGAAGGCCATGGAGCTGTCACTCGGCTCACACACGGACGGACCGTTCGAGATCATCGAGGTCGGCGGCGAGATCGACGTCTACACAGCCCCTCGCCTTCGCGAATCGATCGTCGCGGCCGTCGAGGAGGGCCACACGCGTCTCGTCATCGATGTCGAGAAGGTCGAGTTCCTCGACTCCACCGGCCTCGGCGTGCTGGTCGGCGCGCTCAAGAAGGTCAGGGCCGACGGCGGCACGCTCGACATCGTCTGCACACAGCAGCGCATCCTCAAGATCTTCGACATCACCGGCCTCGACAAGGTCTTCGGCCTTCATCACTCCGTTGCCGAGGCGATCGCCGCTCACCACTGACCCCGGTGTCGCCCGCGTGACGGTGGGCTGGTTTCCTTCTCTCTGGTAACTCTTGCCCCGTTCACGGAGGAAATTCATGGTTCCCGCGACACTTGTTGCGCAAGCCGAAGACATCAACATCAGCAGCGACAACATGATCTTCTTGTGGATCGTTGCCGGTATCGCTGTCCTCGCACTCATTCTGGCGGCGGTGTTCCGCGCCGAGGTGCTCAAGCACGGTGAAGGCACCGAGAAGATGCAGGAGATCGGGCGAGCCGTCCAGGAGGGCGCCAGCGCCTACCTGTCGCGTCAGTTCAAGACGCTGAGCTTCTTCATCCTGCCCATCGCCGTCCTGCTCTACTTCATTCCGGACTCGAACAAGATCCAGCTCGGTCGATCCGTCTTCTTCGTGGTGGGCGCGGGCTTCTCAGCCGCGATCGGCTACCTCGGCATGTGGCTCGCGACGCGCGCCAACGTCCGGGTCGCCGCGGCCGCCCAGAACGAGGGCCGCGATCCCGCGATGCGCATCGCGTTCCGCACCGGCGGTCACGTCGGCATGCTGACGGTGGGCCTCGGCCTGCTCGGCGCGTCTGCGGTCGTGCTGTATTTCAAGGACGAAGCACCGTCCGTGCTCGAGGGCTTCGGCTTCGGTGCGGCGCTGCTCGCCATGTTCATGCGTGTCGGTGGCGGCATCTTCACCAAGGCGGCTGATGTGGGCGCCGACCTCGTGGGCAAGGTCGAACAGGGCATCCCCGAGGACGACCCGCGCAACGCCGCCACCATCGCCGACAACGTGGGCGACAACGTCGGTGACTGCGCCGGCATGGCGGCCGACCTCTTCGAGTCCTACGCGGTCACCCTCGTGGCCGCCCTGATCCTCGGATCCGTCGCCTTCGGCGAGCACGGCCTCGTCTTCCCGCTCGTCGTGCCGGCCATCGGCGCGGTCACGGCGATCATCGGCGTCTTCATCACCCGGCCGCGCGAGGGCGAGGGCGGCCTGACGACGATCAACCGCTCGTTCTACATCTCGGCGCTCATCTCGGCCGTCGGCACATCGGTCTTCGCCTGGTTCTACCTTCCGAAGAGCTTCGGCGACCTCAAGGGCATCGACCCCAACGGCCTGATCGCCACCATCGCCCAGGCCAGCGGGCAGGAGCAGCCGGGTCTCGAGCTGTTCGGCAACGCCGCCTCGCCGCGGGTCATCGCGATCATCGCGGTGCTCATCGGCATCGCGCTCGCCGCCGTCATCCTGGCCCTCACCGGCTACTACACCGGCACCACCACGCGTCCGGTCAAGGACGTCGGCAAGACCGCGCTCACCGGCCCGGCCACCGTCATCCTGTCCGGCCTCTCGGTCGGCTTCGAGTCCGCCGTCTACACGGCACTCACCATCGGCGCGGCCGTCTTCGGCGCGTTCCTGCTGGGCTCCGGCTCGATCGTGGTCTCGCTGTTCGCCGTCGCCCTCGCCGGCACCGGCTTGCTCACCACGGTCGGCGTCATCGTGGCCATGGACACGTTCGGCCCGGTCAGCGACAACGCCCAGGGCATCGCGGAGATGTCCGGCGACGTCGACGAGAAGGGTGCGGGCATCCTCACCGAGCTCGACGCCGTCGGCAACACCACGAAGGCCATCACCAAGGGCATCGCGATCGCGACCGCCGTGCTGGCGGCCACCGCGCTGTTCGGCTCGTTCACCGACACGATCAGCAAGGCAATCCAGGACTCCGGCCTGAACAACGAGACCGCCGCGAACATCAAGGTCACGGAGACCTACGCGTTCAGCGGCATCCTCAACGTCGCCGATCCGGCCAACCTGTTCGGCCTGATCATCGGCGCCTCAGTGGTGTTCCTGTTCGCCGGCCTGGCGATCAACGCCGTCGGCCGCGCGGCCGGCGCCGTTGTCTTCGAGGTGCGTCGCCAGTTCAAGGAGATCCCCGGGATCATGGAGGGCACCGGCCGTCCCGAGTACGGCAAGGTCGTCGACATCTGCACGCGCGACTCGCTCCGTGAGCTCGCGACGCCGGGCATCCTGGCGATCTTCGCGCCGATCGCGGTGGGCTTCGGCCTCGGCATCGGCCCGCTGGGCGCCTTCCTCGCCGGAGCGATCGGCACCGGCGTGCTGATGGCGGTCTTCCTCGCCAACTCCGGTGGCGCGTGGGACAACGCCAAGAAGCTGGTCGAGGACGGCAACCACGGTGGCAAGGGATCGCCGGCCCACGAGGCCACGATCATCGGTGACACCGTCGGCGACCCGTTCAAGGACACCGCCGGCCCGGCCATCAACCCGCTGCTCAAGGTGATGAACCTGGTGTCGCTGCTCGCGGCCCCGCTCATCATCAAGTTCGCCTACGGCACGGACGAGAACGCACCGCTGCGCTATGGGATCGCCATCGTCTCGGTGATCATCATCGTGACCGCGGTCTACATCTCGAAGCGTCGCCCGATCGCGATCGGCAGCGATGCCGAGGCGGCCGAAGCGGCAGCCTGACCGACACACCACAGCACCACGCGAGTGGCGCAGATTCGTCGCAGTTCCTCTTCAGGGACGGCGAATTTGCGCCACTCGCGGGTGTCGTTTTGCGTACGTCACACTCCGGAAACGCAAGGAATCTTGACAGGACGCGTTACGTTAGCGCCGTCTGACCCCGCCCCAACCCCCAGGGAGAGTTCGCTTGACCACGCTCGTCATCGTCGAGTCGCCGAACAAGGTCCGCAGCATCGCGGGCTATCTCGGCGACGGCTATGTCGTGGACTCCAGCGTCGGCCACATCCGTGACCTCCCGAAGGGCGCCGACGAGGTGCCGGCCAAGTACAAGGGAGAGTCGTGGGCGCGGCTCGGTGTCGACATCGACAACGCCTTCGAGCCGGTGTACGTCGTGTCCGCCGACAAGAAGTCGCAGATCACGAAGCTCAAGAAGCTGCTCAAGGACGCCGACGAGCTCGTGCTCGCGACGGATGAGGACCGCGAGGGCGAGGCCATCGCGTGGCACCTGTTCGACGAGCTGAAGCCCAAGGTGCCGGTCAAGCGCATCGTGTTCCACGAGATCACCCGCGAGGCGATCCTCCACGCCGTCGCGAACCCTCGCGACATCGACATGGACCTCGTCGACGCCCAGGAGACCCGGCGCATCCTCGACCGGCTGTACGGCTACGAGGTCAGCCCGGTGCTCTGGAAGAAGGTCATGAGCGGCCTGTCCGCCGGCCGCGTGCAGTCGGTGGCGACCCGCCTCGTGGTCGAGCGCGAGCGAGCCCGGATGGCATTCCGGTCTGCCTCGTACTGGGACCTCGAGGCCACGTTCGACGCCGGCGAGCAGCACGAGCCCCGCACGTTCCCGTCCCGTCTCATCACCGTCGACGGCAAGCGCGTCGCGACTGGCGCCAGCTTCGGCGACGACGGTGCGCTCAAGAACGACGACGTCGTGCATCTCGACGAGGGGCGTGCCGGCGCACTGGCCGCTGCACTCGCCGACCAGACGTTCACGATCCGCTCGGTCGAGGCCAAGCCGTACACGCGCAAGCCCTACCCACCGTTCCGCACCACCACGATGCAGCAGGAGGCGTCGCGCAAGTTCGGCTTCGGCGCCGCCCGCACCATGCAAGTCGCGCAGCGGCTCTACGAGGGCGGCTACATCACCTACATGCGCACCGACTCCTCGGCGTTGTCGCAAACGGCGCTCAACGCGGCGCGGTCCCAGGTGCGCGAGCTGTATGGCGCCGAATATCTCCCCGACGCCCCGCGCACCTACGCCGGCAAGGTCAAGAACGCCCAGGAGGCGCACGAGGCCATCCGCCCGGCCGGCGAGTCGTTCCGCACGCCCCGCCAGGTCACGCTCTCCGGCGATGAGGCCAAGCTGTACGAGCTGATCTGGAAGCGCACGATCGCGTCGCAGATGAAGGACGCCAAGGGTGAGACGGTCACGTTGCGCATCGGTGCCGACGCGACCACCGGCGAGTCGGTTGAGTTCACGAGCTCCGGCCGGACGATCACGTTCCACGGCTTCCTCAAGGCATACGTCGAGTCCGGCGACGACCCCAACCAGCAGGGCGACGACCAGCAGACTCGCCTGCCCGACGTCGCGCAGGGCGACACCGTCACCGTCGACGAGCTCGGCTCGGCCGGCCACGAGACCAAGCCACCGGCGCGCTTCACCGAGGCCAGCCTGATCAAGGAGCTGGAAGAGCGCGAGATCGGCCGCCCCTCCACCTACGCCTCGATCATCGGCACCATCCAGAACCGTGGCTACGTGTACAAGAAGGGCACGGCGCTGGTGCCGGCCTGGATCGCGTTCAGCGTGGTCCGCCTGCTGGAGCAGCACTTCCCGCGCCTCGTCGACTACGGCTTCACCGCCGAGCTCGAGGGCGTCCTCGACGAAGTTGCCGGCGGGCGTGAGGACCGGGTCGAGGTGCTGCAGAGCTTCTGGACCGGCGAGCGCGAGAACGACACGGGCCTCAAGCGACTCATCGAGAACCTCCCTGACATCGACGCTCGCAGCCTGGCGACGTTCGAGATCGGCGAGGGCATCGACCTGCGGGTCGGTCGCTACGGCCCGTACGTCGAAGGCCCGCCGATGCTGCCCGGCGACGGTGGCACCGACGTGCCCACCCGCGCCAACGTCCCAGAGGACCTCCCGCCCGACGAGCTCACCCTCGAGAAGGCCAAGGAGTTGCTCGCCAACCCGGCCGGGCAGGAGAAGACCCTCGGCACCCATCCGGAGACCGGGCTCGAGCTGGTTGCGAAGAACGGCCGCTTCGGTCCGTTCATCACCGAGCGGCTGCCCGCGGACGCCCCCAAGAGCGCCAAGCCGCGCACGGCCAGCCTGTTCGAGTCGATGACGCTCGACAGCATCGGCATCGACGACGCCGTCCTGCTGCTCACGCTTCCGCGCGTGGTCGGTACGGACGTCGACGGTGAGGAGATCACCGCCCAGAACGGTCGCTACGGCCCGTACCTCAAGAAGGGCAGCGACTCGCGGTCGCTGCAGACCGAAGACCAGCTCCTCTCCCTCACCGAGGACGAGGCGCGCGCCATCTACGCCCAGCCCAAGACGTACGGACGCGGTCGCGCCGCCGCGGCACCGCTCAAGGAGCTGGGCGACGATCCGGTGAGCGGCAAGCCCATCGTGGCGAAGGATGGCCGCTTCGGCATGTACGTCACCGACGGCGAGTACAACGCCACGCTGCGCAAGGACGACTCCATCGACACGCTCACCCCCGAGCGCGCGCAGGAGCTGCTGGCTGAGCGCCGCGCGAAGGGCCCGGCCAAGAAGGCCGCCAAGCGGGGGGCGAAGAAGAGCACCAAGAAGAAGTCGACCGCAAAGAAGAAGACGGCTGCCAAAAAGACGGCCGCCAAGAAGAGCGAGTAGCCCATGGTCTCCCTCGTTCGGCCGCTGTCACCGCGCGACCCGCAGGAGGGCAACCGCACCGCCACGCCGCTCGAGCTGTTCGCCGACCTCTGCTACGTCGTCGCGGTCGCCCAGGCCGGGCTGACGCTCCATCACGAGATCGTCGAGGGGCATGCGGCACACGGTCTCGTCTACTTCGCGATGGCGTTCTTCGCGATCTGGTGGGCGTGGCTGAACTTCGCCTGGTTCAACTCGGCCTACGACCCCGACGACACCCTGCACCGGCTCCTGACGCTGCTGCAGATCTTCGGCTCGCTGGTGCTCGCTGCCGGCATCCCGCGGATCTTCGAGGCTGACTTCACCCTCGGGGTCATCGGCTACGTCATCATGCGCATCGGACTGGTGCTGATGTGGTTGCGTGCCGCGGCGGGTCACGCCGAACGCCGCGACACGGCCATGCGGTACGTGATCGGCCTCCTGGTCGTGCAGACCGGCTGGGTCGCCGCCCTGCTCGTCACCGGGGGAGACCTGCCGGTCTGGCTGTTCGCCGTCCTCGTGGCGGCAGACTTCGCCGTTCCGTTCTACGCCGAGAAGGCCGGAGCCACCCCGTGGCACCCGCACCACATCGCGGAGCGGTACGGGCTGTTCTTCATCATCGTTCTGGGCGAGACGGTGTTGTCGGTCGCGCTCGCCCTCCAGGTGGCGATCGAAAAGCCGCACCCGCCGGCAGCCCTCGCCGCCGTCGTCGCGGGTGGCGTGCTGATCACGTTCTGCGCGTGGTGGCTGTATTTCTCTCGTGACGACGCCGACGTGCTGACGGGCAACGACATCGGGTTCGCGTGGGGCTTCGGCCACTACGTCATCTTCGGCGGTGCAGCGGCATTCGGCGCTGGCCTGGCCGCGCGCGTCGAGTACTACGAGGACCACGCCAAGGTCTCCGACATCGTGAGCAGCGCCTTCGTGGCCGCGCCGGTCGCGGCGTTCCTGGCCGCGTCGTGGTTCGTGTACATCCGACTGCATGATGCGTCCGCCCGGACGCTGGTCCCGTTCGTGGCCGCGATCGTCGCGATCCTGGCGCTCATCTGGGTGCCGTACACCGAGCTGTGGGTGGGACTCGTCATGACCGTGCTGCTGACGATCGAGCTGTACCTCACTCGCGACGACGGGGTGACTGTCGGCGCCGGCTCCTAGCATCGGGGCATGGACGACCTGAGCCCTGAGGTCCTCGATCGAGTGCGCTCCATCTGCCTGGCGCTGCCCGAGACCCATGAGCAAGCGGCATGGACGGGCCTTCGGTGGCGCATCCGCACCCGCACCTTCGCTCACTTGCTCGTCGTCGCCGACGGGAGGCCGCAATCGCATGCCCGTGCCCTCGGCGACGAAGGCCCGGCCACGGTGCTCACGTTTCGCACGCCGCCGTCGGAGGTCGACGCCTTCGCGTCCATGGGCGATCCGTACTTCTACGGCGGCTGGGGCCGCGACGTCGTCGGCATGGTTCTCGACGACGACACCGACTGGGACGAGGTCGAGGAGCTGGTCACCGACAGCTACCGCGAGATGGCCCCGCGGAAGCTCGTCAGTCGCCTGGACGCCTGACTTCTGTGACAGCGCAGCGGCCTAGGATCATCGGCATGGAGCCGCTCTTCACCGAACGTGGGGTGTTCATCGCCCTCGAGGGCGGTGAGGGAGCCGGCAAGTCAACCCAGTCCAGGATGCTCGGCGACTGGCTCGAGGAACTCGGTCATCGAGTGCTTCTCACGCGCGAGCCCGGTGGCACCGACGTCGGCGCCGTGCTGCGCCACATCGTGCTCGACCACGGCACCGGCACCCTGTCACCGCGAGCCGAGGCGCTCATCTATGCCGCCGACAAGGCCGAGCACGTCGACGAGATCGTCCTGCCGGCACTGGCCGAGGGCATGGTCGTCGTCACCGACCGCTACGTCGACTCCCTGCTCGCGTACCAAGGCGCCGGCCGCGTCGTCGACGTCACCGAGCTCGAGCAGGTCGCGCGGTGGGCCACGTCCGACCTGCGACCGCATCTCACCGTGGTGCTCGATGTCGACCCCGCCATCGGGCTCGACCGCGCCGGAACCCTCGACCGCATCGAGGTCGAGCCCCTGGAGTTCCACCAGCGCGTGCGCGAGCACTTCCTCGGCCTCGCGGCCGCCGACCCCGACCACTACCTCGTCCTCCCCGCCGACGGCGATGCCGGCAAGCTGCACGAGGCCATCCGCGCCGGCATCGAGCCCTGGCTCGGGCAGGCGTCACCAGCATGAGCGTGTGGCAGGAGCTCGTCGGTCAGGAGCCGGTGGTCGAGAGCCTGCGCGACGCCGTGGCGCAGCCGCAGCACATGACGCATGCCTGGCTGTTCACCGGTCCGCCGGGGTCCGGTCGATCCAACGCGGCACGCGCGTTCGCCGCGGCTCTCCAGTGCGAGCAGGACGGCTGCGGCGAGTGTCACTCCTGCCTCACGGCCAAGGCCGGCAGTCATCCCGACATCACCGTCATCCGCACCGACGGCCTCTCGATCGGCACCGACCTCATCCGCGACTACGTTCGCCGGGCGGCGCTGCGGCCGGCGCTCGGCCGGTGGCAGGTGCTCGTCGTCGAGGACGCCGACCGGCTCACCGACCAAGCCGCCAACGCGCTGCTCAAGTCGCTCGAGGAGCCGGCCTCTCACACGGTGTGGATGCTGTGCGCTCCGGCGATCGAGGACGTCATGATCACGGTCCGCTCACGGTGCCGGCCGGTGCTGCTCCGCACCCCGTCGGCTGCAGCCATCGCCGACCTGCTGGTGGGACGCGACGGTATCGAGCCCGAGCTCGCCCACGCGGCGGCCGCCGCGTCGCAGGGTCACATCGGCCGGGCCCTCGGCCTCGCCCGCGACCCGGTGGCCCGCGACCGACGCAAGGCCATCCTGGCGCTGCCGTTGCAGGTCGGCAGCCTCGGCGACTGCCTGGCCGCGGCTCAGACCATCAACGACGAGGCCACCGCTCGCGCGGCCGGGGTGGCCGACACCGCCGACGAGCAGGAGATCACCGACCTGCGGACCTCCTGGGGAGTCGAGGAGCGGGGTCGTCGCCCATCGGGTTATGCCGGCGCCCTCTCCACGCTCGAGAAGGACCAGAAGCGCCGTCGCACCCGGCTGGCCCGCGACTCGATCGACGGCGTGCTCATCGATCTGTTGGCGTTCTGCCGCGATGTCATCGCGGTACAGTGCGCGCCAGGCACCGAGCTCGTCAACGCCGACGTCTCTGACGATGTCGGGTCCGTGGCCCGCGTGTGGACTCCGGAATCGACCCTGCGCCGCATCGATGCCATTGTCGAGTGTCGTGAGGCCCTGGATGCCAACGCTGCCCCCCAGCTCGCCCTCGAGCGCATGATGATCGGATTCCTGCCATGACTCGACGCACTTCGCTCATCGCCCTGCTCACAGCCGTCGTGCTCGTCGGCATCATCGTCCTCGTGATCGTCCTCAGGGGCGGTGAGGAGGAGGACGGGTCGGAAGCTGCGTCCGCGAGTCTGAGCCGGTTCTATCAGCAAGACCTGAAGTGGACCGACTGCGACAGCGGCAAGTGCACCAAGGTCGAGGTGCCGATCGACTACGACAAGCCCGACGGCGAGACTCTCGAGCTGGCGGTCAAGGTCATCAAGTCGAAGGGCGAGGGCGGACGCTCTCTGTTCATCAATCCCGGCGGCCCCGGTGGCGGTGTCGTCGACTTCACCGACTACATGGCGGAGATCCTCCCGTCCGAGGTCCTCGAGAGCTACGACATCGTCGGCGTCGACCCGCGGGGAATCGGGGAGAGCACTCCGGTCGACTGTGTGTCCGATCAGAAGCTGGACCAGTTCTTCGCCAAGGACCCGAGCCCTGACGATGCCGCCGAGGTCGCGCAGTTCCGCAAGCTCACCGCCGGAATGGGAGCGGGCTGCCGAAAGGAATCGGGCGAGCTCGCCGCGCACATCTCCACCGAGGAAGCCGCCCGCGACCACGACGTGGTTCGGGCGCTGCTCAAGGCGAAGACGTTCGATTGGTTCGGCTACTCCTACGGCACGCAGCTCGGGGCCACCTACGCCAGCCTGTTCCCCGAGAAGGTGGGCCGGATGGTGCTCGATGGCGCCTTGGACACGTCTCTGAGCTACATCGATCTCCTGTTCGGCCAGAGCACGGGGTTCGACCGGGCCCTTCGCGCCTACGTCGAGGACTGCCTGAAGCAGGACGACTGTCCGTTGGACGGCGACGTCGATGCGGCGCTCAAGCAGATTGCCGACTTCCTGAAGTCCGTCGACGCGAAGCCGCTGAAGACCGACGAGGAGCGAGAGCTCACCGAGGGCCTCGCCTACATCGGAGTCTTCTATCCGCTCTACGCCCCGGAGCTCTGGCCGGATCTCTCCGAAGCGCTCCGAGCCGGCTTCGACGGTGACGGCACGCCCCTGTTGGGGCTGTCGGACCAGTACACCGAACGTGCTGAGGATGGCTACGTCTCCAACTTCATGGAGATGTACTACGCGGTCAGCTGCGTCGACAGCGGCAAGCGCGGCAGCTTCGACGAGGTGGAGTCGGAGGTGGCGCGGTTCGAGAAGGCCAACCCGATCCTGGGGCGGCTGTTCGCGTGGGATGCGCTCGTCTGCGCGGACTGGCCCATCAAGGCGACCCACCCGCAGCAGAAGGTCGACGCCACGGGTTCTGAGCCCATCGTGGTGATCGGCACCACCCGCGACCCCGCCACCCCGTACGAGTGGTCAGGGATTCTCGCCGACCAGCTGGGCACCGGCGTCCTGATCACGCGCGAAGGTGACGGCCACACCGCCTACGGGGCCGGTAACGAGTGCATCGACGAGCTGGTCGACGCCTACCTGGCCGACGGCACGGTCCCGAAGGACGGCACCACCTGCAAGGAGTAGAACGTCAGGCCGCCGCCATCTGGCAACCAGATGCGTGATGAGATTGCGGTCGTGACCCCACGCACCAAGATCCTCGCCGCGCTCCTCGCCGTCGTACTCGTCGGGGCGATCGTCTTTGCCGCCGTCAGCATGAATGACGACGAATCCGAATCGGACCAGCCGGCGCCGGCCGCCGAGGGTGTTCCGAGCGGGCTGGAGGAGTTCTACGCCCAGAAGCTCTCCTGGGACGACTGCGGCGAGGCCCGATGCACGACCGTGAAAGTGCCGATCGACTACGAGAAGCCTGACGGCCAGACGCTGAAGCTTCAGGTCAAGGTCATCCCGGCGGAGGGCGACGGCGGGCGCAGCCTGTTCGTCAACCCCGGTGGTCCGGGCGGCGAGGCGCAGGGGTTCGCCGACTACCTGAGGGGACAGCTCGGCGAAGACGTCCTCGACCGCTACGACGTCGTCGGCGTCGATCCCCGTGGCGTCGGCCAGAGCACGCCGATCGACTGCCTGTCCGACCGCGAGCTGGACGGGTACGCGGCCAGCGAGCCCGATCCGGACGACGCGGCCGAGATTGAAGAGTTCCGGGCCGGGATCGTCGACTTCGGCAAGGGGTGCGAGAAGAGGTCCGGCGCACTGGCGTCGCACGTGTCCACCGAGGAGGCGGCTCGCGACTTCGACGTCGTGCGGGCGCTGCTCGGCTCCAAGACGCTCGACTGGTTCGGCGCCTCCTACGGCACCGAGCTCGGCGCCACTTACGCCACCCTCTTCCCCAAGACCGTCGGCCGCATGGTGCTCGACGGTGCGGTCGACCCGACACTGACCGCGGAAGAGTCCGCGTTCGGGCAGACCACCGGCTTCCAGCGCGCGCTCGTCGCCTACATCAAGGACTGCGTGAAGCAGGAGACGTGTCCGCTGGGTCGTGACGCCGACGCGGCCGAGGACAAGCTCGTCGACTTCATCGACGCTCGTGACGCCAGCCCCATGGACACCGGCCAGGAACGTCAGCTCACCCAGGGCGTCACCTTCTACGGCATCGCCGTCACGCTCTACAACAAGTCCACCTGGCCGGTGCTCAGCCAGGCCTTGACGGCTGCCTTCCAGGGCGACGGGTCGGCCCTGTTGCGCTTGAACGACGCGTACTTCCGCCGGCAGCCTGACGGGTCGTACGCCGAGAATCTCGGCGAGGCCAACCCGACCATCAACTGCCTCGACTCCGCCGATGACGCCGACGAGAGCACACTCCAGGACGTCCAGGACTCGCTGCCGCGTTTCGAGAAGGCATCCCCGGTGTTCGGTTCTGCGCTGGCCTGGGGAGCGCTCAGCTGCACCGACTGGCCGATCAAGGCCATCCACCCGCAGGTCGACGTCGACGCGACCGGCTCGAAGCCGATCGTCGTGCTCGGCACCACTCGCGACCCGGCCACCCCGTACGAGTGGGCCAAGACGCTGACCGACGAGCTCGGCACGGCTGTCCTCGTCACCCGCGAGGGCGACGGCCACACCGCCTACACGTCCGGGAACGCGTGCATCAAGAAGCTGGTCGACGCCTACCTCGTCGACGGCACGGTGCCCAAGGACGGCGCCACCTGCAAGGACGAGTAGCCGCTCAGCGGATCGCTTCGTGGTGACGGATCACTTCGTCGATGATGAAGCTGAGGAACTTCTCCGCGAATGCAGGGTCGAGGTCGGCCTCGATGGCGAGCTCGCGAAGCCGGGAGATCTGACGCGACTCCCGCGCGGCGTCCGCTGGCGGCATGTCGTGATCGGCCTTCAGGCGGCCGACCCGCTTGGTGTTCTTGAACCGCTCGGCGAGCATGTGCACCAGCGCTGCGTCGATGTTGTCGATGCTCGCGCGGATGTCCTCGAGCTCGGCCAGGGTCTCGTCCGACGGGTCCACAGTCCGTGAGTCTACGGGCCTTCAGATCGTCGAACCCCGCGATTAGATCGGCCCGCAACCGATCGGTAGACTCGTCTCGGTTCGGCGGGGCGACCCCCCGGCGGACCTCGCCGCTTTAGCTCAGTCGGTAGAGCGTTTCACTCGTAATGAAAAGGTCGTCGGTTCGATTCCGACAAGCGGCTCAACGCTCCCCTCCACGCGCCGCAACCCCGGCGGCGCACGGAGCCTCTGCGGCACCCCCCGAGCCGCGAAGTCGCGCGCAACACCGAACGGGAGCCCAACGCGTAGCCGCGTATGTTGTCGGCATGATTCAGGTGAGCGACGGCTCGGTCGACAGCGAATCGCGTCCGGGGCGCCTGGATCGTTTGTATGCGAGGTCCGGCGTCGGCTATCTGTTCTGGGTCTTGGGCGTGGTCTTTGTGGTCGCGTGCGTGTTCGCGGCGTTCGACATGGGCGTCTTGCAGTTGTATCGCGACGTCGGGATGAAGGATTTCGGTTTGCTGCTTGGGCTTGGCGAACTGGTCAACGTGGTTGGCCTTGCGCTGGGAGTGTCGCTGTTCGGCGCACGGCCGATTTGGCGGCTTGCTAAGTGGACGACGTCCCGCGACGGAGAAGGTGCAGAGATTCTCCACCAGATTGTGAACCTCCCTTGGCGCATCGTCCCGCCCATCGCGTTGATCATCATGGCTCTAGAAATTCCGGCGATTATGTACTTCAGCAGCCGCACTGGCGCGGAGGTTCCGCTCGTCGTCGTGTTGATCGCGATACTCGCGCCCAATGGCACCGCCGCTTTCTTCATCTACTTGATCCTTGAGTACCTGCTGAGGCCGATAGCGCGATCGGCGGCGATCCTCCGAGAGGCCGATGGCCACGCGTTGCCGCGTCCTGCCGTCTCGCTCAGGAAGAAGCTGATGTTCGGGTTGCCAATCGTCAACTTCATGACTGCCTACGTATCGGTGGCCTTGGCGGGAAGCGCGACCAATGTATCGGGCCGGCTGTCGCTAGGTGTGGCGGCTGCACTCGCGGTGACATTGACCGTGTCCCTGGTACTGACCACCACCCTGGCTCGCTCGTTTAATGACCCGATCGATGAACTGGTGAAGGCGACAGACCGGGTCGCCAGCGGAGACTTCTCGGCGAACGTCATGGCCTTCGCGGCCGACGAAATGGGCGTGCTCGCTGGACGGTTCAACCACATGGTTGCCGGGCTCGCGGAGCGAGAGCGGATTCGCAAGATGTTCGGAACTTATGTCGACAACGAAGTAGCCGGGCACATTCTTCGACATGGCACCTCGCTCGTGGGCGAGGAGGTCGAAGTAACGATGATGTTCATCGATATCCGCGGGTTCACCGCCTACGCCGAACACGCCACGCCCCCAGATGTCGTCGCCACTGTCAATCGGATGTTCGATCGTGCAGTGCCGGTCGTCCATGCCCACGGTGGCCACATCGACAAGTTCGTCGGCGACGGCCTGCTCGCTGTTTTTGGAGCTCCGCGCCGCCAGCGCGATCACGCTGATCAGGCACTCGCGGCCGCGCGTGAGATCGACGCCGCTGTGCATGAAGAGTTTCAGGGGCAGCTTGGCATCGGAATCGGCCTCAACTCGGGCACTGTCGTCGCAGGAAACGTGGGTGGTGGGGGTCGCTTTGAGTTCTCGGTCATCGGGGACGCCGTCAATGTGGCTGCGCGGGTGGAGTCGGCGACCCGTCAGACCGGTGACACGGTGCTTCTCACCGAAAACACTTGGCGCTTACTCAGTGTTGCCTCGCAGGCATCGCTCGAAGAGCGCCCGAGCATCCCACTGAAGGGCCGCACTGGTCCCACGGCACTTTATGGAGCGCCGTCTCCGACAATCTTTGGCTAAGCCCACCTATGTGCCGCCGTAGGAAAATTCTCACTGCAAATGGGTTGAAGTATTTTCCGGGTGCTGTGTTACAAGGCCCGCACCCGGCCCCACTTGCTCTTCGATCAATTCGCTGTGCGATCCAGCAGCCCTCGAGCTGGAATCTGACGCGCCAGGCGCGCCGTCCTCGCGCTCCGCGCTTGCGGGCGGCGCGGCTGCCGTGACTGATCGCGGCTACAAGTGCTGCGGGAAATGCCCGCGCTGTGTGCTCGACAACTTGCCCCGGACTTGCCCCCGCGACGTAGCCAGACGCAACTGGGGTCATTGAATGCACTCAGTGCACGCGGCGCATCGAGCACCAAGGACGGCTCGTCGCCCTCGTCATGAAAAGGTCGTCGGTTCGATTCCGACAAGCGGCTCCAGCAGGACGTGACCGAGGTCGGTCAGCGCGTGCTTCCTCGTCATGAAAAGGTCGTCGGTTCGATTCCGACAAGCGGCTCCAGCAGGACGTGACCGAGGTCGGTCAGCGCGTGCTTCCTCGTCATGAAAAGGTCGTCGGTTCGATTCCGACAAGCGGCTCCAGCAGGACGTGACCGAGGTCGGTCAGCGCGTGCTTCCTCGTCATGAAAAGGTCGTCGGTTCGATTCCGACAAGCGGCTCCAGCAGGACGTGACCGAGGTCGGTCAGCGCGTGCTTCCTCGTCATGAAAAGGTCGTCGGCTTCGATTCCGACAAGCGGCTCCCAGCTGCGGTTCTGTGACCAGGGTGACGTGTCGAGGGGCGCGAGGTGCTTCTACTCATCTCGTGCTCCTCTCACACTTCTCCCACAGGTGGTCCTCACGAACGCCCTTTATCGAGACTCTTGAGGAACGCGAGTTGGTAGCCGAGATTTGTCGAGAGGGCTGGCTCGAAATAGGGATCGAAATGGTTCGCATCGAGTATTTCGATCTTGATGTTCGGATTGTTGAGTGCTCGGATCTTGCCCTCCACGAAGGGCGCGACCGTGTCGCGTGTCGCCCCGACGATCAGAATGGGGATGTTCACCTGTTTCAGACTCTTGAATGGGCGGTACGCGCCCATGGTCAGCAACGAGCGAGCCGCGACGCGATTGTCGTACGTGGCCGCCTCGGGGCCTTCTGCTTCGAGCAGGTCCTCCAACCCGTTCAGCATGGCTTCTCCCGCACCGTCGCGGTCCATGCTTGCCCACTCACCCGGTGCGGCAACAACTGGAACGTAGACGGGGTTCCTGTTCCCTCGAAGCAAGTCAGCAAAGGCCCAAAGCCCGAATCGGATCATCCGCAACGGCGGTACGGCTCTGACGGTTGCCATTCCATCCAGCATGGCGACCTGTGCGATGGCGCCAAGCAGCTCGGGATGCTTGGCGGCAGTCTTCACGACGTGTCCGCCACCGAACGACGTACCCCACAGCACGATGCGGTCAGGGTCGATTTCAGGCTGAGCACGAAGATGCTCCAACGCCTTCTCGACTTCGCGTTCGCGTTGCCACGGGTTGATGACGTTCCGAGGGGCTCCTTGACTCTTTCCCCAGCCGGCATAGTCGAACGTCATCACCGCGAACCCCGCCTGATTGAAAGGTCCGTAGAACCCAAGAGTCAACGCGTCCTGCACTCCGCCCCAGCCGTGGACCATGAGGATGGCCGGAAACGGCCCAGTGCCCTCGGGAAGGCGGATCGTCACAGCGCATTCCACCTTGCCGATGTGGAAACTGGATGTGGACTTCTGTGTCGTCATGACGTGCCTCCTCGGCCGGGAAGCAACCTTGCCAGATCGCCCACCTCCGGGAGAAAGCTGCTGCCCATCTCCACACTCGCGGGGCTCACGCTCTACGCCATCACCGGTGCCACGTGGCTCGACCCGGTGGCCGGATTCGTGATCGCCCTGTTCGCCATCAACGAGGGCCGCGAAGCCAGGGAAGGCGAGCTCGACGAGGAGCACTGAGGCCTCGGGCGGCATTCCAACGAGTGGCCGCATGTGGAAAGGGTAGGTTGGCCCGGACGCGTGATTGACATGTCGCAACGGGGAACTGCAACCGGCCAGAAGGAGCAAGGATGTACGCACGCAACGGACGAGCCAAGAAGCTGATCGTGACGTTGGCGGTGTGTCTTCCTTTGGTCGCTGCCGGGTGTGGCGGCGAGAGCGGCGGCACCACGGACGGCATCAAGCTCGTCAAGAAGGACGAGCTGACCGTGTGCACCCATCTGCCGTACAAGCCGTTCCAGTACCGCGACAAGAACGGCGACGTCGTCGGCTTCGACGTCGACCTGATCGGCCTGGTCAGCAAGGAGATGGGCCTGAAGCAGACGACGGTCGACGTCGACTGGGCCCAGGTCACCTCCGGCGCAGCGTTCAAGGCCGGCAAGTGCGACCTCGGCATGGGCGGCATGACGATCACCCCCGAGCGCGAGAAGTCGATCCTGATCTCCGACCCGTACTTCGACGCCACCCAGGCGCTGCTGGTCAAGAAGGGCGGCGCCACGGACCTCGCCGCGCTCAAGGGCAAGAGGGTCGGCGTGCAGTCCGACACCACCGGCGCTGAATTCGGCAATGAGAACGCCGAGAAGTACGGCTACGAAGTCGTGACCTTCGACGACTCCTCGCTGGAGTTCAACGCGGTGAAGGCCGGCACGGTCGACGCCGCGATCAACGACAACGGCGTGCTGTACGACTTCGCCAAGGGCAACCCCGAGACCGAGGTGACGGCCGAGTTCGAAACCAACGAGCAGTACGGCTTCGCCGGCCTCCGTGATGACGCGAACGCCACGAAGCTGATGGACAAGCTCAACGCGGCCATCGCCGAGGCCAAGGAGAGCGGCGAGTACGACGAGATCTACAAGAAGTGGTTCGGCACATTGCCTGAGGTCAAGCAGTAGGTCGGCACCTGCATGACCGACACGTCCACGGCTCCGGCCAAGCGGAAGCTGAGCCCGCGCCGCCGGGCCCAGCGGATTCGTCTGATCCAGTACGCGGTGCTGGTCGTCATCGTGGTGGTGGCGGTGCTGGTGGCCGACTGGAAGGCGATCGCCGAGTCCTTCTTCGACCCCGAGATGATTCGGACGACGTTGACGCAGGGCATCTGGAGCGCCCTGTTCAACACGGTCGTCTACACCATCGGGGCCTTTGCGTTCGGCATGGTGGCCGGAACCGTCCTCGCCCTGATGCGGCTCTCATCGGTCGGTCCGTACCGGTGGATCGCGACGGCGTACATCGAGTTCTTCCGCGGCCTGCCGGCGATCGTGGTGTTCCTGGTCTTCGCGCTGCTGCCGTTGGCGTTCCCCGGGCTGAGGATCCCGTTCGAGCCGTACGGCACGGTGTGGCTCGCCCTCGGCATCGTGGCGAGCGCCTACCTCGCCGAGACCATCCGCGGCGGCATCCAGGCGGTCCCCAGGGGACAGGTCGAGGCGGCCCGATCGCTCGGGATGTCGGCGGGCCAAGCCATGCGAAAGGTCGTGCTGCCGCAGGCGTTCCGGATGATGCTGCCGCCCCTCACCAACGAGCTGATCCTCGTCATCAAGGACTCCTCGCTCGTCTACATCATCGGTGTCGGCGCCACCAACTATGAGCTGACCAAGTTCGGCCGTGAGCTGTCCAACACCAACGCGAACGTCACCCCGCTCGTGGTGGCCGGGTTCTTCTACCTGATCATCACCCTCCCGCTGTCGGTGCTCGTGCGCCGCATGGAGGCCAAGGCGGCGAGGGCACGATGAGCGAACAACGGGCCGACGTGCTCGTCCAGGTCCAGGAGCTGCACAAGTCGTTCGGCGACAACCACGTGCTGCGCGGCATCGACTTCAGCGTGGCCCGCGGGGAGGTGGTCTGCGTGATCGGCCCGTCCGGGTCGGGCAAGTCGACGCTGCTGCGGTGCATCAACCTGCTCGAGGTGCCCGAGGGCGGCAAGGTCATCGTTGGCGGCCAGGAGATCACCGACCCCGACTGCGACATCGACGCCGCGCGCCGCCACATCGGCATGGTGTTCCAGCAGTTCAACCTGTTCCCGCAACAGAGCGCCCTCGGCAACTGCACGCTGGCCCAGGAGACCGTTCTCGATCTCAAGCCCGCGCAGGCGGAGCAGATCGCCCGCAACAACCTCGAACGCGTCGGGTTGGGCGACAAGATCGACGAGTACCCGGCCAAGCTGTCCGGCGGTCAGCAGCAGCGGGTCGCGATCGCCCGCGCGCTGTCGATGGAGCCAGAGCTGATGCTCTTCGACGAGCCGACGTCGGCGCTCGACCCCGAGCTGGTGGGCGAGGTCCTCACCGTGATGCGCAAGCTGGCCGAGGACGGCATGACGATGATCGTCGTCACCCACGAGATGGCGTTCGCGCGCGAGGTGGCCGACCGTGTGGTCTTCATGGATGCCGGCGTGATCGTCGAGGAGGGGCCACCGTCCGAGGTGATCGTCAACCCGCGAGAAGACCGGACGCGAGAGTTCCTGCACCGCGTTCTCGACCCCACCCACGTCCAGCCGACCTGACGTTCACGCGGTCCGAAGGGATCTGGAGGATGGGACTCTACGGCGCGCCCCGGACACGGCGGCGGCCCCGCGGACCAGAAGCTCTGTCACGTGAGCAGCTCCAACGCGGCGGCGACGATGTCGTCCTCGCTCAGGAGCACGGCGTCGGCGGCGGGTCCCAGCGGGATGAACGAGTCGGCGCTCGTGACCCGCGCAAGGCTGCCGCGGTAACCACGCTCGACGAGGGCCGTGATGATCGCCTCGGAGACGCCACCGCTGCGCCGGGTCTCGTCAACGACGAGAACCGAGCCGAAATCGTTGGCGACCTTGGTGAGTGCGACTTCCGGAAGCGGTGCGAGCCAGCGCAGGTCGAGCACGGTGGCGTTGATTGCGCGTCCTGCGAGCTCGATCGCTGCGCGCATGCTGAGGTGGACGCCGTTGCCGAAGGTGACGAGGAGGACGTCTCGGCCGTCGCCGTGACGGCCGACCACGCCGAGGTCGATGAAGGCCTGGGGGTGATCCGGCGGGACGTACTCGGCCGTCCACACGCTGTCGCCTTCGTCCAGGAGGTCCCGCTGGTGGTACTTCGCAATCGGCTCGAGGAAGACGCAGACGCGACCGTCCTGCTGGGCCAGTGAGAAGCAGGTGCGAAGCAGGCCCGGTGCTTCGGCGGGATGGCTCGGCGCCGCGATCACGAGGCCGGGGATGTCGCGCAGCACCGCCACCGAGTTGTCGTTGTGGAAGTGCCCGCCGAACCCGCGCTGGTAGGCGAGGCCGGCGATCCTGACGACCATGCCGTTCTGGTACTGCCCGTTGGAGAAGAACCGCAGCGACGCCGCTTCGCCCCGGAGCTGGTCCTCGGCGTTGTGGACGTAGGCGAGGTACTGGATCTCCGGGATCGGCACGAAGCCGGCCAGTGCCGAGCCGAGGGCCGTGCCGAGAATCGTCTGCTCGTCCAGCAGGGTGTCGAACACCCGGAATCCACCGAAACGCTTGCGCAAGCCGCGGGTCACACCGTAGACACCGCCCTTGAGGGCGACGTCCTGACCGAACAGCAGCGAGGAGGGCTGGGCGTCCATCAGGTCGGTGAGCGTGGCGTTGATGGACTGCGCCAGCGTCATGGGCGGCCCGTCCTCGGGCAGGCGGCCGCCCCAGGTGCGTGCGCGATCCTCGGCGGATCTCCCGGTCTGGATGGGCGGCTGTCGACGCGCCAGAGCGAGTGGCGCCATGACGGCGTCCTTCGTCGAGAGTCGTTCCTCGTCGAGCACTCGTTTGGCCTCGGTCATCACGTGCTGCCGCGTGGCTTCGTAACGCTCGAGGACGTCGGAGGCCGACATCACTCCGGCATCGATCAGGGCGGTCGCCGTGGCCAACAGCGGGTCGCGCTCGTGGTCCGCCGCGATCTCGGCCGGGGATCGGTAGGCGCTCTCGGCGTCCGACCCGGCGTGGCCCATGAAGCGCACGGTGCTCAGGTGCAGGATGGCGGCGCTACGGCTCTCGCGCACCGAGGCGAGCGACTCGGCGACGACGTCGAGGAGAGCTGACGGTTCCGCTCCGTCGGCGTGCCAGTAGGGGAGGCCGGGACGGCTCGCGAGCGCGGTTTCCGTCCATCCCGTCGGCGACTTCGTGCTGAGGCCGATGCCGTTGTCCTCGCAGACGAACAGGACGGGGCAGTGGAGCCTGCGGTGCGCCAGCTGGGCAGCTGCGTTCATGGCGCCGGTGGCCGTCGAGTGGTTCACGGATGCGTCGCCGAAGCTGCACACCACGATCGCGTCCGCGGGCCACGGGGACTCGTGATCGATGCTGCGGGCGAGGTCCAGGCTGTAGCCGAGGCCGACGGCCCTGGGCAGGTGGGAGGCGATCGTCGACGTCTGCGGGATGATGCCGAGGGCCGGGTGGCCGAACACCTTGTGGCGTCCGCCGGACATGGGGTCGCTCGTCGCCGAGGTGAGGCTCAGCAGGACGTCGCGCACGGGATGGTCCGTGCCGGCGAGCGCGGCGCGAGCGGCATAGAAGCCGCCGGACCGGTAGTGGAGCAAGGCCGGGTCGCTCGTGCGGGACAGCAGGCCGACCGCCGCGTTGCTCTCGTGGCCGGCCGAACCGATCGTGTAGTAGCCCTTGCCCTGCTTCTGGAGCCAGCGCGCCGCGAAGTCCAGATGGCGGCTCTGCGCCTGGGCGTCGAAGATGCGCTGCAGCATCGACGACCGGTCCGATGGCAGGGCGACGCGACCTGCGTCCGAGCGCGTGCGGAGGGCCCGGACGAAGTGCTCGTCGATCGTCTCCACCGTGCTCCTTTTGCAGCGCAACATCGTCCTCGGACAACATCTCATGCTGCCCGTGCAGAAGGCTGTCGTCCTGTAGCGTCCGCTGCACTGACTCACGAAGGGGGACCTCATGCCGGTCACGCTGGTGACGACGTTTCGCCGAGACGGCGGGCCACGTCGAGGCGCGTGGCGCGACGGTGGCCGGAACGCAGGTCCACTCGGTCCGCCTTCCAGGCTTCACCCTGTCCACGGAGGTCGTGTTCGGGCTTCCCGATGAGCGCCTGACGATTCGCCACGATGCCGGGTCGAGCGCCGCACCGTACGTCGCCGGCACGCTGCTCGCGGCCCGTGCGGTCACCGGGCGCAGCGGACTCACCCGAGGGCTGGACACGCTCCTGCTGAGCTAGGCAGGTCAGGCTGCGGAAGGACGGAGCGAACCCACGGGCATCGTGAAGACCAGGACCGTGCCTTCACGCCGTCCCGAGAAATCAGGGAAGATCTTTCGGATCATCGCCTGGGCACGGTGGTTGCCGGCCGACGTCTCGGCGACCAGCTCGGTGTAGCCGAGAGAACTGGCCCGATCCCGGATCCATAGCCCGAGCTGGGTACCGACACCCCGTCCTTGCCAGTCGTCGACGACCTCGACGGCGAGCTCGGCACGATGCTCGTCGATGCCGACGAGCCGGGCGAGACCGATGGCCTGCCCGTCCGCGAACGCGGCGACCGCGACGTGGGAGCAGCAGTCGAGGGCGAGCAGAATGCGTCGAGCTTGGGCGGGGAGTGTCGGCATCGGCGTCAGGTAGCGCAGGAATCGACTCTCGTCGGACAGCCCGGCGAACACGTCGTCGAGGACCTGGCCGTCGGAGGCGTCGAGCTCGCGCAGCTCGATCGTGCCGGTGTCGAGCACCATGAGTCGAGCGTGCGCGCCTGAGGTATCCGCGGACATCGGAGGACCGCCCTAGGTCGCCGGTCCTGCTACCTCAGATTCGGCGGTCAGGGGACGATCGTGCCGGTCACTTCACCGAGCCACAGATCCTCGCCGTCGGGCCCGGGAGCGGTGGCCGAGATCGTCACGGTGTCGCCGTTCTCGAGGAACGACCGAGTCGATCCGTCCGCGATGGTGAGGGGCTCCATCCCGTTCCACGTCAGCTCGATGAAGGAGCCGCGCTGGTCGCGATCGGGGCCGCTGACGGTGCCGGACGCGAACAGGTCGCCGGGTCGCACGGTTGCACCGTTGACGGTCATGTGCGCCAGCATCTGCGCGGCGGTCCAGTACAGGCCCGCGGCCGGTGGGCGCGCAAGCACCTCCTCACCGAGACGCACTTCAAGACGCAGGTCGAGCGCCCACGGCCGAGCACCGTCGTCGTCGAGGTAGGGCAGCAGCGGGACGTCGCGCTCGGGCGGATGCGTGCGCGCCGCCTCCAGCGCCTCCATCGGCACGATCCACGGCGAGATGGACGTGGCAAACGACTTGCCGAGGAACGGACCGAGCGGCACGTACTCCCAGGCCTGGAGGTCGCGAGCCGACCAGTCGTTCACGAGGCAGATGCCGAACACGTGCCGGTCGGCGTCCGCGAGCGCCACCGGCTCGCCGAGCTCCGAGCCCGTGCCGACCACGAAGCCGACCTCCACCTCGACGTCGAGGCGCACGGACGGCCCGAACACCACCTCGTCGGTGCTCGTGCGTCGCTGGCCGCTCGGGCGCCGCACCGGGGTGCCTGACACGACGACCGTGCCCGACCGACCGTGGTAGCCGACCGGGAGGTGCTTCCAGTTGGGCAGCAGTGCGTCGCCGTCCGGGCGGAACAGGCGGCCGAGGTTCGTGGCGTGGTGCTCGGAGGCGTAGAAGTCGACGTAGTCACCGACGGTGAACGGCAGCACCAGCTCGACCTGGTCGGCCGGTGAGAGGTGATGGTCGACGACGTGGGTGTGCGCGTCGTCGCCGAGCCACTCGGTCAGCGCGTGACGGACGTCGTGCCACGTCTCGAACCCGGCGGCGAGGAACGCGTCGAGTGAGCCACTCGCGAACAGCTCGGCGTGGTCGGGCACCACGACCGGTGCGGCGGTGGTGAGGTCGAGGACGTCGGTGTCGACGCCGACCCCGACCCGTCGTCTCGACTCGCCGGGCACGACGAAGGAGCAGTACGGCAGCGTGTGACGGCCGAAGTCCCCCCTCACGCTGCGTCCTCCAGCAGGCCGAGCGCGCGCAGGTCGTCAACGGGTTCGGCGATGGAGCAGGTGCCGAACGACAGGAAGCGCGACCGGACGGCTCCGCGTGCGGCTTCGTCGAGGCCGGCGACGGCAGCCGCCACCACCGACGCATCGCGCTCGGCGAGCCACGCCGCCAGGTCGCCGGATCCGGACAGCGCAGCGTGGACGGCGATGACGACGTTGAGGAATCCGTGGTGCTCGAACCCGGTGGCCGGATCGGTGTGCCGGACGGCCTGGTGGAGGCCGGCGGTCAGCTTGAACCGCAGGTCTTGCTCGAGCGCGCCCGCCAGCGCGGAGGCCAGCCGGTTCTCGTCCGGAAAGGCATCGGCGGTCTCGCCACCGGTGCGCAGCTTGAGCGAGACGTCGGGCGGCAGGTCGAACGGCGCCTCGGCCGGGCGCTCGACCAGCAGGAGCGTGCCCTCGGGCACGGTCGGGAGGGGATCATCGGGCTGGGTCTCCGAGATCTCGACGGCCCGCAGTCGCAGACGAGAGTCGTCGTGAACCGCCGCGATGGCCGCTGCGGCTGATCCGGCCGGGGTGACGAGCGCCAGGTCCAGGCCGCCGACGTTCGTCGTTGCCATGGCGTCACCCAAGGCGGTGAGCCGGGACGCCGAGCAGACGAATGGTCCGACGTGACGTGCGAGGGGCGAGTCCATGGCCGCCACGTGAGCCCGGACGGCGTCGTCCATCGCCGCATTGCCGGGCGGGAAGATCGCCGCATCGTCGAAGAAGCGGTCGAACAGGACAGTCACGGTGTCAGTGTTGCTCACTCGCTGTCGGTCCACGGCTCTGCCGTCCAGGATTGGGCGTAGACGCCGTCGTCGCAGGCCCGGCCGCCTTCGCCGAGCTCGAGCGGACGGAACGTGTCGACCATGACGGCCAGCTCGTCGAACTCGTGCACGCCGAGGCTGGCCTCGATCGCCGACGGTTGCGGGCCGTGCGAGTGCCCGCCCGGGTGAACGCTGATGGAGCCCTGGGCGATGCCCGAGCCCTTGCGCGCCTCGTAGTCGCCGGCGACGTAGAACATGATCTCGTCGCTGTCGACGTTGGAGTGGTAGTACGGCACCGGGATCGCCAGCGGGTGGTAGTCGACCTTGCGGGGCACGAAGTTGCAGACCACGAAGTTGTGGCCCTCGAACACCTGGTGCACCGGCGGCGGCTGGTGCACGCGTCCGGTGATGGGCTCGTAGTCGGAGACGTTGAACGCGTACGGGTAGAGGCAGCCGTCCCACCCCACGACGTCGAACGGGTGACGGGGCACGACGTGGACCGAGCCGGAGAGTCCGCCCGGGCCGCTGCCGCGGTGCTTGATGAACACCTCGGTCGGCTCGTCCCCGCGGACCTCGGGCTCGGACGGTCCGCGCAGGTCGCGCTCGCAGTAGGGCGCATGCTCGAGCAGCTGGCCGAAGCGCGACAGATAGCGCCGCGGTGGTGAGATGTGACTGTTCGCCTCGATGCAGTACGCCCGGACGTCCCCGTCAGGAAGCCACTGGTGCGTGGTGGCGCGCGGGATGATCAGGTAGTCGCCGGGCCCGAATGGCAGGTGCCCGAACACCGTCTCGAGCACGCCTTCGCCAGACTCGATGAACACGCACTCGTCACCGGTCGCGTTGCGATAGAGCGGAGACGGGTCGGCGCCGACGACGTAGGAGATCCGGACGTCGCCGTTGCCGAGCACGAGCCGGCGACCGGTCACGAGGTCGCGGCCCTCAGCGGACGGGAACAGGTCGTGCAGCTTCAGGTGACGGGGGAGCAGCGGCTCGTTCGGCGTCGTCGCCTGGTCGGGCAGCTCCCATGGGCGCGCCTCGAGGACGGCCGACGGCACGCCGACGTGGTACAGCAGCGACGAGTCGGAGCTGAACCCCTCCTCGCCCATCAGCTCCTCGCGGTAGAGGTCACCGGACTCCGAGCGGTGCTGCGTGTGGCGCTTCGGCGGGATGTTCCCCGCCGACCGGTAGTGGGCCATTGCCCCTCCTAGAAGTCGCCTGCCCTAGAAATTTCCACGGAGCGCCTGCTCGCGCTCGATGGCCTCGAACAGCGCCTGGAAGTTGCCCTTCCCGAACCCCAGCGAACCATGCCGCTCGATCAACTCGAAGAACACGGTCGGGCGGTCGCCCACCGGCTTGGTGAAGATCTGCAGCAGGTAGCCGTCCTCGTCGCGGTCGACGAGGATGCCGCGCGACTGCAGCTCCTCGATCGGCACCCGCACCTCACCGATGCGGGCCCTCAGCTCGGGGTCGGTGTAGTAGGAGTCCGGGGTCTCGAGGAACTGGACACCGCGGCCGCGCAGGGCGTCGACGGTGGCCAGGATGTCGGCGGTCGCGAGCGCCAGGTGCTGCGCGCCGGGGCCACGGTAGAACTCGAGGTACTCGTCGATCTGCGAGCGCTTCTTGCCGACCGCCGGCTCGTTGAGCGGGAACTTCACTCGGTGGTTGCCGCTGGCCACGACCTTGCTCATCAGCGCCGAGTACTCGGTGGCGATGTCGTCGCCGATGAACTCGGCCATGTTCGTGAAGCCCATGATGCGGTTGTAGAAGTCGACCCACTCGTCCATGTGGCCGAGCTCGACGTTTCCGACGACGTGGTCGAGGGCCTCGAAGATCCGGTGATCGTCGCCGCGCCGCATGGTGGAGCGACGCTCGATGTAGCCGGGCAGGTACGGACCGTCGTAGCGGCTGCGGTCGACGAGGGAGTGGCGGGTGTCGCCGTACGCGGCGATGGTGGCGACGCGCACGGTGCCGTGCTCGTCGCTGACGTCGTGCGGCTCCTCCAGCACCGTGGCGCCCTGGGCGCGGGCGTGCTCGACGCAGGTGTCGACGTCCGGCACCTCGAGCGCGATGTCGACGACTCCGTCGCCGTGGACGCGGTGGTGCTCGATGACCGGGCTCTCGGGATCGACACCGCCCTTGAGCACGAACCGCACGGCGCCACTCTCCAGCACGTAGGCGTGGTGGTCGCGATTGCCGGTCTCGGGGCCGGAGTAGGCGACGAGGTCCATGCCGTAGACGGACTGGTAGAACGATGCGGCCTGAGTGGCGTTGCCGACCGCCCACACGACGGCGTCCCAGCCGGTGACCGGGAACGGGTCGGCGGCGCTGTCGTACTCCACCAGGCCGACGAGCTGCTTGAGCTGGTCGAGGTCGAGATGCGCGAGGCGTTCGGAGGCGGTCAGGTCGAGGCTCATGTCCCCACACCACCAAACCGCCGTCGACGATGCAACCGGCACATCTCGAGATGGACAGCTCCCACTAGTCTTGCCGAGTATTCTGTATCTGAACTGGTCGATCTGCACAGGAGAGCGAGCCGATGGATGCACTGGATGTCGCGCTGATCGAGGCGCTCCGCGCCCATCCCCGCGCGCGGCGACCTCGAGCTGTCCCGGCGCACCAAGGTCGCCCGCGCCACGGTGCAGTCGCGGCTGGCGAAGATGGAGGCCGCCGGCGTCATCACCGGGTACGGCCCCGACGTCGACCTCGTGGCTGCCGGCCATCCGGTGCTCGCCTTCGTCACGCTCGAGATCGCCCAGGGCAAGCTCGACGCCGTCGCCGAGGAGCTCGAGTCGCTGCCGAACGTTCTCGACGCCTACGTCACGAGCGGCGCTGCCGACGTCGTGTGCAAGATCGCCGCCACGTCGCACGAAGACCTCCAGGCCACGCTCCTGCACATCAGCAAGTCGGGTTCGGTGGTGCGCTCCACGAGCGTCATCGTGCTCAGCGAGCTGGTGAAGCCGCGCGTGCTGCCGATGCTCGCCCGCGACGCGACTGCCTCCGGCCGGGCTCCCGCATCCCGGCCCTATCGTGGATAGGGAGCTTCTGACGGCATGGGTCACGTCATCTTCGGCATGAACACATCAGTCGACGGCTACGTCTCGGGTCGCGTCCGGCAGCACCTGACGACATTCCGGCGCCGGGCGACGAGCTGCACCAGTACTTCAACGAGCTCCAGAGGTCGGCATCGCTCTGCCTGTACGGGCGCGAGCTGTACTCGGACATGCAGTACTGGGACACCGACGACCCCGACCGGCACGCCATCCAGAAGGACTTCGCCGACGTCTGGCGCGCCACCCCAAGGTGGTGGTGTCGACGACGCTCACCGAGGTCGGCCCGAACGCCACCCTGATCTCGGATGACGTCGATGCGGAGCTGCGCCGTGTCGTCGACGAGACCGAGGGCGAGATCGACGTCGGCGGCCCCACGATTGCCGCGACGCTGGCCCGGCTCGGACTCATCGACGAGTACCGCATCTATCAGCGTCCGGTGGTGCTCGGCGGCGGCAAACCGTTCTTCCCCGAGGGGATGCCTGACGGCGTCGCCCTGCTGGACGTGGAGATGCTTCCCGAGGACACCGTGCTGCTCCGCTACCAACCGGTTCGCTAGGAACGCAGCGCGCCGAGACGCGTCAGCGGCCTCGTCGATGACTTCGGGCTTCTTGCTGAACGCCCACCGCACGAGCGGCTGCCCGACTTCCTTGTCGTCGTAGAACACCTGGTGCGGGATCGCCACCACGCCGGCGCGCTCGGGCAGCATGCGGCAGAACTCCACGCCGTCGTCGAAGCCGAGTGGACGGATGTCAGTGGTGGCGAAGTACCCGCCCTCGGGCACGAAGACGTCGAAGCCGATCGCCTCGAGCCCCTCGCACAGCAGGTCACGTTGCGACTCCATCCGGGCGCGGAGCGAGTCGAAGTAGTCGTCGCCGAGCTCGAGCGCCTGGGCGATCGCGGGCTGGAACGGCGCTCCGGACGTGTAGGTCATGAACTGCTTCGCGCCGACCATGGCCGAGACCAGGGCGGCGGGGCCTGTGGCCCAGCCGACCTTCCACCCGGTGAACGAGAACGTCTTGCCGCCACTGGAGATGGTGAGCGTGCGCTCGGCCATGCCGGGCAGCGTGGAGATGGGGATGTGCTGGGCGTCGTCGTAGGCCAGGTGCTCGTACACCTCGTCGGTGATCACCAGGAGGTCGTGCTCGATGGCGACGGCCGCGACGGCGTCGAGCTCCTCGCGGGTCAGCACGGCACCGGTGGGGTTGTGCGGGGAGTTGAGCAGGATCGTGGTGGTGCGCGGCGTGATCGCGGCCCGGAGCTCGTCGACCGGCAGCCGGAAGTCCGGTGCTCGCAGCGTGACGCCGCGACGCACGCCGCCGGCCATCTGGATCACCGCGACGTAGGAGTCGTAGTAGGGCTCGAGGGCCACCACCTCGTCGCCGGGGTCGACCAGGCCGAGCAGCGCCGCCGCGATCGCCTCCGTGGCGCCGGTGCTGACGGCCACCTCGGTGTCAGGATCGACCTCGAGCCCGTACCAGCGCTTCTGGTGCGCGGCGACGGCCTCCCGGAGCTCGGGCACGCCGATGCCGGGCGCGTACTGGTTGCGTCCGTGCTGCATCGCGTGCGTGACCGCCTCGACCACCGAGGCCGGCCCGTCGGTGTCCGGGAAGCCCTGACCGAGGTTGACCGACCCGGTCTGCAGGGCACGGGCGCTCATCTCGGCGAAGATCGTGGTGCCGAGTCCGTCGAGACGTGCGCTGTGGCCCTTCACGCCTCCAGACCATACGCGCCGCGCTCGGGCGGGAAATAGATCGCCCCGCCGTTCTCGGGGGGTGAAACGGCGGGGCGAGGTAGGCATTGACGGGTTTCCCGCGTCTGTCCTACTGGCAGAAGTCTATGGGAACCGCGGCGCTGTCAAGCGGGTTTTGCAAAATTCGTTGACAAGCTCTTTCTGCCCGCCGTTCCGGCGATGTTGGACCGTTCTGGGCCGGGATGCCGACCTCGATGCAACAATCGTCGCCATGACGGTCGATGCGCCTCCCACGAGTCCTGCTGCACCGCGTCCTGCCCGCAACTCGGGAGGACGACGCGTCATCCGTGCGATCGGCGTCCTCATGGTGCTCGCCGGTCTCGGCTTCATCGGATACTTCGCCTGGCAGTACTGGGGCACGAACTACGTCGCCAAGCAGAAGCAGGCCGCGATCATCAGCGACTGGGACAACGGCATCGACGCCAATGCGGTCGGCCTGCTCCGGGTGCCCCGCTTCGGCGACGACTACGAGGTGCCCATCATCAAGGGCGGCGACCTGCTGGGACCCAAGGGCGACAAGGCTCTCGCCGAGGGCGTGGCGTGGTACGAGCCCGGCGCCAAGCCAGGCGAGATCGGCAACTTCGCCATCGCCGGCCACCGGGTCACGCATGGCGAGCCGTTCCGCAAGTTCCTCAAGCTGCGCGAGGGCGACAAGGTCTTCGTCGAGACACGGCGCAAGGTCTTCACGTACGTGCTGCGCAACGACGGCAACGCCATCACCGTCGACTTCACGACCAGCTGGCCGCTCGCCGACGTCCCCGACCCGAACCGGGAAGGTGACAAGGCCACGGAGCCCGTCCTGACCATGCTCACCTGCTCCGAGCTGTTCCACACCGACAACCGGAGCATCGTCATCGGCGACCTGGAGTCCACCGAGGACAAGAAGTCCGGCACCATCACCAAACCGAAGTGACGCGCGCCCTAGGCTGACCGCGTGCACGACTACCAGCGCGAGTTCATCGAGTTCGCCCTCGATCACGACGTGCTCCGCTTCGGCACCTTCACCCTCAAGTCCGGGCGCACGTCGCCGTACTTCTTCAACGCCGGAGCGGTCGACACCGGCGCTGGACTGGCCGCGCTCGGCCGCTTCTACGCCGCAGCCATCGTCGAGGACGGGCTCGACGTCGACGTCATCCTCGGCCCGGCCTACAAGGGCATCCCCATCGCAGCCGCCACGGCCGTTCAGCTCGCGGAGGTTCACGGACGCGACATTCCGTGGTCCTTCAACCGCAAGGAGACGAAGGACCACGGCGAGGGCGGACTCGTCGTCGGGGCGCCACTCACCGGCCGGGTGCTCGTGGTCGACGACGTCATCACCGCCGGCACCGCGATCCGTGAGGTCGTCGAGCTCGTGAAGGGCGCCGGGGCCGAGGTCGCGGCGATCGTCGTCGCGATCGACCGGCAGGAACGGGGTTCGGGAGACGTCTCCGCGGTGCAGCAGCTCGAGCAGGAGCTGGGGGTCCGGGTGCGAGCCATCGTCAGTCTCGACGACGTCGTCGAGCACCTGGTGCAGACCGGCCGGCATGCCGAGCATCTCGACGCGGTCCGTGCGTACCGCGACGAGCACGGCGTCCGGTGACGGACGAAGTCGGTGTTGGCCCCTGGGAAGGGGAGTGGCCCGACGACGAGCGTCTCGATCCGGAGCTGCTCGAGCACGGCGACCGGCGCAACGTCCTCGACCAGTACCGGTACTGGACGGTCGAGGCGATCGTGGCCGACCTCGACACCCGGCGCCATCCACTGCACGTCGCGATCGAGAACTGGCAGCACGACTCCAACATCGGGTCGATCGTCCGCACGGCGAACGCGTTCAACGTCGCGGCGGTGCACGTGGTCGGCAAGCGGCGCTGGAACCGACGCGGCGCGATGGTCACCGACCGCTACCAGCACATCGAGCACCATCCCGACGTCGCCGACCTCGTCTCGTGGTCGCACGCCGAGAGCCTTCCGCTCGTCGGCATCGACAACCTGCCGGAGGCAGAGCCGATCGAGACGGCCCGGCTGCCGGCTGCGGTGGTCATGGTGTTCGGCCAGGAGGGCCCGGGCCTGACGCCGGAAGCGCTCGCCGCGTGCGTGGACCACTTCGCGATCACGCAGTACGGCTCGACCCGCTCGATCAACGCCGGCGCGGCCGCGGCCATCGCCATGCACGCCTGGGTGCGTCAGCACGCCCGCTGAGGTTGAGTGGGTGGATGAGCTGCTTCTTCATCCCGACGTACCTGCTCGAGCGACTCGCGACCATCTGCGACGACGATCATCCGTGCCAGCGAACGCTCGTGATCGACCGGCGGCTGCGATCGGTCCGCGCCACGGCCGCTCCGCAGGCGCCACCGACGGGCGCAGCCGCGTGGACGATCCATACGGCCGACAACGGCTCGGACCTGCCGGGCACGCCGGTGCGGTCCGCCGGTCAACCGGCGTCCGGTGACGTCGCGGTCGACGAGGCGTACGTCGGCATCGAGGCGACGCTGGCCATGCTCGAGCAGGTCTACGGGAGGTCGTCGTACGACGGCCAGGGCGCGCCGGTGAGCGCGACCGTGCACTTCGAGCGCAACTACGACAACGCGTTCTGGGACGGCACGCAGCTGGTGTTCGGCGACGGGGACGGCGAGATCTTCGAACGGTTCACCAAGCCCGTCGACGTGCTCGCGCACGAGCTGTGCCACGCACTCACCGAGCACACTGCCGGACTCGAGTACCACGGTCAGTCCGGTGCACTGAACGAGTCGGTCTCCGACGTCTTCGCCTCCTGTCTCAAGCAGCGGGTGCTCGGCCAGGACGCCGCCGACGCCGACTGGCTGATCGGCGAGGGCATCTTCCTGCCCGGTGTGCAGGGCCGCGCGCTTCGATCGATGTCCGAGCCGGGCACGGCCTACGACGACCCGCGAATCGGGCGCGACCCGCAGGTCGGCTCCATGGACGACTACATCGAGACGCCCGACGACGACGGCGGCGTCCATCTCAACTCCGGCATCCCGAACCGCGCGTTCCACCTCGCCGCCACCGCTATTGGCGGCAACGCGGCCGAAGGCGCCGGCCGCATCTGGTACGACGCGTTGACCGGCGGAGCCATCACGTCGACCACCGACTTCGCCGGCTTCGCCGACGCCGTCATCGCCGCAGCGGCCAAGCACACCGACGTGGTCGCCGACGCCTGGCAGCAGGTTGGCGTCACGTCCAGCGCGGCGACACCCGAGCGGGTGCCGGAAGGACCGGCGCCCGATGAGACGCCAGCTCCCAGCCGCGTGGTGGTCCGCCGGTCCGGCGGGTTCGCCGGGATGGTCACCGAGGGCGCGGTCGACCTCGACGGAGACGATCCGCGAGCGCCCGAGGTGCGCATCCTCATCACCCGGATCGATTTCGCGTCCATCACGGTTGGGCCACCCCAGCCGGACCGTTACGTCTACTCCTTCCTCCTCGGCGACCGCGAGGCCGCTCGGGTGCCGGAGCCCCAGCTCACCGGCGACCTCGAGCTGCTCGCCCGCATCGTGCTCGACAGCCGTTGATTCTCTGACTAAAGTCAGAGAATGTCAGTGGAGGCGGTCCTGCGTCATTTCAACCGCGCGTGGTCGCAGCGCGTCGGGGTCCTCGATGAGTCGTTCCTCGGCTCGGGTCGTCCGATCGGCCCGTCCCGGTTGCTCTTCGAGCTGGGCGCCGAGAGCGTGTCGGTGCGTGAGCTGCGCGACCGCACCGGACTCGACTCCGGATATGTGAGCCGGCTGCTCCGGCGCCTGGAGCGTGAGGGGCTTGTCAGCACCGAGGTCGATCCCCAGGACGCACGACGCCGGCGCGTGTCACTCACCACCGACGGTCGCATCGCACGCCAGGATCTCGACGACCGGTCGGAGCAGCTCGCGCGAGACCTCGTCGCGCCCCTGTCGGACGGACAGCGTTTGCGGTTGGCCGAGTCCCTCGACGCGGCCGATCGCCTGCTCCGCGCCGCCACGACGGTGATCGCGCCGGCCGACCCGGATGCCTCAGCGGCCCAGGCCGCGCTCAAGGCGTACTACGACGAGCTCGGGCAAAGGTTCGACGACGGGTTCGATCCGGGCGTGGACTCCTCACCCGACGATTTCCGCCCGCCCGACGGACTGGTGCTTCTTGCCGTGTCCGACGGCGCGCCGGTGGCTTGCGGATGCCTTCATCGCCTGGACGACCGTGCGGCCGAGATCAAGCGCATGTGGGTCCACCCGGACTGGCGCGGCGCCGGTCTCGGCGGCCGCATGCTCCGTGCGCTCGAGCAGGCCGTCGTCGAGCGTGGCTTCAGCGTCGTCCGGCTCGACACCAACCGTGTGCTCACCGATGCCGTCACGATGTACCGCCGGGCCGGGTACACCGCGATCGACCGGTACAACGACAATCCCTACGCCCACCATTGGTTCGAGAAGTCGCTCGGGTGAGTCCGGGAGGCGGTGCCTGCTGATCTGGGGGAGGATCCATGCGTGCTCGAATCCGTGCAGCGAAGCGTCGGCTCAGTGGCGCGCAGCGTCACCAGCGCGTTGACGCCCCGGTTCCGTCCCGGCGACCTGGACAACCGCGACCCGGACTTCATGCGTGAGGTGCTGCCTGCGACCTGGTTGTTCGTCTCTGCGTGGTTCCGTCCAGACATCCGGGGTCTGCATCACATCCCGGGCGACGGTCCGGTGCTGGTCGTCGGCAACCACACCGGCGGAGCATCGTCCCCGGAGGTGCACATCTCCCAGCTGGCGATCAGCACCTACTTCGGGGTCGAGCGGGCGCATTATCAGCTGGCTCACCGCATGGTCCTGAACTCGCCGGTGGGAGCACTCCTGCGTCGTTTTGGCACCGTCGAAGCGGACCCCGACAATGCCGCCAAGGCTCTCGACGTCGGCGCCATCGTCACCGTCTTCCCGGGCGGTGACCACGAGGTGTATCGGCCCAGCTGGGAGTCGGCCCGGATCGACATGGGCGGCCGGAAGGGCTTCCTCAAGCTCGCGCTCGAGAAGGACGTCCCCATCGTGCCGATGGTCACGCTGGGCGGACAGGAGACCGCGTTGTTCCTGTCGCGGGGCGAAGGACTCGCCCGGTTCCTGGGGCTCGACAAGTCCCTGCGCCTCAAGAGTCTGCCGATCATGCTCTCGCTCCCGTTTGGCCTTCAGGTCGGGCCGCTGCCTCACATACCCCTGCCGTCGAAGGTCACGATCAGGCTCCTGGAGCCGATCCACCTGCGTGAGCGCTACGGGGAGGACCCGGACATCGACGAGATCTATGCCGACCTCCTCGACTCGATGCAGGAGACGCTCACTGCTCTGCAGCGGGACCGACGACTCCCGGTGATCGGATGAGGATCGAGGCACGGCTCCCTGTGGCGGCGACGCCCGACGAGGCGTGGGCCGTCGTCAGCGACCCCTGCGTGATCGGCACGTTGAGCGACACATTCCTCGTCGAGGAGCTGGAGCCCGGGTCGAAGCCCGGCGTCGGCACCAGGTATCGCGCCCTGTTGCGCGTCGGGCCCGTTCCCGTGGGTGGCAACGTCGAGATCATCGAGTTCGACGAGCCCCGCGACATGGCCTGGACGACGCTGACGGGCGTCGACCACCGCCTGCGCATCCGACTACGGGACCGTGCGGAGGGCGGCATCTGGCTCTCGGTGCGTTTCGCCTACGACTCCCCGGGCTTGCTCGGCGTCGTCGCTGACGTCGTGTCGTTCCCGACCGTGCGGAGCGCGATCCACGGCTTGCTCCGGCAGATGGTGGAACGCGTCGAGGCCGACGTGCCTGGGCGCGCGTCCTAGGGTCGGACCATGGGTTCGCGAGTCGTCGTCATCGGCGGTGACGCCGGCGGCATGAGCGCCGCGGCCGAGCTGCGTCGACGCCTGCCGGAGTCCGACGAAGTCGTCGTGATCGAGCGCACCAATCGGACGTCGTACTCCGCCTGCGGCATCCCGTACTGGGTGGCCGGCGAGGTCGGATCCGCCGACGACCTGGTGTCTCGCACGCCGGAGGAGCACCGCAAGCGCGGCATCGACCTGCGGACGGCGACCGAGGCGACGGCGATCGACGTCGACACCTGCGAGGTCACCATCTGCCGTGCGACCTCGGCGGGGGTGCCGGGCCACGGGCGGCCTGATGAAACTGCGGAGAAGATCGGCTACGACCGCCTCGTCATCGCCACCGGTGCCGAGCCGGTGCGTCCCACCCTGCCCGGCATCGACGCGGAGGGGATCTTCGGCATCCAGACCCTGTCGGACGGCCAGGAGGTCATCGACGCACTGGCCGAGAATCCCGAGCACGTTGTCGTCGTGGGCAGCGGCTACATCGGATTGGAGATGGCCGAGGCGTGCACGCTGCGCGGATTCGACTCGACCGTCATCGAGGCGCGTGACACTCCGTTGTCGATCCTCGAGCCGGCGCTGGGGGAGAAGGTCGCCAAGGCCATGCGCGGCATGGGCATCACCCTGCGCACGGGTACGGAAGTCAGCGGATTCGCCGTCGACGACGGCCATGTCGTCGGTGTCGAGGTCGAGGGGGAGGTCCTCCCCGCCGACGTCGTGATCCTCGGGCTGGGCGTGGGCGCACGATCCGAGATCGCCCAGAAGGCAGGGCTGCCCACGGGCGCCCGGGGCGGCATCGTCGTCGACTCCACCCAGCGCGTCCAGGGCTTCGACGACATCTGGGCCGCCGGCGACTGCGTGGTCACGCGCGACCGCATCACCGGCGAGCTCATCCACGTCCCGCTCGGCACCCACGCGAACAAGCAGGGCGTCGTCGTGGCCGACTCCATCGCCGCCGAGATGCTCGGCGAGGAGCCGCGGCTCGAGTTCCCCGGAATCGTGCAGACCGCGATCACCAAGTTCTGCAACCTCGAGGTCTCCCGCACCGGGCTGGGTGAGCAGCAGGCGCGTGACGCCGGGTTCGATCCGGTCGTCGCCTCGATCAAGACCACGACGATCGCCGGCTACCTCCCCGACGCGGGGGAGCTGATCGTGCTGATGGTCGCCGACCGGAAAACGCGGCGGCTGCTCGGCGTCCAGATCGTGGGTGAACGCAACGCCGGTCTGCGGATCGACGTCGCGGCGACCGCGATCACCGCGGAGATGACCGTCGACGACGTCGTGATGCTCGACCTGGCCTACGCCCCGCCGTTCGCCTCGGTCTGGAGCCCGCTGCTGGTGGCCGCGAGGTCCACCGTCAAGCTCCTGTCCTAGGCTTGAGGAACCGCCGACCGAGGAGCTCGCCATGCCTGTCGCCACCCCTGAGATCTACGCCGAGATGCTCGACAAGGCCAAGCGTGAGTCGTTCGCCTACCCGGCCATCAACGTCTCGTCGTCGCAGACGCTGAACGCCGCGCTGCAGGGCTTCGCCGACGCCGAGTCCGACGGCATCATCCAGATCTCCACTGGCGGCGCCGACTACCTCTCCGGCCCCAACGTCAAGAACATGGTGAGCGGCTCGCTCGCCTTCGCGGCCTTCGCCGAGGAGGTCGCCAAGAACGTCCCGGTCAACGTCGCGCTACACACCGACCACTGCCCGAAGGACAAGCTCGACGGCTTCGTGCGCCCGCTGCTCGCAGCGTCCGCCGAGCGGGTCAAGGGCGGCGGCCAGCCGTACTTCCAGTCGCACATGTGGGACGGGTCGGCGGTGCCCGTGGAGGAGAATCTCGAGATCGCCCAGGACCTCCTGGCCCAGTGCGCGGCCGCGAACATCATCCTCGAGGTCGAGATCGGCGTCGTCGGCGGCGAGGAGGACGGCGTCGAGGGAGCCATCGACGACAAGCTCTATTCAACCCCCGAGGACGCACTCGCCACGGCAGCCGCGCTCGGGCTGGGCGAGAAGGGCCGCTACATGACGGCTCTCACCTTCGGCAACGTCCACGGCGTCTACAAGCCGGGCAACGTCAAGCTGCGTCCGGAGGTGCTCGAGACCGCCCAGCAGGTGGTGGGCAAGGAGTACGGCAAGGACAAGCCGTTCGACCTGGTGTTCCACGGCGGGTCGGGCTCGCTGCCGGAGGAGATCTCGGCGGCCGTCGACTTCGGTGTGGTCAAGATGAACGTCGACACCGACACCCAGTACGCGTTCACCCGTCCTGTCGTCACGCACATGCTCACCAACTACGACGGCGTGCTGAAGATCGACGGCGAGGTCGGCAACAAGAAGGTTTACGACCCCCGCGCATGGGGCAAGGCAGCGGAGGCGGGCATGGCCGCCCGGGTCGCCGAGGCCTGCGCCGCGCTGAGTTCGGCCGGAACCAAGCTCTGACCAGCAAAGACGGCCGGTCGACCGCCTGAGCGTAGGGTGGACGGCAGTCGGCAGTTCGCCGGCGCCACCCGGACCTTGTGGACTCCGCCCGGAGAGAGGCGTCGACGTTGTCAGCCCCGGTTGCTCGCGACGGCGTCGCTGATGCGCTCCAGGAGCTGTGTCGAAGCCTGACCTCCGACCTCGGGCTCATGGGGGCCGCGATGAACCTGATGTCGGCCGCCGGCACGACCAATGGCGTCGTGGCCGCATCCGATGACCACAGCCGCGATGTCGACGAGCTCCAGTTCGCCACCGGCGAAGGGCCGTGCCACGAGGCGTTCGCCGCGCGACGCCCGGTGCTCACGCCGGACCTTCGCTCGATGATCGACGGCCGGTGGCCCGGGTACTCCTCGGCGGCCCTGGATGCCGGCGTGGGCGCGGTCTTCGCCTTTCCCCTGCACGTCGGTGCCGTGGTGCTCGGGATCCTCGACGTCTACGCCGACCGGCCCGGTTCGTTGAGCGAGAAGCAGGTCGCCGCGGCCTTGACCTGCGCGCAGCTCGCCACCCAGATCCTCATCGACGGCAACCTCGTCAGCACAGACGGTCGGATGGATAGCGACCTCTCGTCCGTGCTCGACCACCGCGCGGAGATCTATCAGGCTCAAGGCATGGTGATGGTCGATCTGGGAGTGGAGCCGGTCGAGGCGCTGGTCCGGATGCGGGCGCATGCCTTCGGCAACGATCAGCCGCTGATCGATCTGGCCCGCGCGATCATCTCAGGTTTCGTCCTGCCGGTGAACGACTAAAATGCATCGAAGGGGAGGGGTGACGATGGTCTCGAACGAACGCCTGGCCGACGTCTTCGTCGAGATGGCGGACACACTCGTCGACGAGTTCGACCTGATCGACTTCCTGCACAATCTCGCCGACCACGCCGTGGTCATCAGCGGCGCATCGTCGGCCGGACTGCTTCTGGCCGACCAGGACGATGCCCTGCACTTCATGGCCGCCTCCAGCGAGGGCGCGAAGCATCTGGAGCTGTTCCAGATCCAGTACTCCCAGGGTCCGTGCCTCGACTGCTACCAGAGCCACCAGCCGGTCATCACCATCGACCTCGCCCAGGAGACGCAGCGATGGCCCGAATTCGCGCCACGGGCCGGGGAGGCCGGTGTGCGCTCGGTGCACGCGTTTCCGATGCGGCTGCGCGACCGGGTGATCGGGGCGTTGAACGTCTTCGGTGAGGAGCCCCTGCCCCTCGGACCAGAGGATGTCAAGGTCGTGCAGGCCATGGCCGACGTCGCGACCATCGCGATCCTCCAGGAGCGGGCGATCGCGAGCGCCGAGCTGCTCACCGAACAGCTGCAGGGTGCCCTGAACAGCCGGATCGTCGTCGAACAGGCGAAGGGTGTGATCTCTCGCGCCCACGACGTGAGTGTCGACGAGGCCTTCGCGGTCCTCCGCACCCACGCCCGGAGCAACCACCTCCGTCTCGCCGATCTGGCGCACGACGTCGTCACCGGAAAGGTCGCCGTTCCCCGATCGTAGAAAACCGCTGGTGTGGCCGACGTGGTCTACTTGAGGAGTCTTGAGCTGCCCCAGACCCGGCAGTGAACACGCCTTCACGCCAGGATCGGGAGTTCCCATGACCATGCAGGTCCAGCTCCCCCAAGAGCGCGCCGTGCACCTCTACACCGAGCTGGCCCGAACCGTTCGTGCGAGTGGACTGCTCCGGCGCCGCTACGGCTACTACTGGAGCCGGATCGCGCTGGCCGTCGCCGCCTTCGTGCTCGTCTGGGCCGGCATCATCGCCCTCGGCAACTCCTGGTTCCAGCTCATCCTCGCCGCGGTGCTCGGTGTGGTGGTGACCCAGTTCGGCTTCCTCGGCCATGACGGTGCACATCGACAGATGTTCGACTCCGCCGCGTGGAACGAGTGGACGTCGCGCATCCTGGCCGGCGTCTTCGCCGGTCTCAGCTACGGCTGGTGGAAGGACAAGCACAATCGGCACCACGTGGCCCCCAACCAGGAGGGCCGCGACCCCGACGTCGCCCCCGGTGCCATCGCGTTCACCCGCGACATCGCGGCCCAGCGCAGCACCGGGTTCCTGGGCTGGTTCATGAAACGCCAGGGCTGGCTGTTCTTCCCGCTGCTGACGCTGGAGGGCATCAACCTGCACATCGCGAGTCTCCGCACGCTGTTCGGCGCGGACGCCGTGGCGCACCGCCGCGTCGAGGCGGCCCTGGTCGTCACCCGACTCGGGGCCTTCATCGTGGTCCTGCTGATGGTGATGCCCGTCGGCAAGGCGGCTGCGTTCTTCTGCGTGCAGATGGCCGTGTTCGGCCTGTGCCTCGGCGGCTCGTTCGCCCCCAACCACAAAGGGATGCCGATCGTCCCGCCGACGTTGAAGATCGACTTCCTCCGCCGGCAGGTGCTGATGTCGCGCAACGTGAGGGGTGGCCCGTTCGTCGACTTCGCCATGGGCGGGCTCAACTACCAGATCGAGCATCATCTCTTCCCGAACATGCCGCGCCCCAACCTCAAGCGGGTGCAGCCGATCGTGCGTGCGTACTGCGCCCAGCACGAGGTGAGCTACGCCGAAGTCGGCCTCCTCGCGTCCTACGGCATCGTCGTGGACTATCTCAACAACGTCGGGCTTCGGGCGCGCGAACCGTTCGAGTGCCCGGTCCACACGCAGTACCGCGTGTGACCAACGCCCCGCCGGGCGTCGTAGTGTCAGGCGCATGACGAACCTGCTGGGCGATCCGCCCGAGACGTTGCTGCCGGCCGACACCGGTGCGGAAGCGATCGACGAAGGGCGCGACGTGCAGAACGTCGCCGCCGCTCACCCCGACTCGGCGCTCGCCTGGGCGATGCTGGCCGAGTCGGCGCTGGACGATGGGCGCGACCTGGAGGGGTACGCCTTCGCGCGCACGTCCTACCACCGCTCCCTCGACATGCTGCGCCGCAACGGGTGGAAGGGGCACGGCCCGGTGCCGTGGTCGCACCTGCCGAATCGCGGGTTCCTGCGTTCCCTCGCGGCGCTTGCCACCGCATCCGAGCGCTTCGACGACGCCGTCGAGGCGCAGCGCTGCCGTGATTTCCTGCGTGAGTCCAGCCCCGAGGCCTACGCCGAGCTCGTCGACGAGCAGTAGTCGCCGGGGCACCTCCACCTTCCGCAAGGGAGAACGCCTAGGTTGTCGCCTGCGATGGCACGAGCAGGCGCATCGCGCCGGGCTCGACCCGCCACCGGTGCACGCGGGCCGGAGCTGACAGCTCGCCATCGGTCGTGCAGCGCAGCGCATCACCACGCACTTCGACGGTCTTGCAGGTGCGATAGACCACGTCCTCGCGATTCGGGTGCTCGCCGCGGCGCAGGTGCCAGGCGTAGGACAGCCGCTGCCACACCCCGACCGAGTACGAGATCGAGACGTCCAACACGCCGTCGGTCGGCACGGCCTTGGGTAGGAGTTCGGCGCCGCCCCCGACGTACTGGCCGTTCCCGACCGCCACCTGCAGGACCTTGTCCCGGGCAGGCAGAGGCTCGCCATCGAGGTAGATCTCGACCTCGGCCGAATGGGTCCCGAAGCCGGTGATCAGCGCTCCGACGGCGTAGCCGACCGGGCCGAGCACCTTCTTCCACGGCTTGGCCTTGGCTGCAGCTTCGGCACCGATCCCGATGTGAGCGGCGTTGACCACGACCTGGTCGTCGCCGTCGAAGACCAGGTCGACGTCCTGGGCGTGGCCATCGACCACGACCTGCGCTGCCGCGTCGGGCTCCAGCGGCAGGTCGAGGCTGCGGGCGTAGTCGTTGCCCGTGCCAAGCGGCACCAGTCCGACGGTCACGTCATCCAGGCGTCCGGCGACGTGGAGCGCAGCCACCACGGCATGCAGGCTGCCGTCACCGCCGAGGACCACGACGGTCGAGATGTCGGGGTGGTCGCTGAGGGCGTGCTCGAGTTCGTCCGGCGACGACGTCGTGACCAGGGTGACGTCGAGGTGCTCGCGCAACACACTCATGGCGGCGTCCTGCGCCTCTTCGGTCGAGCTGCCGGCACTGGCGTTGGCGATGGCGAGGACGTCGGTCATGGTTTCGCCACCCTACGGTGGGAACGGTTAGACTGCGGCGGTAAGAGCCCCGTCCTGCGGGGCTTGTCTTCTGCGCAAGGTGGTGTCCCATGCCGGCAGTCGTCATCGTCGGGGCCCAATGGGGAGACGAGGGCAAGGGCAAGGCAACCGATCTCCTCGGCAGCCGCGTCGACTACGTCGTCAAGTTCAACGGCGGCAACAACGCCGGACACACCGTCGTCATCCCCAACCCAGATGGCACAGCCGAGACGTACGCGTTGCACCTGCTGCCCAGTGGCATCCTGAGCCCGGGCTGCGTCCCGGTGATCGGCAACGGTGTCGTGGTCGACCTCTCGGTGCTGTTCGAGGAGATCGACGGGTTGGAGAAGCGCGGCATCGACACCAGCCGCCTCGTGCTGAGCTCAAACGCCCACATCATCGCCGACTACAACCGCACGATGGACAAGGTCACCGAGCGCTTCCTGGGCAGTCGAAAGATCGGCACCACCGGCCGCGGCATCGGCCCGACCTACGCCGACAAGATGAACCGCCTCGGCATCCGGGTGCAGGACCTCTTCGACGAGAAGATCCTCACCCAGAAGGTCGAGGGCGCGCTGGAGCTCAAGAACCAGATCCTCACCAAGGTCTACAACCGCCGTGCGGTGAGCGTCGACGAGATCGTCGAGGACCTCGTCAGCCACGTCGACCGGGTGCGCCCGTTGGTGGCCGACACCAGCCTGCTGCTGCACGAGGCGCTCGGGCGTGGTGAGACGGTTCTGCTCGAGGCCGGGCAGGCCACGCTGCTCGACGTCGATCACGGCACCTACCCGTTCGTCACGTCGTCCTCGGCGACGTCCGGAGGAGCGTGCACCGGCTCCGGCATCGCGCCGACCGAGATCACCCGCGTCATCGGCATCGTCAAGGCCTACGCCACCCGCGTGGGGGAGGGCCCGTTCCCGACTGAGCTCTTTGACGACGATGGCGAGCGGCTGCGCAAGAACGGCGGCGAGTTCGGCACCACCACCGGTCGGCCGCGCCGCTGCGGCTGGTACGACGCCCCGATCGCCCGCTATGCAGCGCGGATCAACGGCGTCACCGACTTCGTGCTCACCAAGCTCGACGTGCTCACGGGCTGGGACCGCATCCCGGTGTGCGTGGCGTACGACGTCGACGGCGAGCGCGTGGAGGAGATGCCGATGACCCAGACCGGCTTCCACCATGCGACCCCGATCTATGAGTTCTTCGACGGCTGGACCGAGGACATCTCCGGCGCCCGCGAGCTCGGCGACCTCCCGGCCACGGCTCAGGCGTACGTCGCGGCGCTCGAGGGCATGTCGGGCGCCCGGATCTCGGCCATCGGCGTCGGGCCGGGCCGCGAGCAGACCGTCCAGGTCCACGACCTCCTCTGACTCGAAAGAACCATCTTTCGAGCAAATGTCCCGTTCGGCAACGAGGAACGTTGCGCGTGCCTAACGTCGCTTGCAGAAACGTACTGAGTGTCGCGTCCGTAGACGTCTTCCCCGGGGCTCCCATCGAGGTATTCGAAAGGCATCCGCATGTTCCCCTCCTCCCAGACGTCTTCTCGACGTCGCAAGTCCTCGGCCGTTGCCGTGGGCGCGATGGTGCTCGCGGGTCTCGCGTTCGCCGCGTCACCCGCACAAGCCGCCGACGTGTTCATCACGCCGGCCCAGCTCAACACCTCCGAGACACGCGCGACAGGTCACAACGACTTCGTCCCTGACGGCGTCCGCGTCTACACCGAAGGCACCACCAGCACCGACAAGGCAGCCGGCTACTTCGCGGTGAGCCAGGACCTCGCCACGTCAGGTGAGCCGTCGATGGACTCGGTGCGCAACAACGTGACGACCACGCTCAAGCCGGGCATGCAGCTCGTGACCGACTTCGACGGCAACGGTTCGGTCGACGGCATCCTCGTCGGTGAGCCGACGTACGCCGACGGTTCGCCGCTGTACGGCGACAACTGGTGGCTGTCGAACGGGTCCAAGCAGTTCGTCAAGGACGGTGCCCCGTCACACGGCGGTGGCTTCGGCTCGGACAACAACGGCACACTCGCCCAGTGGCGAGTGGCGTTCCCGGATGCTGACATCCAGGCCTTCGGCTGGTCGCTCGGCTCCGGCGTGCTCGGTGACGACACGATCCGCTCGATGACGCTCGGATCGAGCACCTACAAGTTCAGGAACACCGGTGCTCCGGTCGTGGTCGACGTCTCGGGCAGTGGCCCGTTGAACAAGCCGGTCACCATCGCCCCGTCGGCCTTCGATCCTGAAGGCGGTCCGTTGACGTACAAGGTCGGACAGTCGAGCAACGGCAGGACCAGTGTTTCGGGCGGCAACCTCGTGTTCCGGCCGAAGACCGGCTTCGCCGGCACCACGACGTTCAGCTACACGGCGAAGGATGCCGAGGGTCTGACCGGAACCGGGACGGCGACGGTCACCATCGACAAGGCGCCGAGCACGCTGTCGCTGAGTCAGCGCAACGCGTTCGCGAAGAACGCCGCGTACGTGAACGTCAAGGTCGTCTCCGCTGGCAGAGCTGTTGGTGGAACGGTCATCGTCAAGGAAGGTGGCACCACCGTGGCCACCGCCGTGGCGACTGCTCAGTCCTTCACGATCAAGATCGGAACGGGCATCCCGTCCGGTCCGCACACGTACGACGTGACGTTCGAAGGATCGGCGCAAGCGCTCCCGTCCTCCGATTCCATCACGTTGACCGTGAAGTAGCTCGGGAGGGAGAACGGCCCCGCGTGCTTCGTGCACGCGGGGCCGCTCCATGTCCGGACTGGTCCTGGGGGCCGGCGACGTTGATCATCCAGCGGACGCCGAACTCACGTCCAGCTCTCCGCCGAACACCGACTGGTAGAACTCCATCGCCTCGCGCGCGTTGCCGCCGAAGGTGATGCACGGGTTGAGTCGACTGACCATGATGCTTCCTCCCTCGTGGACTTCCGATCAAGGCGCACCCCACTGACAGGTGGAACCCCTCGAGAGGCATCCTGAACTCATGTCGATGACCGGGGATGAGCGCGCGAAGCAGAACGAGCGCAACCGAACGACCTGGGGCAAGCAGGCCGACAGCTACGACCGGATGATCAACTGGTGGGAGCGCAGGTTCTTCGGCGAGGATCACCGGCCGTGGGCGTGCAGTCGCGCCGACGGGAAGGTGCTCGAGGTCGCCGTCGGCACCGGGCTGAACCTGCCGTTCTACGACGCCGGACTCGACGTCGTCGGGATCGACCTGAGCCCGGAGATGATCGCGATCGCCCGCCGCCGCGCGCTCGAGGCCGGTCGCGACGTCGAGCTGAAGGTGGGCGATGCGCATCACCTCGACTTCGCCGACGGGACCTTCGACTCGGTCGTGGCCACGTACTCCCTGTGCAACATCCCGGACCCCGAGCAGGCGCTCGGCGAGATGCACCGGGTCCTGCGGGCCGGCGGCACGCTGATCCTCGTCGACCACATCGGCAGCTCGTCGAAGCCGATCCTCTGGTTCCAGAAGATCGTCGAGCCGCTGTCGATCCGTTTCGGCGGCGACCACCTGACCCGCCGACCGTCGCAAACGGTCGAACGCCTCGGCTTCGAGATCACCGAAAGCGAGCGGTTCGCGCGGGGTGTCGTCGAACGGCTCGTCGCCACCAAGTCGGCCTGAGTGGCCACGCCCTAGGCTGGCTGCCCGTGAAGACTCTCGTCATCGGCACCGGCGGCCGCGAGCACGCGCTGGCACTCTCGCTGTCCCGCGACTCCAACGTCACCGAGGTGCACGTCGCCCCCGGCAACCCCGGCATGGAGTCGATCGCCACCCGGCACGATGTCGACCCGCTCGACGGTGCTGCCGTCGCGGCGCTGGCGTCGTCCCTCGGTGCCGATCTCGTCGTCGTCGGGCCCGAGGCTCCGCTGGTGGCCGGCGTGGCCGACGCCGTACGGGCCGCCGGTATCGCGTGCTTCGGCCCGAGTCGTGAGGCCGCCGAGCTCGAGGGATCCAAGGCGTTCGCCAAGCAGATCATGGCCGCCGCGGAGGTGCCGACTGCCCTCGCGCACGTGTGCGAGACCCCCGAGCAGGTTGCCGACGCGCTCGATGCCTTCGGCCCGCCCTATGTCGTCAAGGACGACGCGCTCGCCGCCGGCAAGGGCGTCGTGGTCACCGACGACCGCCAGGAGGCCGTCGACCATGCCGCTGCCTGCGGTCGCGTGGTCATCGAGGAGTTCCTCGACGGTCCTGAGGTGTCGCTGTTCGCGATCACCGACGGCATCACCGTTCTGCCGCTGCAGCCGGCCCAGGACTTCAAGCGCGCCCTCGACGAGGACGCCGGCCCCAACACCGGGGGGATGGGCGCCTACACGCCGCTGCCGTGGGCGCCGGACGACCTCGTCGCCGACGTCACCCGTCGCGTGCTCGTGCCCACCGTCGACGAGATGGCCCGCCGCGGAACCCCGTTCCAGGGCCTGCTCTACGCCGGCCTCGCGCTCACCAGCCGGGGAGTGCGCGTCGTCGAGTTCAACGCACGGTTCGGCGACCCCGAGACCCAGGCACTGCTCGCCCTCCTCGACACCCCGCTGTCGAGCCTGCTGCGCGGCGCCGCCACCGGAACGCTCGCCGAGGTGGGCCTGCCGTCCTGGAAGGACGCCTCCGCCGTCACGGTCGTCATCGCGTCCCAGAACTACCCCGGCACACCGCGCACCGGTGACGTCATCGACGGCGTCGAGGTCGCCGACGCGATCGACGGCGTCGACGTCATCCATGCCGGCACCGCTCGGGACGGCGAGGGGAGGCTGGTCACTGCCGGCGGCCGCGTTCTGTCCGTCACCGCCGTGGGCGACACCCTCACCGACGCCCGCCAGCGTGCGTACGAAGGCGTCGACTACATCCACATTGCCGGCGCGCACCACCGCAGCGACATCGCGCTCGCTGCCAGCCGCGATGCGGATGGGACAATGGAGGCGTGACCCCCAACGTCCTGGCCACGCGGTACGCCTCGGCCGAGATCGCCCACATCTGGTCGCCCGAGCACAAGATCGTGCTCGAGCGGCGGTTGTGGATCGCCGTGCTCCGAGCCCAGCGCGACCTCGGCGTCGAGACGCCCGACGGTGTGGTCGAGGCCTACGAGGCCGTCGTCGACCAGGTCGACCTCGCCTCGATCGCCGAGCGCGAGAAGGTCACCCGGCACGACGTCAAGGCCCGGATCGAGGAGTTCTGCGCGCTCGCCGGCACCGAGCACATCCACAAGGGCATGACGTCGCGCGACCTCACCGAGAACGTCGAACAGCTGCAGGTCCTGGCGTCACTCCAGGTGCTGCGCGATCGTGGCATCGCCACGCTCGCCCGGCTCGGACGCCTCGCCGCCGAGCACGCCGAGCTCGTCATGGCCGGGCGCAGCCACAACGTCGCCGCACAGGCCACCACGCTCGGCAAACGCTTCGCCTCCGTGGCCGACGAGCTGCTCGTCGCGATGGGACGCCTCGACGACCTCATCGCCCGTTACCCGCTGCGCGGCATCAAGGGCCCGGTCGGCACCGCCCAGGACCAGCTCGACCTGCTGGGCGGCGACCCGGCCCTTCTCGCCGAGCTGGAGGATCGAGTCGCCACGCACCTCGGGTTCGAGACCGTCATGACCAGCGTCGGCCAGGTGTACCCGCGCTCGCTCGACTATGACGTCGTCACCGCGCTGGTGCAGCTCTCGGCGGCGCCGTCCAGCCTGGCCACCACGATCCGGCTGATGGCCGGCAACGAGCTCGTCACCGAGGGCTTCAAGCCCGGCCAGGTCGGCTCCAGCGCGATGCCGCACAAGATGAACACCCGCTCCTGCGAACGCGTCAACGGTCTCGCCGTCGTGCTGCGGGGATACTCCTCGATGGTCGGCGAGCTCGCCGGCGACCAGTGGAACGAGGGCGACGTCTCCTGCTCGGTGGTCCGCCGGGTGGCCCTGCCCGATGCGTTCTACGCCGCCGACGGACTGTTCGAGACGTTCTTGACCGTGCTCGACGAGTTCGGCGTCTTTCCTGCCGTCGTCCAGCGTGAGCTGGAGCGTTACCTGCCCTTCCTGTCGACCACGAAGGTCCTCGTCGCCGCCGTACGCGCCGGAGTCGGACGGGAAGTCGCGCACGAGATCATCGGCGAGCACGCCGTCGCCGTCGCCCTGGAGATGCGCGAGAAGGGCACCACCGACAACGAACTCTTCGCCCGCCTCGCCGCCGACGACCGGCTCGGCCTCACCGAGGCCGACCTGACGTCGCTCGTCGCCGCGCCACTGGAGTTCACCGGTGCCGCCACCGAGCAGGTCAGCCGGGTCGTCGCCCGCATCGACGAGCTCGTGTCCGCGCATCCCGAAGCCGCGGCGTACGCCCCTCAGGCGATCCTCTGATGCCGAAAGATCCCCACGATCCGCCGTACCGGTGGGTCGGCCTGCTCGTGGCGGTGGGCGTCATGGTGGCCACGTACTTCTACCACGTCCATTGGTGGACCGAGTTCGCCAACTGATCGGTGGTTGAGTAGCGCCGAGGAACGAGGCGCGTATCGAGACCACCATCTGATGTGGTCTCGATACACCCCGCTCGTTCCTCGCGGGGCACTCGACCACCGGTGCCTCACGGCTAGGCTGGCGCTGTGCCGATCGACGTTCCCGGAGCCCATCACCTCCACTCGGGCAAGGTGCGCGATCTCTACACCCTCGAGTCCGGGCATCTGCTGATGGTCGCCTCCGACCGGATCTCGGCCTACGACCATCTGCTGTCGCCGGGCATCCCCGACAAGGGCGAGATCCTCACCCGGATGTCGTTGTGGTGGTTCGAACAGCTCGCCGACCTCGTGCCCAACCACGTCGTCTCCACCCAGGTCCCCGAGCGGGTTCGCGGGCGCGCGCTGGTGTGCGAGCGACTCGACATGTTCCCCGTCGAGTGCGTCGCCCGCGGCTACCTCGCCGGCTCCGGACTACTCGACTACGACGCGACCGGAGAGGTGTGCGGCGTGCCGCTGCCGTCCGGGCTGGTCGACGGCTCGCGCCTGCCCGAGCCGATCTTCACGCCGGCCACGAAGGCCGACCTTGGCGAGCACGACGAGAACGTCTCCTTCGCCGCCGTCGTCCGGACGGTCGGGCAGGAGTCGGCGGAAGCGCTGCGCGACCTGACGCTCGCGATCTACGCACGCGCGGAGGGCATCGCGCGCGGCCGCGGCATCATCCTCGCCGACACGAAGTTCGAGTTCGGGGCGCGGCCGGACGGCACGATCGTGCTGGCCGATGAGGTGCTCACCCCCGACTCGTCACGGTTCTGGCCGGCCGACGCCTGGCAGCCCGGGCGAGCACAGCTCTCCTACGACAAGCAGTTCGTGCGCGACTGGCTCACCTCGGCCGAGAGCGGCTGGGATCGTGCCACCGACGAGCCGCCACCGGCACTGCCTGCGGACATCGTCGAGAAGACCCGCGAGCGCTACGTGCAGGCGTACGAACAGCTGACCGGCGAGCGGTTCTGACGCCCCTGCCTCAGCGCGACGGGTGTGGGTAGGGTGAAAGCCCCTGCCACCCGAGGAGAAGTCGTGGGCAATCTCGCATCCCTCTTGGAGAGTTCCGCCGACCAGCACGCCGACCGGACCGCCATCGTGTTCGGCGACAGCCGCTTCACGTATGCGCAGGTGAACGGGGCTGCGAACCAGGTCGCCAACCTGCTGGTGTCGCGCGGCATCAAGCCCGGCGACAAGGTCGCGCTGTCGTGCCCGAACCTGCCGTACTTCACGATCATCTACTTCGGCATCCTCAAGGCCGGCGCCACCGTCGTCCCGCTCAACGTGCTGCTCAAGGCGCGCGAGGTGGCCTACCACCTCGACGACTCCGGGGCGAAGGCGTACTTCGCGTTCGAGGGCACGCCTGAGCTGCCCATCGGCGACGCCGCATGGGAGGGCTTCCAGGCCACCGACTCGTGCGACGAGTTCTTCCTCATCAAGCTCGACTCCGAGGCGCCGGAGCCGATGGAGCCGCCGGAGTACTACGCACCCCTGGTGGCACAACAGCCGCCGACGTTCGACTCCGTCGACACCGATGACGACGACACCGCCGTCATCCTCTACACGTCAGGCACCACCGGCCAGCCCAAGGGTGCCGAGCTGCGGCACCGCAACATGCGCGACAACGCGCTCGCCGGCGCCGAGCTGTTCGGGGCCGACGAGAACAACCCCGATACGTACCTGTGCGTCCTGCCGTTGTTCCACTCCTTCGGCCAGACCGTCATCCAGAACGGCGCGTTCGCGTTCGGCGGCACTGTGGTGATGCTGCCGCGGTTCGAGGCCGAGCCGGCGCTCGGGCTGATGCTCCGCGAGAAGGTGACGTTCTTCGCCGGGGTTCCCACGATGTACTGGGGCCTGCTCGGGGCGCTCGACGAGGGATACGACGTCGAGACCCTCGCCCAGAACCTGCGCGTCGCGGCGGCCGGTGGGTCCGCGCTCCCGGTCGACATCCACAAGCAGTTCAAGGAGAAGTTCGGCGTCACGATCCTCGAGGGCTACGGGCTCTCCGAGACGTCACCGGTCGCCAGCTTCTCGCCATTCGGCCAGGAGCCGCGGGTCGGCTCGATCGGCATCCCGATCCCGGGCGTCGAGATGAAGCTGATCAACGACGACTGGTCCGACGTCGCGGACGACCCCGAGGCGATCGGCGAGATCGCCATCAAGGGGCACAACATCATGAAGGGCTACCACGACCGGCCCGACGCCACGGACGAGGCGATCCGCGACGGCTGGTTCCGTTCCGGCGACCTCGGCCGCAAGGACGAGGACGGCTATTACTACATCGTCGACCGCTCCAAGGACATGATCATCCGCGGCGGCTACAACGTGTACCCGCGCGAGCTCGAGGAGGTGCTCATGGAGCACCCCGCCGTCTCGTTGGTCGCCGTCATCGGCGTGCCGCACGAGTCGCACGGCGAGGAGATCAAGGCCGTCGTCGTCAAGAACAAGGACCACGACGACGTGTCCGAGGACGACCTCGTCGCCTGGGGCAAGGAGCAGTTCGCGTCGTACAAGTACCCCCGCACCGTCGAGTTCCGTGACGAGCTCCCCATGACGTCGACGGGCAAGATCCTCAAGCGCGAGCTCGACTAGCGTGCGCTTTCCGGGGACGCTTCGTTGAGGTGACTTGGTCCGGACGGTCAGTGTGACAGTTCGGTCATGCTTGACTCCGCGGCCAACGCGCTGGCGGTGAGACTGTTGGCAATGTGGCTGCGCATCAATGCTGATGCGGCTTCGGAGTCCTGGGCGATGACGAGCTCGACCATGCGCCCGTGTTCCTCGAAGTCACGGGTGCGCGGTTCTGCACCGGGGGGCAGTTCGAGGCCGATGCGCCGGTAGCGGTCCGACTTGTCCCACAGGTCGTCCAGCAGCCCGATCAGAACCGTGTTGTGGGAGGAAGCGTAGACGGACTGGTGCATCTCACGGTGTGCGATCAGTGCCGCCTCCCCCCATTGCTGGGTCACGGGCAGCAGAAGGGCGAGCGCCTCCTGCATTCGTGCGACGTCGGAATCGGTGCGCCGCTGGCAGGCGAGGGCGATGGCCTCAGGCTCCAGCGCGCGTCGGGTTTCGAAGAGTTCTCGAGCCTCCTCGACGTCCATCCGTGCAACGCGGGCGTTGCGGTGCGCGTCGAGAATGATCAATCCTTCGCCGCTGAGGCGCCGGATCGCTTCGCGTAGCGGAGTGATGCTGATCGAGAGTTCCGCGGCCAACTCGTACTGCATCAACTTGGAGCCGGCCTTGAGTTGCCCGCTCAGGATTCGGCTGCGGAGGTCGGCGTAAGCCACGTCGCTCTTGCTGGAGTAGACGTTCGCGCTCACCCCCACATTCTCGCACGATGGTCATCGGGACTCGGCTCGAAAGTCTTATAAGACCTCTTGCGGACGGGCCCGTTGATCGCCTAAAGTCACGGATCTCGCATCTTATAAGAACTGGAAGTGGACCGCCGCTGTCATGAAGATTGTCTCCGCCCGCGAGGACGTCATCCCGATCAGCTCGTCGATGAGCAATGCGTTCATCGACTTCTCCTCGATGGACTGCTCCATCCTCGCTCTGGTCTCAGACGTGGTTGTCGACGGCAAGCCACTGGTCGGCTATGGCTTCAACTCCAATGGTCGCTACAGTGCCGGCGACATCTTGCGGCGCCGCATCCTGCCTCGGCTGATGGACGCCCCGGCCGACAGCTTGCTGGACGAGTCCGGTGAGCTCTCGCCCGCTGTCGCCTGGGACGTCATGATGCGTAACGAGAAGCCCGGCGGGCATGGAGAGCGCTCGGTGGCGGTGGGTGTGGTCGACATGGCGCTGCACGATCTGGCCGCCAAGATCGCTGGAGTTCCGCTGTACCGCTGGATCTCCGACCGCTACGGAGACGGCGAGCCCGATGAGACAGTCTTCGTCTACGCCGCAGGCGGCTATTACGCACCGGGCAAGTCCCACCGCGACCTCCAGGACGAGATGAGGGGCTTCCTCGACGCCGGTTATGACGTCGTCAAGATGAAGATCGGTGCCGCCGACCTTGCCGAGGACCTGCGACGGATCGAGGCCGTCCTCGAGGTCCTCGACGGCGACGGGTCCCGTCTGGCGGTCGACGTCAACGGCAGGTTCGACCTCCCCACCGCCCTGGAGTACGGCCGCGCGCTCGACCCCTACGGCCTGTTCTGGTACGAGGAGGCGGGCGACCCCCTGGACTACGGCCTCAACGCCACCTTGGCCGAGCACTACCGGAATCCCATGGCGACCGGGGAGAACCTGTTCTCCCTCCAAGATGCACGCAATCTCATCCGGTACGCGGGCATGCGCCCGGACCGGGACTACATCCAGATCGATCCTGCACTGAGCTACGGCCTCATCGAGTATCGACGGATCTTGGACATGCTCGCGCAACACGGTTGGTCCTCGCGTCGCTGTGTCCCCCACGGAGGACACCAGTTCTCCCTTCACATTGCCGCAGCACTCAAGCTCGGCGGCAACGAGTCCTACCCCGGGGAATTCCAACCGACGGGAGGGTTCGCCGACGACGCCGTCGTGGAGGGCGGTCGCGTCACGCTCGGTGAGCGACCCGGCATCGGGTTCGAGGCCAAGGCCAACTTCTACGAAATTCTTCGTGAGCTGCACGCATGAGCGTGCGTCGCAAGCCTGCTGAAAGGAGCACGTCATGAAATCCACGCGGGGCGTTTCCGCTTTCCAGCGGTTGTGTCACGGGTCACACGGCCCCAGAATGTCGCACAGCGACCGATACCGATCGGTCTCGAAATCAAGGGGATGGACCATGCACGCCGACCACAGCACGCCTCGAAGCCGGGGACACCGAATCAGGATCCTGGCGGTCGTTGCCGGGCTCGCGCTGATACTCGCCGCATGTGGCCAAGGAGGCGGTGGGAGTGACGCCTCGGCGTATCCCGAGGACTCCATCACCATCACGGTCCCGTTCTCCGCGGGCGGACCCACCGACACCGTGACCCGTCTGGTCGCGAAGCCGATGAGCAAGGATCTGGGCCAGGAGATCGTCGTCAAGAACGTCGAAGGAGCCGGCGGCACGCTCGGCGCAGGTGACGTGGCGAATGCCGAACCGGACGGCTACAACCTGCTGATGCATCACATCGGCATGTCGACCGCACCGGCGCTCTACCCCGATCTCGCCTACGACCCGTTGAAGGACTTCAAGACGATCGGACTGGTCACCACCGTCCCCATGACCATCGTGTCCAACAAGGACTTCGAGCCGAACAACCTCGAGGAGCTCATCACCTACGTGAAGGCCAACGCCGACAAGGTGACCATCGCCAACGCGGGCGTCGGCGCGGCCTCACAGCTGTGCGGTCTCCTGATCGAGAAGGCGGTCGGCGCCGACCTGAACGAGGTGCCCTACGACGGCACCGGCCCGGCCCTGACGGACCTCGTGGGCGGCCAGGTCGACTTCATGTGCGACCAGACCACGAACACCGTCCCGCAGATCAAGGGCGACAAGGTCAAGGCCTTCGCGGTGACCACGCCGGAGCGCATCAAGGCCCTGCCGGACCTGCAGACGACGGCCGAGGCCGGACAGCCCGACATCGAGGTCGGCGTCTGGCACGGCCTCTACGCACCCGCCGAGACACCTGACGCGGTCGTGAAGGCAGTCACCGACGCGCTGGCCAAGGCGCTCAAAGACCCTGCGGTGGTCAAGAAGTTCGCCGATCTCGGAACCGAGCCGGCAGCCGAGGATGAAGTCACGCCTGAAGCGCAGACGAAGCTCCTCACGGAGCAGATCGACCTTTGGACGCCCGTCATCGAAGAGGCCGGCGTCAAGGGGTCATGACGGCGGACTCCATGCCCTCGCCGCCGTCGGATTCCGATCAGCCGGCGGCGGCCACCGACCGGGAGGAGTCCGTCCTCGACGACGTCGTGGCGGGCGGCATCTTCGTCGCACTGGGCCTGGCGTTCGCGATCGGCGCGCGTGGATACGAGCTCGGCACCGCGTTCCGGATGGGACCTGGCTACGTTCCGCTGGTCCTGGGTGGCCTGCTTGCGCTGCTGGGGATGGCGGTGATCGGCGTAGGAGTCCGGCGGTGGCGCGCCAGCGACAAGACGCCGGTCGAGTCCCACCACGGCGCCATCCCCTGGCGTGCCATCGCGCTCCTGACCGCGGCGGTCATCGTCTTCGGTGTAGGCGTCGACCCGCTCGGGCTCGTCCCGGCACTGCTCGTGACGACGTTCCTTGCCGGCCTCGCCGATCGGGACAACTCGGTCTTGGCGTCCGCGGTGATCGCGGTGGGTCTGACGGCGGCATGTGTCGTGATCTTCGTGATGCTGCTCCAGCTGCGGTTGCCACTCATCGGATGGGTGTTGGGCGGGTAAGTGGACCTCAGCGACCTCCTCCTCGGTTTCCAGACCGCACTGACCCTGACGAATGTCCTGGTCTGCCTCCTGGGCGTGGCCCTCGGCACCACGGTCGGTGTCCTGCCCGGCATCGGGCCGACCGCCACGATCGCGCTGCTGCTGCCGATCACCTTCAACTTCGACCCCATCGCGTCGCTGATCATGCTCGCCGGGATCTACTACGGGGCCCAGTACGGCGGCTCGACGACCGCGATCCTGATCAACATCCCGGGGGAGTCCTCGGCGGCCGTCACCGCGCTCGACGGACACGAGATGGCCAAGCAGGGGCGAGCCGGCCCGGCCCTGGCCACCGCCGCGCTCGGCTCGTTCTTCGCGGGGACGGTGGCGACCGTGCTCGTCGCCCTGTTCGCTCCACCGCTGGCGTCCGCCGCGCTCAAGTTCGGTCCGGCTGAGTACTTCTGCCTGGTCGTGCTCGGCCTGATCGCGTCGATCGCCCTGGCGAGCGGGTCGCTGGCCAAGGCGCTGGCGATGATCGTGCTGGGCCTGCTGCTCGGGACGGTCGGCCAGGACCTCTACACCGGCACGCCGCGTTTCACCTTCGGAGCCCGCGAGCTCTACAACGGATTCGACTTCGTCTCGCTGGCAGTCGGACTGTTCGGCCTGGCGGAGATCCTCCGCAACCTCGAAGGGGGCATTCAGCGTTCGGCCATCGTCGCGAAGGTGTCGCGCCTGTGGCTGAGCCGCAAGGAGTTCCGGGAGATCACTCCGCCGGTCCTGAGGGGTACCGCAATGGGCTCGGGGCTCGGTGTCCTTCCCGGCGGCGGCCATGTGCTCGCGGCGTTCACGTCCTACTCACTCGAGAAGAAGCTGTCCAAGAATCCCGAACGGTTCGGCCGAGGCGCCATCGAAGGCGTGGCCGCGCCGGAGTCGGCCAACAATGCCGCCGCTCAGACCTCGTTCATCCCGCTGCTGACCCTCGGCCTGCCCACGCATCCCGTCATGGCCCTGCTGATCGGGGCGTTCGTCATCCAGGGCATCACCCCCGGCCCCAACGTCATCACCGACGAGCCCGAGCTCTTCTGGGGCCTGATCGCCTCGTTCTGGATCGGCAACCTGCTCCTGGTGCTGCTCAACCTGCCGCTCATCGGTCTGTGGGTGCGCATGCTCAAGATCCCGTACCGGATCCTCTTCCCGGCGATCATCGCCTTCTCGACGATCGGCTGCTACTCGCTGGGGCAGAAGGCCTTCGACGTCTTCGCGATCGCTCTCTTCGGACTGCTGGGGTATGTGCTCATCCGAGTCGGTTGCGAGCCCGTTCCGCTCCTGCTCGGGTTCGTGCTCGGACCACTGCTGGAGGAGAACCTGCGGAGGGCGATGACCATCTCCCGGGGCGACCCGACCGTCTTTCTGACCCGTCCGATCTCACTCACCCTGCTACTGATCGCCGTTGCTGCCATCGTCGTCGCCGTGCTTCCCGCCATCCGGCGTCGACGCGACCAGGTCTTCGCCGAGGAGGACTGAGGCCCTCGCTCACCTCGCGGGAACCGGCGTTCCGCGTAGCCTGAGGCGATGGGTGACATCCTCGATACAGCCTCGAACGCCGGACGGGAAGCCAAGTCCAGCACGTGGTTGGACTACGCCGTCCGGTTCGGCCTGATCGCCTATGGAGTGGTCCACCTGCTCATCGCCTGGTTGTCCATCCAGCTGGCGTTGGGCGACCGCAAGGGGTCGGTCAGCGGTTCGGGGGCACTTTCGGAGATGGTCACCCAACCGTTCGGCCGCACCATGGTCTGGCTGGTGGCTGCCGGGATGGCGCTGCTCGTCGTGTGGAGACTGATCGAGCTGGTGGCCGGCCATCGCGGCGAGGACGGCGCCGACCTGTGGCGTCACCGCGCGGTCGACGCGCTGAAAGCGGGCATCTACGGCGCGCTCGGGTACGCAGCACTCTCCGTGGCCCATGGCGGCGGCTCCGGCGGCGACAAGAAGGAAGAGGCGATCACGGCCAGGCTGATGGATCAGCCGTGGGGCGTGTGGATCGTGGGGGCCGTCGGCCTGGCGGTGATCGGCTACGGGCTCGGCCTGCTCTACCGCGGTATCAGCGAGAACTATCGCGAGCATCTGGAGGCGGAGGGCCAGAGCGGCGACCTGGGCCAGGCCTACCTGTTGCTCGGCAAGGTCGGATATGTCGCCAAGGGTGGCGCCATCGGCATCGTCGGCGGATTGTTCGTCTGGTCGGCCCTGACGCACGACCCTGACAAGTCCGGCGGACTCGACGACGCCCTGCGCACGGTGCTCGAGCAACCCTTTGGCCCGCTGTTGCTCGGGGCGATCGCGATCGGCATCGCCTGCTACGGGCTGTTCTGCTTCGCCCGCGCCCGGCACCTGTCCCGATGAGGCAGTGCGGATCAGTAGGCTAGGACCACGACCTCACGATCCAAGGAGCACCCGTGGCCCGCGTCATCGTCGATGTGATGCCCAAGCCCGAGATTCTCGATCCCCAGGGCAAGGCCGTGCACGGTGCTTTGCCGCGGCTGGGGTTCGACGGCGTCACCGACGTCCGGCAGGGCAAGCGGTTCGAGCTCGAGGTCGACGAGGCCGACGAGGCCACCCTCGCCGAGGTGCGGGAGATCGCCGAGACGCTGCTGTCCAACCCGGTCATCGAGGACTACTCGGTCCGGGTCGAGGAGCGATCTTGAGGATCGGGCCATGAGAATAGGCGTTGTCACCTTCCCCGGATCCCTCGACGACACCGACGCCCAGCGAGCCGTCCGGCTGGCCGGAGGTGAGCCGGTCGCGCTGTGGCACGGCGACCACGACCTGCCCCGAGGCCGGAACCAGGTCGACGCCGTCATCCTGCCGGGAGGGTTCTCGTACGGCGACTACCTGCGCTGCGGCGCGATCGCCCGCTTCGCGCCGGTGATGACCGAGATCGTCGAGGCCGCGCACGGCGGGATGCCGGTGCTCGGCATCTGCAACGGCTTCCAGATCCTCTGCGAGACCCACCTGCTGCCCGGCGCGCTGATCCGTAACGACCACCGCACGTTCATCTGCCGCGACCAGGTGCTCCGCGTCGAGAACGCGTCAACGGCCTGGACGTCGTCGTACGAGGAGGGCCAGGAGATCCTGATCCCGCTCAAGAACGGCGAGGGCGGTTTCGTGGCCGACGCCGACACGCTCGACCGGCTGGAGGGCGAGGGGCGGGTGGTCTTCCGCTACGTCGACGTCAACCCGAACGGTTCGCTGCGGGACATCGCCGGCATCACCAACGAGCGCGGCAACGTGGTCGGCCTGATGCCGCACCCCGAGCACGCGGTCGAGGACCTGTGCGGCCCGGGAACGGACGGGCTCGGCTTCTTCACATCTGCGCTGGCTGCACTGACGGCGTCTTGACGTCGGGCTTGCGCACGACGTACGACAGCACGGCCGCGACGGCACACAGACCGGCTCCGCCGACCCATGCCAGCGTGTACGAGCCGGTGGTGTCGCGCACGATCCCGGCGGCCAGCGCCGCGGCGGCAGCGCCGAGCTGGTGCGACGCGAAGACCCAGCCGAAGACGATCGTGCCGCTCTCGCCGAAGATCTCTCGACACAGCGCGGCCGTCGGTGGCACCGTGGCCACCCAGTCGAGCCCGTACACGACGACGAACAGCACGATGCTCGGGTGGATGGCGTCCGAGAGCAGCGACGGCAACAGCATCAGCCCGACACCGCGGAACGCGTAGTAGCCCACCAGGAGATATCGCGGGTCGATCCGGTCGGTGAGATAGCCCGATCCGACCGTGCCGATGATGTCGAAGATCCCGACGACGGCGAGCAGGCCGGCGGCCGTGGTCTGCGACATGCCGTGGTCGTGGGCCGACGGGATGAAGTGGATGCCGATCAGTCCGTTCGTGGTCGCACCACAGATGGCGAAGGCCGCCGCGAGCGCCCAGAACGAGCGGACGTGGGTGGCGGCGCGCAGGGCGTCGACGGCGCGCCTGGCTGCCCCGCCGGTCGCCCGCGGGGGAGGGGCGTAGTCGTCGGGGGCGCCGTATGGATGCAGACCGCGGTCCTCGGGATGGTCGCCGAGCATCAGGAGGACGAGCGGCACGACGGCCAGCGCGGCGCCGGCGATCACGAGTGACGCCGTGCGCCAGCCGACGTTCTCGGCCAGGAATGCGACCGGAGGAAGGAAGATCAGCTGACCGGTGGCGCTGCCGGCGGTGAGGATGCCCATGACGAGGCCGCGGCGCTCGATGAACCAGCGATTGGCGACGGTGGCTGCGAACACGAGTGCCATCGACCCGGTGCCGAGGCCGATCAGCAGGCCCCAGCTGAGCAGCAGCTGCCACGACTCCGTCATGAACACCGTGAGGCCGCTGCCCAGCGCGATGAGCACGAGTGCCGTGGATGTGACCTGACGGATGCCGAATCGGTCCATCAATGCCGCCGCGAACGGCGCCGTGAGCCCGTACAGGACGAGGTTGATGCTGACCGCGGCCGACATCACCGACGTCGACCAGCCGAACTCGTGGTGCAGCGGCACGAACAGGGCGCCGGGAGCGGCGCGGAAGCCGGCCGAGCCGATCAGCGCGACGAACGCCGTGGCCGCCACGAACCAGGCGGGGTGGATGCGCGTACGTCTCATCGGGTGGCGGCTTCCGTCGGCGTCGGTACGTTGATCAGATGAGCACCAGGGGGGCCGCTCGTATTCCCGAGCCTGCGGCCGGCGAGTCAGCGTCGCAGGACACGGTGCCGTCGCAGCAGGAGCTGATCGCGGAATACGACTCCGAGCTGCCGGCCCGGAGGCTGCCTCGCGGACTCGACGAGGTCGTCACCGCCTACTGCTTCGCGGTGTCGGTGTTCGTGCTCTGGCAGGTCTTCTTCCCGCTTCGTCAGGGCAACCAGTACTCCCTCATCCTCTTCCTCGGGGCCACGCTGCCGCTCGCGTTCCTCACGTATCGGGCCAGGGCGCGACGGGACGGCACCGCGAGCAATGACGCACCGGGCTGGCCCGACTGGGCGGCCGCGGCCGCCGCGGCCCTGGTGTGCTTCTACCCGGTCCTGCCAGTGCCGCTCGGTTCCGGCGGTGGCGGGTTCGACGAGTTCCTGAACCGCCAGGGCTCCCTCGTCACCGTCGACATCGTCATGGGCGCGGTGCTCACCATCCTGATCCTGGAGGCCTGCCGCCGGACCACCGGAGTGATCCTTCCGATCATCTGCCTGGCGTTCTTCGCGTATGCGTACTACGGCGGCTTCATTCCACCGGGCTGGCCGATCGGCCACGCAGGCATCAACTTCGGCCAGATCATCAACGGCTTCTACAACGACCAGTCCGGCTTCTACGGCACGCCGCTGGACGTCGCGGCCACCTACATCGTGCTGTTCACGATCTACGGCGCGGTGCTCGAGGCCACCGGCGCCGGCCGGTTCTTCATCGACCTGAGCTTCTCGCTGTTCCGCAGGTCGCGATCGGCGCCCGGAAGAACCGTCGTCGTCAGTGGCTTCCTGCTCGGCTCGGTGTCGGGATCGGGCACGGCCACCGCCGTCAGCCTCGGATCGGTCGCATGGCCGATCCTGAAGCGGGCCGGCTACCCGAAGGAGGCCGCCGGCGGCATGCTCGCGGCCGCCGGCATCGGCGCAATCCTGTCGCCACCGACACTGGGCGCGGCGGCGTTCATCATCGCCGAGTACCTCGAGACGTCGTACCTGAACGTGCTGGTCTGGGCCGTCGTGCCCACCCTGCTCTACTATCTCGGCATTCTGCTCGCGGTGGAGATCGACGCCCGGCGCTACGTCGAGTCCGCCATCGACATGCCGCGGCAGAACCCGTGGCGGCTGCTGGGGCGGTTCGGCTATCACTTCCTGTCGCTGCTGGTGATCGTCGTCTTCCTCGCCCTCGACATCGAGCCCTTCCGTGCCGTCGTCTACGCGACCGCCGTGGCAGCGGCGTTCGGGCTGGCGGAATGGCTCGTGTCCCGACGCGACCCGATGGACCCGGACCCCGATGCGGACGAGGAGCGGCTCTCGGCCTCCGACGCCCTGCGCGGGTTCGGCGTCGCCCTGTACCGGGCGCTCGCCGCCGGAGTCCGCGCCGTCCTGCCGGTCATCACCGTGTGTGCAGCGGCCGGCATCATCACGTCGGTCATCGTCAAGACCGGGCTCGGACAGAGCCTGGCCGACATCCTGGTGTCCGCTGGCGAGGCGGTCAGCTCGAATCCCGACGTCGTGCTGATCGTGACGGCCGTGCTCGCGGCGATCGCGATCCTCGTGCTCGGGCTGGCGGTCCCGGTCACCGCGTCGTTCATCATCTCGTGGGTGGTGATCGGCCCGGCGCTGCAGCAGCTGGGGGTCGAGCCACCGGCCACCGCGATGTTCATCTTCTACTACGCGGTGCTCTCCGAGGTCTCGCCGCCGACTGCGCTCGCCGCCGTGGCCTCGGCCGCCATCACGGGGGGCAACACGATCGGGACGATGTGGCAGGCGGCCAAGTACACGCTGCCCGCCTTCCTCGCGCCGCTCGCCTTCGTCGTCACCGACGCCGGGTCGAACCTCCTGATGGAGGGCACGGCACTCGGCACCGTGTGGACGGCGGCGGTCTCACTCGTCGCGGTGGCGGCGCTTGCCGCCGCGTCCGGCGGGTGGATCGTCCGGGAGGCCGACCCCGTACAGCGCGGGCTCTGCCTTGTCGCAGCGGTGCTGCTCCTGTACCTCCAGCCGATCACGATCGGCGCGGGCGCCGCGGTGCTCGCCGTCGCCGCGATCCTCAATCTCCTCACCACACGAAAGGAAATCGCATGAGTACACCCACGTGGAGCTCCCGAACCGCACGGGGGGTGGTCGGCGTCGCAGCCGCGGCCCTGATCCTCTCCGGGTGCGGCGGGCGACAGGACCAGGCCAAGGACGACGGGTCTGGTGCCGCGTCCTGCGAGGCGTCGGCCGGGCAGGTCACGATCGCGACCGGCAACAGCACCGGCGTCTACTACGTCCTGGGCGGTGGCATCGCCAGCGTGCTCGAGGACAAGACCGAGCTGCGTGCGTCCGCTGCCGAGACCGGCGCCTCGGTGCAGAACATCGAGCAGCTCGTCGCCGGCGACTACGACATCGCCTTCTCGCTGGCCGATACCGCAGCGGACGCGGTGGAGGGCGCCAATTCCTTTGACGAGCCGCAACCCGTGGAAGCACTGGGTCGGATTCACACCAATTACACGCAGGTCGTGGCGCGCAAGGACGCGAACATCAAGAGCGTCGAGGACTTCGCCGGCAAGACCGTGTCGACCGGATCGCCCAAGTCGGGCACCGAGGTGATCGCGAACCGGATGATCGAGGCCGCCGGCATCGACCGCGGGGACATCAAGGCGCAGCGTCTCGACATCGGCAAGAGCGTGGAGGGCCTGAAGGACGGGTCGATCGACGCCCTGGTGTGGTCCGGCGGGCTGCCGACCCCGGCCCTGACCGACCTGTACACCAGTGATGCCGACAAGGTCGAGTTCGTCGACATCATGCCGCTGCTGCCATCGCTGAAGGAGATCAGTCCCGTCTACGAGGAGGACTCCATCCCGGCGGACACCTACAAGACGGATGGCGACGTCCCGACGATCTCCGTCCCGAACGTGCTGCTCGTCACCGAGGACTTCCCGGAGGGCAACGCCTGCGCCATCACGAAGGCGATCTGGGAGAACACCGACGCGCTCGCCAAGGTGCACCCGGCAGCGAAGGAGATCACTCCTGAGGACGGCACGAAGACCGATCCCATCCCGCTGGCGCCGGGCGCCAAGAAGGCACTGGACGAGCTGGCTGGGAACTGAGATGCGGTCTTGTCGCTCCTCGTTACCGTGAAGTGATGAGCGACATCGAGATGGTCTACGTCCCCGAGCGGTCTCGCTACGAGATCCACGTCGACGGCAAGGTTGCCGGCATCACCCGGGCGAAGGAGGGTGATGACGGCGTCTTGCTGTTCTCGCACACCGAGATCGACGACGCGTACGAGGGCCAGGGTCTGGCGTCGAAGCTGGTCACCGGAGCTCTCGACGACGTCCGCAGCCGTGGCCGGAAGATCGAGGTGACCTGCGAGTACGTGCAGGGCTTCCTCGAGAAGCACCCCGAGTATCGAGACCTGGTGGCCTGAGTCCCGTCAGCTGGCTGCCGCCCGATCGGCGCGCTCGCGGGTCACGTCGGCCCACGGACTCCACAGGAACCAGCGAGGTAGCGCCCTCAGGAGGCGTGGCGGGCCCGCGACCTCGACGCGGCCGGCGTCGACCGCCTCCCGCCACGTGCAGTAGCCCCCGAAGACATCGGCGAAGGTCCCGGTCGCGGCGGAGGCGATGACGTCGACCTCGAACCCTGGGTGCTGTAGGCACACGGAGACCTCGCCGCGGTCGATGACCATCCAGATCGTCTGAGGGTCCGGCGCGGTGTGCCGAAACTCGACGACCGTGCGAACCGGAGGAAGGGCCTCGACATTGACCCGTCGATGCATCCACCACATCAGGGTGGTCGGAGGCACGTCGTGCGGGCGCATGTCGTCGAAGAGCCACTCGATCGCCCAGCGTCCGAGGCTGTCGATCACTCTCTCGAGGTCCTTGCCGGCGGGCGTGAGGTGGTACTCGCTGCCGCGGCCGGTCGGTGCCGGCCAGGTCTCAAGCACCCCCTTGCGCTCGAGGTGGCGCAGCCGCTGGACGAGCAGCGTGCGCGAGATGCCCGGCATGGCGCGGGCGATGTCGTTGAACCGGGTGTTCCCGAGCACCAGCTCGCGGACGATCAACGGCGTCCAGCGGTCGGCCACCACCTCGGCGGCCATCTGGACGGGACAGAAGTCTCCGTAGTCGGGCATACCTCATCTTCCCACCGATAGGCGGCGTGGGTAGTCACAAATCTGGACCAGCGGGGTCGCGATCGTGGACTAGTTGCCATCAACGGGATGGCGAATGCTGGAGCCAAGACCACAAAGCAACCAGCAGACGCTGTCAAGGAGAACCGACATGAGCTTCGATCCGATCCAGTACAAGACCACCACCCGACGCCAGTGGGAGGACGCCGCTGAGGCGTGGGACCGCTGGGGCCCGACCCTGGAGACCTGGCTGGGCAAAGCCACCGACACGATGCTCGACGCGGTCGGCATGAAGGCCGGCTGCACGGTGCTCGACGTCGCCGCCGGCGCCGGCGGGCAGACTCTCGCTGCCGCCCGCCGCGTGGGCAAGGACGGAACGGTCGTCGCGACCGACATCTCGCCGACGATCCTCACCTTTGCCGCGAAGGCGGCTGCGGAAGCCGGCCTGACCAACGTCGAGACCCTCGAGGCCGACGGCGAGAACCTCGACGCCGTGCCCGAGGGGATCTTCGACCAGGTGATCTCGCGGCTCGGCCTGATCTACTTCCCCGACCAGCAGGCAGCCCTGGCCGGCATGCGTCGCGCCCTGGACGATGGCGGCAAGGTCTCGGCGATCGTGTACTCGACACCCGACCGCAACCAGTTCTTCTCGATCCCGGTGTCGATCATCCGCGAACGGGCGCAGCTGCCGGCACCGCTGCCGGGCCAGCCCGGCCCGTTCAGCCTCGGTGCGCCCGGTGTCCTGGAAGAGGTCTTCGGCGAAGCCGGTTTCAGCGACGTGCAGGTCACGGCCGTCGATGCGCCGCTGCGGATGGCGTCTGCCGCCGACTGCGTCCGGTTCGAGCGCGACTCCTTCGGCGCCCTGCACCAGATGCTCGGCGGGCTTCCCGAGGACGAGCGCCCGGCGGTCTGGGACGAGATCGCCGCATCCCTGGCCCAGTTCGAGACCGACGACGGGTTCGTCGGGCCGTGCGAGCTGCTCGTGGCCACGGGGACGAAATGAGCGCTTCCTGACATCTTCCAGCCCACCGTTCGCACACCGCACCACGACTGACAGGCACTCCCATGCGCACACCATCTCGCGCACTCATCGCCACGGCGACGGTCGCCTTGACCGCGGCCATCGTCGCCGCGATGTCCACCGGCGCACACGCCTCCGGCAAGACGACGCTCAGCAGCGACGAGGCGCTCGGCCTCGGCGACAACGGCACGTCGTTGCGGATCTTCGAGCTCGACGAACCCGACGATGACGACTACGTCGCCGAGGTCTCCGGCCTCTCGGGCCAGGAGAGCCGCGGGCTCGAGGTAGCCCTGATAGGGATCGACTACCGCGTGCAGGACGACACCTTCTACGGCGTCGGCGAGCTGGGTGGCATCTACACGTTGAACGCCAAGACCGGCGCCGCCACCCTGGTCTCCACGATGACGATCCCACCCGACGGTGAGCATTTCGGCGTCGACTTCGACGTGCACGGGGAGGTCCTTCGTGTCGTCAGCGACACGAGGCAGAACGTCGTGCATCGGCTCGACACGCACACCACGACGAGCAACGGAACTCTGGAGCTCGAGAGCACGGGCATCGCCCACACGAACAACGACATGTCCATCCAGACCACCACCTCCGTGTTCGGCGTCAACGCGCCCAATGCGTATCTCGTGCAGCTGATCGAGCCGCACGACGGGAACATGTTCGGCCTCGGCACCCTCGGGCTGAGCTCGGTCAGCGACGTCGTGGGGTTCGACATCCAGAGCAAGGTGTCGGGCGGCCGAACGGTGACAAACACCGGGTACGCCTCGCTGCGCACCAGCGACACCGCACAGCCGGACCTCTACAAGGTCGACCTGCTCAGCGGCAAGGCGACCAAGGTCGACGACTTCGACAAGCAGATCGCCGACATCGCGGTCAAACAGCCCTGACGGAGGCGCGGCGTGACCAGGGACACCCGGCGACGATGCAGGTCAACGGGCTGATGACTGCTAGCATGTGAATTCGTGAACGTCGCGCATCCGCGCACGGTCACCGCCGCCCGGCACGGCGCGCAGTCAGCGCGACCAGGATCTTCCGGGCTTCCCACCAAGTCTGTGAGTTCTGTGTCCCACCCTGTTCGCGACGTCCCGTCGCGCTCCTTTTCCGATCTTTCCCTCGACCCCGCGATCATCGACGTCCTGCGTCGCCGCGACATCACCATCCCCACTCCCGTCCAGCTGGCCGTCATCCCCGACGCGCTGGCCGGCCACCATGTGCTCGGCCGGGCCCGCACCGGTTCCGGCAAGACGCTGGCCTTCGGCCTTCCGGTCCTCGCTCGGCTCGCCGGGAGCAAGAGCCGCCCGGGCCACCCCCGCGGTCTGGTCCTGCTGCCCACCCGTGAGCTCGCGAACCAGGTCGCCGAGGCGCTCGCGCCCCTCGCGTCCGCGCTCGGCCTGAAGCTCGCCACCGTCTACGGCGGTGCGCCGATGGGCAAGCAGATCACCGCGCTCCGCCAGGGCGCCGACGTCGTCATCGCGACGCCGGGGCGCCTCGGCGACCTCATCGAGCGTCGCCAGTGTCACCTCGACGCCGTCGAGGTGACCGTGCTCGACGAGGCCGACCACCTGTGCGACCTCGGGTTCTACAAGCCGATCGACCGCCTGCTCGCCGCCACGCCGTCCGACGGCCAGCGGCTCCTGCTGTCGGCCACGCTCGACGGGCAGGTCGACAAGCTCGTCCGCCGTCACCTGCCGCAGCACCGCCGGCACGAGGTCGACCCGGTCGACCAGCTGTCCGACAGCACGGAGCACCACCTGCTCGTCTCCGAGCAGACCGAACGGCTCTCCGTCGCTCGTGACCTGGTGACCGCCAACCCGCGGTCGATCGTCTTCACCCGCACCCGACGTGGTGCGCAGCGGCTGGCCCGCCAGCTCAGCACGGGTGCAGTCGTGGCCGTCGACCTGCACGGCGATCTCAACCAGAGCCAGCGCGAACGCAACCTCAAGCGGTTCCGCTCCGGCGACGCGTCCGTCATCGTGGCGACCGACGTCGCCGCCCGCGGCATCCACATCGACGGCATCGGCCTCGTCGTGCATTACGACGCTCCGGCCGAGCCGAAGGCATTCACGCACCGGTCCGGCCGCACGGCCCGCGCCGGTGAGTCCGGCGCCGTCGTCACCATGACGACACCTGCCGCGGTCAACGACGTGGTGCGCATGCAGCAGAAGGCCGGTGTCGCCGCACGCCGTCACGACTCCCGCCGCGCGCCACGCCCGCTGACCGTCGAGGCCCTGGCCACCAGTGGACAGGTCGCCACGGCGACCACGCGTCCGCCGTCCGGTGGGAACTCGACACCTCGCTCCGGGAACCGGAACCGGAATCGGAACCGCAACCGCCGGCGCCGTGCACCGCAGCGCGTGAGCTGATCCTCCAGAGCGCCAACCCCTCCGGGCGTTGATAGCGTTCCGTCCCATGTCCACGACGTCACCGGTGGTGCGGCGCATGTCGCTGCTCGGTCCGGCGTTCGTCGCTGCCGTGGCGTACGTCGACCCCGGAAACGTGGCCACCAACGTCACCGCCGGCGCGCGATTCGGCTACACCCTGGTGTGGGTCGTGGTGCTCGCCAACGCGATGGCCGTGCTGGTGCAGTACCTGTCGGCGAAGCTCGGGATGGTCACCGGCGGATCACTGGCGACCCACGTCGGCCGGCGGCTCAGCCGCGGGCCACGTCTGGCGTACTGGCTGCAGGCGGAGGCGGTGGCCATCGCCACCGACCTGGCGGAGGTGGTCGGCGGAGCCATCGCCCTCAACCTCCTCTTCGACCTGCCGCTCCTGCTCGGCGCCGTCATCACGGCGACGATCTCGATCCTCATCCTGCGGATCGGCGACGTTCGCGGTCAGAGCACGCTCGAGCGCGTGATCGTCATGTTCCTGATGCTGATCGCGGTCGGCTTCCTGGCCGGGCTGTTCGTCAATCCGCCCGATCCCGGTCCGCTCGCCGCAGGGCTCATCCCGACCTTCGAGGGCTCGGACAGCGTGCTCCTGGCGTCGGGCATCATCGGCGCCACGGTGATGCCGCACGTCATCTACCTGCACTCGAGCCTCACCGTCACGCGGCTCGGTGACCGGGGGAAGAACGTGTCGCTCCGTGACCTGCTGTCGGCCACGCGGGCCGACGTGGTGCTCGCACTCCTGCTGGCCGGTCTGCTGAACCTGTCGCTGCTGGTCGTCGCTGCCGCCGGCCTCCAGGGCCTGCCGGGCACCGACACGTTGAACGGCGCACATGCGGTCGTCTCGTCCGAGCTCGGGGCCGGTGTGGCCCTGCTGTTCGCCGTCTCGCTGCTGGGGTCCGGCCTCGCATCGACGTCGGTCGGCAGTGCCGCCGGCGCCGAGGTGATGCAAGGGCTGCTCGGACTGCGCATCCCGATGATCACCCGCCGGATCATCACCGTGATCCCCGCCCTCGTCGTGCTCGCGCTCGGCGCAGAGCCGAGCGGTGCGCTCGTCGTCTCCCAGGTGCTGCTGTCGCTCGGCATCCCGTTCGCGCTGATCCCGCTCGTCCGGCTGACCTCGTCCACTGAGGTCATGGGGGAGCACGTGAACCCGCGCGCGCTCACCGCTGCTGCATGGGTGGTCGCGGCGATCGTCGTCACCCTCAATCTGACCTTGCTGGGGCTGACCATCACGGGTTAGAGAAGGAAACGGTGGCCCGATGGGTGCAGGCTCAGTGGGTCGTGTGCGAACATCATCCCAGCACGGAATGTTCGGGGGGACCTCATGACCAGCACGTCGCCATCTCGACCGCACCAGATCGGACTGCGTAGCGGCCTTGTCGTGCTGGCCGGCGCAGCACTCGTTGTTCCGTCGATCATCCTTGCCGCGGCAGGTGCGTCGGCCGACACGGTCACCCAAGACCCGTCCGACACGACCGCACCCGGTGTCTACGGGCTGAGCGCCACACCTGAGCCGGCGACCACGGGAGACCTGGTCACCATCTGGGCGACGGCCGACGACACCGGTGGGTCGGGCATCGTCTCGGGCGAGTACAACCTCGACGGCGGATCGTGGGCGGCCATGTCTGCCGGCGACGATGTCTTCGACGAAGCTGTCGAAAACATCAGGATCGGCGTGGAATCCGGCGCACTGAGTCAGGGCCGCCACACCATCTGCGTTCGCGCGACGGACGCCGGCGGCAATCAGACACTCACGCCACCATGCTCCTCGTTCATCGTGCAGGGGCAGGACACTGCGCCTCCGTCGGTCTCCGGCGTGGCCGCGTCCCCAGAGCAGGTCAAGGTGGGCGACAAGGTCACGGTCTCGGCGAAGGCCGACGACGCATCGACCGTCGCGTCGGCCAGCTATCGGCTCGACGATGGGCGGTCGTTCGACATGGCCACGGTCGACGGCGACTTCGACGAGACGGCTGAGGATGTGACGGCGGACGTGGCGACGGCCGCCCTGAGCCCGGGACGCCACACGTTCTGCGTCGTCGCCACCGGGGGGAGGGGCCTGGAAAGCGACGGGTCGGACTGCGTCACGTGGAACCTGCGCGCGGCTGGCGACGACGGTGGTTCCGGCGGCGCGGACGACCGCAGGGACCAAGACCCTTCCGTCGGTGCGGACGATGACGACAACGCCACCGGCAGCGCTGGCAACGGTGATGGTGACGCGCTGCGCATGACCGGCGCATCGGCCACACCCGTGGCCTTCGGCCTGGGACTCGTGGCCATCGTGGTCGGTGGATTCATCCTGACGCTGACCAGGTTGGGTCGCCGCTACCGCGGCTGAGCCGACTGACGTCGTCACAGGATTCTGTGACACTGAGCCCGTGGCCCTCCCGACCCTGCGCATTCCCCGCGACCTGGGCGCGGCGAGGACGAACCTGCGCGACAAGCTGCAGCGCAAGCCGATCGCGGACCTCCGCCAGACACCGCGCGAGCTCGTCGAACGCACCGAGAACGCGACCCTCCACCGCTACGACCCGGTGCCGGGCGTCGAACAGCACGGCAAGCCGCTGCTCCTGGTGCCGCCGCTGGCCGCACCCGCCATCGCCTTCGACCTGCGGCGCGGCTGCAGCGTCGTCGAGTACTTCGTGGAACAGGGCCGGCCCGTCTACCTCGTCGACTACGGGCCGGTGAAGTTCAGCCATCGCGATCAGGGCATCGAGCACTGGGTCGACACGATCCTGCCGGACGCCATCCAGGCCGTCAGCGCCGACGCCGACGGTTCAAGCGTGCACATGGCCGGATGGAGCCTGGGCGGCATCTTCACGATGCTCACCACGGCTGCCCACCCCGAGCTCCCCATCGCGACGGCCACGGCCGTCGCGAGCCCGTTCGACCTCCATGCCGTGCCGATCCTGGCCATCGCCCGGCCCCTCAACCGAGCCGGCGTCCGCATCGTCCACAGCACGTACCGGCTCGCGGGCGGCATCCCGGCTCCGCTCACCCGGCTCGGCTTCCAGCTGTCGGCCATCGACAAGTACCTCACGAAGCCGATCGCGATGCTGACCCACGCCGACGACCGGGACTTCCTCGCCCAGCTGGAGGCGGTCGACCGGTTCATGGGCAACATGTACGCCTACCCCGGCCGCACGTTCGGGCAGCTCTACCACGTGGTGATGCGCAGCAACGAGTTCGCGAGCGGCACGATGCAGCTCGGCGGCCGCGCGGTCGAGCTCGCGAAGATCGACAAGCCGGTGCTCGTCGTCGCCGGCTTGAACGACACGCTCGCCCCGATGCCGGCCGTCACCCACCTGCTCGACCTGGTGACCGGCTCACCGGACGCCGACCTCGTGCAGGCGCCCGGTGGGCACCTCGGCGTGCTCACCGGTCGAGCGGCGCGCACGACCACCTGGCCGGACATGGAGGAGTTCTACGTCCGCCACGACGGCTGACGTCAGGAAACAGTCACCGGCTCCGGCAAGGAGAACGCTGAACGGAACCGCTCGAGTGCGGTGGAGTCGCCGGTGATCGCGACGTCGCTCGCGTGTCAGCCCGCGGTCCGCCTCACCGCCTAGGCTTGTTCCGTGCCCGAGATGCCCGAGGTCGACGCTCTGGTGGCCGACCTGCGTGGTCGTGCCGTGGGAGCCGTGGTCGCCGAGATCGAGCAGGCGTCCATCTCCGTGCTCAAGACGTTCGACCCCCCGATCGCGTCGTTCGCCGGGCTCGAGATCACCGGCGTCGGTCGGCACGGAAAGTTCGTCGACCTCGACGTGAGCGGGCTGCACCTCGTCATCCATCTCGCCAGGGCGGGCTGGCTGCGATGGTCGGACAAGCTCGGCGACAAGCGGCTCAAGCTCGGCAACGGCCCGCTGGCCATGCGGGTGCGGCTGGACAAGGGCGACGGCCCGCACGTGGGGTTCGACCTCACCGAGGCCGGCACCCACAAGGGTCTCGCCGTCTACGCGGTCCGCGACCCGCAGGACGTTCCCGGCATCGCCGCCCTCGGGCCCGACCCGCTGGCCGACGGGTTCGAGCTCGCGCCTCTCCTGGAGGGCCGCCGCATGCAGGTCAAGCGGTTGCTGCGCGACCAGAAGGTCGTGGCCGGCATCGGCAACGCCTACAGCGACGAGATCCTGCATGGGGCCAAGATGTCGCCGTTCGCCATCGCCGCCGACCTCGACGACGAGCAGGTGGCGCGGCTCGAGGCGGCCATCCGCGACGTGCTGGGGGAGGCGCTCGCTGAGGCGCACGGCAAGGCCGCGTCCGAGCTGAAGGACAACAAGCGCAGCCGGATGCGCGTCCACGGCCGCACCGGCGAGGCCTGTCCGGTGTGCGGAGACACCGTGGCGCAGGTCGTGTTCGCCGACTCGTCGCTGCAGTACTGCCCGACCTGCCAGACCGGTGGCAAGCCGCTCAAGGACCGCAGCACCAGCAAGTTCCTGAAGTAGACCTGTCCCCAGCCGCCGCCACGCCATACTCGGCTCCATGACTCTGCTGGACAGCTGGACCCGCGGCGAGCACTCGGCGGATGGGACCTCGTACCCCACCTATCGCAAGGGATCAGGTCCCGGCGTGATCGTGATCCACGAGGTTCCCGGCCTCACGCCCAAGGTGATCGGGTTCGCCGAGGAGGTGGTGGCGGCCGGCTTCACCGTCGTCCTGCCGCACCTCTTCGGTACACCGGAGGCGCCCGTGGGCCCGCGATCGATGCTGACGACGTTCCCGAAGGTGTGCGTGAGCCGCGAGTTCACGAAGCTGGCGGCCGGCGAGACGTCGCCGATCGCCGGATGGCTGCGCAGCCTGTCTCGATCGCTGCACGAGGAGCTCGGTGGTCCGGGTGTCGGAGCGCTCGGCATGTGCTTCACGGGCGGGTTCGCGCTCGCGATGATGGTCGACACGTCGGTGGCCGCCCCAGTGCTGGCCCAACCGTCACTGCCGTTCGCTGTCGGACGGAAGCGGTCGGCAGACCTCGGCCTCTCGCCGGACGATCTCGCCGTGGTGAAGCAGCGTGCCGCGGCAGGGTGTGCGGTGCTAGGCCTGCAGTACGACAAGGACATGGCCACGGGGACGCGATTCGACACGCTGACGCGCGAGATCGGCGACGCCTTCATTCGCGTCGAGTTCCCGGGCCGCAAGCACTCGACGCTCACCGAGCACCGACAGCAGGAGGGCGTCGACCGGGTGCTGGCGTTCTTCGCCGAGAAGCTGCGCAGCTGACCAGAGTCGTCAGCCGATCGCCACCAAGGTGACGGCGGCGACCGCGAATGCCAGCCCCACCGCCTGCCAGGTGTGGATCCGCTCGCGGAGGAAGATCGTCGCGAGCACGACCGTGCTGGCCGGATAGAGAGCCGCGATCACCGAGACGATGGCCAGCAGACCCATCTGCGTGGCGGCCAGGAACGCTCCGGTGGCGGTTGCTCCCAGTGGCCCCATCACGACGGCGCGCCAGGCCAGGCCGCGTGGAACGAAGCTCTCCCGGAGCACCATGGCCGTGAGGACCACTCCGAGCACGGACGTGGCCTGCGAGATCGCCAGCGGCATCAAACCGGCGTCGTCTCCGATCTGTCCGAGGAACGTGAACAAGGAGCCGAATCCGAGACCAGCGAGGATGCCGTCGATGACCCCACCTCGGTGAGACGGGTCCTCGTCGACGACGAGGGAGATCAGGTAGATCGCGGGAAAGGCGCAGACGATGCCGATGACGGCCAGCATGGACGGCCGCTCTCCGGTCACGAGGCCGACGGCGACCGGCAGCAGGGCCGAGCCCACCGCGGACAAAGGAGCAACCACGCCCATCCGTGCGCTGGCCAGTCCGCGGTAGAGGAACGCGGCGCCGAAGCCGCCGCCGACTCCGGCAAGTGCTCCCCACTGCCAGTCGGAAGCGGACGGTGAGCCTCCGATGAGGAGCGCCACCAGCGTGACCGTCACGGTGGAGGACGTCTGCCCGACGACGGCCACGTGCCACGGGCTCGCCTTCTTGGAGAAGATGCCGCCGAGGAAGTCCGAGATGCCGTAGGCCAGGGCCGACAGCAGAGCCAGGACGATCGCCACAGATGCAGGCTAATGCCCTGCTCCTAGAGTGGAGCCATGCGGAGCAGGCGGACGTCATGGGGGGCGCGGGCCAACCGCGGTGTCGAGGACATGGCGGCGCGCGTCGATGGCCAGACCAGTGAGGTCGCCCAGCGCGCCACGTCGGTCATCGTGCTCGCCGTGCGGGTGCTGCGCATCCCCACGCTGCTGGTGCTCATCGCACCGATCCCGTTCATCGCGGCCACGCTGCTGCTCGCCCTGAACGCCGACGGCCTCGGACGCGTGGTCGGGCTCGTCGTCGGCCTGCTCATGGCCGCGATCTCGTTCGCGTTCGGGGCGCGTCGTCAACGGATCTTGCGGGCGGTCGAGGAGCCCACGGCGCTGGCCACCGAGCTCGGCATCGCGGTGAGTCTCAGCGGCAAGGTCGACGAGACGCGCGCCGCGCTGACCCAGATCGCCGGCGGCGGAGGCTGGCGGGTGTTGTCGCGACTGCGCGGCGTGTGGAGTGGAGTGGGCATGACGGGCCGTTGGATCGAGGGCGTCGGCGACCTGCCCCGCGCCCGCTACTTCGTCCCGCCCAAGATCGGCACCACCGTCACGATCGCGATCGCCTCGCTGTGGCTGGTGCCCGTGTCGATCGTCGTGGCCTTCTTCGCCGTCGTCGGTACCGTCGCCGGCTTGTTCTGACCTCATGGCCGGACGGGTCAGGGTCGGCATCTCCGGCTGGACCTATGCCCCGTGGCGCGGCACGTTCTACCCGAAGGGCCTGCGCCAGCGGGACGAGCTCGCCTATGTGGCCGAGCGGATGTCGAGTGTCGAGATCAACGGCTCGTTCTACGCCCTGCAACGTCCGAAGAGCTATCGCTCGTGGCGGGAGCAGACACCTGACGACTTCTGCTTCGCGGTCAAGGGTGGGCGGTTCATCACCCACATGAAGCGGCTGGCTGACGTGGAGACTCCACTGGCGAACTTCTTCGCCTCCGGTGTGCTCGCCCTCGGCCCCGCCCTGGGGCCGGTGCTCTGGCAGCTGCCGCCCACGTTCCAGTTCGATGCCGAACGGTTGGTCGCGTTCTTCGACCTGCTCCCGCGGACGACGGAGCAGGCAGCCGCGCTCGCGAAACACCATGACGACCGCGTCGGGGACGGCGCCTTGACCGAGACCGAGGCCGACCGGCCGGTGCGCCACGCGCTCGAGGTCCGGCACGCGAGCTTCGTCGATGCCGGCCTGCCGGATCTGTTGCGCGAGCACGACGTCGGCCTGGTGGTCGCCGACACTGCCGGCAAGTGGCCGCAGCTGCGGGACGTGACGTCCGACTTCGCCTACGTCCGGCTGCACGGGGACACCGAGCTCTACGCGAGCGGCTACGACGCTGACGCGCTCGACACCTGGGCAGCGTCGGTGCGCGAGTGGGCCGATGCCGGCGCCGACGTCTACGTCTACTTCGACAACGACATGAAGGTGCGGGCGCCGTACGACGCCATGGCGCTCTCGGAGCGGCTGACACCTCTCATCGGCTGATGAGGAGCTGCATCGACGGCGCGTAGGCGGCCACGACGTCCTCGATCGGGGCGTCTGCCAACGGCTCGAGCTCCGCCACGTACCTCAGCGTGGCCATCCCGATGATGTGGCTCGCGATGAGGGTGGCGCGCAGCTCGCGATTCTCGCCTTCGAGGACCTCAAGCAGCTTGGCGATCAGCACGCTGCGCGCCAGCTGGAGCATCGGCGCCTCGGTGTCGCCGCCGCCGAGCGTGGTGCGCACGAGCGTGCTGAACACCTCGCGGTGCGGGTCCCAGGCGTTCAAGAACGTCCGCACGAGGCGTTCGGCCATGCCGTCAGGGCCGCCCGCGACGACGCCCGCGATCTTCTCGATCGGGTTGACCGGCAGCTGCATCGTGGCGACCATCAGCTGCGACTTGTCGCCGAAGTAGTGGCTGATCAGGCTCGCGTCGACGCCGGCCTCGCGCGCGATCGAGCGCAGCGAGGCACCGTTCAGTCCGCGTGCCGCGAACTGCGAGCGGGCGGCGGCGAGGATCGCGGCGCGAGTGTCGCCGGTCGACCCGCCCGCAGGGCGTCCCCGGGAGCGAGTGGTCACGGCGTACGGCGACGCAGGGTCAGCGACGCGAGCGCGATCGAGACCACGACGAATCCGACCAGGACCGTCAGATCGAAGGCCATGGCGTCGTTGAACGTGTCGGCGTTGGAGAGCTCGGTGAACGCGTCCGTGGCGTAGCTGAGCGGCAGGACGTCCGAGATGAGCTCGAGAACGCGGGGCATCTGGTCGCGCGGGATGAGCAGGCCGCACAGCAGGATCTGCGGCACCACGACGAGCGGCATGAACTGGACGGCCTGGAACTCGGTGGTGGCGAACGCCGACATCAGCAGGCCCAGGGCGGTGCCCAGCACGGCGTCGACGATGGCGAACAGGCCGATCGCCCACGGGATCTGGACGTCGAGCCCGAGCAGGTAGATGGCGACGGTGGAGCTGACCACGGACTGCACGAGTGCGGCGACGCCGAAGCCGAGCGCGTACCCGCCGATCAGCTCGCCGCGACGCAGGGGAGTGGTCAACAGGCGCTCGAGGGTGCCGGACGTGCGTTCGCGAACCATCGTCACCGACGTCACGAGGAACATGATGATGAACGGGAACAGCCCGAGCATCTGCGGACCGATCCGATCGAAGACGACGGGAGTGTCGTCGTAGACGTACCGGAACACGAGCAGCAGGATCGACGGCATCAGCACGATGAGAGCGACGCTCCGGTGGTCGTGACTGAGCTGCTGCAGCACGCGGCGGGCGCAGGACAGCGTCCGGACGATGCCGACGCTCCGTCGGGCCTGGTGCGTGTGGTGGGTGGTGGCGGTGGTCATGCTGCACTCCTTTCGGCGAGCACGAGGAAGGCCTGCTCGAGGTCGTTCGTGCCGGCTGCGCTGCGCAGCTCGTCGGGTGTCGCGTCGGCGATGAGCTCGCCGTCACGCATCAGCAGCACTCGATCGCAGCGTCCGGCCTCGTCCATGACATGGCTGGAGACCAGGAGGGTGCGACCTTGCGCGGCGAGCTCGTTGAACAGCAACCACAGGTCGCGGCGAAGCACCGGGTCGAGGCCCACAGTGGGCTCGTCGAGCAGGTACACGTCGGGGTCGGCGAGGAGCGCGGCGGCCAGCGACACGCGGGTGCGTTGCCCGCCGGACAGCTCGCCGGTGAGCGAACCGCCGCGATCGCTGAGGCCGACCTGCTCGAGCGCCCGGTCGACGTCCGCGTCGCTGCTGCCGCACAGCGCGGCGAAGTAGTCGAGGTTCTGCCGGGCGGTCAGGTCCGGGTACACCGAGCTGGACTGGGTGACATAGGCGACGCGAGCCCGGTTGACCGCCGCGCCGGCCGGTTCGCCGAGCACCGTGACGTGGCCTCGCTCGGTGACCTGGATGCCGGCCATGCACCGGATGAGGGTCGTCTTGCCGCAGCCGCTCGGGCCGAGGAGCCCGGTGACCGAGCCGCTCGGGATCGTGACGTCGAGCTCGGGGATGACGAGGTTGCCGCCTCGTTCGACCCTGAGGTGCTGCACTTCGATGGCGTTATTCATCATGTGTTGAATATATGCCCGCAGGCAGCCCACGTCAAGAGAAGGGGGTGGGTCAGTTCTCGAGGATCGTGGGCACGATGACGTCGTCGTCGTCCGACGGCTGGGCGTGCTTGGGGAGGTCGGCGACCTCGCCGGCGTCCAGCACCAGGCAGGCCTTGCAGAAGTCCTCACCGAACGGTGTGAGGTGGATGGATCGCCGCACGACCTTGGCGTAGCGCACCGAGTGCATGGCCGCGAGCACGTCCGGCTGAGCCTCGACGACCTGGTACTGGTGGACGTCGCGCAGCGTCTCGCGGGAGAACCAGACGAGACCGAGACGGAACAGGTTGTTGAGGTAGGCAGGGACCTGGTCGGTGTGGCGCAGCCCGGCGCGGGAGCCGATCATCGTGAGCCCCGGCGCGATCAGGCGGGAGCTGAGCATGCCGACCGGCCCGCCGGTGCGGACGTCGACGCTGGGCTGCGGGCCCTTGCTCAGCAGCAGCACCAGGACTCGTCCCTCGTCGGGCGCCAGCTCGCTCAGGATCCGACCGTAGGCCGGATGAGCCTCCTCGTCGTTCCAGACATCGCGGGAGCGACGCATCAGGTCTGCACCACTCTCCTTCAAGGTCGGCAGGGCCGTCTGCCCGGGACGCGTCGTGGGCCCGGAGATGTCGACGACGAGGGAGATCAGGTAGATCGCGGGGAAGGCGCACACGATGCCGATGACGGCCAGCATGGACGGCCGCTCTCCGGTCACGAGGCCGACGGCGACCGGCAGCAGGGCCGAGCCCACCGCGGACAAGGGAGCAACCACGCCCATCCGTGCGCTGGCCAGTCCGCGGTAGAGGAACGCGGCGCCGAAGCCGCCGCCGACTCCGGCAAGTGCTCCCCACTGCCAGTCGGAAGCGGACGGTGAGCCTCCGATGAGGAGCGCCACCAGCGTGACCGTCACGGTGGAGGACGTCTGCCCGACGACGGCCACGTGCCACGGGCTCGCCTTCTTGGAGAAGATGCCGCCGAGGAAGTCCGAGATGCCGTAGGCCAGGGCCGACAGCAGAGCCAGGACGATCGCCACAGATGCAGGCTAATGCCCTGCTCCTAGAGTGGAGCCATGCGGAGCAGGCGGACGTCATGGGGGGCGCGGGCCAACCGCGGTGTCGAGGACATGGCGGCGCGCGTCGATGGCCAGACCAGTGAGGTCGCCCAGCGCGCCACGTCGGTCATCGTGCTCGCCGTGCGGGTGCTGCGCATCCCCACGCTGCTGGTGCTCATCGCACCGATCCCGTTCATCGCGGCCACGCTGCTGCTCGCCCTGAACGCCGACGGCCTCGGACGCGTGGTCGGGCTCGTCGTCGGCCTGCTCATGGCCGCGATCTCGTTCGCGTTCGGGGCGCGTCGTCAACGGATCTTGCGGGCGGTCGAGGAGCCCACCGCGCTGGCCACCGAGCTCGGCATCGCGGTGAGTCTCAGCGGCAAGGTCGACGAGACGCGCGCCGCGCTGACCCAGATCGCCGGCGGCGGAGGCTGGCGGGTGTTGTCGCGACTGCGCGGCGTGTGGAGTGGAGTGGGCATGACGGGCCGTTGGATCGAGGGCGTCGGCGACCTGCCCCGCGCCCGCTACTTCGTCCCGCCCAAGATCGGCACCACCGTCACGATCGCGATCGCCTCGCTGTGGCTGGTGCCCGTGTCGATCGTCGTGGCCTTCTTCGCCGTCGTCGGTACCGTCGCCGGCTTGTTCTGACCTCATGGCCGGACGGGTCAGGGTCGGCATCTCCGGCTGGACCTATGCCCCGTGGCGCGGCACGTTCTACCCGAAGGGCCTGCGCCAGCGGGACGAGCTCGCCTATGTGGCCGAGCGGATGTCGAGTGTCGAGATCAACGGCTCGTTCTACGCCCTGCAACGTCCGAAGAGCTATCGCTCGTGGCGGGAGCAGACACCTGACGACTTCTGCTTCGCGGTCAAGGGTGGGCGGTTCATCACCCACATGAAGCGGCTGGCTGACGTGGAGACTCCACTGGCGAACTTCTTCGCCTCCGGTGTGCTCGCCCTCGGCCCCGCCCTGGGGCCGGTGCTCTGGCAGCTGCCGCCCACGTTCCAGTTCGATGCCGAACGGTTGGTCGCGTTCTTCGACCTGCTCCCGCGGACGACGGAGCAGGCAGCCGCGCTCGCGAAACACCATGACGACCGCGTCGGGGACGGCGCCTTGACCGAGACCGAGGCCGACCGGCCGGTGCGCCACGCGCTCGAGGTCCGGCACGCGAGCTTCGTCGATGCCGGCCTGCCGGATCTGTTGCGCGAGCACGACGTCGGCCTGGTGGTCGCCGACACTGCCGGCAAGTGGCCGCAGCTGCGGGACGTGACGTCCGACTTCGCCTACGTCCGGCTGCACGGGGACACCGAGCTCTACGCGAGCGGCTACGACGCTGACGCGCTCGACACCTGGGCAGCGTCGGTGCGCGAGTGGGCCGATGCCGGCGCCGACGTCTACGTCTACTTCGACAACGACATGAAGGTGCGGGCGCCGTACGACGCCATGGCGCTCTCGGAGCGGCTGACACCTCTCATCGGCTGATGAGGAGCTGCATCGACGGCGCGTAGGCGGCCACGACGTCCTCGATCGGGGCGTCTGCCAACGGCTCGAGCTCCGCCACGTACCTCAGCGTGGCCATCCCGATGATGTGGCTCGCGATGAGGGTGGCGCGCAGCTCGCGATTCTCGCCTTCGAGGACCTCAAGCAGCTTGGCGATCAGCACGCTGCGCGCCAGCTGGAGCATCGGCGCCTCGGTGTCGCCGCCGCCGAGCGTGGTGCGCACGAGCGTGCTGAACACCTCGCGGTGCGGGTCCCAGGCGTTCAAGAACGTCCGCACGAGGCGTTCGGCCATGCCGTCAGGGCCGCCCGCGACGACGCCCGCGATCTTCTCGATCGGGTTGACCGGCAGCTGCATCGTGGCGACCATCAGCTGCGACTTGTCGCCGAAGTAGTGGCTGATCAGGCTCGCGTCGACGCCGGCCTCGCGCGCGATCGAGCGCAGCGAGGCACCGTTCAGTCCGCGTGCCGCGAACTGCGAGCGGGCGGCGGCGAGGATCGCGGCGCGAGTGTCGCCGGTCGACCCGCCCGCAGGGCGTCCCCGGGAGCGAGTGGTCACGGCGTACGGCGACGCAGGGTCAGCGACGCGAGCGCGATCGAGACCACGACGAATCCGACCAGGACCGTCAGATCGAAGGCCATGGCGTCGTTGAACGTGTCGGCGTTGGAGAGCTCGGTGAACGCGTCCGTGGCGTAGCTGAGCGGCAGGACGTCCGAGATGAGCTCGAGAACGCGGGGCATCTGGTCGCGCGGGATGAGCAGGCCGCACAGCAGGATCTGCGGCACCACGACGAGCGGCATGAACTGGACGGCCTGGAACTCGGTGGTGGCGAACGCCGACATCAGCAGGCCCAGGGCGGTGCCCAGCACGGCGTCGACGATGGCGAACAGGCCGATCGCCCACGGGATCTGGACGTCGAGCCCGAGCAGGTAGATGGCGACGGTGGAGCTGACCACGGACTGCACGAGTGCGGCGACGCCGAAGCCGAGCGCGTACCCGCCGATCAGCTCGCCGCGACGCAGGGGAGTGGTCAACAGGCGCTCGAGGGTGCCGGACGTGCGTTCGCGAACCATCGTCACCGACGTCACGAGGAACATGATGATGAACGGGAACAGCCCGAGCATCTGCGGACCGATCCGGTCGAAGACGACGGGAGTGTCGTCGTAGACGTACCGGAACACGAGCAGCAGGATCGACGGCATCAGCACGATGAGAGCGACGCTCCGGTGGTCGTGACTGAGCTGCTGCAGCACGCGGCGGGCGCAGGACAGCGTCCGGACGATGCCGACGCTCCGTCGGGCCTGGTGCGTGTGGTGGGTGGTGGCGGTGGTCATGCTGCACTCCTTTCGGCGAGCACGAGGAAGGCCTGCTCGAGGTCGTTCGTGCCGGCTGCGCTGCGCAGCTCGTCGGGTGTCGCGTCGGCGATGAGCTCGCCGTCACGCATCAGCAGCACTCGATCGCAGCGTCCGGCCTCGTCCATGACATGGCTGGAGACCAGGAGGGTGCGACCTTGCGCGGCGAGCTCGTTGAACAGCAACCACAGGTCGCGGCGAAGCACCGGGTCGAGGCCCACAGTGGGCTCGTCGAGCAGGTACACGTCGGGGTCGGCGAGGAGCGCGGCGGCCAGCGACACGCGGGTGCGTTGCCCGCCGGACAGCTCGCCGGTGAGCGAACCGCCGCGATCGCTGAGGCCGACCTGCTCGAGCGCCCGGTCGACGTCCGCGTCGCTGCTGCCGCACAGCGCGGCGAAGTAGTCGAGGTTCTGCCGGACGGTCAGGTCCGGGTACACCGAGCTGGACTGGGTGACATAGGCGACGCGAGCCCGGTTGACCGCCGCGCCGGCCGGTTCGCCGAGCACCGTGACGTGGCCTCGCTCGGTGACCTGGATGCCGGCCATGCACCGGATGAGGGTCGTCTTGCCGCAGCCGCTCGGGCCGAGGAGCCCGGTGACCGAGCCGCTCGGGATCGTGACGTCGAGCTCGGGGATGACGAGGTTGCCGCCTCGTTCGACCCTGAGGTGCTGCACTTCGATGGCGTTATTCATCATGTGTTGAATATATGCCCGCAGGCAGCCCACGTCAAGAGAAGGGGGTGGGTCAGTTCTCGAGGATCGTGGGCACGATGACGTCGTCGTCGTCCGACGGCTGGGCGTGCTTGGGGAGGTCGGCGACCTCGCCGGCGTCCAGCACCAGGCAGGCCTTGCAGAAGTCCTCACCGAACGGTGTGAGGTGGATGGATCGCCGCACGACCTTGGCGTAGCGCACCGAGTGCATGGCCGCGAGCACGTCCGGCTGCGCCTCGACGACCTGGTACTGGTGGACGTCGCGCAGCGTCTCGCGGGAGAACCAGACGAGACCGAGACGGAACAGGTTGTTGAGGTAGGCAGGGACCTGGTCGGTGTGGCGCAGCCCGGCGCGGGAGCCGATCATCGTGAGCCCCGGCGCGATCAGGCGGGAGCTGAGCATGCCGACCGGCCCGCCGGTGCGGACGTCGACGCTGGGCTGCGGGCCCTTGCTCAGCAGCAGCACCAGGACTCGTCCCTCGTCGGGCGCCAGCTCGCTCAGGATCCGACCGTAGGCCGGATGAGCCTCCTCGTCGTTCCAGACATCGCGGGAGCGACGCATCAGGTCTGCACCACTCTCCTTCAAGGTGGGCAGGGCCGTCTGCCCGGGACGCGTCGTGGGCCCGGAGATGAAGCTGCGAAGCGAGTTCATCGCCGCGTTGAGGTGCTCATTCGAAGCCGCCACCTCCTCGAGCCGACGGGCGACGCCGGCGATGGCCGGCGACTCGCGCGCGGCCCGTTCGAGGTCCCGGGCCAGGGCGCGGGCAGGTTCCGGAGTCACCGCTTCGACGATTCGGCGACCGGACTCCACATAGGTCCGGACACCGAACTGTGCCGTGCGAAAGCCGGCTGTCGCAGCGAATCTGAGCACGCCGAGCAGCTCCTCGTTCTGCGTGTACGACCCGTCCTGGCCGTGATCGTCGTGGTCAACCACCGGAGACTCCGAAGATCGCCAGATGGAGGAAGCCGCCGGCCAGGCCCATGATCGCCCCGTGCGCGTAGAGCATCCACTCATCCTCCTTGATCGCCGAGCGCAGCATCTCGACGAAGTCCGTGTACGGGAGCTCCTTGGTGCGACTGGCGAACATGGTCCGGATCTTGTCGCTCTGTCGCCTCGAGAACGCCGGGTCACGGAACGGCGAGATCGTCCGGTCGACGGCCTCGGAGGCGAACGAGTCGCGGATCGAGTCGAACTGGCGGGATCCGACCGCGACCCTGGCGGCTGCCCTGGCCGGACCCGCGGCCCGATCGATCGCAGGGCGCAGCGCGGCAGCCAGCATCTGACGGGTGCGATCGCCGCGCGGACCGTCCATCAGGGTGTTGCCGATGTTCTCCAGGGTGACGACGTCGTCGGCGATGATCCCCGCGTAGACCTCGGCCACCTCGGGCTGCCGGCGCAGGAACAGGCCGTGCATCTTGATGGGGCCCCACGTGGTGGGCTCGACCGGCTCGAAGATCAGCTTCATGCCGAGCATGTTCGTCGTCCAACCGACGATCACGCCGAGGATCGGCAGGAGGTACCACTGGTGGAGCGTCACGTCGATGAGGGCGACCGGGATGCCGAGCAGGAACCCGAAGATGAAGCCGACGTTCACCATCAGCCGCAGCTCCTTCTTGCCGATGTCGCGGAAGATCCGCACGACGAGGTCGGGGTTCTTCTCGAAGTGGTCGATGACCATCAGCTTGGGGTCGAGGAGCTGGTCGATGTGCACGCCGATCTCGGTGGTGATGCCGGTGACGATCTTCGGCAGCTGGCTCTTGACCCGGTCGTAGACGGCCTGCTTGATCCGCGGTGACAGGTTGTCCCACAGCTCGGGCTGCTCACGCTGCATGACCCCGTCGACGACCTCCGGGATCTGCGGCTCGAACAGCAAAACGATGTGCTCGGCGATCTGGTCCGGCTCGAGCTGCTGGTAGAACTCCGCCGGTGTCCCGAGCTTCGAGATCGCCTTGTCGGAAGCGATCGAACCCATCTTCGCGGCCCTGGCCGGGACGATGCCCTGCCAGCCGACGCGGCCCTCCATGATGCCGGGCACTTCCTGGATCTTGCGTGGCACCAGCGTGGCCAGCTCCTTCAGGCCCGGGATCTTGAATCCGTAGAAGCGCACCGGGCTGAAGAGCATGATCAGCCCGGTCCAGTTGATCAGCCAGCCGACCACTGCGGTGAAGACCGGGATCGAGGCGAACGCCACCCAGTCGAATTCGTTCCCACCCGCGGCCTCGACAGCGGCGATCAGATCCACGGCCGCAGCGTATCCCAGCGCTGACGAGCGGGCCGAGGATCGGACCAGACCTCGGGTGGCCGCCTTTGGTGTCGCGAGGGACGGTGGACGTATGGACATCGTCATCATCGGCGCAGGGCTGGCCGCGGCGAAGGCCGCCATCGCGCTGCGCGAGAAAGGGCACGACGGCGCGATCACGATCGTCGGCGACGAGGAACATCCGCCGTACGAGCGGCCGCCGCTCTCCAAGGAGTTCCTCATGGGCAAGTCGGCCTTCGACGACGCCGTCGTCGAGTCCGCGGCCTGGTACGACGAGCACGACGTGCGCCTGCTGACCGGCCGCACCGTCGAAGCCCTCGATCTCGGCGAGCACAGCGTCACGCTGTCCGACGGTGAAGAGCTGGCGTACGACAAGGCGATTCTCGCCACCGGTGCACGCCCGCGCGTGCTCGACATCCCCGGCGCCGAGCTGGCCCGCACCCTGCGCCGCGTGGAGGACAGCGAGGCGCTGCGTGAGGCGTTCGCGTCGTCGTCCTCGGTGGTCGTCATCGGCGGCGGCTGGATCGGGCTGGAGGCCGCGGCCGCAGCGCGCGAGGCAGGCGTCGACGTCGTGGTGCTCGAGGCCGCGCCGATGCCGCTGCAGCGAGCCCTGGGCGACGAGATGGCCGGCTACTTCGCCGAGCTGCACCGCAAGCACGGCGTCGACCTGCGCACCGACACGGGCGTCGACTCCATCGACGGTTCCGGTCCGTTCACGGTCAAGGCCGGTGGTGACGAGCTCGTGGCCGACCTCGTGCTCATGGGCGTCGGAGCGGTGCCCAACACCGAGCTCGCCGAATCCGCAGGTCTCACGGTCGACAACGGCGTCGTGGTCGACGAGCGCTTCACCACCAGCGACCCCGACGTGCTGGCGATCGGCGACGTCGCGCGGGCCCGCAACGCCGCGCTCGATGAGTCGGTGCGGGTGGAGCACTGGGACAACGCGATCAAGCAGGGCAGAACGGTCGCGAAGGTGCTGCTCGGTGAGGACGTGGTCTACGACTGGCAGCCGTACTTCTTCACCGACCAGTACGACCTCGGCATGGAGTACGTCGGCTACGCGGGCCCGTCGAACGACGTGGTGGTGCGGGGCGACACGTCGACCGGTGAGTTCATCGCGTTCTGGCTCGACGGGCAGAAACTGACGGCGGGCATGAACGTGAACGTCTGGGACGTCAACGACGACATCCGCGCCCTGTGCGGGCGTACCGTGGACCGTGAGCGGCTCGCCGATCCCGACGTCCCGCTAGTGGAGGTGGCAGGTGACTGAGAACCGCCGTTTCTCCCGGCTGCCCGCTGCGATCCGTCTCGAGGACACGGTCGAGGAGTCGGACACCCGCCCCGTCCCGGACCCCGAGGGCGGGCGTGACACCGATCGTGACTTCCTGATTCGGTACGGCATGGGCGGCCTGTAACCGATATCGTCGCCGGATGGTCGAGTCCATCGAGTCCGAGCCTGCACGCTGCACGTACGAGGAGTTCGGCGCGCTGTTCTTCCGTGCCGCGGTCACCCCCGAGCGCATCCTGGGCGCTGTCGACGGCATCGCCGGCGAGCCGATCGACTTCGGGCCCATGGGTGTCGGCCCGGGACGCATCGCCCAGGTCACGGCGAAGGGGCAGATCGGCGAGGCAACTGCCACCGAGCTGCCGGGCACGCAGATCTCCTACGAGCTGGTGATCCCGGTCGACCTCGACTTCACCATCAACCTGCAGGTCGAGAAGGAACGCTTCCATGCCTCGGTCGAGGTGCCGTTGATCGTCACGGCGCACGCCACCACCGACCTGCAGATCGTCGTCGACGTCACGCCGCCGAACCCGGACCAGCTGAAGCTCGACCTCGCGGCGGACGGCCTGCGTGCCGGGCTGCTCGGGCGCATCGCCAACGTCGACGGCGAGCTGCGCCGGTTCGTCGCGAAGTACGTCGCCCGCGAGCTGGAGAAGCCGCACATCGTCGCCACACGGAACATCGACGTCGGAGTCTCCATCGACGTCGCGTGGGCCGGCATGGCACCGGGACGTGGCATCGAGGACGTGGCGAACGCCGGATAGGCTGGCGACGTGACGGAAGCTCCTCCCCAAGCCGGCCTGGACACCGTCGAGAACGCCGCCGAGACTCCCGACCGCGAGCAGCCGTGGGCCGCGCTGGGTCTGAAGTCCGACGAGTACGACCGCATCCGCGCGATCCTGGGCCGGCGCCCCACGTCCGCCGAGCTGGCGATGTACTCGGTGATGTGGAGCGAGCACTGCTCCTACAAGTCGAGCAAGGTGCACCTGAAGAAGTTCGGTGACCTGCCCCAGGAGACGCCGCTCGGCAAGACGCTGGCGGGCATCGGCGAGAATGCAGGCGTCATCGACATCGGCCAGGGCTACGCCGTCACGTTCAAGGTCGAGTCGCACAACCACCCCAGCTACGTCGAGCCCTACCAGGGTGCCGCCACCGGCATCGGTGGCATCGTGCGCGACATCCTCGCGATGGGCGCCCGTCCGGTCGCGGTCATGGACCCGCTCCGGTTCGGGCCGCTCACCGCCGACGACACGCGCCGCGTGCTGCCCGGCATCGTGGCCGGCATCGGCGGCTACGGCAACTGCCTCGGCCTGCCGAACATCGGCGGCGAGGTCGTCTTCGACCGCACCTATGTCGGAAATCCGCTGGTCAACGCGTTGTGCGTCGGCGTGCTGCGGCACGAGGACCTGCACCTGGCGCACGCGTCCGGTGTCGGCAATCAGGTCGTGCTCTACGGCGCGCGCACCGGCGGCGACGGCATCGGTGGCGTCAGCGTGCTGGCGTCCGAGACGTTCTCGTCGACCGGCCCCACGAAACGGCCCAGCGTCCAGGTGGGCGACCCGTTCATGGAGAAGCTGCTGATCGAGTGCACGCTCGAGCTGTTCGGCGCGGGTGTGGTCGCCGGCATCCAGGATCTTGGCGGAGCCGGCCTCTCCTGCGCCACCAGCGAGCTCGCCAGCGCCGGCGACGGCGGCATGCACGTCGAGCTCGACACGGTTCCGCTGCGCGACTCCACGCTCTCGCCGGAGGAGATCCTCATGAGCGAGTCGCAGGAGCGCATGATGGCCGTCGTCGAGCCGCAGCACCTCGACTCGTTCATGGCCATCTGCGCCAAGTGGGAAGTCGAGGCCGTCGTGGTCGGCGAGGTCACCGACGGCGATCGCCTCGTCATCGACTGGCACGGCGAGCGCGTCGTCGACGTTCCGCCACGCTCGGTCGCCCACGATGGCCCCACCTACGAACGGCCGTACGCGCGGCCCGCCGGTCAGGACGCCCTGCAAGCTGACGCCGCCGAGGCGCTGGCGCGGCCGACGTCGGGCGACGAGCTGCGCGAGACGCTGCTGCGCCTGATCGGATCGCCGAATCTCGCCGACAAGTCGTGGGTCACCGACCAGTACGACCGCTACGTCCGGGGCAACACCGTGCTCGCGCAGCCCGAGGACGCCGGGGTCGTGCGGGTCGACGAGGAGAGCCACCTCGGGGTGGCCGTCTCCACCGACTGCAACGGACGGTTCGCCCAGCTCGACCCGTACGTCGGCGCACAGCTGGCACTGGTCGAGGCCTACCGCAACGTCGCCGTCACCGGAGCCCTGCCGCTCGCCGTCACCGACTGCCTCAACTTCGGGTCGCCGGAGGACCCGGGCGTCATGTGGCAGTTCGAGCAGGCCACGCACGGGCTCAAGGACGCCTGCGCCGAGCTCGGCATCCCGGTCACCGGCGGCAACGTGTCGTTCTACAACCAGACCGGCGACACTCCCATCCTCCCAACACCTGTCGTCGGAGTGCTGGGCGTCATCGACGACGTCCGGGCGCGCGTCACCCAAGGCTTCGTCCGCGATGGCGAGCACGTGATCCTGCTCGGTGAGACCCGTGAGGAGCTGAGCGGCTCCACCTGGGCCGACGTCATCCACGACCACCTCGGCGGTCGCCCGCCGGTCGTCGACCTCACCGCGGAGCAGGCCCTGGCCGCGCTGCTGCGCGAGGCCACCCGACGTGGCCTGCTCTCGGCCGCGCACGATCTCGCCGACGGCGGTCTGGCGATGTCGCTCGTCGAGGGCTGCCTGAGTCACGACGTCGGCGTCCACGTCGAGCTTGAGGATCCCTTTGTCGACCTGTTCAGCGAGTCATCGGCGCGAGCCATCGTGGTCGTGGCCGAGGATCGCCACGACGAGCTCGTCGCGCTCGCCGAGGAGCATGGCGTCGACCTGAGCTCGATCGGCCGCACCGGGGGTGGCGCCTTCGAGGTGGCCGGCCAGTTCCGGGTGACGCTCGATGAGCTGCGGGCCGACTGGGAGGCCACCCTGCCGGCCGTGCTCGGCCCGACGTTGGGCTGAGCCGTGGCGCGTCGGCTCACCCTGCTCGACGACGAGGAGTTCGCCGCGGTGTGCGAACGGCTCGATGCCGGCGGCTCCGATCGCGACGACCTCCGCGCTGCCACCAAGCACACGCTTGCGCTGCTGCAGGCCAAGGCTCCGGGCGGCAGCGTCGAGGTGCGGGTGCCGCCGTTCGCCGCCGTCCAGGTGGTCGCCGGACAACGTCACACCCGCGGAACGCCGCCCGCGGTCGTCGAGACCGACCCGGTGACGTGGATCGCCCTCGCACGCGGCCGGCTGGCCTGGGAGGACGCGTCGGTGCGGGCGTCGGGGGAGCGGTCAGACCTGGCCGGGCTGCTCCCGCTCACCGACACCTGACAGTGGCGTTGGGTCGCTCTCGTCGACCAGCGCGCTGACCGAGTCGCGGACGGACAGCTTGTGCAGCAGCGCGAGCCGCGCCGCCTGCTCCGAGTCGTGGGCGCGCAGTGCCGCCATGATCCCCTCGTGCTCACGCTGGGAGATGGCCAACCGTTCGGGGACGCTCCGGAACACGCGCTGGAAGCCGGAGTGGCGCTGCCAGATGTCCATGGTCAGCTCGCGCAGCATGTCGTTGCCGCAGCTCGCGATGATCGTGCGGTGGAACTCCCGGTTGAGGTCGGAGAAGGCCGGCCCGTCCTGCGCCTCGACCGCCGCATCCATCTTGGCCATCAGCGCGTCCAGGTCGGCGAGCTCGTCCTCGGTGATCCGGTCGGCGGCCAGGCCGGTCGCGACGCTCTCCAGGTGCGAGCGGATGAAGTAGGTCTCCTCGACCTCCTTGGCCGTCAGCGTGGTGACCCGGGCCCCGACGTACGGCGCCGTCTCGACCAGGCCGTCTCGCTCGAGCATGCGCAGCGCCTCGCGGACGGGGATGTCGCTGGCTTGGTACTGGTTGCCCACGTCGCGCATCACCAAACGGGTGCCGGGCTCGATGTCGTTGGACAGGATCCGCTCGCGCAGCGCGATGTAGATCGACCGCGACTTCAGGTTGGCCATGGCGGAATGTCCCTCGTGAGCGCTGCTCTTGTGGATCCCACCATATCTGATATGTTCCGGGAATGAGCATGGGGATGAAGAGGGTCGGGGCACTTCTTGCGGTGTTGACGCTGGTTCTGGCTGGCTGTGGTGGTGGCGGTTCGGATGAGGGCGGCGACGGCAACACGATCAAGGTCGCCTTGGGCGACATCGAGTCGGTCGAGACGCTCGCGCTGTTCATCGCGCTGGAGCGAGTTCGTGAACGCGGTACCGAGGTCGAGCTGACTGAGCTGGCCGACGAGGACCTCGCCAACCAGGCCGTCGTCGGCGGTCAGGCGGACGTCGGGCTCGGCGCCCCGTACGCCCTGATCCAGGGATCCAAGGCACCGCTGCGGATCTTCTGCCAGCTGTCGTCTGCACGCTTCTTCCCGGTCGTCGACAAGGCCGCCTACCCGGACTGGCAGTCCCTCGACGGCGAGACCTTCACCGTGCACTCGCGCGGCTCGACCACGGAGGCGCTGGCCAAGATCGTGCAGGAGGACGAGGGCATCAAGTTCGGCAAGATCAGCTACGTGCCGGGTGCTGAGGTCCGTGCCACCGCGCTGCTGCGCGGCAACGTCAAGGCTGCCGTCCTTGACATCCCCAACAAGAACTACGTCATGAGCCAGGAGCCCGGGAAGTTCCACGAGCTTCCGGTCCCCGAGACGAAGGCCAGCGACGAGGTGCTGTTCGGCAACACCGAGTGGCTGAAGTCGAATGAGAAGTCGGTGCAGGTCCTCCTCGAGGAAGTGCTCAAGGTGTGGCGCTCCATCAACGAGGACCCGAACTTCGTGGTGGAGGAGCGCAAGCGCCTCGACCTGCTGCCCGACCTTCCGGCCGACCTCGAGAAGGAGCTGCTGCCCTACTACGAGGAAGCCTCCGAAGGTGGTCTGTTCACCGACGACTGCGGAGGCGAGCCCGCCGCGCAGGACGACTTCGAGTTCTACGGTGCCGCCGGGCAGCTCAAGGGCGACCCGGCCAGCCTGAACGTCGCGGACTTCTGGACGCTGGACCCCGCGAAGAAGGCCGTGGCGACCGTCGAGAGTGCGAACTAGCGCGTGGCTTCAACTGTCGTAGCCCGGACGGGCGCGCTGAGCGCCCATCCGTGGGTGCTGCGTGGCGCCTCGATCCTCTTCGTGCTCGGGCTCTGGGAATGGGCCGGCACCGTCCCGGTCAGCATCGCGTTCCCGAAGTGCAGCGAGACGCTCGTCGCCTTCGGCTCGATGCTGGCCGACGGAACGTTCGCAGGTGCATACGCCGAGACGGCCGGGCCGCTGATCGTCGGCGTGCTCCTCACCGGGATCGGCGGCGTGATCGCGGGCCTCGTGATGGGTCTGTCCCCGCGCGCGGAATGGTTCGGGTTGCCGGTCTTCATCGTGCTGCAGGCGTCGCCCTCGGCCGCGATCGTCCCGCTGATCACGTTCATCTACGGCATCGGCTTCGCCGCCAAGGTCTTCGCAGTGGTGCTGCTCAGCGCCCCGGTGATCGTGCTGAACTCCTACCGCGGCATCGCCAACACCCCCCGCTCCCTGGTGGAGATGAGCAGCGCGTTCCTGGCCACCCGGTGGCAGCGCGTGCGGAAGATCGTCATTCCGGCTGGTAGCGGGCTGATCTTCGCCGGCCTGAGGCTCGGCCTCGCCCAGGGGTTCACCGGCGCGATTCTCGCCGAGCTGATCATCACCCCGACCGGCGTGGGTGACCTGATCACCTTCAACCGCTCGGTCGCGGACTATCCGCGGATGTTCGCCTCGATCCTGTCGATCATCCTGGTCGCGAGCATCAGCATCACGCTGTTGCAGCGGGCCGAGCAAAAGCTCTTCCGCCCCGAGATGAGGCAGTTATGACCGAAAGTGCCAGCACCACTTCCGAGACCGGAACGGCGCCGCCCAACAGCACCCCTGCGGTGCGGGTTCGCGACCTCACCAAGGAATTCGGCACGAACAAGGCGCTGGGTGGCGTCAGCTTCGACATCCCGCGGGGCGAGCTGACCAGCATCATCGGACCCAGCGGCTGCGGCAAGACCACGACGCTGAAGATCATCGCGGGCCTGGTCGAGGCGACATCCGGGCAGGTCGAGGTCGACGGCGTGCCGGTCACCAAGCCCGGGCCGGACCGAGCCTTCGTGTTCCAGGACTTCGCGCTGATGCCGTGGGCGACCGTGCTGCGCAATGCGGCCTTCGGGCTGGAGCTGCGTGGTGTCGCGAAGGCTGAGCGAGAGAAGATCGCCCGGGAGTACGTCGCCAAGGTGGGCCTGGCCGGCTCCGAGGACGTCTACCCGCACCAGCTCTCCGGCGGCATGCGGCAGCGCGTCGGGCTCGCCCGCGCACTCGCGGTCGACGCGGACATCCTGCTGATGGACGAGCCGTTCGCGTCGGTCGACGAGCAGATCCGGCGGAAGTTCCAGGAGGACCTGCTGCACCTGCTCGAAGTCGAGAAGAAGACCGTGATCTTCGTGACCCACTCCATCGAGGAGGCCGTCTATGTCTCCGACCAGGTCGTGATCCTCACCCGGGGTCCCTCTCAGGTGTCGAAGGTCGTCCGTCCGGGAGTTGACCGCAGTGGTGGATCCGACGCGATTCGGCGCAGTCCGGCCTACCTCGACTGGGTGGAGCAGATCTGGGCCGAGCTGCAGGACTACCTGGAGGAGTGATGGAGCTTCGTGGTCACCGGGTCCCCATGGCGTTCTCGCTGTTGGTGTGGTTCGTGCTGTGGGAGGTCGTCGGCCGGCTCGAGCTGGTGTCGCTGATCCCACCGTTCTCTGAATCGATCTTGGCGATGGCCGAGGTCGTGCCCTCGCGGACGTTCATCGAGGCCGCGTCCATCACCTTGCAGGCCTTCCTGATCGGGATGGGGCTGTCCTTCGTCCTCGGCATCGGAGTCGGCATCTGGATGGGCACGAGCAAGGCCGTGGGCTCGCTGATGGGCATGTGGGTCAACATCTTCGAGAGCTCACCTCTCACTGCCGTCGTGCCCGCGCTGATGGCCCTGCTCGGTTTCGGACTGCCGACCATGATCGTGACCGTGTTCCTGTTCTCGGTGTGGGTGATCGCGCTGGACACCCAGGTCGGCGTCGAACGAGTCAACCCGTCCCTGATCGAGATGGGCCGGTCCTTCGGCGCCACCAAGCGTGTTCTCTACCTGCAGATCGTGCTCAAGGCCGCACTCCCTGAGCTGCTCGCCGGCATCCGGCTCGGTCTGATCCGTGGCCTCAAGGGCGTGATCATCGGTCAGCTGCTGATCGCGGTGGTCGGTGTCGGCTACCTGTTCGAGCTGTACTCCCGGAACTTCCTGATGCCGGAGTTCTGGGCTCTCCTGATCGTGCTGTTCGGCTTCGCCTTCCTCGCCTCCGAGGCCGTCGCCCACTACGAACGAAAGGTGTCCTTCTATGCATCGAGCCGATGACGTCGCGTCGGACTTCGCCGTCGCGCCGACCGTCACCACCATCCCGGTGGCCGGCACGGACGCGGTCTTTCCGGTGGCCAGGGTCTACTGCATCGGGCGCAACTACGCCGAGCACGCGATCGAGATGGGCCACGACCCGGATCGTGAGCCGCCGTTCTTCTTCATGAAGCCGGCCGACGCCGTGGTGCCCACGGGCAGCACGCTGTCCTTCCCGCGGCAGACCGAGGACCTGCACCACGAGATCGAGCTGGTGGTGGCGCTCGGCGAGGGAGGCCGGGACATCGAGGTGGACGATGCACTGGAGCACGTCTACGGGTACGGCGTTGGGCTGGACATGACCCGCCGTGACATCCAGGCGGTGGCCAAGAAGGCGGGCCGCCCGTGGGACATGGCCAAGGGCTTCGACGAGTCGGCGCCGTGCAGCCCGATCCGGACCGTGCAGGACGTCGGTCATCCCGACGCCGGGGAGATCTGGCTGAAGATCAACGACGAGACGCGCCAGCAGGGCAACCTCGACCAGCAGATCTGGAAGGTGCCCGAGGCGATCGCCTACCTGAGCTCCCTGGTCACCCTCCGAGCGGGGGACCTGATCATGACCGGGACGCCCGCGGGCGTCGGCCGGGTCGAGCCCGGCGACCGGCTCGAAGGGCACATCGACGACGTCGGCGACCTGAGCATCACCTACGAGAACCAGTAGGACTCGCGGGTCGTCCGGACTGATCAGCCGGGCTTGCCGCGCTGCAGGAGCGACCAGACCGATGACTCGGTCGTGTCGTAGGACGACAGGCCGTTCGTGCTGCGGTAGGCCTTGACGGCCGACACGGTCTTGCTGTCGTAGACGCCGTTGATCGTCACGCTCTTGCCCGCTGCGGTGAGCGCTCGCTGCAGCCGCCAGACCGATTCGCCGACCGATCCGCGCTTGAGCACCCGCGGCTTGGAGCCGGCCGAGAGCAGCGCCGTCCAGGTGGCGTTGGTGGTGTGACCGGTCGGACCCCAGCCGAGGGACTTGCGGAACGCGTCGATCGCCTTCGCGGTGCTCGACCCGAACGATCCGTCGACGCTCAGCGAATAGCCCCGCTCCTTGAGCAGGCACTCGAGCGCGTGGACCCGGTCACCCGTGTCCCCGCCGTCCAGTCGCGGGTAGCTGGAGAACGACATCGCGACCGAGCACGGCTTCGGTTCCTTGGACGCCACGGAGCCCTTGCCGACGTCGAGGAAGTTCTTGTCGATCGTGACGCCGTTTCCGCCGTACGAGGCGCTGATGTTGTTGTGGTACTGGTGGATCCGCTGGTGGTTCGCCCACAGCGAGTCGCGGAGGTAGGGGCCGCCGTCGGTGTCGGCGATCTTGTTCGTCCATGCGATCCAGAGGTGGTCGGGAAACGTCATGGAGCGGCCGGACGCCTTAGCGGAGTCCAGGGCGGCGATCGCCGCGGAGCCGCTGGAGTAGACGCCCGACTTGAAGCCGGCGTCGTGCAGCTTCTCGGTCCACGCGTCGATGAACGCCAGGACGGCGTTGTCGCACGTCGCGGTGCGCGCGTAGTACTCGAGGTCGAGGTAGGAGGCGCTGCCGGAGCCGAATCCGTACTTCTTCAGTGCGGTGATCGTCTCGGCGGCATCACTCGCCGCCTGCGAGCGCGCGGTCGAGATGGTCGTCGACATGCGCTTCTTCTGCACGCGGCTGCTGGAGTTGTTCTTGAAGCACGGCGACTGGTAGCCCACGTGGATCGGGATGAAGCGCCATCCGTTGGAGGCGTTCTTCTCGACCCACGCCTTGCTCAGGTTCGGCTGGTACTTGTCGCCGCAGTAGCGCGAGCTGCCGGAGATGTAGATGCCGATCGCGGTGTACGGCGAGCGCAGGTTCCAGGAGTCCATGACCGTCTGGCTCGGCGCGACGCAGGCATCGAATCCGTACCCGGTGAAGTCGCCCGGCGCCTGCGGATCGGCGGCAGAAGCCGAGGTCGGGACGACGAGGGCGCCGACGACTCCGGCGATGATGCCGGCCACGGACGCCCGCGTGGGGGAAGGCACGCGCATCCGTTCAGCATAGACTCGAACGTCACTTCTGTCACAGGGATCACTCCAGTCACAGCAACTGGCCCGTACGGACCATGGGCAGCAGGTCCGCTTCGCCCCTACGCTTCGAGCATCCGCGAGCAGTCAGCTCCTGATGGACGAGGTGGGCCATGTCTTCTCACGGCGCTGACAACGCGCATCGTCACCACCTTCGCCGCACTCGCGGTCGCGTTGTCCGGCCTGATCGCCGTGGCCACGCCGGCGCAGGCGGACGACAAGCTGGTGAAGGTCTCGTCGTGGTGCAAGCGGGCCATCGTCTTCACCAATCTCACGTCGAAGAAGGTCCGCGTCGAGTACGAGAGCGGCGTTCCCATCTCGCCGTTCCCCGACAAGGACGGCAAGTTCACCCTCAAGCCGTACCGCTCCTACACGCTGAAGGCGCCGGGCGGCGACTACCACTCGGACGAGTCGTTCACGCACCGGCTCTACTGGGAGGCCGAGCGGGGCGACGACGACCAGGACGGGTACGTCAAGCAGTGGCGGAACTGCTCGGGTCTCGTGACCACGAAGGTCCGGTGCGGGTACGTGACGTTCAAGAACATCACCAAGTACAAGCTCCGCATCTCCTATCGGGACGGCTCCGACTACTACTACTGGGACGACGACTTCCGGCTCCGCAAGTACAGGTCGAAGACCATCGAGTTCCACGCCCGGACGCTGCAGTATCTCGTCGAGAAGGGCAAGGGCAGCTCATATCGCCAGCACTACGGCACCGTCTACATGCCCAAGAAGTGTGATGACTGGGACGACGATGACGACGATGACGATGACGACGACTTCGACCCCGACTTCTTCGGCAACTTCATCCTGCGGCTGATCCCGGGATTCGGCTGACCGTCAGACCTGACGCTCCGGGCGGTGTCAGACTTGACGCTCCGCGTCGGGCCAGTACTGCTTGCGGAGATCCCGCTTGAGGATCTTGCCGGACGGGTTGCGGGGGAGCGCCTCCACCACGTCGATCGTCTTCGGCGCCTTGTAGTGCGCGAGGCGCTCACGGGCGAACGTCGATGAGCTCCTCCGGCGCGACCGCCTTCTCCGGGTGGAACGCGACGACGGCCTTCACCGACTCGCCCCACGTGTCGTCGGGAACGCCGATGACGGCGAGCTCGAGCACCGACGGATGCTCGGCGAGCACCCGTTCGACCTCCGGTGAGTAGATGTTCTCGCCGCCGGAGATGATCATGTCCTTCACCCGGTCCTCGACGAAGACGAATCCGCCGTCGTCGACGCGTCCGATGTCGCCGGTGCGGACCCAGCCGTCGTCGGTGATCAGCTCCTTCGTTGCCTCGGGCTGCTCGTGATAGCCGGGCGTGGACTGCTCGGTGCGGAACCACAGCTCGCCGGCTGTTCCGGGCTCGGCGTCCTCGAGCGTCGCCGGGTCGACGACACGGACCTCGACGCCCGGGATCGGCTGCCCGGCCGAGACGAGACGCTCGGGGTGGTCGTCGTCGCGATGGGCATCGTCGTCGAGGATCGTGACGACGCCGCCGAACTCGGTCATGCCGTACACCTGCATGAAGGTGGTGGTCGGCCACGCCTCCATGGCGGCGCGCAGGATCGGCAACGGCATCGGTGCGGCTCCGTAGGCGAACACCTTGAGGCGGCTGAACAACGCCATCGCCTCGGGTCCGGCCTGCAGCAGCGCGGCCACGACGGCCGGCACGAGGAAGGCGTGCGTGGCGCCGGCCATCATCGCCTGAGCCAGCTGCTGGGCGTCGACCTCGGGGATGATGTAGCCGGCCGATCCGGTGGCGGGCCCGGCGAGGGCGTAGGAGGAACCGCCGACGTGGAACATCGGCATCGCGATGAGGACCACGTCGCCTTCGCTGTACTCGACGTCGCCCAGGGAGTTGTGGGCGTGCGTCACCATGTTGTGCTGCGTGAGCACCACGCCCTTGGGACGTCCGGTGGTGCCCGAGCTGTACATGATCAGGCAGGGGTCGCTCGGCTCGACGTCCGGCTGACGGTCGACGGGCTCGCCGGCTGCGATCCAGGCCTCGAGCTCGTCGCCCTCGCCGCCGACGACGATGATCTTCTCCACGGCGGTGAGCCTGTCGCGGATCAGCTCGATGGACGGCATCAGCTCGTGGCCGACGAACAGGATGCGGGCGCCGGAGTCGTTGATGACGTAGTCGAGCTCGTCACCGGCGAGCCGCCAGTTGACGATCGCGTTCGAGGCGCCGATCAGGCAGACGGCCTGGGTCGCGATGAGGATCGCCGGGTTGTTCTTGTCGAGGAAGGCGATCCGGTCGCCGCGCTCGATGCCCTCCGCGCGCAGCGCACCGGCGAACCGTCTGATGTCGTCCCACGCCTGTCCCCACGTCCACGTGCGGTCGATGAACGTCCAGCAGCGGCCGTCGGGATCGTGTTCCGCCCGGTACTGGTGGTAGTCGCTCAGGAAGGTGGCATCGGGGACGTCGGCGGACATGGCACTCCTCCGGTGGCGGATCACGTCAGCGTACGGGAGTCGCGGGAACGGCGGAAGGATGCTCATGCCGGTTCGGCGATCCCTACACTCCGAGCATGGACCGGGTCTGGCAGTGGGCGTGGGACCGGCACGGGCCGAGGTACTCGTGGGCCGTGTCCGCAGTGTCTTAGGCGGTGACGCTTCCGTTGTGGGAGATCGTGGCGTTCCTCGTCGTCGAGGGTGAGGAGTCCGGGCGCTTCCTCACCGGCGCAGCCATCGCCGCCGCAGCGGCGCTGGCGACGGTGTACGTCCTCTTGCAGCCGGGTCGCAGGGAGTGGCGCCTCATCGAGGAATGGGCGGCGGGACAGCGGACTGATCGTTTGGAGGTGCTCGAGTCGACGTACGCGTTTGCTCGCGACGCCATCACGCGCGGTGTGGTCATCTTTGCCTTGTCCATGGGGATCATGAGCCTGGTAGTGGGTGCGGTCGTCGAGGCGAACACGTCCCGGCTGATCCAGCACGGGATCGTCGGCACCGCGCTCGGCATTGCGCTCCAGCTGATCGCGGTGCACCCGTTTGTCGAGGCGTTCCTGCGTCCGGTCAGGGTCGGTCTGGCCGACGACACTGGGATCGGCGCCGTACTGCCTCGATCACAGCCCAGTTTCGCAACGTGGGCCAGCGTGTCGGTCGTGGCCACTGCATGGACGTTTGCCTTGGCGGGCGCTTCACTTGCCGTCGCCCGCATCGAGCAGCTCACCAAGACGACGAGCGACACCATCCTGCTCACTCAGCACACCCTCGATGCACTCGCCCAGCCACCGGCCGGCCTGATCGACCGGGGCTCACACCAGGTGAAAGGCAAGGCGGGAACCGTCCGCGTTCACGCCCTCGAACCGGCGGGCCAGTCCTAGGCTGACGACCATGGATCCGGCGCCGACGCATTACATCGATCGTGATGGCGCCGCGTTGGCGTACCAGGTGATCGGGGACGGGCCTGTCGACGTCCTCTACTTCAACGAGATGCCGCTCCACCTCGACCTGTTCTGGACGGACCCGGACATGCATCACGCCTTGGAACGGGACGCGCTCTACTCGCGGGCCATCCATTTCCAGAGACGCGGATTCGGGTTGTCCGATCAGATCACCTACACGCCGACGGTCGAGCAGCAGGCCGACGACGTGCGCGCCGTCATGGATGCGGTGGGAGTCGAGCGCGCCGCGATGGTCGGGATGTGGGGGACCGGCGGACCGGCCGCGATGGTGGCCGCGCAAACGCCCGAGCGAGTCAGCGGTCTGGTGCTGTACAGCCCGTTCGGCTTCGGGCTCGGGGCGATCGAGGACCGCCACGGGTGGGAGCCCGCCGAGTTCGAGGGAGTCATGGATGGTCTTCGGCGGGCGTTCGGCGACTGGGGCTCGGGTTTGTTGATGGAGGCACTGGATCCGGTGCTCGACACACCGTTCAACCGGCGCCTGATCGGGATGCTGGAACGGTCCTCGGCCACGCCGGCGGCGGCCTGGTCCTATTACGAGTGGTTGTGCGAGCTCGACGTGCGCGATGTCCTGCGGTCCGTCAAGGTCCCCACCAGGGTCCTCTGGTCACCGACGAACACGGTTCCCGAGGCCTACGGCCGCTACATGACCGAGCTGATCCCCGGCGCGACCTTCCACCTCCTGCCACGAATGCCTGCGGGTGCCTCCCTGGGGCAGTCACTCATCCCGACGATGGAGCATCTCGAGGAGGTGGCGACCGGGAATCCGCACCAGGTCGAGGCCGAGCGGTACCTCGGCACCGTGCTCTTCACCGACGTCGTGTCCTCCACCGAGCTGTTGGCCCGCGTCGGGGATGCGAAGTACCGGGACCTGCGCGCCGGCCACGAGCGCCAGGTACGGCTGGCTGTCGAGGAAGCAGGTGGCGAGCTCGTCAGTGTGACCGGCGATGGGACGATGAGCGTCTTCGATGGACCCACCAAGGCGGTGCGGGTCGCCGAGGCGATCTGCCGGCAGGCTGAGGGCGATGGAATCGCCGTTCGCTGTGGTGCGCACACCGGCGAGGTTCAGCGCGACGGAAGGAACATCACCGGGATGACGGTGCACATCGGTGCCCGGGTGGGCGCGGCCGCCGGAGCAGGTGAGGTGCTGGTGTCGCGTACCGTGCACGACTTGGTCTTCGGGTCGGGGCTGTCCTTTGCAAGCCGCGGCGAGCACGACCTCAAGGGTGTGCCGGGCCGGTGGGAGCTGTTCGCCGTCACGCACGCCGGCGAGCAGGCCGACAGCCTTCCGCGGGATGAGTCGATGAAGACCTCCATGGACAAATTGGCCATCCAGGCTGCGCGCCGAACACCGGGCCTGTCCCGTGCGGCACTCCGGGTGGCCAACGCCCTCGAGCGTCGCCGCGCCCGCTAGCCCAACATGTAAGCGACCAGGAAGCCCAGGGCGGTCGCCAGGCCGACCCACCAGCCGCCCTGCTTGTACGCCTGGGGCATGAGGGTGTCGGCGAGCACGGCGACGGTTGCTCCGCCCGCGAACGCCTGGATCGCTGCGATCGAAGCTGGCCCGACCGAGCCCGCGGCCGCGTCCGCCCCGACGGTGGTCAGCACGAGCAGCACTCCGGTGGCGGCCCAGAGGAACATGCCTCGCCGCCGCTCCATGTCCATCTCGGTGCGAAGAAAGGCGCCGCTGCTGATGGCCTCAGGGGTGTTGCCCACGGCAATCGCCACGAGGAGGACGAGCCCGCCCTGATCCATCGAGACGCCGAGGGCGACGTTCTCCGGGACGCCGTCGAGCACCGCACCGAGGAGGAGCGCCCACCCGATCGCGCTCGCGCCGAGCCTCGTGTCGATGAGGTGGGCGGCGACGACGTAGACAGCAGCACCGGCCAGCAGCGATGCCCCGGCCAGTGCGGGTGTCATCGAATCGAATGCGGGCCCGAACAGCTCCTCGCTGACCGCTGCGACCAGGGTGCCGGCGCCGAAAGCCATGAGTCCACCGAGGACACGTGGAGGGATGGTCCACCGCAAGCCGATCGCTGCACCAAGCACGAGCGGTACGGCGGTGCCGAGACCGTACAGAAAAGCGGTGAGCACATCCGCACGGTAGCGAAACGTGCCGGGTTGGTGGCCCGTACACTGAACACGTGCCTCGCGGAGACGGTCGCCTGACCCACGACCTCGACCCCCAGGATGTCGGACCCCAGGACGCCTGTGGCGTGTTCGGTGTCTGGGCTCCCGGCGAGGAAGTCGCCAAGCTCACCTACTTCGGGCTCTACGCCCTGCAGCACCGCGGCCAGGAGTCGGCCGGCATCGCGGTGAGCAACGGGCGTCAGATCCTCGTCTACAAGGACATGGGCCTGGTCTCGCAGGTCTTCGACGAGGCGACGCTCGAGTCGCTCAAGGGCTCGGTCGCGATCGGCCACTCGCGCTACAGCACCACCGGCTCGAGCGTGTGGCAGAACGCCCAGCCGACGTTCCGCCCGACGTCCAGCGGATCGGTCGCGCTGGCTCACAACGGCAACCTCACCAACACCCACGACCTCGTCGAGCTCCTGAAGGAACGCACGGCCGCGGCCGAGCGCAACGGCAACGGCAATGGCAACGCCGAGACCGCCACCAGCGACACCGGCGTCATGGCCAGCTTGCTCTCCTCGCTCGACGACCGCTCGGTCGAGGAAGCCGCCATCGACGTCCTTCCGCGCCTCCGTGGCGCGTTCTCCCTCGTGTTCATGGACGAGGGCACGCTCTACGCCGCCCGCGACGCGCAGGGCATCCGGCCACTGGTGCTCGGACGGCTCGAGCGCGGCTGGGTCGTCGCCAGCGAGACGGCAGCGCTCGACATCGTCGGCGCGTCGTACATCCGCGAAGTCGAGCCCGGCGAGTTCATCGCCATCGACGAGAACGGACTGCGCACCGAGCGGTTCGCCGAGGCCCAGCCGAAGGGCTGCCTGTTCGAGTACGTCTACCTCGCCCGCCCCGACACCACGATCTCCGACCAGCGCGTCTTCTCGGTGCGATCCGAGATCGGCCGCCGCCTCGCCCGCAGCAACCCGGTCGACGCCGACCTCGTCATCCCCGTGCCCGAGTCCGGCACTCCGGCCGCCATCGGCTACGCCGAGGAGAGCGGCATCCCGTTCGGCCATGGCCTGGTCAAGAACTCCTACGTCGGCCGCACCTTCATCCAGCCGTCGCAGACGATCCGGCAGCTCGGCATCCGCCTCAAGCTCAACCCGCTGCGTGACGTCATCGCCGGCAAGCGACTCGTGGTCGTCGACGACTCCATCGTCCGCGGCAACACCCAGCGCGCTCTGGTGAGCATGCTGCGCGAGTTCGGGGCCAGCGAGATCCACGTGCGCATCTCCAGCCCGCCGGTCAAATGGCCCTGCTTCTACGGCATCGACTTCGCGTCGCGTGCCGAGCTGATCGCCAACGGCATCTCGGTCGAGGAGATCCGCCGCTCCATCGGCGCCGACTCGCTGGCCTACGTCGAGCTCGACCAGCTGATCGAGGCCACCAACGTCCCCAAGGACGATTTGTGCCGGGCCTGCTTCGACGGCATCTACCCGATCGCGCTGCCCGAGGACGACCTCATCGGCAAGCACCTGCTCGAGCCGCGGGACAATCCGGACCTCAAGGTGATTCAGTGATCGTGACGGACTACGAGTCCGCCGGCGTATCGATCGAGGCCGGCGACCGCGCCGTCGAGCTGATGAAGCAGTGGGTCGAGAAGGCCCAGCGCCCCGAGGTCGTCGGTGGGATCGGCGGTTTCGCCGGCCTGTTCGACGCCTCCGCCCTGAAGTCGTATCGCCGTCCGTTGCTGGCCACCTCGGCCGACGGTGTGGGCACGAAGGCCGCGATCGCGCAGGCCATGGACGTCCACGACACCATCGGCTTCGACCTCGTCGGCATGCTCGTCGACGACCTCGTCGTGTGCGGTGCCGAGCCGCTGTTCCTCACCGACTACATCGCCTGCGGACGCGTGGTGCCCGAACGCATCGCCGACATCGTCAAGGGAATCGCGCAAGCGTGCGCCGAGACCGGCACCGCGCTGCTCGGCGGCGAGACCGCGGAGCATCCCGGACTGCTCGAACCCGACGAGTACGACGTCGCCGGCTCCACCACCGGAGTCGTCGAGGCCGACGCCCTGCTCGGCGCCGAGCTGGTGCGCGAGGGCGACGTCGTGGTGGCGATGGCGTCGTCAGGCCTGCACTCCAACGGCTACTCGCTCGTGCGACACGTCCTCCTCGAGCAGGCTGGCTGGTCGCTCGACCGTGACGTGCCCGAGCTGGGTCGTACCCTCGGGGCCGAGCTGCTCACGCCCACCCGCCTGTACGCGAAGCCCTGCCTCGACGTCGCCGCGCGTACAGAGGTGCATGCGATGTCGCACGTCACTGGTGGCGGACTGGCCGCCAACCTTGCCCGGGTCCTTCCCGACGACGTCTCGGTGCGAGTCGACCGCTCCACCTGGACCCGCCCGCCGTCTTCTCGCTGGTCGCCGACGTCGGCGGGGTGGCTCAGGCCGACCTGGAGCAGGCCCTCAACATCGGTGTCGGGATGATCGCGCTCGTTGCCCCCGAGTCCGCCGATGAGGCCGTGCGGCTGCTCGACGAGCACGGCGTGCAGGCCTGGATCGCCGGTGACGTCGCCGCCGCAGGCGTGCACGGCCCCGGTGGAAGCGTCACGCTCACGGGCGACCACGCCTGAACAGGTGTCCACGTGTGGGTCGGTCAACATTCTGTTGGAGACTTTGGGTAGGCTGGTGAGCACGACATATTGACTATTCCTGTGCAAGGGGGTCGGACCTCATGGGGCGCGGCCGTGCGAAAGCCAAGCAGACGAAGGTTGCACGCGACCTGAAGTACCGTACTTTCGATCCGGACTTCAGCGATCTGCAGCGTGAGCTTCACGGGGAGTCGGGCGATCCGATTCCCGACCAGTACTCCGATCTCGCAGACGAGCGCGAAGACCCCGCCGCCAGCTAGTCCGATCCCCGAGGCGAGCTCTGCGAGCGAGCGGGGCGAGGAGGTCGAGTGCGCCACGCCGAAGGCGTCCGGCGTATCGAGGCCTCGTGAGATGTCGGTGGCGCTAGCTGCGGCAGCCACATCGAACGCAGTCGTCCGACCTCGCGCATGCGCCGTTCGGCCTCGCGGTCGGCGGCGATCGACGGCGGCACGCCATCGGCGGCTGCTCGCTCGAGCACGCCCAGCGTGGTGTCGAAGATCTTGGCGGCCCGCAGCTTGGCGCGGTCGAAGTCGAAGCCCTGGAGCTCGTCGGCCACCTGGATGAGTCCGCCGGAGTTCACGCAGTAGTCGGGCGCATACGTGATGCCGCGCTCGGCGAGCAGCTTCTCGATGCCGTCGTGCTCGAGCTGGTTGTTGGCGGCGCCGCAGACGATCGACGCGCTCAGCACGGCCACGACGTCGTCGCTCAGAGCCCCGCCGAGTGCGCAGGGAGCGTAGATGTCGAGCGGCTCGTTCACCAGCGCGGTCGCGTCGGCCACGACCCGGACCTGCGGGTGGGCGCCGACGACCGCGGCGACTGCAGCCTCGCTGACGTCGGTGATGACGACGTTGGCGCCATCGTCGACCAGAAGATCCACGAGGTGCTTGCCGACCTTGCCGACCCCGGCCACGCCGACCGTGCGACCGGTGAGGGACGTGTCCGACCAGACGTGCTGCGCAGCGGCGCGCATGCCTTGGTAGACGCCGTATGCCGTGAGGACCGACGAGTCGCCGGCGCCGCCGTGCTCGACCGTGCGGCCGGTGACGAAGTCGCACTCCCGGGCGATGATGTCCATGTCGGGGCTGAAGGTGCCGACGTCGCAGGCGGTGTAGTAGCGGCCACCGAGCGACTGGACGAAGCGTCCGTAGGCCCGCAGCAGCGCCTCGGTCTTCATCGTGGCGGGATCGCCGATGATGACCGCCTTGCCGCCACCGAGGTCGAGCCCGGCGAGCGCGGCCTTGTAGGCCATGCCCTGGCTCAGGTTGAGGACGTCGTGCAGCGCGTCGGTCTCAGTGGCGTAGGGGTAGAACCGGGTGCCGCCCAAGGCGGGCCCGAGATCAGTGGAGTAGATGGCGATGATGGCCTTGAGGCCGGATTCCTCGTCGTGGCAGAACACGACCTGCTCGTGGTGGCTCCCGAAGGGGGAGACAGGAGCAGGCGGGACGGGTCGATCGGTCACTGTGGTGTCTCTCTGTTCGTGGCGGTCCGGCGTTGGTGGGCCGTTCCATCGGACGCCGCGGGGTGGTGCGGCATTGCCCTGACTGTATCTCGTCCGCGGGCGCTAGCGACGCCGCGTGCGGCGCGCCAGCGAGGCGTCCATGCGCCTGAACAGTGGCCGGGTGACCGCCGTGATCACGCCTGGCGCCGTCGCCATGCCGAGCTCGCCGACCCGGCCCGTGATGCTGGTGACGCGCGACGGCCGTGACTCGGCGGCCTTGACCAGCCAGCGGGCGGCTTTGCGGGGGCTCATCATCGGCATGGCCTGGTAGATCTCGGTGGCGGTCGGACATCTCGGTGCGCACCATCGGGAAGTGCACGATCGTGGTGGTGATGCCCCCACCTTCGGCACCGCCGCCGAGCTCGGCCGACAGCGACCGGGCGAACGACTCGAGTGCGCTCTTGCTGGCCAGGTAGGCCGAGAACAACGGGATGGGGATCTGGGTCGACATCGACGTCGACACCACCACGTGGCCATGGCCCTGCTCGAGGAACCGTGGCATCAGGCCGAGCGTCAGCCGCACCGCCGCGAGGTAGTTGATGTTGATGGTGCGCTCGTAGTCGTGCACGCGGTCGAGCGACTCGGTGATCGGCCGGCGGATCGAGCGAGCGGCATTGTTCACCAGGACGTCGATGCGTGAGTGGTCGGCGAGCAGCTGCTTGATGACCGCGTCGGCCGCGTCGGCGTCGACGAGATCGACCGGATAGACGTGGGCGGTGCCGCCATCGGACGTGATGCGGTCGCGGACCTGCTCGAGCTCGTCGGCACGACGGGCCAGCAGGCACACGGTGGCGCCGCGCTTGGCCATCTGTCGCGCCGCGTGGGCGCCGATGCCGCTGGAGGCACCCGTGACCACGACCGTCTGGCCGGCCAGGCTCACCGGCTGCCGTCCCCGACCAGCGCGGTGAGCAACCGGACGCAGCGCTGCATCATGTCCGCCGCTGACTCGTCGGGGTGCTCCATCCACCAGTTCATGAGGGAGTTGACGATACCGAGCCACACCGTGGTCATTGCGGAGATGTCGGCCGGGTCGGTGTTGCCGGCCAGACCCATCAGCTCGGAGACACCTTCGTCGGCGAGCTTGGCGATGCGTTGCGTGTAGTGGTCGATGGCGTCGGCGACGGCGCCGGTGGCCGGTGCGGTCGGGTCGTAGGGCAGCTTCCACAGGTAGGGCTGGGGTTCGAGGATGGTGAACATGCCGTCGAGGGTGCGCATGCCGCGCTCGACGCCGATGGCGCCGCCGCGGGCGATGCGCTCGATCTCGTCGGCCACGATCGTGCCGGCATGTTCGAGGCAGGCGAGGAAGAGCCCTTCCTTCGACCCGAAGTAGTTGTAGACGAGGGGCTTGGAGATGCCGGCACGCTCGGCGACCGTCTGGATGCTGGTCGCCGCGTAGCCCTCGGTGCCGAACATCTCGGAGGCGACCTGCAGGATCTGGGACTCCCGTTCCAGCCGGGGAACGCCCTTGGTGCCCGCATTTGCTCGTGCCACGAAAGACACTCTAGCGGAAGATATGAACATGTGGTAACTTACCCGCAAGTCATATCAGGAATCAGGAAGGTCCCATGAACGAGCTCCTCGATCCGATGTCGAACCCCGTCACCTATGCGGCGCCGTTCTTCATCCTGACCATCTTCATCGAGCTCGGGGCGCTGAAGTGGCTCGACCACGACGACAACGTCACCGGCTACGCCCTCAAGGACGCGCGAACCTCGATCTCGATGGGCGTCGGCTCGCTGTTCTTCCTGACCGCCTTCAAGATCGCCACGTTCTTCGGTTACATCGCGATCTTCACCTACCTCGCACCGTGGCACCTGCCCACCGACACGTGGTGGTACTGGGTCCTCGTGACGCTCGGGCTCGACCTCGGCTACTACTGGCACCACCGGTTCTCGCACCGCGTGCGCATCGGCTGGGCCGGCCATCAAGCACACCACTCCAGCGAGTACATGAACTACGGCACCGCGCTGCGACAGAAGTGGAACCCCTGGTTCGAGTTCTTCTTCTGGCTACCACTGCCGCTGCTGGGCTTCGCGCCGTGGACGCTCTACGTGGCGTTCGGCGTCAACCTGATCTTCCAGTTCTTCGTGCACACCGAGATGATCGACAAGATGTGGCGGCCGATCGAGCTGATCTTCAACACGCCCTCACACCATCGCGTGCACCATGGCAGCGATCAGGAGTACCTGGACAAGAACTACGCCGGCATCCTCATCATCTGGGACCGCCTGTTCGGCACGTTCACCGCCGAGAAGCAGCGCCCGACGTACGGCCTGACGTACAAGGTCGACACCTACAACCTGCTCAAGCTGCAGTACGGCGACTACGTCCAGATGGCCCGCGACGTGCGGAGCACCAAGCGCTTCCGCGACAAGCTGGGCTACATCTTCGGCCCGCCGGGTTGGGCCCCCCAGCACCAGGTCGGCGGCAAGGATGCCGAGCGGCAGCTGGCGCACGAGGCCGAGGTCGCCCTCCACAAGTCCTGAGCCTCGATCTCGGTGGTCGAGTGCCCCGCGAGAAACGAGCCGGGTGTATCGAGACCACACGTCACGTGGTTTCGATACGCGCCTCGTTCCTCGGCGCTACTCAACCACCGGATGAGGCCTTCGACCCGCGCCGCTTCAGCTCCTCGATGATGGCCGGCACGACCTCGTGCATGTCGCCGACGACGGCGTAGTTCGCCTTGGTCATCATCGGCGCCTCGGCGTCGGTGTTGACGGCGAGGATCACCTTCGAGCTGGCACAGCCGGCCCAGTGCTGGATGGCGCCGCTGATGCCGCAAGGGATGTAGATCTCCGGCGCGATCCGGCTGCCGGTCTGGCCGACCTGCTCGTGATGCGGGCGCCAGCCGAGACTGGTGACCACCCTCGACACCCCGAGTGATCCGCCGAGCATCTCGGCGAGATCGCTGACCGGGCCGAAGCCATCGGCGCTGCCTGCGCCGCGTCCTGCGCCCACCACGACTCGAGCGGACTTCAGCGAGTCGGAGTGGTCGACCTCCTTCTTGCCGGTCGCGGTGACGCGGGCGAGGAGGTCCTGCTCGGCGATCTCCGGGGCGTACTCGTCCCAGCTCGGCGTCGTCGCGGACTCGGCTGGGGAGGCGCTCCAGGAGTGACCCGCGACGGTGAAGATGGCCGGAGACGCGTCGAGGGCCATCTCCTCCAAAGCCGCACCGCCGACCACCTGCCGGGTCACCACGAGGGGCGACGATCCGGCGACGCTGATCGCGTTGGCGGCCATCGGCACGTCGAGGCGGGCCGCGAGATGGGCCAGCACCTCGCCGCCGCGCGGCGTGCCGCCGGCGGTCACGACGGTTGCTCCCGTGGAGGCCTGGGCCTGCTGCAGGGCCGCGGCCCATGCTGCTCCGGCGAAGGACTCGAATGCGTCGCCGACTGCCTGATGCACCGCGCTGACCCCGTGTGCTCCGAGCTCTGTGGTGAGGGCGTCTCGATCCGGGACGTCGCCGACGACGACGGCATCGATGCGCTCGGACCCGAGCGAACGGGCCAGCGCGAGTGTCTCGAGCGAGACCTCGTTCGCGGCGCTGTTTCCTTGGCCGTTCTCCACTTCCACCAGGACGAGGATCATCGGACGACCGCCAGACGCTCGAGCAGGTCCACGACCGCAGCAGCCGCCTCGGGGCCATCGCCCAGAACCTCGACCGAGCTCGGGTCCGGCGGGGGAAGCAGCAGTCGCACGCGATGGGCACCCACCAGCTCACCGGTGGTGGAGCGGGTCTCGATCTCGATCTTCTTCGCCGCCATCCGGCCCTTGAGTGTCGGGTAGCGCGGTTCGACGCCGCCCTCCAGCACCGACGCGACCGCGGGCAACGGGACCGTGTAGGTCTCCTCGCCGTCGGGTCCGTCGACGTGCGCGACCAGCACCTCATCGGCCACCTCGACCAGCGAGGCGCCGGTGACGATCGGCCGGCCGAGGGCGTAGGCGAGCCGGATCGGCACCTGGAAGTCGCCGCTGTCGACGGCGTCGTTGCCGAGGAGGACCAGGTCGTACGTCGTGCCGGCCGCCTCGTGGTCCGTGACCACCTGGGCGATCTCACGGGCGACGTCGGCAGGGCCGATGGCGGCCGGGTCGGCCTCGACCAGCACCGCCGAGTGGCCGCCGAGGGCAAGCGCTCCGCGGAGCTGCTCGACGGCTTCGGACGGCCCGATGGTCAGCACGGTCACCGTGCCGCCGGTAGCGTCCGCCACCCGGATCGCCAGCTCGATCGCGCTGTTCTCGTGATCGCTGATCGTGAACCCGACGTACCGGCCGTCGACCGCCTGCGCGTCGTCGGTGAGCAGGATCTCGCCGGAGGAGTCCGGCACCCGCTTGACGCAGACGAGGACGTTGGTCATCGAATGCGCTCGTTGTCGGGATCGAGCACCGGGGTGGCGTCGACGGACTCGATCGTGACCGGGTACAGCTCCTCCATGTAGGAGACCGCGAGCTGGTTGCCCAGCGTCGCCTGGTCCGGCGGGAGATAGGCCATCAGCAGGTGCTTGCCGAGCGTCGGCGCGGACCCGGCCGTGGTGACGTACGGGTGATGGCCGTGGCCGTCGGTGAGCGTGCCGCCGTCGCGGGTCAGGATCGGCTCCCCGCCGAGCATGTAGCGCTTCATGCCGCTCGCCGACGTGTGGTCGTCGACCGACAGGGTGCACAGCACCGTGGCGGGATCGGACTCGCGTTGGGCGACGTACGCGTCCCGGCCCACGAAGTCCGCCTTCTTGACCTTGGGCCGCTGCATGCCGGCCTCGATGATCGAGCGCTCGGAGTCGAGCTCGAACCCGTACGCGCGGTAGCCCTTCTCGATGCGGCCGGTGGTGCCGTACACACCGATACCAGCGGGCCGGGCGCCGTGCGGAGCGCCCGCCTCGAGCAGGGTGTCCCACAGTGCGGCGGCCGAGTCCATCGAGACGTACAGCTCCCAGCCGAGCTCACCGACGTAGGAGATCCGCGATGCCAGCACGCTCAGCGTCTCGCCGTTCGATGCCTGCACGCTGATCTCACGGCAGGTGAGGAACCCGAAGCCCTCGTCGGACACGTCGTCGGACGTCAGCGACTCCAGGATCGTGCGTGCCTTCGGCCCCCACAGCCCGATCGTGGAGATCTCGTCCGTGCGGTGGGTCAGGGTGGTCTCTTTGTCGGCCAGCTGGTCGCCGAACGTCTTGCGGTCGACCATGCCGTGGGCGCCGCCAGTGACGACACGGAAGTTGTCGTCACCCAGCCGCATCACGGTGAGGTCGGAGATGAAGCCGCCCTTGGGATCGAGCACCGGTGTGTAGATGACCTTGCCGACGGCCACGTCGCACTGCGCGACGCAGGTGCGCTGCACGGTGTCGAGCGCGCCCGGGCCGGTGATGTCGAAGATCTCGAAGGCGGTCAGGTCGATGACCGCCGCCGCCTCGCGCATGCGCAGGTGCTCGGCGTTGATGATGGGGCTCCACCAGCGGGAGTCCCACTCGTGCTCGCGTGGCATCACGGCGTCGCCGTACACGTCGAGCAGGTCGCTGTTGGACTCGTACCAGTGCGGGCGCTCCCAGCCGGCGGTCTCGTAGAAGAACGCGCCCAGCTTCTTCTGGGCGTCGTGCATCGGTGCGAGGCGCTGCTCACGATCGGACTCGTACTGCTCGGACGGGTGGATGATGCCGTAGGTCTTGATGAACGCCTCGGTGGTGCGCAGCCGGGTGTGCTCGCGGCGCCACTGGTGCGGGTGGAATCGGGCGATGTCGCTGTGGTTGATGTCGATCTCGCTGTGGCCGTGGGTCATCCACTCCGCGACCGCGCGGCCGACGCCCGGGCCCTCCTTGATCCAGACCGCCGCGGCGGTCCACAGCCCCTTGACCAGGCTCTCGCCGAGGATCGGGTTGCCGTCGCAGGTCAGCGACAGCAGGCCGTTGATCGCGTAGCGGATCTCGGCGCCGTCGGCCCCGAGCAGGTCGGGCATCAGCTCGAAGGCCTGCTCGAGCTGGGGGTCGAAGTCGTCGGACGTGAACGGCATCTCGGTGGGGGAGAGCTTGGCCTGCTCGAGGGTCGGGATGTCCTCGGGCTCGTGCAGGATCGCCCGGTGGGCGTACGAGCCGACCTCCATGTCGGCGCCGTGCTGGCGTTCGTAGCAGTACGTGTCCATGTCGCGGACGATCGGGATGGAGATCTCGCCCTCGAGGTCGGTCAGCTGCGGGCACGGGCCCACCGAGATCATCTGGTGCACGGCCGGCGTGAGCGGGATGGAGACGCCGGCCATGTCGCCGATCTTCGGGCTCCACACACCGCAGGCGATCACCACGGTCTCGGTCTCGATGACACCGGTCGTGGTGTGGACGCGGCGGATGCGGCTGTGCCCATCTTTGGCATCCACGTCAAGGTCGGTGACCTCGACGTTCGGCACGACCGTCAGCGAGCCGGACTCCATCGCCCGCTCACGCATGATCGTGCCGGCCCGCAGGGAGTCGACGACGCCGACACCCGGCGTCCAGAACGCGCCGATGAACTGGTCTTCCTCGATGAACGGCACCTTCTCCTTGACGAAGGCGGGCGAGACCAGCTCGGCCTCGATGCCCCACGCCTTGGCGCTGGACATCCGACGACGCAGCTCCTCCATCCGCTCCGGGGTCCGGGCGATCTCGAAGCCGCCGGACTGGGTGAAGACGCCCATCTCCTTGTACTGCTCGACCGAGTCCAGCGTCAGGTCGGTGATCTCGCGGGAGTGGTCCACCGTGAAGATGAAGTTGGAGGCGTGACCGGTGGAGCCGCCGGGGTTGGGCAGCGGCCCCATGTCGAGCTGGACGATGTCGGTCCAGCCGAGCCGGGCCAGGTGGTGGACGAGGCTGTTGCCGACGATGCCTGCGCCGATGACGACGGCCTGCGCGTGCTGGGGAACTGCTGCCATGGTGGTGTCTTTCTGATAGTTGCGTATGACGCAACGCTAAGCGCTATATGGAACAACTCTAGAATCGACGTCACCCCCGTCCCGTGTCAAGGCACGGGACGGGGGTGATCGTCGAACGGATCCTACGGGAGCCAGGCCTCGACCTTGTCGGGGTTGTCCTCGATCCACTTCTTCGCCGCCTCCTCCGGCCGGCATCTTGTCCTTCGGCGATGTACTTCGACGACGACGTTCTGGTCGTCGTTGCGTCCACGTTGAAGTTCTTCACCACGTCCCAACGCCGGGACTGCCGGACTCGGAGAACTTCGTCGCGATCAATCTTCTTCAGCTCCGTCTCCGGGTAGTCGCAAGCGACCTTGGCCGGGTCCGCGTCGCACCCTTCGTGTACTTCGGCAGGTCGACCTTGACCGAGCGGCATCTCGGACAGGAACCACTGCGGCGCGTAGAAGTAGCCGAGCAGCGGCTTCTTGTCCTTCTCCGCCTGACGGAAGCTGGTGATCAGCGCCGGCCTCGCTGCCGGCGTACGACCACCTTGTAGTCCAGCTTGAGGTTCTTCACCAGAGCCTCGTCGTTCGTGACGAACGACGGATCCCCGTCGAGCAGCTGGCCCTTGTCGCCGGACTCGGACGTCTTGAACTTCTCCGCGTGCTTGTTCAGGTTCTTCCAGTCGGTGATGTCCGGGTACTTCTCGGCCATCCACGGCGGCACGTACCAGCCGATCTGGCCGATGTTGCCCTGCGGTCCGGCGTCGACGGCGGACTTGTCGATCCCTCGATGTACTTCTTCTCAAGCTCCGGGTGACCCCAGTCCTCGATCACCACGTCGACCGTGCCCTTCGCAGACCCCTGCCAGGCGACTTCTTCCTTGAGGTCCTTGTACTCGACCTTGCAGCCCAGCTCGTCCTCGATCACCTTGCCGACGACGTGCGCCGAGGCCTCGTAGCCCACCCAGGGTTGATCGCCATGTTCACGGTGTCGTCACAGTCACCGGCGGCCCCACCGCCGTCCTCGATGTCACCGCCTCCGCAGGCCGACAGCGCCAGCAGGGCACCGGCCGCGAGGATCCCGCCAGCCTCGTCCTTGTTGTCAGTCTCTTCATTCCTGCTCCTTCGTGGTGTTCACGCCTGCCGCCTGAATTGCGGCAGTCGTGACGATCTTCTCGTCTTCGTCCCGGGGGTCGACGACGTTCCTTGGGCCATCCGGTCGAGCATGATCGCGAGGGCCACGATGGCGATGCCCGCTGCGAGTCCCTTGCCGTAGAGCTCTCCCTGGGAGAAGCCGGCGACGACCAGGTAGCCGAGGGCGCCGGCGCCCACCAGGCCGCCGATGACCACCATCGCGAAGACGTACAGCATCCCCTGGTTCGTGGCCAGTGCGATGCCCTTGCGGGCCATCGGCAGCTGGACCTTGCTGATGATCTGCCAGCGGCTGGACCCGGCCGACTCGGCCGCCTCGACCACCGTGGGCGGGCACCGCCGCGGATCGCGTCGCAGACCAGCTTGATCGCGACCGGTGCGGCGTACACGACGGCCGCCACGATGGCGGTGAAGCGGGTCGCGCCGAACAGCGCGATCGCCGGCACGAGGTACACGAACGGCGGAACGACCTGGGCGGCGTCGAGGATCGGCCGCACGCGTGAGGTCCACCGCCCGGCTCTGCGCCATCCAGACGCCGAAGACCAACGCCAGGGCCATCGTGAGGAACGTCGCGACCAGCGTCATCGTCAGCGTGACCATGCTGTCCTGCCACAGGCCCACCCCGAAGATCACCGCGATGCAGACGATGGACGTGAGGAACGACCGAACGCCTCCGAAGAGGACCGACAGCGCGATCAGCGATCGCGGCGACGAGCCACCATGGTGACTGCGCCAGCAGCTCCTGGAGCGGGTTGAGGCAGGTCCCGCCTACGTCAGGGTGACGTCGTCCTTGATCGCCGTTCGTGACGGTGGTCGCGTTGTCGGCGAACCAGGTGGCCACCGCGTCGGAGCGGCCTTGCCGAACGGCGTGCCGAGGTCGACGGGATCTTCCGGGAATCTCGGCGAGGCCTTCAGGTACTGCGCGCGACAAGACGACGCACACCACGGCCGCGGCACCTCCGACGGCGATCTGGATCCAGCGCAACGCCGGCGCGCGGCGGCGAGACAGGATCGGCCTCGCTGCGGACGCTGGCTGCCGTCGTGACGCGGTCCAGCATGATCGCCATGATGACGATGCACAGACCGGCGGTGGAGGCACGGCCGACGTCGAGCGACTCCAGCGCCTTGATCGACCGGCTTGCCCAGCCCGGGGCCGTCGACGAAGGCGGCGATCGTGGCCATCGACAGCGCGGCCATGATCGTCTGGTTGACGCCGACGATGATGGTGCGCTTGGCCATCGGCAGCTGCACCTTGCGGAGCATCTGGGCTCGGCTGGTGCCGAGCGACTCCATCGCCTCGATCGTCTCGCCGGAGACCGTGCGGATGCCGTGCGCGCTGATCCGGATGACCGGCGGCAGCGCGTAGATCAGCGTGACGATCACCGCCGCCGCGACGCCGATGCTGAAGAACAGCGTGATCGGGAGGAGGTAGACGAACGACGGGAGGGTCTGCAGGAGGTCGAGGATGGGCGTGATGGCGCTCGTCGCCCGCTTGCTCCGGCCCATCCAGATGCCGATCGGGATCCCGATCGCCAAGCAGATGCCGACGGCGAGGAACGTGACGATCAGCATGTCCATGCTGTCGGCCCAGTAGCCGAGCAGTCCGAAGAGGCCGAAGCTCGACACCGGTGAGGATCGCCATCCTCCACCCGGCGATCACCAGGGCGATCCAGATGGCCACGGCGAGGACGCCCAGCCAGCCGATCTCGGGCACCGGACGCGGGAAGGCCGCCTCGCTGACCAGCTCCTGGAGGAACACCGCGACCGACTCGATGACGTTGCTGAGGCTGCCGAGCCCCTGCAGGATCGCGCTCGAGTCTCCGCGCCGCCTCCAGCCGGTCGCTGATGTCGTCCAGCCACTCCTGGAACCCGGTCAGGTCGGAACCGAGCGAGGGTCTTGACGCCGATGCCGTTCAGGGGCACGGCCGCTATCGCGAACGCCGCGAGCACGCCGGCGATCATCAGCCCCCGCCGCGACTGCGCCTGTCCGTGGTCGGGGCGGCGACTCGTCCTCCGGCGGCGCCGCGACCGCGGTGTCGACCGTCATGCGTCTTCCGCCGGGGCCTCGGCAGCCTCCTCGGCGACGATCACACGCAGGATGTCGTCGTCGGTCACGATCCCGAGCACGGTGCCGTCCTCGACGACCTTGATCGGCTTGTCGGAGTCCAGCACGCGTCGGGCGGCGTCCTTGAGGATCGTGCCCGGCGGCATCTCCGGACCCGTGAGGTCGTCGTCGGCCGCCGGTTCCCGCATGACCCACTTGAGCGTCAGCACGTGGGACTCGGGGACCTCGCTGACGAAGTCGCGCACGTAGTCGTCCGCGGGCGCGCCGACCACCTCGTCGGGCGTGCCGATCTGCACGATCTCGCCGTCACGCATGATGAGGATGCGGTCGCCCAGCTTGAGCGCCTCCTGCAGGTCGTGGGTGATGAAGATCATCGTCTTCTTCACCTCGTGGTGCAGCCGGATGACCTCGTTCTGCATGTCCCGCCGGATCAGCGGGTCGAGGGCAGAGAACGGCTCGTCGAACAGCAGCAGGGACGGGTCGACCGCGAGTGCGCGGGCCAGGCCGACCCGTTGCTGCATGCCGCCGGACAGCTGGTCGGGGTAGGAGTCGGCGTTGCCCCCAGGCCGACCAGCTCGAGGATCTCGTGCGCCTTGGCGTGCCGCTCCTTGCGTCCGACGCCGCGCACCTCGAGTCCGTAGGCGATGTTGTCGATGACCCGTCGGTGCGGGAGCAGCCCGAAGTGCTGGAACACCATCGCGACGTGATTGCGACGCAGGTCGCGCAGCGCGGACGTCGACATGCTCAGCACGTCGTCGCCGTCGATCGTCACCGAGCCCTCCGTGGGCTCGATCAGCCGGGTGAGGCAGCGGACCAGGGTGGACTTGCCCGAGCCGGACAGGCCCATGACCACGAACACCTCGCCCTGCGCCACCTCGAACGAGACTTCCGGGGGGTGGGGGGGGGGGGGGGGGGGGGGGGGGGGGGAGGGAGTAGAATTGGGTAGGGGGTGTTTGGAGGGGCTGGCGGTATCATCAGGGGTAGATGTTGCGTTCGTCACGTACGGAAAGACCGACGCGTCGACGACTCGCAGGCCCTCGGTGCCGTGGACCTGCATCGACGCCGGATCGGTCACGGCCATCGGGTCGCGCTCGATGTCGCCCATCTTCGCGGTGCAGGACGGGTGCAGTGCCGTCTCGGCGTCGTCGCGCACCCAATCGAGGATCTCCTCGTCGGTCTCGACCGACGGGCCGGGCGACAGCTCGCCGTCGTTGTAGGGCGCGAACGCCTCCTGGCTGAGGATGTCGCGGGCAAGTCGCGGACGCGCAGCGGTTGCTGGCCGACGCGGGGATCGTCCGCAACCGGGCGAAGATCGACGCGACGATCGGCAACGCCCGGGTCGTCGCGGACCTGCCCGGTGGCCTGCTGCACCACGTGGAGTCCTTCGCGCCCACCCCGGCGCCTGCGCCGCCGCGGACGCTGGCGGAGGTCAGGGCACAGAGCGAGGAGTCGGTGGCGCTGGCCAAGGACCTGCGCCGGCGCGGTGTCCGGTTCGTCGGGCCGACGACGGCGTACGCGCTGATGCAGGCGACCGGCCTCGTCAACGACCACCTCGTCGGACTGCTGCGTCCGCGAGCCTGACCGTCGGACCGCTGAGCTCAGCGCCCGGTGAACTCGGCCTGCTGCTTGGCGAGGAACGCCGTCACGGCGCTGGCGTGGTCGCTCGGTGCGCGCCGCACCGGGCCTGCGCCTCGGCCTCGTTGGCCAGGCTCTCGGACAGCGTCGTGCGCCGCCGCGAAGGCCAGCGTCTCCTTGATCGCGCGCGTACGCCGACGGTCGGCCCGGCGGCGAGCTTCGCGGCGAGCTCGGCGGCGGTCGCCGAGCGGAGGTCGGTCCGGGCACGACGGCGCTGACCAGCCCCATCTCCAGCGCCTGCGCGCGCCGCGACCGGCTCGGCGAGCATCAGCATCGCGGTGGCCCGGCCGATGCCGACCAGCCGCTGCAGCGTCCACGACGCGCCGCTGTCCGGGCCCGAGCCCGACCCTGGCGAACGCCATGAGGAAGCCCGGCGGTCGTCGGCGGCGATCCGGAAGTCGCAGGCGAAGGCCAGCGACGGCACCCGCGCCGGCGGCCATGCCGTTGACCGCCGCAACCGACCGGCTTCGGCATGCGTCGCGATCAGCTCGACGATCGGGTTGTAGTGCTCGGTGACCGTGCGTCAGGTCGGTGTCGCCCGGCATCGAGCCCGTCGCGCGTGCTCGCGCAGGTCCTGCCCGACGCAGAACGCCCTGCCCGCACCCGTCAGCACCACCGCTCGGACCGTGTCGTCGTCACCGGCGGCCGCCAGGGAACGGCGCAGCGCGAGCTTCAT
>CAWIWE010000011.1:0-61753 GCA_963839625.1 uncultured Actinomycetota bacterium | reverse complement strand
ACCGGTTGGCAGCGATGCACGAGTCCAGGGAGCACGAGGCCGAGGGCGCGTCGAGCATCGGCACCTGGGCACGGCGTGAGCTCGGTCAGGACGCCGGCTTGACCCGTCAGATGGTCCGCGCAGCGACAACGTTCCGTGAACTACCCGCCGTCGGTGAAGCGGCGCGCTCGGGACTGATCTCATTCGGCCACGTCGCGTCGTTCACGTACGCGCTCAGGCACATCGGTGTCGATGAGACCCGCCTGATCGAAGCACCCCTGCTGGAGGTCGCCACGCACGTGGCGCCGAGCGAGTTCCATGCCAAGGTCCGTCAGGTGCGTGACGTCGCCCATCCCGACGACCTCGACCAGGCGTGGCTGAAGGGGATGGACAAGCGAGACATCCGGCTCGCGAAGACCACCGACGGCTGGCATCTCACCGGCTTCCTCGACATCGAGACCGGTGCGAAGTTGAACACGATCCTGAAGAACCTGTCCGTGCCACGCGATGGCGGCGATGACCGGGCGCCGTCGCAGCGTCGGATGGATGCTCTCGATCAGATCTGCACGACCGTTCTCGAGCACGGCCTGCCGGCCGACAACGGCATCCGCCCGCACGTCAGTGTCACCGTCGAGGCCGAGACGCTCCAGGCGATGGCCGAGCAGCGGGCCAGGCGCGCATTGAAGCTCGATGTTCAGCCGGCAACGCTTGAAGGCTTTGGTCCGATCGGACCCGGCTTGCTCGCCCACCTGCTGTGCGGGGCCGAGCTCACCCCGTTCCTGATCACGAACGTGGAGAGGAACGTCGAGGTCCTCGACGTCGGACGCACCGAACGGCTCGCCACCCCTCGACAGGCCAAAGCCATCTCGCTGACACAAGGCGGAATCTGCGCCGCACCCGCCTGCTGGCATCCGATCAGCCACAACCACCACCTCACCTGGTGGTCCAAAGGTGGCCGCACCGATCTCGACAACCTCATCGGCCTGTGCCGCAAGTGCCACTCTCTCGTCCACACCGGACGACTCGAGCTCGCCCGCGGATCACCCGTCCACGCCCACGCCGCCTGAGCCACGCCGTGGCCTGACGTCTGTGGACGCGTGGAGGTCCACATCGACCGTCCCGTTCTAGCCTCCGGGCGTGGAGAGAATCTCGAGACTCGTCCTGCGCCATCGTCGCCTGCTCGCCGCTCTGTCCGCCGGTCTTGCCGTGCTGCTCGCCCTCGGCGCCCTCCGCGACGAACCGACCAGTCGCACGGTCGTCGTCGCGGCCCACGACATCGCCAGCGGTACGACGCTGGTCGCCGACGACCTCCGGCACGCACGGCTGCCGGAGTCGGCGGTGCCGGAGCACGGAGCGCAGCAGGTCGACGACGTGGTGGGCCTGACCGTGGCCGGGCCCATGCGTCGGGGTGAGGTCCTCACCGATCGACGCGTGGTGCATCCCGACCGGATGAGCGGCTTCCCGGCCGGCACGGTCCTCGCCACCATCCGTCTCGCCGACGCCGACGCGCTGTCGATTCTCGGCGTGGGCGATCGAGTCGATGTCGTGGCAGTCGATCCGGACGGCGCGACCGAGGCCGAGGTCGTGGCCCGCGACGTCGAGATCGTCACCCTCCCCCGGGCCGACAACGAGTCCGGTGGCGTACCGGTCGGAGTGGCAACGACGACAGAATCGGCGCTTCGCCTGGCCGAGCGCGCTCTGGACGCGCGGCTGAGCGTGCTGGCGTCGCCGTCATAGCCAGCAGACCTGCCGGATGGCTAGGGTCGCGGTGACCGTTCACCTTCCCCAAGGGGGCACCATGATCAAGGGTTTCAAGGCATTCATCATGCGCGGGAACGTGGTCGACCTTGCCGTCGGCATCGCCATCGGCGTCGCGTTCACCACGCTGGTGGGGGCATTCGGCACCTACTTCGTCAACCCGATCGTCGCGGTCGCCGGCGGAGACAAGGCTCAGGGCTTCGGATTCGGCATCACCGACAGCCCAGCCACGTTCGTCAACATCGGGGGTCTCATCAATGCCCTGATCGTCTTCGTCGTGACGATGGCCGTCATCTACTTCGCGATCGTCGTGCCGGTGCAGAAGATGCAGGACATGCGCAAGCGCGGTGAGGAACCGGAGCCTGAGGACGTGCCGGAGGACATCGCGCTGCTTCGTGAGATTCGCGACTCGCTCCAAGGCGGTCGTCGCACCGACCCGGGACCGGGCCCAGCGATCTGAGCTACCCGTGGTGGGGCGGCACGTCGCGACGCATGTCGTCGTCGCGCGTGTCGCCCTCGTCCTTCTCGCTCCAGCCCTCGTCGCTCTCGTCGCTGGTGGTCTCCGGCATCAGGTCGCCCAGCTTCGCTGCACGGCGACGCCGCGCGCGCTCGTCCTTCGACTCAGAGGACACCGTCGAACCAGTCCGGGGTGAGCTTCGGATACTGCGGATGCCAGCCGGTGCGGTCGCAGAACCGCTGTGAGCTGACCCGCTGCGAGCGCGAGATCATCTCGAGGCGCTGGCCCCCGAGCCACATCATCGGCCGGGAGAAGAACCGGCCCTCCTTGCGTCCGCCAACGAGGGCGAAGGTGTCGGCCATGTCGCCGCGCTTCACCGGCTCTGCCCCGACGTTGTAGGCACCGGCCGGTGCGGTGAGGGCGGCGACGGCGGCGGTGCCGATGTCGTCGGCGTGAACGACGTGGGCCCAGGAGTCGCGAGCCCCGATGCCGATCGGCCGACCCGCGCGAGCCCGGCGCAACAGCCAGGCGGTGGTGCCGTCCGGCCCGGCGATCTGGCCGAACCGCAGGGAGACCCCCACGCCACCGGAGCGGGTGAAGTCGTCGATCTCGCCCTCGGCCACGACGACGTGCTCCGAGGCGCGGGTGAGCTCGATGGCGCTGTGCTCGTCGATCCAGTCGTCGCCGTGGTCGGCGTACACGAAGCTGAGGCTCTGCTGCACCAACCGGCCGACTCCGGCCTCACGGGCGGCCTTCGCGACGATGCCGGTTCCATGGCTGCGGATGCGGTCGTTGGTGCGCCACGCACCGGGCAACAGCATCGTGAAGCCGATCGGCACGCGAGTGGCGAAGTTGATGACCGCGTCGCACCCCTGCATCGCCTGGGCAAGGGCGGAGGCGTCGAACAGATCGGCCATGACCGGTTCGGCTCCGCGGGCCGCGACGACCTTGGCCGCCTTGGCTGACCGGGCGAGTCCGACGACCGTGTGTCCGGCGTCGTGGAGGGCCGGAATGGTCGATCGACCCATGACTCCGCTGCCTCCGGTCAGGAGAACCTTCACGTATCACTCCGATGTGATGGCGAATACGGGCGGCGAGGTGTGGCCCCCCGTACGTCAGGTCAGGGTAGCAATGTGTGCTCGGAAAAGAACTCCCACATGAGCTCGGTGGCCCTGATCCCGCCCGAGCCTGACCCGTCGAAACCGCCCGGCCAGGTGTGATCGCCACCGGCGAGGAGGTAGGCCGAGACGTCGCTGTTGGCGGCGCATCCGGTCCATCGCGACACCTTGACATCTGCAGACACGCGGGACGTTCTGGCCGGGCTTTCGCATTCGTTGTGCGCGGCCCAGGAGGTGAGCGCCTCAGTGACTCCGGGCAGGTCGCCGATGATGGTCTTCGCCCCCGCGTACGGGATGATCAGGTCGTTCGCACCGTGGAAGTAGATGATGGGACGTGGCGGGGCGGAGTCGCAGCGCGGGTCGTAGTACGGGCCCGACACGGCGCCGAAAGCGGCGAAGTCGCGGGAATCCTCGCAGGCGAGGGCCAGGGTGAATGTCGACCCGTTCGAGAAGCCGGCCGCGTAGACGCGGCGTTCGTCGACGCACGTCGTGCCCTTCACCCGGTCGAGCAGCTCGTGCGCGAACGACACGTCCGACTCAGGGTCGTCTGCCCCGGCGGTGAAGTCCCAGGCCAGAACGGTTCTCCCACCCTCCGGTACGACGACGATGGCGTCCTCGGTGTCGGCGAGCTCATCCATCTGGGTCCAGGCCAGGATGCCTTCGGCGTCGTCACCGAGGCCGTGGAACAGCATGATCACCGGCAGACGGGTGCGGCCGTCGTAGCCGCGTGGAAGGTGGCGGAGGTAGGTGCGCTCCGTTCCCTGGAACTCGATCCGGTGTCGTGCGGTGGATCCGCCCTCGGGCGGGTTGGCCGGCGAACAGGCCGGGCCGGACGGGGTCGACGCATCCGGGCCGCACGACACCAGAGTCGTCATCGCCGCGACGACGCAGAGCGCGACCAGAACCCGTGTGATCACGTGATCGAGCGTAGGCCTGGCACGTCAATCCGCCGATTCGAGCACCAGGGCGGTCATGATGGCCGGAGGCGAGAGGAGCGGGGGCATGGTCGAGGACGTTGAGGCGCGCCGTTCGTCCTGGGTCGAGCTGCGGGTGCACGGGGTCAGTGGCACCCCACCGGAGTCGATGCTGGCGAAGCCGCACGTGCTCCAGGTCGACGGCGACGACAAGTCACGCTTCTTCCGTGCCGTGAACAGCGACGACCGCGAGCTCCTCGCGACCGACGGACACACGGTCGAGGGCTTCCACTGGGGTCGCTACACCTCCGGCACGTGGTTCAAGGCGCTGTGGCTCGCCCTGATCCCGTTCGGCCTGATCAACGCGTCGACCTTCATGCTGCCGGCAGCCGAGCGTCGCGACGGTTCGGTCGACGCCATCGCGCGCCGCTGGCGCATCGGAGCCATGGCGGGCCTCCGGCTCCAGGCCATGTTCTTGACCGTCGTCTTCGCCTTCTCGACCGGCCTGCTGCTGATCGACATCGTCGGGACCCGCTGGGCGTACCGGAACCTCGGCTCCATCCCTGACGGCCTGGAGGACTGGATTCCGGCTGGTGCCGTCGTGCTGGCCGGCCTGGTGTTCGCGTTCTTCGGTCGCAAGCTCCGCCTCCGCACACTCTTCGCCGGGCCGTCTCGAGCGCTGGCTTCAGATCCTGCGTTGCAACCGGTCGACGCCAAGGTTCCGCGCGACCCGATCGAGTTCGACCCACGACCGCGACGCACCCCGTTCGCGCGTGCCGACTTCTACCTCGGCGACGCCGACACTCCTGCGCTCATGGCGCTGCACGTCGCGGCAGGCTTCCTGACGATCGCGCTGATGGCCCAGCGATTCAGCCAGGAGAAGCTGTGGTCCAGCGGTCCGGCGCTCGACACCATCGTCATCGTCCTCCTTCTCGTGACGATCGCGGTCACCGTCCTGTTGGGCGACCCGGAGCGCGCCGCCCCCGGCATGATGGACGAGTCGCGCTCGGAATCGATGCAGGGCTGGCACCGCGCTCTGTCGAGGGGTGCAGCCCTCCTGCTCGGACTCGCGATCGTCGCGTGGGCCCTGGCCGCCGTCGCCGTGCTCCAGTACGGCCTGCCGACGACAGCGCCTGCGAGCGGCGGCGGGGAAGGCAAGGACAGGTTCATCATCCTCGGGCTCAAGGATCGCGTCGCGGAGTTCGACCAGCTCGGTGGCTGGCTCGTGATCCTCGGCATCGTCGCGGCGGTGGCCGCGGGCCTCCCGGCGAACCTGCTCGCGCGACGGGCCAGGTCGTGGCAGCCCACACCTGACGAGCCGGCCTGGCACTTTCGGCCGTACAGCGGCGGCACTGCCTCGGTCGTCTTCGCCAACCTGGCCGTCCTGCTGGGCGTCGGGTTCGCAGCCGCACTCGTCACCGGGGCGTCGACGGCACTCGGTCTTCGCGAGGTCAGGTCCACCGGCGGGTCGGTCACCGGCTCGACGCCCCTGGTCGACCGGATCGCCTACGCCTGGGGGTTCGGCATCGTCGTCGGCGTGGTCGTCGTCGGAATCTGGTTCACCGCGAGCCGGGTCCTCAGCCGCCAGGGCCTGAAGTCCCACGCCGACGTCGGCTACCCGGGCACGGCGACATATCCGGCCGCCCGAGATGACGCCCAGCCGTTCCCCGCGCCCCGCTTGTCGAGATGGCGGACGTCGCTCGAGGGCGCGGTCTGGAAGGCGCGGCTGAAGAACCAGACCGCCGCGCTCGTGTGGTTCGTCGTCGGACTCGGTGGAGTGCTGGCGGCGTTCCTGGCCTGGGCCGAGTTTGCCGGCCTCCGGGGAGGAGAGGTCTGGGATCGCGTGACGTTCCTCAGCGTGCGAACCGATGAGGTCACCGGGCTCAACGCCTTCTGGCAAGCCGTTGCACCCTGGCTCACCCAGATCGGGTCCTGGGCATTGCTGGCGTTGATCGTCCTGTTGGTCGCCAAGGGTCGCCAGGCGGTCAAGGACGAGCAGACCCGGCGTGGCGTCAACATCATCTGGGATGTCATCGCCTTCTGGCCGCACGCCGTCCATCCGTTCACGCCGGCGCCCTACTCACGGCGAACAGTGGTCGACCTGACCGAACGGATCCGGTACCACGTGGCAGCAGGACCTGCCGATCCTGAGCCCGGGCGGTACGTGATCGTCTGCGGACACAGCCAGGGCAGCCTGGTCTCGTTCGCCGCGCTCAACCTGTTGTCCGACGCCGAGCTTGAACGCATCGGTTTCCTGACCTTCGGCTCGCAGCTGCGCGTGATCTTCCCGCGGGCGTTTCCCGCCTACGTGAACTACGACGCGATCGAGTCCCTCCGTGAGTGTCTCGGGTCGGCCTGGGTCAACCTCTGGCGCGACACCGATCCGTTGGCCGGACCGGTCCTGTCCTGGAACCACGCCTGGACCAACGGGGAGCGGACGTCCGAACAGTTCCCCGTACCCGACCACGCGCGCGAACCGCATCGCTCCACGACGCCTGCCCTGGTCAAGGTCGACGCCCTGGCCACCGGGTTCGATGTCTGGCGGTGTGGTGACGACTGGCGCCTGACCGATCCGGTTCGACGGCTCGCGGAGCCACCGGTGGGAGCCGAGCGCTTGCAGGAAGCACCCGTCAACACGCTGAGAGGTCACGGCCTGTTCTGGTCCGATCCGGTCTGGCCGGCCGCGCTCGCCGAGCTTCGGCACCGCTGACAGCGTCAGGCGGTAGTCTCGCGCCGAGCCCCGTAGCTCAGGGATAGAGCATCGGTTTCCTAATCCGTTCCAGGTCGTTCCCCGGCCTGCGAAAACGCCACATCGCCCGGAATCCCAGCGTTGGTTGCGTTGGCTGGCGATGGCCGGAAGTGGCGAAATGCGGTCAACTTGCGGACTATTTGCGGACTGATGTCACTGGTGTCACATCACCGACACTCACCTGTGCGGCCACGGACTACGTAGAACTGCCAGTGCGGTGACGCTCAGGCTACGACGCGAACCTGCGATCCAGACCCTCCGTGCTTCAGTGGGATCCCGGGACCCGCGCTATTCGACGCTGGCGAGCCTGGCTTTTGCGGCGTCGGTCCAAGCGAATGAGCCGGGCCCCAGGTTGTTCTTCCTGAAGTCGACGGCGGCGAGGTCACACTGCACCATGAAAAAGCCTTCCTCGAACTCGACCCTGTAGGCCTTACCAGCGACCTTCTTCTTGTCGTAGCCCTCGGCCATCACCGCAGCGAGCGAATCGGTGCACGCACGGTCCAGGGGTGCCATTTGCTCATCAGTGGGGTCATTGGCCTTGTTGATTGGCGCCATCATCTTCTCGCCGAAGGCGACATCGCCGTCGAAGATAAAGAGTCCCTCACTGGTATGACTTTGGTCGCAACCGACGCGTGTGACGGCATCGTTCTTCTCAGAATCGACATCGCTGCATTCGCGGAGGTTGATCGGGAACGATGGCGACGACGCCCTGCCAATCAGCATCTTCTCGTTGGGCGATGCAACTGGTCCTGCCGGCGGCTCTTCATCGTCTGATTCCTCGACGTACCGCACGCTGCAAATGAACTGGCGTTTACCCTTGAGCCATTGAGCCTCCGGCATCAAGTTCACCCAGCGCGTGTAGACCTCAGCGCCCAAAACCGGAGAAAGTGTAATCTCCTCGGCCGACTTGCCTTTCACAGTGATGTCGTCGTACCCGGCGTGCCTCCGCAAGGCTTGATCACAGCGGGGGCCTGCGAACTCGAAGAAGGCCGCGTTCTCGTCAGACTGCTCCTCGCCTTGATTTGCGAGGGTGGCCAGATCCTTGCGGTTGGCCAGCATTTCCTTATCTGTGTTACCGCTAAGTGCATCGTCGGGGACGCCGACGACATCGAGGATTTCGTAGACGTGGGGCTCGGAACAGGTGACGACGCTGCTGAGGTCCGGTGCCGTGTCGTCCTCATCGTCGACTTCCTTGGCGATGCAGGTGCCGGCCTTGACGTCGGATGCTGACGCCTCATTCGAATCTCCTCCGCCGCATGCGGTGAGGACGAGTCCGAGGATCAGGAGGAAGAGGGTTCCACGAGCGCTCATGGGAGCGACCTTTCGCCCCCGGCGGTGTGTCAGTATCAGCGCTCCCTCATCATGCGCTCCACGGTCGACTGCGTGCTGACGTTCGCCCCAGGATGGCTCATCGGGACTACACCAAGACCATGACCAGCCAGGCTCGACGCCGCAAGACTTCCGTCCCTCGACTTCGCCTGCGCTCGGTCGACGTGTTCGATGATGAGGTCGATGTCAGCGTCACCAAGGGTGAGCCCGCGCCGTACATCGTCACTCCGTGTGCGCGGGGCGGTCGCTACTCCGGGGGCGGCAATGCGTCGTCGGGCGACCCGGTGCCCTCCGGGGGAGGTGAGTCGGGCCGGGCTTCACCGGTGTCGCTGCCGGCAGAGTCGTCGTCGTCATCGTTCCCAGTCGCCTTTGGATTGGGTTCGGCCGGTGATGAGGTCATGGTCACTCCTTCTAGGTTGAGCCGGAAGTACCCCCCGACGCTCACTTCACTCCCGGTGGCAGTACGGCGAACCCAAACTTCTTCACCGCGGCTTGGAACCCGCCGGGACGATCCGGCCCTGCGCATCCTCACCTCGAGTGCGGCGGGCGGTCGTCTGTTGCCTGACATCCGCCGAATCGTCTCCCGCGAACGAAGCTCGGATCTATATGGTGGACGCCATCGGGGTGGTCGGGACGGCTCCTGGCGGGCCACGTACTCCCCCGCTGGGGGGGTGTCCCCGTGTCGTCCATAACGACGGCAGACATCGAGGCATGGCTCTCCGACCTGACGGCTTCGGGCCTGTCGGCGTCTCGGACTCGACAGGCGTACACAGTGCTACGCGGTGTGTTCGATACGGCATTGAAGTCCCGCAATTTGGCTGTCAACCCGGCGCTGGGCGTCGACCTCCCCGCGATGCCGAAGAGCACCCGGCGTTTTCTGACGATGGGCCAGCTTGAATCCTTGGCGGACGCATCGGCCGATTACGCGCTGCTGATCCGGGTGCTCGGGTACTGCGGACTTCGTTGGGGCGAGGCCGCGGCGCTCACGGTGGGCAAGTGCGACCTATTGCGATCCCGTATTCACGTCGACGCCACGCTCGTCGACGTCGCAGGCGTCCTCAGTATCGGCACCCCGAAGTCCGACAAGGTTCGCGACGTCCCGGTTGCACGGTTTCTGCGGGACGAGCTCGCGGTGCACGTTTCTGGCCGCGGAAGCGACGCGCTGGTGTTCCCGGCCCCGCGCGGTGGCTACCTGCGGAACCCGAACTTCCGGCGTGGCTACTTCGACAGAGCTGCCCGCGAGATTGGGCTCGGCGGGCTCGTGCCCCACGAGCTCAGGCACACAGCCGCGTCGCTCGCGATCCAGTCCGGGGCGAACATCAAGGTGGTGCAGACGATGCTCGGGCACAGTTCGGCAACTCTGACATGGGACCGCTACGGACACTTGTACGATGACGACCTGGACAGCGTTGCCGAGCGGCTGGACACGGCTCGCGCGGAATACCTGCGAACGAATCGCGGACTATTTGCGGACTCCGGCGACAATGTCGTCAGGCTGGGATGAGGCGGCACCGTGCTGACCAGTAGTTATATCGCTACGGCCCCCGTAGCTCAGGGGATAGAGCATCGGTTTCCTAAACCGAGTGCCGCAGGTTCGAATCCTGCCGGGGGCACACAGAGAAACCGCAGGCTTCCTCGCAACTCCCCGGCGTTCAGGATTCGGGGAGGAGCGCGCCCAGCGCGCGACGGAGTCCTGCCGGGGGCACCCAATGAAACCGGGCACTACCTCGCAACTCCCCGGCGTTCAGGATTCGGGGAGGAGCGCGCCCAGCGCGCGACGGAGTCCTGCCGGGGGCACACAGCGAAACCGCAGGCTTCCTCGCAACTCCGAACTTCATCATTTCAGGACGGTGATGGCGACCTTGCCGCGAACGTCCCCGGCTTCGAGGTGACGCATGGCGTCCGGTACCTGGTCGAGCGGGTAGGTCCGGTCGACGCTCGGTCGAACCGTGCCGGCTTCGATGTACTCGGCGAGACGGTCGAGGTCGGTGGCTCGCTCCTTCGAGGCGAGCATGGCCAACTTCTGACGCCCGAACATGGACGCCAGCGGTGCCCGCAGGCTCCTGCCGAAGCCGCCCGTCCAGTCGCCGCCGTTCTCACCGCCGACGATGATCGCCGTCCCGGTGGGGGTGAGGGCTCGACGCAGCCGTGAAAGCGTCGGGAGGCCTCCGATGTCGAGGATGAGGTCGTAGTGGTGCGTGCCGTCGGCGAAGTCGTCCTTCGTGTAGTCGAGCACGTGGTCGGCGCCGAGGGACCGCACCAAATCGAGCTTCGCGGTGCTGCTCACCCCCGTGACCTCCGCGCCGAGCGCCTTGGCCAGCTGCACGGCATAGCTGCCGACACCCCCGGACGCACCCAGGACCAGCACGTTCTGGCCGGCCTCGAGATGGCCGGAGTCGACGACCGCCTGGAGCGCCGTGCCTGCAGAGATCGGCACCACTGCTGCTTGCTCGAAGGTGAGGTTCGCCGGCTTCATGGCGAGCTTGTCCTCCAGCACCGCGGCGTACTCGGCGAACGAGCCGCGGGACATCCCGTACACCTCGTCGCCGACGGCGAACCTCGACACGGCCGACCCGACGGCGACGACCGTGCCGGCGACGTCGATCCCCGGCACCGGGCTCTTGGGCTTGCTGAACCCGAAGCCGATGATCCGCAGGAGATAGGGCTTGCCGGCCATCATGTGCCAGGTTCCCCGGTCGAGACCGGCCGCATGCACCTTCACGAGAACCTCGTTGTCGGCGATCTCGGGTCGGGCGGTCCGCTCGTAGCGGAAGACGTCGACCGTTCCATAGGCGTCCTGGACGATCGCCTGCATCGTGTCGTCGTTGGTTGCCGAGCCGTTCGCCTTCGATGTGGGCCTGGATTCCGTCATCATCGTCCGTTCGTTCGGTTGGTTGTCGTACTTTGTACGGTTACGGTACCGTACAAAGTACGAACCACCTATGGCCCGAAAGAACCATGGAGAACAGATGCCGGCACGAGACAGCGCCACCCGCCCCCGACTCAGCCGCGAGCGGGTGCTCCAGGGCGCGGTCGCGGTGGCCGATGCGGGCGGAATCGCGTCCCTGACGATCCGGTCGCTGGCCGCTGAGCTCGGGGTCAAGCCGATGTCGGTCTACCACCATGTCGCGAACAAGGACGAGATCCTCGACGGCATCGTCGACCTCGTCTTCGCCGAGATCGAGCTGCCGACGATCGGAGGCGACTGGCGCGAGGAGATGCGGCGACGGGCCGCCTCGGCCCGTGAGGCCATGCGGCGTCATCCCTGGGCGATCGGGCTCGTGGAGACACGCACCAGCCCCGGGTGGGCGACGCTGAAGCACCACGACGCCGTCATCGGCACCCTGCGTGCAGGAGGGTTCTCGGTGGCGATGACCGCACACGCCTTCGCGTTGATCGACGCCTTCGTCTACGGCTTCGCCCTCTCGGAAGCCACGCTCCCCTTCAACGGCCCCGACACCGTTCCCGAGGTCGCCGAGCAGATGATGGCGCACTTCTCACCTGACGACTACCCCCACCTCGTCGAGTTCTCGGTCGAGCACGTCATGAAGCCCGGATACGACTACAGCGAGGAATTCGAGTTCGGGTTGAGCGTCATCCTGGACGGTCTCGCTCAGGCAGCGGACGACGACGACCCGCCATAGGCTTCCGCCATGGTGCGACTCAGGCGGGTTTCGGCGAGCATGCCGGGCTGGTCACGGGTGCGCCATGGACGGGGTTTCCGGTACCTCGACGAGAGTGGAACCAGTCTCGAGACGGTCGACGTCGACCGATGCAAGAAGCTCGTGATCCCGCCGGCCTGGACCGAGGTCTGGATCTGCCCGATCGAGAACGGCCACCTGCAGGCCGTGGGCACCGACGACGCTGGCAGGCGCCAGTACTTGTACCACCCCGACTGGCGCACCCGTCGCGACGCGGAGAAGTTCGTTCACATGGAGCAGTTCGCGCGGTCGCTGATCCGGCACCGGCTTGCAGCGCGTCGCGACCTCGGGGGCGAGCTCGACCTCACCACCGTCTCGGCCGCAGCCTTCTCGCTGCTCGACCTCGGCATGTTCCGGATCGGCTCGGACCGCTACACCGAGGAGAACGACAGCTACGGCCTCACCACGATCGAGAAGGATCACATCAGCCGCAACGGGCGCGGCATGACGTTCAGCTACCCGGCGAAGTCCGGGCAGGAAGTGGAGGTCACCGTGCGCGACGACCGCGTGGGGGCGCTGCTCGACAGCCTGATGCGGCGACGCGGTGGCGGCGACCGCCTGCTGGCCTTCAAGGACGGGCGGCGGTGGCGCGATCTCGCTGCCGATGACGTCAACGAGTACGTCAAGCGACGCCTGGGTGAGGAGTTCTCGGCGAAGGACTTCCGCACCTGGCGAGGCACGGTGATCGGCGCCCATGCCCTGGCCAAGTCCGATGCGTCCAGCAAGACGGCGCGCAAGCGGTCGGTCGCCGAGGCGATGCGCGAGGTCGGCGACCACCTCGGCAACACCGCGACCGTCGCCCGCGGGTCGTACGTCGACCCGCGGGTGGTCGATCTGTTCAATGACGGCATCACGGTGGCGGCCGGCAACCGGAGCATCGCGCCGGGTGCGCCGGTGAGCCGCACCTTGGAGCGTCAGGTGCTGCGACTGCTCAAGAAGGCTTGACCGGCAGCGTCGACTCGACGGCCCGCCAGTACGTCGGGTAGGCGTAGATGGAGTTGCGCAGCGTCGAGATCGGCACCTCCGCTCGCACTGCGACCGCAAGCCCGGCGAGGGTCTCGCCACCGGTCGGGCCGACGCTCGTCGCACCGACGAGCACGTCGCGGTCGGTGTCGATCACGAGCTTGATGAGGCCTTCGTGGCCGGGACCGTGGACGAACCCGCGGCTGCTCGAGGCCACCGACGACGTCGCCACTTCGACCGAGATCCCCTGGTCACGCGCCTGCTGCTCGGTCAGGCCCACTCCCCCGACCTCCGGGTCGGTGAAGGTGACCCGCGGGATGCTGGTGTCGTAGGCCTCCTGCGTCTCGCCGAGGATCGACCGCGCGGCTCGCTCGGACTGGTACATCGCGACGTGCGTGAACGCGCCGCGACCGACGATGTCTCCGATCGCCCACAGCCCGTCGGCGACCCGTTGATCGTCGTCGACCTCCAGGAAGCGACCCGTTCCGTCGACGCCGACGGTGTCGAGGCCGACGTCGTCGATGCGTGACTTGCGTCCAGCCGCCACCAGGAGCTCTTCGGACTCGAGGGTCAGTTCACCGCAGGTGACGTGGAACCGTTCACCGTCATGCGCGACTCCGTCGATCGTGACCCCGGCACGCACATCCATGCCCTCGGCCGTCAGCACGTCGGCGATCAGCTCGGACGACTCGGGCTCCTCGGGCCCGAGGATGCGTGGACCTGCTTCCAGCACCACGACGTCCGAGCCGAATCGCGAGTACGCCTGTGCCAGCTCGAGTCCGATCGCTCCCCCGCCGATGACCACGAGCGAGGTGGGGACGGCAGTGGCCTTCAGGGCGTCGCGGTTGGTCCAGAACGGTGTGTCGGCAAGGCCGTCGATCGGCGGGACGGCGGCCGTGGTGCCGGTGTTGAGCACGACTCCGCGCGAGGCCACGATGCGCTCGACGCCGTCGGACGTCTCGACCTCGACCGTGCGCTCGCCGGCCAACCTGCCGTGGCCACGGACGAGCCGGATGCCGGCGTCGGCCAGACGGTCGGCAGCGACGGTGTCGTCCCAGTCGTCGGTGGCTTCCTCGCGGATGCGGCGCGCCACGGGCGCGAAGTCCGGCGTCACCTCGGCGTGACCGGCCAGCCCGTCGATCCGTCGCGCCTCGGCCAGCGCGTTCGCGGCGCGGATGAACATCTTCGACGGGATGCAGCCCCAGTAGGGGCACTCACCGCCCACCAGCTCTGCCTCGACCGCCACCACGTCGAGTCCCGCCTTCGCCAGCCTCGAGGCCAGCGCCTCACCACCGGGCCCGAGGCCCACGACAACGACATCGCACTGCTCTTCGCTCATGCTGGGACCTCCGTGGAAAGTGCAGGGTACCGATGTCCCAGCATGAGGGGTTTGATCGTTCGCTCGCTGCGCTCGCTCATGCCGCCATCATGCGGCACGGCGGACGCTAGGAGGTGATGAGCTTCAGCGGGTTGATGAATCCGGCGCCGGTGTTCTTGTCCTTGCCGGACGGCGAGAGGTCGGTGGCCGTGGACTGGAGCCGGCTGGCGACCGTCGACTGGCTCCACCCACGTCGCTCGATGGCAAGAGCGCCGGCAGCCGAGACGAAGGGCGTGGCGAACGAGGTGCCGGTGAGCGAGCAGTAGTCGGCGCTCGATGAGCAGCCCAGGCCGACGGAGCTACGAATCATGGTCGACCAGATGCCCTGACCGGGTGCTGCGACGTCGACCCACGAGCCGCAGCTGGACGAGGACACTCGCTGGAGCGACTGGGTGACACCGCCGACGCCGACCACACCGGAGTAGGCCGCCGGGTACTCGGTGGGGGTGCCGAGGACTCCGCATCCGCGGTTGCCTGCGGCCGCGACCACCAGCACGTTCTTGCTGATCGCGTACGCGACGGCGGACTGCATCGCCGAGCTCGACTGGCTGCTCCCCAGTGACAGGTTGATGACCTTGGCCCCACGGTCTGCGGCGTAGATGATGCCCTTGGAGACGTTGGCACTGGTGCCGCTGCCGTTCCGGTCGAGGACGCGCACCGGGAGGATCTTGGCCCTCGGAGCCAGGCCGGCGATGCCGCGGCCGTTGTTGCGCTGCGCGGCGATGATGCCGGCGACATGGGTGCCGTGACCGTTCTCGTCGTTGGCGCTCGTGCCGGGCGCGACGTAGTCGGTGCCGGAGAGCACGATCTCAGGGTCGAGATCGGGGTGCGACTCCTTCACACCGGTGTCGATCACGGCCACCGTGATGCCTGCGCCCCGCGAGGACTTGTGCACCGTCTCGGCGTTGAACGCGGTGAGCGCCCACTGCTGCGATCGGTAGGTGTCGTTGTACGCGTCGATCGAGACACGGTGGTTCATCTCTGCGCCGATGGTCTTGGAGCGACCGAGCGCCTGGGCGACGATGTCGCGTGCCTTGGACCTCGTCTTGACGAGGACGGTCGAGATGACCGGCTTGCCGTCGGCGGCTCTCGAGGTGACGACGACCTCGAGCGGCTCACCGGCCGGTGCGGAGTCGACGATGTCGGCAGCCTCGTCGTCGTCCGGTGACGCGGACGAGGGAACCGGGGCGGAGATGAGGGCGGCCACGAGGACCGGGACGGCGAGCAGGCGCGGCAACGAGCGCGGCGTGGGGAGTGACACGGGTTCTCCTCGGGAGGGCGTCGTCATCATAACGACTCATGGCCCGGGAAGGTCACGTTCCGTCTCAGTCGTCTCATCGTCCGTGTGACGCCACCGCCGCACGCTGTAGGCGAGCAGCGTCCATGCGGCCAGGCCCGATGCCATCAGGCCGATACCGGTGGCCCATCCGCTGGCGGGAAGCTGCGGCCCGAAGCCGATTCCCCACACGTCGAACTTCGGGATGGTCGGCGAGATCCACCACACGACACCGGCCAGGAACAGCCACAGACCACCCAGGGCACTGACCGTGATGCGCGGCACGGTGGCAACTCCGTAGCGGGCTCCTTCGATCGCTTTCCTGCGCAGCGGATCGAGGATCCGTTGTGCCCAGGCGTAGTGCGGCGCGAGGAGGGCGACGCCCGCGACGAGCACGATCGTGCCTGGGCCGGGAAACGGAATCATCGGGATGCCGACGACGACCAGCGTCCAGCCGAGGATCTCGCTCCCCGTGCGCCGGAACCAGCGGCCCAGACGCTCGTACATCCCCATGGGAACATCCTGCCAGTCGCGCAAACTGCAGCCAGAGATTCAGATGGCGCGAGCCCACCAGCCACAGTTCAATGGACCGGTGAACATCGCCGCCGGTCTCCTGTCCCTGGCCGAGGACACCCTGGGCATCCGCCTCCCCATCCGCCTCCGCGCGTGGGACGGCAGCGAAGCCGGTGTCGACGGGGCACCGGTGGTCGTCATCCGCGACAAGCGCGCGCTGCGCCACATCATGTGGTCGCCCGGTGAGCTCGGAGTCGCCCGCGCGTACGTCACGGGGTATCTCGACGTCGAGGGCGACCTCTCGGAGGGCCTCAGCTCGATGTGGTCGGCCGTCCGCGACGCGCGGGCCGCCGATCCCGACGCCGCCAGGCCACGTCTTCGGCCCCGGTTGATGGCTCGAGGAGCCTTGCTGGCCCTGCGCACCCGGGCCATCGGACGTCGACCACCGATCCCGGCGGCAGAGTCGCAGCTCACCGGCGACCTGCACTCACGTGAACGCGACCGAGCGGCCATCGCCCACCACTACGACCTGTCGAACGACTTCTACGAGCTCATCCTCGACGAGACCATGGCGTACTCCAGCGGGTTCCACGCCACGCCGGAGATGACTCTGGTCGAGGCGCAGCGCGCCAAGCTGGACCTCATCTGCCGCAAGCTCGGCCTCGAGCCGGGCATGCGGATGCTCGACATCGGTTCCGGCTGGGGGTCGCTCACCCTGCACGCAGCCGAGCACTACGGCGTCCATGTCACGGGGGTCACCCTGTCGAGCGAGCAGCGCGACTTCGTGATGAAAAGGGCCACCGAGAAGGGCCTCCAGGATCGCGTCGACGTCAGCCTCCGCCACTTCCGCGACCTCGGTGGAGCCGGGGTGACGGACGGGTGCATCGATGCGATCGCGTCGGTCGAGATGGGCGAGCACGTCGGCGACGCCGAGTACGTCGTCTTCACCGAGTCCATCCACCGGTACCTGCGCGCTGGCGGCCGGGTGCTCATCCAGCAGATGTCCCGCAGCAACGACCGACCCGGCGACAGTCCCGGCGGCGGGCCGTTCATCGAGACGTACATCGCCCCCGACATGCACATGAAGCCGCTCGCCAAGACGATCGGCCTCATCCACGGCGCTGGGCTGGAGATTCGCGACGTCCAGGCGATGCGCGAGCACTACCCGCAGACCGTCGCGGCGTGGTCGCGCAACCTGGAGGACCAGTGGAGCACGGCCGTCGCCCTGGTCGGTGAGGAGATGGCGCGCGTCTGGCGGCTGTACCTCGCTGGCGGGTCGTTGGCCTTCGAGGAGAACCGCATGGGAGTCGACCAGATCCTGGCGGTCAAGCCGTCGAGCACCGGCGTGAGCGACATGCCGGCATCGCCCAAGGAGTGGTACGCATGATCGCCAACGACGGCTCGCACAGCGTCATCACCCTGGCCTTCGGCCTCCTCACGGTGGTGGCCGTCATGGGTTTCACGATGTGGTGGTCGATCCGCAAGAAGAAGCTCACCGTCGTCGACACGGCGTGGGGTCTCGGCTTCGCCGTCGTGGCGTTCGTGTCGCTGTGGGTCAGCGGGTACGGCGACGGCATGCCGGGGCCGCAGCTCCTGCTCTTCGTCCTGGTGCTGGTGTGGGGGGTTCGTCTCGCCGCCCACCTGCACGTGCGCAACTCCAAGCTGCCCGAGGACCCGCGGTACGAAAATCTTGCCGAGGCCGACGGCCGTTCCTTCGCGCAGGTGGCCTTGCGTCGCGTGTTCATCCCGCAGGGTGTCGCGATGTGGCTCGTCGCCACCCCCGTGATGGTCGGCATGAACAACGAGGGCACCGGAACCGTGCAGGCCTGGCTCGGAGTCATCGTCTGGGCCGTCGGCATGTTCTTCGAGACGGTGGGCGACTGGCAGCTCGCCCAGTTCAAGAAGGACCCGGACAACAAGGGCAAGATCATGGACCGCGGCCTGTGGCAGTACACGCGGCATCCCAACTACTTCGGCGACGCGTGCGTCTGGTGGGGCATCTGGATCGTGGCGGCGTCGTCCTGGGCGGGCGTGCTCAGCATCGTCGGCCCGATCGCGATGACGGTGTTCCTGACGCGGGTCACCGGGGCGGCGCTCAACGAGAAGGGCATGCGTCAGAGCAAGCCCGGCTACGACGAGTACGTGCGGCGCACCAGCGGGTTCATCCCGATGCCGCCCAAGAAGGCCGCCGGCCCGCAGCACACGACGTAGGGGTCAGGCGGACACGAAGATGTGGGCCGCGGCCTCGGCGTCGATCTCAGCCGTCTCTGCTTGACGCGCCACGATCACGCCGTCGTGACCCTGCGACACGAGCACGTCGTTGCCCGGCAGTGCACCGACCCGTCGCAGCACCGACATGACCTCGGTGTCCTTCTGCAGCTCCTCGGCGATGCGCCGAACGATGCGGCGCACCGGTTCGACCGAGCCGCTGACCGCCTTGGTGAGCGGCTCGACGCCGTCGAGGAAATCGGTCTCGTCGTTGGTCTCACCCAGCTCGGCGAGGCCCGGGATGGGGTTGCCGTACGGCGACTCCGTGGGGTGCTCGAGCAGCTCGACGAGGCGGCGCTCGACCTGCTCGGACATGACGTGCTCCCAGCGACATGCCTCCTCGTGGACGAACTCGATCTCCAGACCGATGACGTCGGTGAGCAGGCGCTCGGCGAGGCGGTGCTTGCGCATGACGCGGGTGGCCAGCTGGCGCCCCTTCGGCGAGAGCTCGAGGTGACGGTCGCCCTCCACCGAGAGCAGGCCGTCGCGCTCCATGCGGGCGACGGTCTGGCTGACCGTCGGCCCACTCTGGTGCAGGCGCTCGGCGATGCGGGCGCGCAAGGGGACGATGCCCTCTTCCTCCAGCTCGTAGACAGTGCGGAGGTACATCTCGGTGGTGTCGATCAGCTCGCTCACCACGCCATTGTTTCATGCCGTGTCCGGGATCGTGTCGCTCCGCGTCCCGCGTAGGTTGGGCGCATGGTCACGATCCCCGCACAGTTCAACGGCCCGGTCCGATCGGGCAACGGCGGCTACGTGTGCGGCCTGCTCGGCCACGAGCACGGCGCGGAGATCGCCACATCGACCCTGCGCCAGCCTCCGCCGCTCGACACCCCGCTCACCTGGGAGCGAAGCGCCAATGAGGACGGGGAGGACGAGATCCGACTGGTCACCGCCGGCGGCGCGATCATCGGCACCGCCATCACCGGCTCGTTCGACCGGGACCCGGTGCCCTGCCCCACCGACGCGGAGGCAGCCGCCGGCCTCGCTGACTACCGCGGTTTCCACACCCATCCGTTCGACCACTGCTTCACCTGCGGCACGAAGCGGGCCGAGGGCGAGGGCCTCCGGTTGTTCGCCGGCCCCTGCGACGACAACCGCACGGCCACGGCGTGGTCGCCGCACGAGGCGTTCGCGCAGCCGGACGGGTCGCTCGATGTCCCCGTCTCCTGGGCCGCGCTCGACTGCCCGGGTGGATGGGCGGCCGACTTCGCCGAGCGTCCGATGGTCCTGGGCCGGATGACCGGCCAGGTGGTGCGCCGTCCCCGGCCCGGCGAGGATCTCCTCGCCACCGGCCGGCTCGACGAGCACGCCGGCCGCAAGTTCTTCACGTCCACCGCGCTCTACACGCGCGACGGCGAGCTCCTCGGCCGCGCCGAGCAGACCTGGATCGAGGTCGAGATCGCCGACTTCTCCTGACGTCGGCTAGATGATCCCGGTGCCGTATCCCACGAAGAGCAAGAACATCGCGGCGCCGAGAATCATGCCGATGACGGCACGTCCCGGAATCCGTCCGTCGACACGGGCGACGAATCCGACGGCAACCGCCGCCAGCGCAGTCGCGGCCATCACGTACCAGATCCACGCGTACTGGTCGTCGGATCCGTTGATGAACCTGCCGATGAACTGCAGGGCCACGGAGGCGAGACCGAGGACCAGGGAAAGGTTGGCGCGAGGGGAAGTCACCTTGGCGTTGATGCGGTCCGTCATGAGGATCCCTTCTCGAAGCCCCCGATCTCATTTCGCAATGTACGCCTGAGCCGTCCCCGCCCGCAGCGATATCTAAGGGGTGGGTTCGCGAGCGTCGTAGGTGAGGAACCGCCGCTGCAGAGTGACCGCCACGAGCACGCCGACGACGCAGGCGATGCCGCCGATCACCATCGCCATCTCCTCGCTGGTGAGCTCCGCGAGCGAGCCGATGAGGAAGTCGCCGAGGCGCGGGCCGCCGGCGACGACGACCGTGAAGACCCCTTGCAGGCGTCCTCGCAGCGCGTCCGGGGCCGCCGCCTGGAGCATCGTCGTGCGGTAGGCGGCGCTGACCATGTCGGCCGCGCCCGAGCCGGCGAGGAACGCCACGGCCAGCCACAACGCACCCGGCCAGCCGATCACCCCGACACCGGCGAGCAGCACCGACGCCCCGTAGGCGACCACCGCGATGGAGATCGCCAACCCGTGACGATTGATCCGTGAGATCCAGCCCGACACCGCGAAGGCCAGCAGCGAGCCGATCGCCGGTGCCGCCTGCAGGAGCCCGAGGGTGGTCGCCGACCCGGCGAACACCGTGATCGCCAGCGCCGGGAAGAGCGCGCGGGGCTGAGCCAGCACCATGGCGCACAGGTCGATGACGAACGTCATGCGCAGGTTGGGTGCGTTCCGGAGGAAGCGCAGTCCTTCCACCACCGATCGCAGTCCGGGCGCTCGCCCGGCGGCGTTCTCCGGAGGGATCGACGGGAGCCGCAGCACGGCGTAGACCGCCGCCGTGAACGTCAGGGCATCGAGGGCGTAGGCCGCCTCCACGCCGTGCCAGGCGATCACGACGCCGCCCAGCAGTGGACCGAGCGTGAACCCGAGGTTGAACGACGCCATGCCCAGCGCGTTCGCCGCCGGCAGCAACGGTGCCGGGAGCAGCCTCGGGATCATCGCCGATCGCGCCGGGTTGTTGACCGCGAACAGCGCGGCCTGGACTCCCACCACGACGTAGAGCAGTGCCACTGAGTCGACGTTCGCCAGAGCCTGCACGACGAGGACGCCCGAGCACAGCCACAACCCGACCCCCGACCAGAGCGCGACGAGCCGTCGGTCGAACGCGTCGACGAGAGCTCCGCCGTACAGGCCGCCGAAGACGAGCGGCAGCAGTCCGCACAAGCCGACGAGTCCGACGGCGAACGAGGACCGGGTGAGCAGGTACACCTGGTACGCGATCGCGATCGTGCTCATCTGCTGGCCGAGCTGCGAGACCGACTGCCCGAACCACAGCCGCCGAAAGTCCTTCGACTCACGCAGCGGGCGGATGTCGGTGAGCAGCGCGCCGAGAGCCCCGCGTCTGGTCACGGCTGGAGGCGCTCGCGGGACCAGCCGTCGCCGACGCGCGTGAAACGGAGGCGGTCGTGGACGCGGTCGGCCCGACCCTGCCAGAACTCCACCGCGTCGAGGGTGATGCGGTACCCACCCCAATGCTCCGGGCGCTCGACGTCGCGGCCGTCGAACGTCCGCTCGACGTCGGCGACCTTGGCCTCGAGTGCCTCCCGGTCCCCGACCGATCGGGACTGCTGCGACGCGACTGCCCCGATCTGCGCGCCGCGCGGACGAGACGCGAAGTAGGCGTCGGACAGTTCCGGTTCCACCCGCTCGACCCGGCCCTCGATCCGCACCTGTCGCTGCAGCTGGTGCCAGAGCAGCACGGCCGAGGCCAACGGGTTGGCGACGAGCTCGCGGCCCTTGCGTGAGTCGTAGTTGGTGTAGAACACCGCACCGGCAGCGTCGAAGCCCTTGAGCAGCACGATGCGCACCGACGGCCGCCCGGACGTGTCGGCCGTGGCGAGCGCCATCGCGTTGGGTTCGTGGATCCCGGCGGTGACCGCGACCTCGAGCCACTGGGCGAACAGATCGACCGGATCGGTGCCCGCGTCAGCCTCCTCGAGCCCCTCACGTGCGTACTCGGCCCGCAGGGCCGCGAGGTCGGGGGACTCCATGGGCCCACGCTAGTGGTCCCCCGGTGGGGGTGCCGGGCTGCGGCGGCAGATGTAAAGGGCAGAATGACGCTCATGAGTGATGGCGTAGAGGTACACCACGGGCTCGAGGGAGTCGTCGCGTTCGAGAGCGAGATCGCCGAACCCGACAAGGAAGGGTCCGCACTGCGTTATCGCGGCGTCGACATCGACGACCTCGTCGGCCGGGTGCCGTTCGAGAAGATCTGGGGCCTGCTGGTCGACGGCGCGTACGAGCCCGGTCTCGGGCCAGCCGAGCCCTTCCCCATCCCGGTCCACTCCGGTGACATCCGCGCCGACGTGCAGAGTGCCATCGCACTCACCGCACCCGCCTGGGGGCTGAAGCAGCTCTATGACATCGACGAGACGCAAGCCCGAGAGGACCTGGCCCGCACCGCGGTCATGGTCCTCTCTTATGTCGCCCAGGCGGCTCGCGGCGTCAGCCAGCCGATGGTGCCGCAGGCGGAGATCGACAAGTGCGACACGATCATCGAGCGCATGCTCACGCGGTGGCGCGGCGAGGTCAATCCCGACCACGCGAAGGCCATCGACGCCTACCTCGTGTCGGCCGCCGAGCACGGCATGAACGCCTCAACCTTCACGGCCCGCGTCATCGCCTCGACCGGTGCCGATGTCGCCGCGGCGTTGTCCGGTGCCGTCGGCGCGATGTCCGGCCCCCTGCACGGCGGAGCACCAGCTCGCGTCCTGACGATGATCGAGGAGGTCGAGAAGTCTGGCGACGCCACGGCGTACGTCAAGAAGCTGCTCGACGACGGCGAACGCCTGATGGGTTTCGGGCACCGCGTCTACCGCGCCGAGGATCCTCGCGCCCGCACGCTGCGCCGCACGGCCAAGGAGCTCGACGCGCCGCGCGCCGAGGTGGCCACCGCCCTCGAGGACGCTGCCCTCAAGGAGCTCCGTGAACGCCGCCCCGACCGCGTGCTCGAGACCAACGTGGAGTTCTGGGCCGCCATCGTGCTCGACTACGCCGAGGTCCCGCCGAACATGTTCACCGCGATGTTCACCTCCGCTCGCACCGCGGGCTGGAGCGCGCACATCCTGGAGCAGAAGCGCACCGGACGCCTCATCCGTCCGTCGTCGATCTACACCGGCCCGAAGGAACGAAAGGCCGATGAGATCGAAGGCTGGAACCCCGCGTGGGCCAACGCCTGAGCCGGTCCCAACCCTCGATCCTGCGTCAGAAGATGCTCTTCGTGACGGCCCGGACGCCCACCCAGAGGCCGAACAGCGCCGTCACGAGCGCGGCGACCGCACCGAGCAGCACGTCGGTGTCCGCGAACGTGCCGGAGAACAGCGTCCGCTCGGCGTCGACGATGTAGGTGAGCGGGTTGAACTTCGACGCCACCTGCATCCACTGCGGCCCGGTCTCGAGCGGGAGCATCATGCCGGACAGGATCAGGAGCGGGAACAGCAGCGACTGCTGCACCGCCCAGAAGATCCACTCGGTCTTGCGTGCCGCGATCGCCAGCGCGTAGGACAGCGCCCCCACACCGACGCCGAAGACGCCGAGGATGAGCAGGCCGACCACGATGTGCGCCGGGAAGAGCTCGAACCCGAACGGCACCGCCACGAGCGTGATGACCGCCGCCTGGACGACGAGCGGTGTCATCTCCTTCAGCGCCCGGCCAATCATCAGCGCCGGCCGCGAGAGCGGCGTGGCAAGGATGCGCTCGAACGCGCCGGTCATGATCTCGTACTGCAGGTTTGCGCCGGTCATCGACGTGCCGAACATCGTGATCATCACGATGACGCCCGGCAGGAAGAACTGCAGCGTGGTGCCGAACGGGATGTCCTCGCCGGCGACACCTGCCAGCAGTGGACCGAACAGGCCGAGGAACACGAGGGCTGGATGAGCGAGAAGATCAGCGAGAACGGGTCTCGGAGGATCGTCAGGGTCTCACGCGTCCACACCGAGGCGATGTCGGTGACGACGTTCCGGCGTACTGCATCCATGGGGTTTGGGGCGATGGTCGTGGCGCTCATGCTTCTGCTCCTGTCTCAACTGCTTCTCGCAGGCTGCGTCCGGTGAGGTTGAGGAAGACGTCGTCCAACGTGGGCTGGTGGGCCGACGCCTCCAGCACGTCGACGCCCTTGTCGCTGAGTGCATGCACCAGGCGCGGCAGCGTCCGGGTGGCGCGATCGACCCGGAAGTCGATCCGCACACCCTCGTCGGTGGCCGACTCGGTGAGCTCCGAGCCCACCTGATCGACGACAGCTCGCGCCGTGCCCGACGTCGGCCGCGGCCACCGTCAGGGAGATGCGGTCACCGGCCTGTTCTGCCTTGAGCGCGTCGGCCGTGTCGTCGGCGATGATGCGACCGTGGTCGATGACGACGACCCGTTCGGCCATCGTGTCGGCCTCCTCGAGATAGTGCGTGGTGAGCACGATCGTGGTGCCGCGCTCCTCGCGCAGCCGCATGATGTGCTCCCACAGGTTCGCCCGGTTCTGCGGATCCATGCCCGTCGACGGCTCGTCGAGGAACAGGAGCGACGGCTCGTGGATGAGTCCGAGGGCGATGTCGAGGCGGCGCTTCTGCCCGCCGGACAGCGTCGAGACCTTGCGCATCTCCATGCCTTCCAGGTCGAGACTGGCCAGCAGGCTCGATCCACGCCGGGCCGACTCGTCGCGGCTCAGACCGTAGAAGCGGCCCTGCATGAGGAGCTCGTCGCGCACGCGGTAGTTGTACCCGGCGCCGTCCTTCTGCCCGATGTAGCCGATGCGCGAGCGCACCTCGGCCGGGTGGGCCGTGACGTCGACGCCGGCCACGCGGGCGGATCCCGGACGTCGGCGACAGCAAGCTGGTGAGCATGCGCAGCGTGGTCGACTTGCCGGCCCCGTTCGGGCCGAGGAAGGCGACCAGCTCGCCTGCGCCGACATCGAGGTCGACCCCCCGCACCGCCTCCACGGTGTCCTTGCCCGACCCGAAGGTGCGGGTCAACTTCTCGGTGTGGATCATGAAGTACTCCCATTCCGTACGATGTACTGAGTGATAGTAATATCATACGCTGTACGGTGTGACAAAATTCCCGTCAAGGCATGCCCGGAGAGGAGCGGTGGCGATGAGTGAGGACTCGATGCCGCCCGACGACCCGTCGGAGTGGGGCACCCCCGAAGGTCGCCACATGATCGACCTCCTGTGGAACCCGCCCGAGCCACCCGCTCGGGGCCCGAAGCAGCGCCTCACCCTCGACCAGGTCATCGAGGCCGGCATGGCGGTCGCCGCTGAGCTCGGGGTCGACAAGCTGTCGATGCGCAATGTCGGAGCCCATCTCGGCGTGGGCGCCATGAGTCTCTACACCTACGTCCCCGGTCGCGACGAGCTGTTCGAGCTGATGATCGACCGCGCCTGGAGCGTGCGGCGAAAGCCCGATCCCGACCTCCCGTGGCGCGAGCAAGTCGAGTTCCACGCCCACGAGGGCTGGGCCATGATCGAGCGGTATCCCTGGCTCATCCGCAGCAACTTGTGGCGGATGCCCCTTGGCCCGCACGTGCTGGACGTCCAGGAGGATCTCTACCGCGCCATCACCCTGACCGGACTGCCGGCGCTCGACGTCGCTCGGTGACCGGTCTCGTCGAGGCGCACGTGTTCGGAACGGCTCGGAGCCGGATCACCGACACGAGCGTGTCGGCGAACACCGGCATCACCGCGGACGAGTACTGGGAATCCCGCGTCCAGCTTCTGGGGCACCTACTACAGCGAGGAACGCTTCCCCGCCATGACTGCCCTGTGGAACGCCGAAGGCCTTCGACCAACCGCCCGGCGACGACGACTTCGGCCTGGGGATCCTGCTCGACGGCGTCGAGGCACTCATCGAACGCCGACGCTGACGGCGCCACACGGGCTGGGTCGATGGCCAGCTGAGATCTGCACAGAACCTTCACGAGTTTCGGACAACTCCCGGCCCGGCCCGCTCCTAGGGTCGAGACATGAGCGGGAACGCGGTTCGGCGAATCCTCGTCGTCGAGGACGAGCGGGTGATCAACCAGGCGATCACCGATCGGCTGCGCGCCGAGGGGTTCGACGTCGTCCAGGCGTGGGACGGACCGGGCGCGGTCGAGGTCTTCGGCACCGAAGCGCCTGACCTGGTCGTGCTCGACGTCATGCTTCCCGGTTACGACGGCCACGAGGTCTGCCGCCGCATCCAGGCGGAGCGGCCCGTGCCCGTCCTGATGGTGACCGCGCGCGACGACGAGGCCGACATCCTGGTCGGGCTCGGTGTCGGTGCGGACGACTACCTGACCAAGCCCTTCCGGATGCGCGAGCTCGTGGCGAGGATCGCCGCTCTCCTGCGTCGCGTCGACCGGGCCGGCGAGCTGGCCGCGTCCCGGCCACTCAAGCTCGGTTCGCTGACCATCGACGCCGGCGCCCGAAAGGTCCGCATCGACGACGGCGAGGTCCGGCTCACGCCGACCGAGTTCGACCTCCTCGTCTGTCTTGCCGCAGCGCCCGGAAAGGTGCTGACCAGGGAGAAGCTGTTGGCCGACGTGTGGGGCTGGCCGGGGGCTTCCGGAACGCGCACCGTCGACAGCCACGTCAAGGCACTGCGCAGCAAGATCGGCGCCGAGCGGGTACGCACGGTCCACGGCGTCGGCTACGCCCTGGAGTCCGTGTGAGCACACCCTCCAGCCCGCTCGACCGGGTCACGTCGATCAAGGTGAAGCTCGGGCTGCTGGTCGCGGTCAGCGTGGCCGTGGCCGCCGTGATCGCCACCATCGGCGTCGGAAGTGCGGTCGCGCCATGGCTCAGCATCCCGGTGACGATCCTGATGGCGCTGGCGGTCACCCAGCTGCTCGCCATCGGCATGACGTCTCCCCTGAGGCAGATGACACAGGTGGCCCGCCAGATGGCGCGGGGCGACTACTCCGGGCGGGTGCACACGAGCGCCGGCGACGAGGTCGGCGAGCTGGCTCGGGCGTTCAACACGATGGCTGAGGACCTCGCCACCGTCGACCGCCAGCGACGTGACCTCGTCGCCAACGTCTCGCACGAGCTGCGGACGCCGTTGGCCGCACTCTGCGCCCTGCTCGAGAACCTGGCCGACGGGGTCGCCGAACCCGACCCAGCCGGCCTGCAAGCGGCGCTCGACCAGGCCGAACGGCTCGGTCGGCTGGTCGAGGACCTGCTCGACCTCTCCCGCGTCGACGCTGGGGTGACGCCGCTGGCCGTCGAGTCGATCCGCGTGTCCGACCTGTTGGAGCACGCCGTCGCGGAGGCCGGAGTCGGCCCCCAGTCGGTCACCTTCGACGTCCGGACGACTCCTGCCGACCTGACCGTGAAGGGCGATCCGGCGCGGCTCCGGCAGCTCGTCGCGAACCTGCTCGACAACGCGGCGCGGCACAGCCCGGCACACGGGACGGTCCGCGTGTCCGGGACCGCGACTGCCTCCGAATGGTGGCTCGAGGTGACCGATCAGGGCCCCGGCGTCGCGCCGGAGAGCCGGGAGCAGGTCTTCGAACGATTCGGCACGCTCAGAGAGCAGACCGGCGGTCAGACCGGCGGCACGGGGCTGGGTCTCGCCATCGCCCGCTGGGTCACCGACCTGCACCACGGGTCCATCGGCTTCATCGATCCCGCCCAGGACGAGAGCGGAGCGCGGGTGCGCGCCGTGCTCCCCATCGAGCCGGCCATCCCTGAGCAGCCCAGTCACGCTTCACCGACCCGCCAGGAGGCGATCATCATGCCCACGACCCAGAGCCCGTCGCCCCAGCCCCCATCGGCATCGCCACCTCCCACCACGACGACCGCCCCCGCGACGACCGATCCCTTCGGACGGTTCTGGCCCGAGGAGGGGCTTCCTGCCCGCGCCAGCATCCTGCTGGCCTGCATCGGCGTCGGTGTGCTCGCCGCCTTCGTGCTCCCGGAGCGCAACCTCGGGCTGGGCACCTTCCTGGTCCTGATGGCCTTCGGAGCGACCGTCTTCCATGCGGCCAAGAACCGCAACGACCCGTTCACGCTGACGTGCGCGGGAGTGTGCGTGCTGCTTGCACTCCCGGCCCTCATCCGCGACGCGGAGTGGATCGTCGTGCCCTGCCTGTTTCATCGGGAGCATCGTCTGCATGGCTGGCCTGGCGCGCGGGCGCAGCCTCCCCGACTTCGTGGTGTCCGCCGCCGCCTGGCCGCTGGCCGGCCTGCGCGGCATGCCCTGGCTCGGCCGCACACTGCGCAGCATCACCGGCTCCGGCAACGCCCCAGCGGTGATCCGCACGGCGATCTGGTCGCTCCTCGGCCTGATCGTCTTCGGCCTGCTGTTCGCCTCAGCCGACGCCCTGTTCGCGGAATGGGCCGATGCGGTCGTCCCGGACATCGAGTCGGACATGTTCGTCGCGCGGATCTTCGTCGCCATCGCCGTCGCCGGCATCACTCTGGCAGCGGCCTACGTCGCCCTCAACCCTCCTGCGGTTCCCTTGTCCGCCGGCGGCCGCCGGCCGGTGCAGAGTCGCTACGAGTGGTTGGCGCCGGTGGCCATGGTCGACCTCCTCTTCCTCCTCTTCCTCGTCGCGCAGGCGGCCGTGTTCTTCGGTGGTCACGACTATCTCCAACGCACGACTGGCCTGACGTACGCGGACTACGTGCACCAAGGCTTCGGCCAGCTGATCGTCGCGACAGCGCTCACCCTGCTGGTGGTCTGGGCAGCCTCACACAAGGCGTCGGTCGAGACGCCCGAGGACCGGCTGTGGCTGCGCGGAGCCCTCGGGCTTTTGTGCGTCCTGGCCCTGGTGGTCGTCGCCTCGGCCCTCTACCGGATGAACCTCTACCAGGAGGCCTACGGGTTCAGCCAGCTTCGCCTGCTCGTCGACTTCTTCGAGGCCTGGCTCGGACTGGTCGTCGTCGGCGTCATCATCGCGGGGATCTCGCTGCGGGGACGATGGCTCCCGCGGATGGCGCTGCTGAGCGCGGCTCTGATGCTGTTCGGCCTGGCCGCACTCAACCCGGACGCCTGGATCGCCCGACACAACCTGGACCGCTACGAGGACACCGGCAAGATCGACTGGGCCTACTTCGGCGACCTGTCGTCGGATGCCGTGCCGGCGGTCACGACGTATCCCGCGGACGTCCGTGCCTGCGCCTTGCCGCACCTCGAGCTCAGGAATGACGACGACTGGCTCGAATGGAACCTGGGACGGTCGCGCGCAGAGCGGGCCGGCGGTGGGGTGAACGTCGACGAATCCGCCGACTGCGTCTCGACCCCCTAGCGAGCTCGCGCCTCACCAGCACCGTCCTACGGTGGAGCCATGACCGTTCCGACCATCGATCTCAACAACGGCGTCTCGATCCCGCAGCTCGGCTTCGGCGTGTTCCTGATCCCTCCGGAGGACACTGCAGACGCTGTCTCCCAAGCGCTCGACGTCGGGTACCGGCACATCGACACGGCCCAGGCCTACCAGAACGAAGAGGGCGTCGGCCGTGCCCTCGCCGCGTCCGGCCTGGACCGCGACGACGTGTTCATCACGACGAAGCTGGCGAACGACCGCCAGGGCCACGAATCCGCTCTCGAGTCGTTCGACGGCAGCCTGGAGCGGCTCGGCATCGACGTTCTCGACCTCTACCTCATCCACTGGCCGATTCCGGCGAAGAACCTGTACGTCGAGACCTGGCAGGCGTTCGAGCAGCTGTACCAGGACGGCCGCATCCGGGCGATCGGCACCTCGAACTTCCGGGTCCAGGATCTCCAGCGCCTGCTCGATCTCGGCCTCACGGTGCCGGTGGTCAACCAGATCGAGCTGCACCCCTATCTCACCCAGGACGAGCTGCGCACTTTCCACGACGCCCACGAGATCGTCACCGAGGCATGGAGCCCGCTCGCCCGGGGCGACGTGATCGACGATCCGGTGATCACCGGTCTCGCGGAGGAGAAGGAGGCGACCCCGGCCCAGGTCGTGCTCGCGTGGCACATCGCACTTGGCAACATCGTCATCCCGAAGTCGGTGACGCCCGAGCGCATCGCCGAGAACTTCGCGGCCACCGAGGTGAAGCTCGGCAACGACGAGATCGACGCCATCACCGCCCTCAACCGCGACGAGCGCGTCGGCCCCGATCCGTCGAACTTCCCGCGCTAGGGAATCTCGACCTCGGTTGTCGGGCCATCCGCGCCCGGCGTCATCGAGACCACCCACGCCTCCTGCACACCGAGGAAGAGGAGCAGGCTGAACAGCATTCCTTCGACCTCGATCGGCTTGAGCGTCAAGCCCAGATCGGACACGACCGTCGGGACGAACGCCACGACAACCACGAGCAGGTAGGCCGGGATGCCGATCACCGCGAACAGGATCGGCGCATACCGGGCGATGGTGCCCTTCCAGATCTGTTGGGCCAGGAGGGCGATGCCGATCGCGCCGACCACACCGGCCGTTCCGAAGGCAAAGCGCCAGATCGCCCTCTCTCCCGGGTTCACCTGCGCCAGCAGGGCCACGGTGGCCGGGATGGCGAACTGCAACGACACGAGATAGGCGGCTCGGCGCGAAGCCGCGTCCTCGTTGCCGACGAGATTGGTCCGGTCCTTGACGGCCACCCACCAGAGACCGAGCAAAGTCAGGTTGGTCGCGGCCACGACGCCGTAGAAGGCTGACTGATTCATGCGCACAGGTTACTGGTGTGGCGCGTGTTGATGGGGTGGCATGGGAAGAGCCCGGTCGTCCCCCCCGAGACGACCGGGCCCTTCGGTCCCCCTGCTCGCGTATCGACCGTCCCCCCGAGAGGGTCGCCCACGCGATGGTCCGTATTCGACCCTAGCGCATGTTGTAGTCCTTTAGAACTACTTCTGGCTAGTTATGCAGGGTGATTCCTTCATGGCAGTCAGCCCTGGGCCTCGTTGTAGACGCCCTGGACGACGCTGCCGAAGTACGGGCCGAACATCCGATCGCTCAGAGGTCCGCCGGTGTACTTGAAGGAGTTCACGGAGTTCAGCGTGCCGATGCCGCTGGACTCGGTGTAGTTGATGAACCAGGGTCCGCCGGACGAGCCGCCGGTCATGTTGCACACCATGCCCTGGTCAGAGCTGCCGCCCCACGTGTCGGCCGCGACGGTCCCGTTGCACCAGGCGATGTCGGTGCCGTCGTACGGCGATGCGGCCGGGTATCCGAAGGCGTACATCGTGGCGTTGCGGGCCAGGTTGAATCCGACGCCCTGGGCGCCAACGGCACCAGTGAGAGTCGAGCCACCGGCCGTGCCGACCACCGCGTAGCCGATGTCGTAGTCGAGGTTGCCCTGATTGGCCCACTGCGTGGACGTGACGAGCTCGGTGGCCACGAACTGGCCGTACGGAGCGGCGCCGTCGTCGTAGCCGGGAACGAAGGTGAAGTTCGTTGCGAACGCCCCGGGGCCTTCGTTGAGGCAGTGCCCGGCGGTCTGCACGAGGCTGTTGTTCGCTGCGACGGTCGAGCTGCCAGAGCAGACGTAGTTGGAGCCGCCGAGGGTGAAGAACACCTTGCCGGTGGTCTGGACGACCTTTCCCCCGCCGGTGTAGTAGCCGCCCGGGTGAGCCTGCGTGATCGGCTTCTGCTTCTTCGCCTGACCGGCCGTGCCCTTCAGCACCGTCGGCTCGCCCTTGGCGACGTCGCCCGACGGCATCTCGCTGCGGTCACGCGTGAGCAAACTGCCGTCCTTCGCATTCTCCATGCGGGACTCGGTCCAGTAGTCCTTGGTCTTCTCCTGTGCTGCCTTTCCGATCGACTTGCTGACGGCCGGATCTGGCTTCTCTGCGGCCACAGGCGACGCGGTGGCGCTGCCCGCCGACAGGCACAGAGCGATCGTGGCGCTCACTCCTGTCGCCGCGACGAGAACTCGTCGGAACATGTGCTTTCCCCCTTGGTTCGCCGGCCCCGAGTGGCCAGGCGTTCCTCGGACCTTAGTCACAAAGAACTAGGTCTGACTAGTCCTTTCGGGCTATTCATTCCTGTCCTGTTTCGCGCTGGGCCCGGCGGCGCATCTGCTCGGCGTCAGGAGTCGTAGGCCTCGAGGATCTTGTCGGCCGCCGTCGCGGCGGGCATCTCCCCCGCCAGCACGGCGTCGCGCACATCGGCACGCATGGCGGCGACGTCCTCGTCGTGGCGCAGGCGCTGGTCGAGCTCGTCGCGGACGAGCGCCCAGGTGAAGTCGAGCTGCTGCTGGGCCCGCTTGTCGTGCAAGCCGTCCTCGCCCATGAACTCCCGGTGCCGGATGACGTCCTGCCACACGCTGTCGATGCCCCGTCCTTCCAGGGCCGAGCAGGTGAGCACGGGCGGCACCCAGTCGCGGGTTCCGGAGTAGACCAACCGAAGGGCGCCGGCGAGGTCCTTCGCACTGGCCTTGGCTTCCTGCTCGCGGTCGCCATCGGCCTTGTTGACGGCGATGACGTCGGCGATCTCGAGGATGCCCTTCTTGATCCCCTGCAGTTGGTCACCGGTGCGGGACAGCGTGAGGAACAGGAACGTGTCGACCATGCCGGCGACGGTGATCTCGGACTGGCCCACACCGACCGTCTCGACCAGCACGACGTCGAAGCCGCTTGCCTCGAGCACCGTCATCGACTGCATGGTGGCGCGGGCCACCCCGCCGAGCGTGCCGGCCGTGGGTGACGGCCGGATGTACGCGTCCGGGTTGGTGGAGAGCTTGGCCATGCGGGTCTTGTCGCCGAGCACCGACCCGCCGGTGCGGATGCTCGACGGGTCGACCGCCAGCACGCCGACCTGGTGGCCCTCGGACACCAGCCATGACCCGAGTGCCTCGATGAAGGTGGATTTGCCGACACCGGGCACGCCGGAGATGCCGACACGCACGGCGCCTCCGGCTTTCGGCGTCAAGGCCTCCAGCAGCTCCCGGGCGTCCGCGCGATGATCGCGCCGGCTCGACTCGACGAGCGTGATGGCACGCGAGATCGCGGCCCGGCGTCCCGCGAGGACGTCCTCGGCGAGGCTGCTCATCAGTGCTGCAGGCTGGTGCGGAGCTTGTCGAGCAGGCTCAGGGCGGAGTCGGCAATGACCGTGCCGGGGAGGAACACCTCGGCGGCGCCCATCTCCTTGAGGGCGGGCACGTCGTCGGGCGGGATGACGCCACCCACGACCACCATGACGTCCTCACGCCCCAGCTCCTTGAGGGCGTCCTTGAGCTGCGGCACGAGAGTGAGATGGCCGGCGGCGAGGCTGGAGATGCCGACGATGTGGACGTCGGCGTCGACGGCCTGATGGGCCACCTCCTCCGGCGTGGAGAACAGCGGGCCCACGTCGACGTCGAAGCCCATGTCCGCGAACGCCGTGACGATGACCTTCTGACCGCGGTCGTGACCGTCCTGGCCCATCTTGGCCACCAGGATGCGCGGCCTCCGGCCCTCGGCCTTCTCGAACTCCTCGGTGGCCTTGATGACCTCGGCGACCTTGCTGCTCGGGTCCGATCCCGAGCCCGACTCTGCGCGGTACACACCTGAGATCGTACGGATCACGGCCTGGTGCCGCCCGTACACCTTCTCCAGCGCGTCGGAGATCTCACCGACCGTGGCCTTGGCGCGAGCGGCGTCGACGGCGAGGGCGAGCAGGTTGCCGTCCAGCGACCCGTGCACCGCGCCCTTCTCGGCACTCTTCGTCAGGGCATCGAGGGTGCGATCGACCTCGTCCTGGTCGCGCTCGGCGCGCAGCTTCTCGAGCTTGGCCACCTGCTGCTCGTACACCGACTTGTTGTCGACCCGGAGCACGTCGAGGTCGTCCTCCATCGGCAGGCGGTAGGTGTTGACGCCGATGACCGCCTGCTGCCCGGAGTCGATGCGCGCCTGGGTGCGGGCAGCGGCCTCCTCGACGCGCATCTTGGGGATGCCGGCCTCGATGGCCTTGGCCATGCCGCCGGCCTCTTCGACCTCCTGGATGTGCGCCCAGGCGCGGTTGGCGAGGTCGTGGGTGAGCTTCTCCACGTAGTAGGAGCCGCCCCACGGGTCGATGGTGTGCGTGGTGCCGGACTCCTGCTGCAGCAGCAGCTGGGTGTTGCGGGCGATGCGGGCGCTGAAGTCGGTGGGCAGCGCGATGGCCTCGTCGAGCGCATTGGTGTGCAGGCTCTGGGTGTGTCCCTGGGTCGACGCCATCGCCTCGATGCACGTGCGGGCCACGTTGTTGTAGACGTCCTGGGCGGTGAGCGACCAGCCCGACGTCTGGCTGTGCGTGCGCAGGCTCAGGGACTTGGGGTTCTCCGGCTTGAAGTCCGACACCAGCCGCGACCACAGAGCCCTGGCGGCGCGCATCTTGGCGATCTCCATGAAGAAGTTCATCCCGATCGCCCAGAAGAACGACACCCGCGGCGCGAACGCGTCGATGTCGAGCCCGGCGTCGAGGCCCGCGCGGATGTACTCGACCCCGTCCGCGAGCGTGTAGGCGAGCTCGAGGTCGTTCGTCGCCCCGGCCTCCTGGATGTGGTACCCGGACACCGAGATGGAGTTGAACCGCGGCATCTTCTGGGCGGTGAACGCGAAGATGTCGGAGATGATCCGCATCGACGGCGCCGGCGGGTAGATGTAGGTGTTGCGGACCATGAACTCCTTGAGGATGTCGTTCTGGATGGTCCCGGACAGCTTCTCCGGCGGAACACCCTGCTCCTCGGCCGCGACGATGTAGAGCGCGAGCACCGGCAGCACGGCGCCGTTCATCGTCATCGAGACGCTCATCTCGTCGAGCGGGATGCCGTCGAACAGCTGGCGCGCGTCGTAGATGGAGTCGATGGCGACGCCGGCCATGCCCACGTCGCCGCGGACGCGCGGGTGGTCGGAGTCGTAGCCGCGGTGGGTGGCGAGGTCGAAGGCGACCGACAACCCTTTCTGCCCGGCGGCCAGGTTGCGACGGTAGAACGCGTTCGACTCCTCGGCGGTGGAGAAGCCGGCGTACTGGCGGATCGTCCACGGCTGCGTCGTGTACATCGCCGGGTACGGGCCGCGCAGGAACGGGGCCAGGCCGGGGTAGGTGTCGAGGGCGTCGACATCATCGAGGTCGTCGGCCATGTAGACGTGGTGCACCGGGATTCCCTCGGGCGAGTCCCACGGCTTCGCGCCGTCCGTGGCGTGCTGGTACGCCTTGAGGTCGGGCTGGTACGGCTCGTCGGGATCGAGTGGCAGGTCGGCGAAGCTCTCCGGAATGCTCATGCGCCCAGCACCTCGCGGGTGCGGCGGAGGAAGTCGAGGGCATCGAGTCCCGCCGCCGCGTTCTCATCGGCACCCCAATCATCGGCGCTGTCGGCCTTCCCGGCGACGATCACGTGACGCGCGCCCGCATCGCGCAGGGCGCTGACCAGGTCGGAGCCCCACTCCTCGTACGCGGAGTCGGGGCCGGCCAGGCAGACGACAGGCGGGTCGCCCGCCTCGTGGTACGCCGAGACGACGTCGTCGACGCCATCGGTGGCGCCGGCGGTCACGGTGTCGATGCCACCAGACGCGAGCAGGTTGGCCGCGAACGTGGCCCGCGCGGTGTGCTGGGCGATGCGTCCCATCGTGGCGAGGAACACCGGAGTGGACGCGCGATCATCGCGCATCTGCTCGAACGCCTCGCCGTAGCGGTGGACGACGGGCGCACGACCGTACGGGCGACGCTCGGGTCGCTCCTCGTGCAGGTTCGGGAACTCGGTGAGCCCGGTCAGCGGGCGGGAACGAGTGGCGACCTCGCGCCCGCGCGCGTCGACGGCGGCCGCGATGCGCTCGCCGAGACTGCCGTCCGCGACCGCCTCGACGATGCCGTGCGCGTCGAGCTCGCCGAACATCGTCCAGGCCGATCGGGCGAGGTCGTCGGTGAGCTTCTCGACGGAGTGGGAGCCGCCGGCGGGATCGGAGACGATCGCGACGTGCGACTCGCTGATCAGCAGGCTCGACGTGTTGCGAGCGATGCGGCGGCTGAACGCCTCCGGCAGGCCGAGCGGCTCGTCGAACGGGAGCACAGTGACGGCCTCGGCCCCGCCGACGCCGGCAGCCAGCGCGGCGATAGTGGTGCGGATCATGTTCACGTACGGGTCGTAGGCCGACATCATCGGCCGCGACGTGACCGCATGCTGCCGCTGGCCACGCGCATCGGTGGTGACGCCGCTCAGCTCGGCGACGCGGTTCCAGAGGCGTCGAGCCGCACGCAGCTTCGCGACGGTGATGAACTGCTCGTCGGTGGCCGCGTAGCGGAAGTCGATCTGGGCGGCCGCCTCGTCGACCGTGAGCCCGGCGTCGACGAGCAGGCGCAGGTAGGCCGCGCCGGCGGCGAGCGAGTAGGCGAGCTCCTGCACGTCGGACGCGCCGGAGTCGTGCACAGCAGTGGCATCGACGACGATGCCGCGGGCCCCACGGGCTCGCGCCAGCTCGACCACGTCGACGGCGACGGACAGCTCGGTCTCACCCAGCCCGCGAACCGCTGCCCCGATCGGGTCGGCGCCGTAGTTTGTGCCGGCGGCGGGCTCGACGGACTTGTCATCGATGACCGCGTCGAGCGCTCGGGCCGCGGCGAGCGGTGACTCGGGTGCGTCGAGCACGACGGGAGCGAGGTCGAGAAAGACCGGTTCCAACAGGCGGGCCAGGGCGTCGACCGGGATGGCACCCTCCCCCACGGCGAGCCAGAGCGAGTTGACGCCGTTCTCGATGTCGGCGACCACGTGCTCCGCAGTGATGTCGGCGTCCGGATCGGTGAACCAGGCGCGAATGTCCCAGCCGTCCAGCTCACGGGTGGCGGCGGCGCCTCGGGTGAACGGCGCCTGGCCGGGCAAACCGGGGTCGGCGAGGTCATGGGTGAGTGACGGCGTTCCCAGTGGCGTGATGCTGATGCCGTCGAGGGTGTGGTGGGCCAGCAGGCTCCAGACATCGGAGTCCGGTGCGTCGTCGGCGAGCTTCTTCGTCTTGCGCAGGACGGCAGCGGTCGCCTTCTCCCACTCGGAGACGTCGACCTCGACGCCCTCGGCAAGCAGAACCGGCACGACACCGGGATCGGAGACCATGTGCGAAGTGTATGAACGCCCGCTCAGGGGCCGCTACTTGGTGTGACGAACTCGTCCTAGTCGCAGGCGCTCGCCACGGTCACGTTGTTGGGAGTCGCCTCGATGCCTGGCGTGGTCGCGAAGACGGCGTCGTCGCGCTGGCCCTTGCCGGTGAACATCGTTGCCTTGACCGTCTTCTCCTGGCCCGGGGCGAGCAGCACCGGGATGGTGACCACGTTGATCCCGTTGTGCTCGAACCGGTTCAGGGGCTGCTCCTTGCCGTCGATCTCCAAGCGGTTGACCAGGCCCCCGTGCGGCGCATAGAACGACAAGACCATGCGGAAGGAGCCGCGCTTCTCACCCGTTCCGGGGCCAACGATCGACCTGGGCAGGGTGCGGGCGTTCTTCGGTGCCAGCGACCGCAGCCGCGTCGTCGATGTGAGCGACTGGACGCCGTCCCTGGTGCACGAGGTGGCCTTCACCGCAGTGTCCTTGCGCAGGTAGTACTGGAGCTTCGCTTGCGTGGCGTCGTTGTAGTAGATGCCGAGATGGGGCGTCGAGCCGTCGTCTCCAGGCAGGCGCGCCGGCGATCCGGGTCGACGCCAGGATTCGCTGCTCGGCGTCGCGAGCCGACTCGATCAGGATGCGGTTCTCGCCGACCGCCTTCGCCATGCCGGCGAGCAGTGCACGGCTGCCGCCAGTGCCCGACACGACCGCCGCGAAGACCCGGCTCGCCGCGTCGGCGAAGTACGCATCTTGGGCCCGGTTCGCCGGGAATCTCGCGGTAGACGTCGTTCAGCAGCCGTCTTGACGGCGTTGTCACTGGTCAGCGACGTGCCGTCGGCAAGCTTCACCGGCCCGGTGGCTTCGAGGATGTAGGACAGCGCGATCGGATCGAGCGAGATCACCCCGTCAGTCTTCAGATCCCGCTCCTGGCGGATCATGGCGCGCATGATCTCCGCCGCGCGCGGATAGTCGGGCGTGAGTGTCGTGTCAGCCCCAGTAGCGGGTGAGCAGGATCGAGTAGAGCCGCTTCTCGTCCGCCGTCGTCCCGATCGGGGGATTCTCCTCGAAGACGGTGAAGTCCGAGCCGGCCCCTTGGCCTCCCAGGCTGATCCTTCCGTCCTCGGCCCTCAGGATCGCGAACGCTCCTGGCAGTCCACCGGTCGAGCGGATCTCGGCGTTGTTCTGGAACGCGAGGATATAGGTGCGCCGCCCCGAACCACCCAGCATGTCCGGGATCAGTTGTGACGCCTTCGACCCGGCGACCACGGTCGCGCGGGCGTCGTCGACCTTGGTCTGGACGTCGGTCACCGGACCTTGCAGTGGACCGACCAGCGCCTCGACGTCGATGGCCTGGAGCTCTCGCCCACCTCGAGACAGTGCCCGGTCGGCCGTCTGCAGCCCCGGCGACGCTCCCGGATCGCGGCGATGTCGATCCGGCCGTTCCGGGGGCTGAAGGCTTCGGCATTCACCTGGTCGGCGATGTCCACCAGTGGCGTGAGGCCGTCGTCCGCGATCGCTCGCAGGACACGGGAGACATCGTGGATGGCCGCGAAGTTCTGCCCGAGGAGCGGAGTCCTCGCGGCGGCGGACCAGAGCGGCCCGTCGGTGTGCGATTCCGCCTCCCGAGTGGAGTCCTTGAGCTCGGCCAGCTTCGTCCTGGCGGCATCGACATCACCGGCGGTGACCTGAACCCTCAGATCTTGCGCTTCGTCCTCTGCACGGGTGAGCGCCCCGCGGGCCTGGAACGTCTCGTAGACCAGCACGAGGCCGGCGAGCACGACGAGGACAGCGACTGCCCCGAGCACGCGGAAGAGAACGCGCCTCAGCCGTCGGCGCCGGTCCTCATCGCCGGCCCAGCGCTGGCCCCGCATGGTCGTCTCCTCGAATCGCTGTCGAACGAACTGATGCCCATATCCCGAAGGACATGGACATCAGGTCAGGTACGGCCGTCAGGCAGTGTCTTCGTTCCTGCGACGGGAGAGGAAGACCGCGCCTCCGCCGACGAGCACGAGCGTGAGGCCGGCCAGGATGGTGGTCCGATCGGATCCACCGGTGTCGGGCAGGCCGCCACTCTTGTCCTCGTCATCATCGTCGCCGTCGTCATCGTCGCCGTCGTCATCGTCGCCGTCGTCATCGTCGTCCACCGTGATGGTCTCGGAGGCGGTGCAGGTGACTTGGTCTTCCCTCACCAGCAGCACGGTGATCGTGATCTCGTCACCGTCGTCGAGATCATCGAAGGAGAACGTGAAGTTGAACTCGTCTCCGGAACCGTTGGCGGTCTGTCCGTCGTAGTCGTTGGACGCGGACCACTCACCGGGGACGTCGGATTCGGCTTCTCCATCGACATCGCCGCCGTCCTCGTCGAGCGTGTCGGGGTCGACGTCGAAGTCGATCGAGCACGGCGCGTACTGGGCGGAGGCAGGGCTCACCGAGACCAGTCCGAATCCGGCGACCAGTATTGCGATGGTCGCGAGTCGGATCTTGAGCATAGAAGATCTCCAATGGGAGGAAGCGAGGCGGACTCACCATACTTGCTATGCGTCGGCAAAGTCGACGAATGGGCCCCCAATGGCACGATGAGGTGGTTTCTCTGTAGTCACCGTCGCCGCGGTCCGAGCCCGATAGAATCAGGCCTTCCGACGGGTGGGATGGTGTGGAGCGTGAGTATGTGGCTCATCGGGGCGGCACGAAGTCACCGTGTGGTGTCCCTCGTCGCCCTTGACTCCTTCGCGTGGATCACGGCGTTCTACTTCGCCACCGCGTTCCGCTTGGAGACCTGGATCGTCGCGCCAACGCTCTTCCTGAGCTCCGACAAGGGCAAGATCCCGCTCGGTGGAATTCTCGTGATCGGTGCATTTGCGGCCGTGATCCACTGCCTGCTCGCCTGGCGGACCCGGGCCCACCAGGGTCGGTCGAAGTTCGGGAGCTTCGAGGAGCTCTTCATCCTGTCCAGCGTGATGGGTGTCGTCGGCGTCACGACCTCGATCGTCAATGCCGTGCTGCCAGCGATCCTGGTCCCTCGCGCCACGCCGATCGCAGCCGCACTCCTGGCCCTGATCATCGCCGGCTGGGCACGCGCGACGTGGCGCTTCGTCGTGAGCGAGCCCAAGCAGGGCCAGGCCGACGAGTCCGGGCACCCGGTGCTCATCGTCGGAGCCGGCGACGGGGCCCGACAGCTGATCGACTCGATGCTGCGCGATCGCGAGCACACCTGGAATCCGGTCGGCATGCTCGACGACGACCGGCGCATGCGTCATTTCCGGCACCGTGGCGTCCAGGTGCTCGACGTGATCGACGGCTTGGTCGATGTAGCCACCGATCGCAGCGTGGAGACGATCGTCGTGGCGATCCCGAGTGCCAGTGCCGAGCTGATGGTCAAGATCAACCACCTCGCCCGGAGCGCCGCACTCGACGTCAAGGTGCTTCCCGGTGTCAGCGACCTGCTGTCGGGAGTCGACCTCAGCGACGTCCGCGACATCGAGCCGGAGGACTTCCTCGGCCGCCACCAGGTCGAGACCGACATCGACTCCATCGCCGGGTTCCTTCAGGACAAGCGGGTCCTGGTCACCGGAGCCGGCGGCTCGATCGGCTCAGAGCTGTGCCGGCAGATCCGCGACTTCGGCCCCGCCGAGCTCATGCTGCTCGATCGCGACGAGTCGACGCTCCACTCGTTGCTGTTGTCCATGTACGGCCGCGCCGACCTCGAGTCGTCCGACGTCATCCTCGCCAACGTCCGAGACGCCGAGCGGATGCTCGAGATCTTCGAGACTCGACGACCCGAGGTCGTGTTCCACGCCGCCGCGTTGAAGCACGTGAGCATCCTCGAGCGGCATGCCACCGAGGCAGTGAAGACCAACGTGCTCGGCACCCACAACGTGCTGGAAGCCGCCAAGTCCGTCGGGGTCGAGCGGTTCGTCAACGTCTCGACCGACAAGGCGGCCGACCCTGAAAGCGTGCTCGGCCACTCCAAGCGCATCGCGGAGGGGTTGACCGCGTCAGCGGCCGCGTCGGCGACCGAAGGCGTCTATCTCAGCGTGCGCTTCGGCAACGTCCTCGGCACCAGTGGGTCGGTGCTCAAGACATTCGCCGCCCAGGTGGAGTCCGGGGGTCCCATCACCGTCACCCACCCCGACGTCACCCGCTTCTTCATGACCGTCCGGGAGTCGGTCCAGCTGGTGATCCAGGCAGCTGCGGTCGGCCGCGACGGCGAAGCCCTCGTTCTCGACATGGGCCAGCCCGTCAAGATCCTCGACGTCGCGCAGCTCTTCGTCGAGAACGCGAAGGAACGCATCGACCTGGTGTTCACCGGGCTCAAGCCGGGCGAGAAGCTGCACGAGACACGACTGGGCACTGGCGAGGTCGACCGTCGCCCGACCCATCCGCTCATCTCCCAGGTGCCGGTCCCCGGTGTCGCCCACCCGGACGTTCTGTCGCTCCCGATCCGCGGCGACAACGCGCTGGTCGTCACCGCGATGAAGGACCTGACGGATCGCATGCGCCTGCCCGCATGGCACGAGGCCCGGACTTGACCCGAATCCCTCTCTCGAGCCCGGACGTCTCCGCGCTCGAGGAGAAGTACGTCGTCGAGGCCATCAGATCGGGGTGGGTCGCCCCGTTGGGCCCCCACGTCGACCGGTTCGAGGCCGAGGTGACCGCCCGCATCGGTGTCGGCCACGGCGTCGCGCTGAGCTCTGGAACGGCCGCTCTGCACCTGACACTCGTGTCGTGGGGGGTCGGACCGGGCGACTTCGTTCCGACCTCGTCCATGACGTTCGCCGCCTCGGCCAACGCCATCACGTACACCGGCGCGACGCCGGTCTTCGTCGACTCGGACCCGATCACGGGAAACATCGACGCCCCCTTGCTCGACCGCGCCATCACCGAGCTCAAGTCGGAGGGGAAGAGCGTCCCGGCGATCCTGCCGATCGACCTGCTGGGCAAGTGCGCCGACTACACCGCCATCGCCGAGGTCGCGCGACGACATGGCGTCAAGGTTCTCTCCGACGCGGCCGAGTCGCTGGGTGCCGGCCATCGTGGCGTGCCGGCTGGTGCCTTCGGCGACGCGGCGATCCTGTCGTTCAACGGGAACAAGGTCATGACCACATCATCAGGCGGGATGCTGCTCACCGACGATGAAGCGCTGGCCGACCACGTCCGGTTCCTGTCCACCCAGGCGCGTGAGCCTGCGGCCCACTACGAGCACCGGGAGGTCGGCTACAACTACCGGATGTCCAACGTTCTCGCCGCCCTCGGGCTGGCCCAGCTCTCCAGGCTCGACGAGATGATCGCCAAGCGCCGAGCCCATCGCGAGCGGTACGCCGAGATGTTCTCATCGGCGTCAGGCATCAACGTCTTCGGACGTGACGGCGACCAGGACGACAACTGCTGGCTCACCGCCGTGCTCGTGGACGAATCGACCGCTGGATGGGGACCGGACGACCTGCGTTCGGCCCTCGAACGCGACGACATCGAGAGCCGTCCGCTGTGGAAACCCATGCACCTGCAGCCGGTGTACGCCGACCGGCCGAGCTACGTCACCGGGGCGTCCGAGGCGCTGTTCACGCAGGGTCTGGCCCTGCCGAGTGGTTCCGCCCTGACCGGCGAGGAGGTCGACCGGGTGGTCTCGTCGCTCGAGAAGTTTCTCGCCGACGCGCTCACGACCTGAGCGCCACGTCCTCCACCACGTCGAGCGCGACGGCGGTCAGCCGATCGCGGTCGAACTCACCGTCGGCGAGCCGGCGTGCACCTCGACGCGCGGCACCGACCCGCGGCTCGCTGCGAATGAACGTCACGAGCGACTTCGCGGCTGCCTCGAGATCCACCGGGTCCAGGACGATGCCTGCTTCGTGGTCACGCACCAGGTCGGCATGCCATCCGCCATAATTCACGGCCACCGGACGCCCGGCCGCCAGCGTGTCGAAGAACTTGTTCGCGCTGTTCTCCTCCAGCTCCTTCACGCCGATGAAGAGCGACGTGGAGACCGTCGCTGCGCTCATCACGGCCGGCATGGCCGATTTGGGCATCCGGCCCTCGATGAAGAACGTCCGGTCGAGGACACCGAGCTCGGCGGCGAGCCGGGCGACCGAGTTCTCCTCTGGCCCGTCCCCCACGACCAGAAACCGGATGTCGGCATCGAGTGCGCCCACCTCGTGCGCGAGTCGGGCGAGGTACGCCACCCCGTTCGCGCGGCCGAGCGTGCCCGCGTAGACGACCAGCGGACGGTCGCCGAGCCAGGGCCGTGCGTCGCGAAATCGCTGTCCGACCGCAACCGGGACGTCGAAGAGGGCGTTGTCGCAGGCATTGGGCACGACGCTGACCTTGCCGCTCGGCACCCTCTGCTTCATGATGCCTGCCGCCATTCCCGGCGACAGCGCGATCACGGCATCGGCGTTCCGGTACGCGAACCGTTCGAGCCTGAACGCGGCCCAGCGCAGGGCGGGATGGTTCAACGTCCCCATGGCGATGGGAACTTCTGGCCACAGGTCGCGCACCTCGAAGACCATGGGTGCGCGATTCCCCCGCTTGGCGAACACGCCGGGTAGAGCGATGGTGAGCGGCGTGCTCGTGGCGAAGACGACGTCCGCCTTGAGCCGACGAGCTCGCCAGCCAGCCAGGACTGCGAAGACCAGGAACGACGTCACCCTCCGCGCGACCCCCATCCGCGTGTCGTACTTCACCGGGATCCAGTGCACGGTGATGCCATCCAGGGCCTCGGCTCCCGACCGGGGGGCCTGGGTGGACTCGATCCGGCTGCTGGCGACGACGTGGACGTCATGCCCGGCCGCCGCGAACCGTGTCGCCATCTCGTACGACCGGGTGCCGTTCGGCATGGCGGGCGAGGCGAAGTACTGGTGCAGGTAGACGATCCTCACGACTGCACCATCACCGGTGGCTCGAACGACCTCGGACGCCGGCGATCACGCTCCTTCGCGAACACCGCCGCAAACAGCGCGATCGAGATCATGGTCAGGTGGGAGGACGTCACCGCCGTCAACGCGTCCTGCACCATGCCGGACGCCAGGACGGCGAGGACCGAGATCATCGCGAAGTTCGAGAACAGCCGGAGCTCGCCATCGGCGTCCGGCAGCTTCGACGCGAAGTTCGCCCGGACGATGACGACAACGAACAAGGCCAGGAAGGCCAGGCCCGCGGGGATCCCGAAGTCGAGGAAGGCTCGCAGGACGACGTTGTGAGCCTCGGCGTTGGGGAGCTCCGGCGTGAGTCCGCCCGGTCCGACTCCCGTCAGGGGATTCGCCAGAACGAAGTCGAGCAGCGGCTCCCAGATGCCGTAGACGCGGTCGTCCACGGACTTGCGGATGGCGGCCATGGAGAGGCGGCCCTGCAGCTGCTCGCCGAATGCCAGGAGTGCGGCGGCAGCGATCAACGATCCGAAGAACACTCCAGCGGGGTTGAGGATGCGCTTCCGCACCGTCGACACCGCGAACGTCATCACGATGATGACGGCGATGATCCCCATCGAGATCCGGGACTCGGCCATCGTCGCGCCGACCAGACCGGCGGCCAGCAGCAGCAACCCGATGGCCTGCCTCCCCACGCGGGCCCGGATCTCGGCCGCGCCCAGCGCCGCCACGAAGGCGAAGTACTGCCCCGTCCCGAACGCACTCGCCTCGCCGACCAGCTTCGGTCCGTACGAGTCGATCAGGTCACCGACGCGGGAACCGAGTGCGGTGCGCTGGAAGCCCGCGACGAATTGGTAGAGGACCCAGAAGAAGTTCATCGCCGCGCTCACGTAGAGCGCGAGGAGAGCAGTTCGCGTGGCGCGGTCGCCGGCGCGGAGATACAACCCGGCGATCACGGCAGCGAGGACGAACATCTCCATCGTCCGACCGAGGTAGGCGAGCCGCCGGAACATCCCGATCTCGGGCGATTCCCAGGCGGCGACGGTAGTGGCCAGCGCGGCCAGCCAGAAGAACACCGGAAGCGCCACCCCGAAGACCGACGCCAGTGCATCCTTGGTGGCCGGCTTCACGGAGCCGACCAGATACAGGATGCTCGGGCCGATCAGGAGGTCCTGGATGCGGAGATCGACCGGGATGCTGATGACGTCGGTGTCGATCCGGATCCGCGGGCTGATCGCGATCCCCAGGACGAACGCGAAGAGGAGGATCCGCGCGATGTCGCTCCCCCCGGTCCTCGCCACGGGGGCGCGCGTCGTGCTGATCGGGTCGATGGTTCGCGCCACGGGCGGCAGTCTACGGTCAGGCATCCGGGGCAACCTCCGCTCCGATCCGTGGGAGCAGGACGATGGCCACTGGGATCATGATCGTGTACGCGGCGAGGCATCCCAGGGCCGCGCCCAGCGCCCCGAAGGGCGGAATCAGGCCGGCGACGCACACAGCGGTGAGGATCGCGGCGCCGGCATCGAGCCGGATGCTCTGAGACACGCTTCCGCGCGCCAGCCACACGGCGGACAGCTGGAGGTAGGTGGCCCAGGATGCCGAGGCGAGGCACAACGGGATGATCAGCACGTCGGCGTCGGCGAACGCAGGACCGAGCAACGGAAGCAGCAGGAAGTGGATGGCCGCGGCCAGTGGTGCCGCGACGACCAGGAAGTACGCGTAGTCCCTTCCAGCAGCCGCCGCGAGGCTCCGGCGGGTGTGGCTGCTGGTCAGGAATCCCACGACTCTGCTCTCACCTAGGCCCGCGGCCGCCCAGATGAGCATCTCGCTCGCGGTGGCGATGGCGACGTAGAGGCCGAGCTCCTCCGTCGACGCCAGAACCGGCAGGATCAGCCGCTCGACACGGGCGGCCATGAGGATGCCGAATCCGCCGAACATGTACGCGACCGATCGCCGGTTCACCGTCCCCAAGAACGCGTGACGGACCGAACCGCCGGCGCGCGGGCCCGATACGACCGACAGGACGAGGATCAGCGGTGCCGGTGCTGCGTACACCGCGAGCCACCAGAGCGGGTCGTCCACCTCGGCGACGAACAACACGATCGTCGCCGCGAGGATCCAGACCTGGACAGCCATCTGCAGCGTGATGAACCGGCCGAGCGATCCGGTGGCCATCCCGATACCGCGTTCGATCGCGAGCGAAGCTCCCCACGCGGCCGTGGCCAGGCAGGCGGCCACGGCAACCGAGCCGAAGGCGAGGGAGACGGCGACCCCGACGGCCCCGAGAAACCACACGTGGCGCTGCGATATCGCCGAGGTCCGCCGCGGCTCGCGCAGTGCCTGCCGATCCACCCCCAGCGCCAGGAGCGGGGCGATCACGTAGGCACCCTGCAAGGCCCAGGCCACCTCGCCCCGCGGTCCCGGCCCCAGATGGCGCGCCATCAGGATATTCACGATGAACGCGACGACGGCGGCGGCCAGCGACGTGCCTGACGACGCTGCGACCGCCGACAGGGCCCGCCGACTGGCGCGAGGCATGCGAAGGATCACTGGATGGCTTTCCTCACCTCGACATTCTTCACCGGTATCGTCGCGAACGAGGTACAAAACGATCCCCCGCGCCGATCGAGTTGGGACAGCGATGTGGTTGACCTACGTTCCCGCGAGCCGTCCTTCGTCCCGGACGTCTACTTCGGCCACGGTTACGGGCGGGCCGACGCCCTGACCCTCGACGGCGAGTGGATGAACCTCGCCGATTCGTCCGGGGCCTGGCAGATGCCGCTGGTCCTGACCGAGCTCGGGGACGGGCTCCGCGAGGGAATCAGCCCCTACGGCTATGCCGGGATTCATGTCGCCGACGACGTCACGACGTCCGACGCGACGCACGCCTGGGACGCCGCCCGCGAGCAGCTCAGGTCATCGGGCGTGGTCTCGCTCTTCCTCCGATTCAACCCGCTCGATCCGGGTTCCGTTGCGGCGGCGAGCCGGTTCGACGAGCTGACGGTCAGTCGGAACCGAACCACTTTCACCGTTGCCACCGACGATCCTGACCTGATGTGGAACCGGTTGCGAAGCAGCTGCCGCTCCAGGATCCGCAAGGCGCGGAAGCACGGACATGCGGCCGAGGTCAGGCCCGCATCGGGCCCCGACCTGGTTCCGGATGGCGACTTCCGCCGCCTCTACGAGCAGACCATGCAGCGCCTCGACGCAGCGCCGCTCTACTACTTCGGCGACGACTACTTCGCCGAGCTTCTCGAAGGTCTCGGGCCGAGTCTTCTCCTCGTCGAGGTGCGAGACCGCGACGGCGTCGTGGTGTCATCGGCGTTGCTCCTGCGTCACCAGCAGCGTCTGCACTACCACCTCGCCGGTTCCAGCCCCGACGGCGCGGTGATGGGGTCGAACAACCTGATGATGTGGGCGGCTGCGGAGTTCGCCGCCGTGGAAGGACTCGACCGGTTCCACCTCGGCGGCGGACGCGGCGAGTCCGGGTCAGACGGACTCGCGCGGTTCAAGAGCACGTTCGGCGGCGTCGAGACGGACTTCCACACGGGTCACGCCGTCATCGACGCGGCGGCGTACTCCCACCTCACGCAGGCGCGGGCCGACCAGCTCGGGACCAGCACCAGCGAGCTCGAGAAGTCCGGCTTCTTCCCCGCCTTCCGGGCCGGACCGAGGTGAGCCGGATGTCACCTAGCTACCTCGACGCGCGCTACGTCCTCGACCGGCTGGTCGCAGCTGTGCTCCTGGTCATCCTCTCGCCGGTGATGGCGGTCGTCGCGCTGGCGGTCCTCAGTTCGAGCGGGCGTCCGATCCTGTTCCGCCAGCACAGGGTCGGTCGGCACGGCGAGACCTTCTCGGTCCTCAAGTTCCGCACGATGGTCGAGAACGCCGAACGGATCGGCGGCGGCTACACACCGGAGGGCACGGATCTCATCACGCCGATCGGCAAGCTGCTGCGGGCGTCGAGCCTGGACGAGCTGCCTCAGCTCGTCAACGTGCTCCGCGGTGAGATGGCCTTGATCGGCCCACGTCCGACGATGGCCGACCAGTACGAGCGTTACACCGACTTCCAGCGCAGACGCGTCGAGGTCCTCCCCGGCATCACGGGCCTGGCGCAGGTGAAGTACCGCGATGACGCACCGTGGAGCATGCGCATCGAGCTCGACGTCGAGTACATCGAGCGAGCCGGCCCAAGGCTCGATGGCGTCATCGTCCTCGGCACCCTGCGTCGGATGTTCTCCGGTGCGCGGTCGGACCAGACCCCCGGTGAGGTCGACGACCTAGGCTGACCCGACCGGCGATCCGGCACGGTAGGCAGGGAAGAAGCCGGAAGCCAGCAACGCGTCGACCGTGACGCCGCACTCCTGAGCTCGGCTCCGCACCTGTTCCTGGTAGCTCGCGTCGTCGACGACCAGCCCGGAGACGTCGTACGTCGCTTCGCGTCCGCCGAACGTGCTCTTGAACCTGAAGACACTGTCGCGTCCGGCGGCGCCGGCCCCGATGTGGAACTGGTCCAGGCCCTGCTCGACGGCGAACTGGATCGCTGTCCACATCATCAGGTTGTTCGACCCCATGCGTGCATCGTCCGGGCGGGACCCGGCGAGGTGGTAGTGCAGGAGCTGGTCGTGGCGCATCAGCAGGCATGCGGAAGCCACGGCGCCGTCCTGGTCACGAGCCTCGGCGAGAAGGAGGTTCGGGCCGAGACCATCGAGAAGCGCCGCGTAGTAGGAGTCGTCGAAGAGGTACAGCGGATCTGCGCCGATCCGCTCCATGGTCAGGTCGTAGAGACGGCGGAAGTCTCCACCCGGCTCAAGGTCGGCACGATCCACCGGCCGGACGTCGCCGGTGTATCCGTTCTTCTGGGCCTTGCGGATCCTGGATCGACAGCTGCTCCTCAGGCCATCCCATGAGGACGCCTCATCGCTGAGGTCGAGGACGATCGTTGGACGGCCGGTGCTGATCGGGCGGAGTCCGCCCAACCGGGTTGCTTGCCGCACGTGGGGCGAGCCCCGGACCACGACGCTGATGACGCCGCGCCGTCGGAGGTCCTCGATGGTGGTGGCCCACGCGTCATGGACCTGCTCAGACGTCATGGCGCTCGAGGCGTAGACGCCCGAGAACGTCGGCGTGATGGCGTCTCGGCCTCCGTCGGCGAGCGTTCGCACGATCAGGGGCATCCGCCAAGCACCGTCGTGGGCCTCGACGTGGAGCCATTCGCCCTGGTCGGCGATGCTGGCCGCCCGCCCGTACTCCGGAGCGAAGTAGACGTCGGGCGGGCCATCAGCGCGGGCGGTAATGGACAAAGTCCTCAAGACCCCCGGCATCGGTCTCGTCGACAGCGATCCAGAACGGGTCGTCGTCCAGGCCCTGGCGCTGCAGCGGCCGCCCGTAAATGAGGTGGATCGGGCGCGGCGACGACTCGTACGAGCGCCGGATGTTGGCGAGCACCGCGTCGAGCACGGGACGGTCGAACGGGTTGTAGAGGAAGAAGACGCGGTCGTCGTCGTCGACCTCGTAGTCGGTCGCATCCAGGTTGCGAATCCGGTACTCGAACTCCAGGCCGGTCCTCGTGCGGAACGTGTCGAGATTTCGCTCGGCGACGGAACAGACGTCCACCGCGAACTCCACCCCCACCAGGCGGCGAAACCCGGCCTGTGCGGCCAGCATCAGCGCACGACCCGCGCCAGAGCCGAAGTCGACGAAGACCCCGTCCCTCGGGACCTGGAAGGCGTCCATGGCCGCCTTGAAGGCCATCGGCTTGATCGGCTGGCAGTTGGCGCCGAGGTCCTGGTTGTCACCCACGACAGCGAGTTCGGTCACCGCGACCCATTGGTCGGAGGTCACGCCGTACCGGCGGTCGAACATGGCGTTGTCCAGGTGCGCGCGGATCTTTCTGAACGTGGACCTCACCCCGTGCGTGCGCAGGAAGGCGATCGTGCGGAGCGGCACCGTCGTCAAGCGGCGACTCGGCAGCTCAGCTCCCCCCGTCCGCGGAGTCTCGGTCACGACGTCTCCTCGATGGGTGGCCCGGCAAGCACACGGAAGCCTAGCCGAGACATCTTCGCCCGGGCTGCACCCCGATCCCCCCGCTGAGCACGCTCAACTCCGTTAAAGTGACGGAGTCCTGCGCCATGTCAGGCGCGGCGAACAACTCGAGGGACACCGTATGGAGCTGAGGGACTACCTCCGCATCGCGCGACGGCGCTGGATGACGATCCTCGTCGTCACCTTGCTGGCGATCACAGCGACCGCGTTGTTCACGCTGCGGGCCACGCCGCAGTACGCGTCCTCGGCCCGACTGTTCATCTCGACACCGGAGTCAACAGCGACCAGGCCTACACCGGCGGGTTGTTCTCCCAAGGTCGAGTGATGTCGTATGCCGACCTGCTCACCGGCGAGGAGATCTCCCGGCGCGTCGTCGATCGGTTGAACCTCGACCAGTCCCCTCGCGATCTCGCCGAGCAGATCACCGCCGTCGCCAAGCCGGACACGGTCGTCCTCTCGATCACCGTCATCGACTCCGGACCCGAGCGGGCCCAGCTCCTCACGCAGACGGTCTCCGAGGAGTTCGTCCTGTACGTCAAGGAGCTCGAGACTCCCGAAGGGAAGACCACCGCGCCGGTGAAGGCGTCGATCGTCGACCGCGCCACCGATCCGGACGAGCCGGTGTCGCCGCAACCGATCCGCAACCTCGCCCTGGCCACCATCGTCGGGCTTCTGCTTGGCGCGGGCGGCGCCATCCTGCGGGAAACGCTCGACACCTCGGTCTCGACTCCTGAGGAGCTCGCCAGTGCCACAAGAAACGCGCCCCTCCTCGGCTCGATCAACTTCGACAAGGACGCGATCGTCCGACCGCTGATCACCGACCTCAACGGGCATGCCCCTCGGGTCGAGTCGTTCAGAGTGCTGCGCACCAACCTGCAGTTCGTGAACGTCGACCACGAGAGCAAGGTCTTCGTGGTCACCAGCTCGGTTCCGGAGGAGGGCAAGTCCACGACGGTGTGCAACCTCGCACTCACCCTGGCCCACTGCCGGCGAGAAGGTCGTCCTGGTCGAGGCGGACCTGCGACGCCCGAAGGCGGCGGAGTACCTCAAGCTGGAGGGCGCGGTGGGTGTCACCACGATTCTCATGGGCCGAGTCAACATCGACGAGGCGATGCAGTCAGCGCCGTGGAATCTCAAGGTCATCGCGGCCGGCTCGATCCCGCCCAACCCGGCCGAGCTCCTGCAGTCGGCGGCCATGAAGAACCTCATCAAGGAGCTGCGCGAGCGGTTCGACATCGTGCTGATCGATGCCCCGCCGCTGCTACCCGTCACCGACGCGGCGATCCTCGCATCGTCGTCCGACGGCGCCATCCTGATCGTCGCGGCACGGCAAGACCACCCGCGACCAGATCAGCGTGGCGGTGGGCCGCCTGGAGTCGGTGGACAGCGCACCTGCTGGGCACCGTGGCCAACATGACGCCGGCTCGACGCAGCTCTTTCGGCTACGGGTACTCCTACGGCTACGCGCCCGAAGCCGGCCGGTCGAAGAAGGACCCCTCGTCGAAGAAGAAGGACGCTGCTGCCTCGAAGAAGGAGAAGAAGGGAGTGAAGGAGCAGTCACCAAAGGACGCAAGAAACAGAAGCACGAGACGCAGGCCCAACTCCGCGGTCCAACAGTCCGCGGCAGGAACGCAGCAAGCAAAGGCAGCAAGAGCGCTCAGATCACCGCTCGAGTCAGAGTGTGCCGGCCCTCCTCGAACGCAACGACAGGGACGTCACGCCCGCGCCACCCGCGAAGCGGCCCAGGTGCGCGTCTATCAAGACACCGCAACGGTCAAGTTGTCACGCAAGGAACGCCGGAGGCAGAAAAGCAGGCACGCCAAGACCGGGTCGACGCCAGCTTATGGCGCTCTGCTCGAGCACAACGAGCGGGTCGCCCGGCAGGTCCAGACGCCACGTCCACGAGCACAACCCCCGCAGGAGGCTCCACCCACACCTCCCGCCGTCGCACAGCCGAGGGCAAACGAACCCAAGAGCGCCGGGCAGCCGCCGCGGCAGTCGCCCCTCCTGACCAGCACCTACCCCTTGGTCCAGGTGCGGCCGCCGTCGTCACTGACGTAGATGGCATCGCCGGCGATCGCGGCCACCAGGTTGCGGTTCGCCGCCAGCGCTCGGCCCGGGGCGGCATCCAGACATCCGGCCGCCGTCCACGTAGCGCCCCGCGTCCTCCGTCGAGTACGACCCCGTGGCGCATCCGCCGTCCGGCGCCAGCGCGTATCCCAGCCTGGCCGTCGCGTAGGCCGCTGCCTTGACGTCGTCCAGCGAGCCGAGCCTGTTCCACGTCTCACCAGCATCGGTCGTGCCGATCAGCACACCCGTGGCGCAGAAGACGCGGGCGATGTCAGGGTTAGGCGCCGAGAGCGTCAGCGTCTCGGTGCAACCGGGTTCCACGACGCCGACAGGAGCCGTTACCCGATTCCGCGGGCCGAGGAACCACACGTCCGCACCTTCCGCCGCCTCCCAGGCCTCGCCTCCGTCGGTGGAGACGAACCGCTGCGGCTCGCAGCTCTCCGGCGCGGCGACGAGATCAAGAGTGTCGGCATCCTCCGCGGTCAGCATGAAAACCGCACGCATGTCCTCGGGCAGCCCGACGTCGTCGAACGTGGCGCCTCTGTCCGTGGAGACGGTGATGGCCGGACCGGCCTTGCCATCGCACGACCCGCCGTGGATGCGGAAGATCGCGTCGTCATCGGCGATCGCGAGGCTCTGCGGGCCACCTGGCCGGCTCTGCGGCTCCGGTGTCGGTGACTCGGACGGCGCCACCGTGGGCGTTGACGTGGCTCTCGCGGCCTTGGCCTCGGAGTCGGCCATCTTCTCCCGGACGAGGAAGACCAGTGCCACGTTGACCAGGACCAGCGTCACGACGAAAGCGATCTTGAGCCGCTGGCTCACACGAGCACCTCCTGACCGGGCTTCAGGGCTGGCTCAGTGTAGCCACGCTGATCGGGGGCTGGTTCCCCCTTTCGGCGACTCCGGGTCAGACGGTCTGCCCGCCTCGGTGCAGGTCGCGGTGCTCCTCGTAGATGCGCGCGTTCTGGTGCAGGTGCTCGACCTCGGCGTCGCTCAGATCGCGCCGCACCTTGCCCGGTACGCCGGCAACCAGCGTGCGGGGCGGCACCTCCATGCCCTCGGTGACCAGTGCGCCGGCGGCGATCATCGACTCGTCACCGATGACGGCGCCGTTCATGACGATCGCGCCCATGCCGACGAGCACGTGATTGCCGATCGTCGCTCCATGCACCACGGATCCGTGGCCCACCGAGACGCCATCGCCGAGGCTGATCGGACGGTCCTTGTCGACGTGGAACGCGCAGTTGTCCTGCACATTGCAGCGCGCACCGATGGTGATCGGCTCGTTGTCGGCGCGCAGCACCGCGCCGTACCAGATGCTGGTGCCCGCCTCGATCGTCACCGATCCGACGAGCGTCGCGGTGGGCGCGACCCACGCCTCGTCGTCGACCTGAGGCGTCTTTCCATCGATCGAGATCTGCATGCCGTCCACGCTAGCTGTCTCCGCCCATGACCCGGAACCCGATACCGGGTCGTCAGGTGACCCAGCGCGTGATCGGGTTGATCGCGAAGTAGATGACGAACAAGCCGGCCACGACCCACAGCAGCGCGTGCACGTCCGCGGCCTTGCCGCGTACCGCCTTCAGCAGAACGTAGGCGATGAAGCCGGCGCCGATGCCCACCGTGATCGAGTAGGTGAACGGCATCAGCACGATCGTGAGGAACGCCGGGATCGCGATCTCGGCGTCGTCCCAGCTGATCTCCGACACCTGGCTCATCATCAGGAAGCCGACGAGAACAAGCGCAGGCACCGCGGCCTCGTTGGGGATGTGCTGGACCAGTGGCGCGAGGAAGGTCGACAGCAGGAACAGCACTCCGGTGACGATGCTCGCCAGACCGGTACGGGCACCGTCGCCCACGCCGGAGGCCGACTCGATGTACGCCGTGTTGCTCGAGATGCCGGCGGCGCCACCGGCCGCGGCCGCGATGGAGTCGACCACCAGGATCCGCTGAGCTCCTTCGGGCGTGCCTTCCTCGTCGTTCAGGTCGGCCTCCGCGCCGATCGCGGTCATCGTGCCCATCGTGTCGAAGAAGTCGGCCAGCAGGAGCGTGAACACCAGCAGCGCCGCGGTGATGACGCCCACCCGCTCGAAGGAGCCGAACAGCGAGAAGTCGCCGATCAGCGAGAAGTCCGGCTTCTGCACGAGATCGTCCGGCCACGACGGGACGTTGAGGTTCCAGCCCTTGGACGTCGGGTCGCCGTTGCTCCCCTTCGTGTCGGTGAGGGTCTGCACGATGCCGGCGAGCACCGTCGTGATGGCGATGCCGATGAGGATCGCACCGGGGACGCCGCGCGAGTAGAGCGCGATCATGATCAGCAGGCCGATGCAGAACACGAGTACCGGCCAGCCGGACAGCTGTCCGCCGATGCCGAGGCCGACCGGTGGGGCCGGGATGCCGGACGTGCGCACGAAGCCGGCGTCGACGAGGCCGATGAACGTGATGAACAGGCCGATGCCGACGGCGATGGCGGTCTTGAGCTGTCGCGGCACGGCGTCGAAGACCAGCTTGCGGAAGCCCGTGAACACCAGCACCAGGATGATGAGGCCCTCGAGCACGACGAGGCCCATCGCGTCGGCCCACGTCATCTGGCTGGCGATGGAGTAGGCCACGAAGGCGTTGAGACCGAGGCCGGTGGCGAGCGCGAGCGGGAAGTTCGCGACGACGCCCATGAGGATCGTCAGGATGCCGGCGACCAGCGCGGTGACGACGGCGATGGTCGCGAATCCCGAACCCGGCGTGGATCCGCCGCCGAGATACTTGCCGTCGGCGTCGGCGACGCCGGCCAGGATGATCGGGTTGAGGACGATGATGTACGCCATCGTCAGGAACGTGACCACACCGCCACGCACCTCCTGGACGACGGTCGAATCACGTTCGCTGATCTTGAAGTGGGAGTCGAGAGTGAAGGCCATGCCCGGAGCATGCCAGAACTCACGCTCCGCCGGAACGGGTGGTCAGGATGGCAACCGCGCGAACGTGCCAGCGCCTAGTGGCGCCCCACCGGTTGGCGGCGCCGTGCCGCCCAGACGGCCACCAGCGCGAGAACGCCCACGGCAACCACCGCCACGATGACGTAGACCGGGATGTTGATCCCGTCGTCGGACTCCTCGTCCGACGCGTTCGCGGTCTCCGGCGTCGGCGACGGAGTCGGCGTCGGGTTCGCCTCTGGCTCAGCCGACTCGTACGCCACCCGGATGAGCGGTGAGTTCTCGCCTTCGCTGCCGATGATGAACGACTTTCCGTCGGGCTCCATGGAGATGGACTCGCCGTTCTCGACCGGCGGAACCGACAGTCGTTCGACCTCGGTCCAGGTCTCTGGGTCGAACACGTACACGGCCTCCCCCGTGCGGATCAGGGCTTGCGAACCTGACGGCGTGAACGTGCCGTCCGACGTGTCCACGGGAGTTGGCTTGTTCAGGTCCTTGGCCCGGTTGTCGCCGTCCCTGTTCAGCTTCTTTGGCAGGGAGTACAGGTTTCCGTTCGACTCCTCGTCCCTGATTGCCAGAAACTTCTCGCCGGTCTTCGGGTGCACCATGAAGGTCTCGATGTCGACGGGACCACCCTCGTAGCTCACCGGGAACCGCTTCGCGTTCACCGAGTGCCGCCCCGGTCCCGGTTCGGGGAACCGGTACAGCGCGGCGTCGTTGCGCTCGCTGTCGTTGTCGCCGAGGTCGGCGAGCCACATCCTCCCGTCACCGTCGATGGCGATCGACTCGGTGTCATCGAAGTTTCCCCCACGGACGCGGGTGGTGCCGACCACGTCACCGGTGGAGAGCTCAATCGCGAACACGATCGCATCGTCTCCGTCGTTGATGGTGTACGCGAGGTCCTGGTGCTTCGGGCTGATGGCCAACCCGCTCGACTCCTCGATGCGCGGGTCGCCCATCGTGCTGATCTCCTCCGAATCCGCAGCGAAGGCCGCAGCCGGGAGGCACAAGGCGAGGAGCAGGAGGGCGAGCAGAAGCGATCGGAGAGTGCGAGGCATGGCGTACATCATGGCAGCCGGTGCTTCAGGAGGGACGAGAACGGCGACGCGCGATCATGATTCCGATCACGACCAATGCGATGAGCCCGCCCACGAGTCCGACGGTGCCGAATGACACAGCCGTCCCCACCTTCTGCTGGTCGCCGGCCGAGGGTGCGTCGGGTGCCTTCGTGGGTGACGGCGTGGCCGAATCGGTGTGGAACGCGATACGCAACAAGGTCGAGTTCAGTCCCTCGCTGCCGATGAGGTACGAGCGTTCGGACGGCTCGAGTGCGATGGTCTCCCCCAGATTCTGGGCGGGCAGCACGTCGGTTCGGATGAGGTCCCACGACTCGGCGTCCCGGACCTGGGCGACCGCGTAGTTGCGCACCAAGACCTGCCGGCCGTTGGCGGTGTACGTCGCATCCGTCGTGAAGCCGGGCGTCTCCCGAGCCGTCGGGGTGGCGACGTTCGCACCGTTCTCGCGCAGCTTGGCCGGCAGACGGTGGACGAGACCGCCCGCCGACATCTTCGACAGCAGGAGAATGCGTCCTGACTTGGGCGGCACCGCGATCGCCTCGACGTTCTGAGGGCCGTCCTCGTACGTCACGGCATAGCGCCTCGGCACCGCGGTGTGCTTGCCGGGACCGGGCTCGTCGAGGGCGTAGATGGCCGCGTCAGTGCGTTGACCGAAGTTGTCTCCGGTGTCGGCCACCCAGAGCGTCCCGTCGCGCAGGGCCAGGGCCTCCGTGTCGAGCCAGTTCCAGTTGGGATCACGGACGGTCGTCGTGCCGACGACGTCACCGGTGGAGATCCGGATCGCGAAGACCATCGCCGCGTTGCCGGAGTCGTTGATCGTGTAGGCGAGGTCCTGGTGCTTCGTGCTGACCGCGAGCCCGCTCGACTCCTTGATGCGCACGTCGTCGATCCGCGAGACCACGGTGGAGTCGACCGGTTGACCCGGCTCGGCACCGTCGGCCCGGCCGGTGATCGCGGCCACGAGGACGACGACCAGCAGGGCCACCAGGAGGCCTGGGATCAGGAGTCGTCGGATGCGGGGATTCATCGTCCTTCAGCATGCCAGCAGATCCCGGTGCCCCCGACCCCGACGGGTAGGCTGGCGGTGTGAGCCAGGACGGTGCAGACGACAGTCCGGACGGTGCAGACTGGACCGTGCGCGACAGCGACGGGCCGACGACGATCGAGCGCAAGCTCGGTCACCGCGAGCGGGCCCGCCTGGAGCGCTCCGCGCGTCGCCACGAGCTCGGCCGTCCCGAGGTCACCGAGCTCGAGATCGGCAGCACCACTCACCGCGTCGCCGAGGTCGAGCCCATGGACGTCGACGGCGTCCGCACGATGACCGTCGGCACGATCATCTGGGGTGTCATCGCCATCGCGATGCTGCCGTTCCTCGGCACCCTCGACGAGCAGGGTCGCGAGTGGTGGATCTGGACCGCACTCGCCGGGCTCGGGCTCGGGCTCATCGGCATCGAGTACTGCCGCCGACGCCGCAACGCCCTGCGGATCCAGCCAGGGCGTCGGAAGAAGGTCTAAGGTTTCGGCCGCGGGCGGCTTCGCCGCGACGCGCTCAACCTGACTCGATCCCGATCGGCGCTAAGCGCCGATCGATCTCGTCAAAAGGAGTCGACCTCGTCGACGTTGACGGTGTCGAAGACCGGCGGCGGCAGCTGCTGTGGTGCGGCGGACCGGCTCAGCTTGGCGCCGGAGTGGGCGCCGCAGCCGTGGGTGAACGCCACGACCTTGCCGTCGTCGTTGGCCATGCCGTTGGCGCAGACGCCGAACGTGTCGGCGAGCGGTCCGGCCAGGCTGATGAGGAAGGCGCAGGAGTCGCAGCTGCCGGGTGCCTGCTCGGCGATCGGCGTGTCCGGGCCCTGCTCGCCGTCGTGCCATCGCTGGGCAGCCAGGTCGCGTCCCTCGAGGGAGAGCACCCACTCACGTCCGAGCCCGACCTCGCGCGCGAAGGCGCGGTCGACGGTGTCCATGTCGTCGCCGGCCGACCAGGCCGGCACGAGCCTCGCGTCGTCCTCCTCGGGCGGGAGGACGTCGCCGGGGCCGAGGTCGCCGGGCTTGATGCGCTCCTTGTAGGGCGTCCAGGCCGGCGCGACGATCGCCTCGTCGCCCGGGAGCAGCACGACCTCGTTGACCGTGACCTTCTCCTCGTCGGGTGCGCGGGTGATGGTCACCGACCAGTACCAGCCGCGGTACCCGGACTGGGTGCTCCCGAAATGGTGCGCGACGAGCCCGTCACCCTCCTCGACGGAGCGAAGGTGCTCGCCCACCGTTCCGGCGTCGGCAGTCTCGTTCGCGGCGTCGCGGGCGACGTCGACGGCAGAGACCAGCAAGGCGTCGGTGGGCATGTCCTGATTGTCGCCCATGTCCCGCCCTGCGGCGTGCCCGGGTCGGCTCGGACGTGCGCGATCGGTTGAGCCCTGGTTCGGCTCGGGCGTGGGCGATCGGTTAGGCAGAGTGTGAGGCAGGATGAAGTCATGGAGGAGAACGAGCGGCCCGGAGCCCCCGGGCAGGAGGGCCCTCCTCCCCCATTCCCCGAGGCAGATGAGCAGACCCGGTTCGCCGGTGCACGTCGATTCTCCGAAGGTGCCGGGCGACTGATCGCCCGTGGCAGCGTCTCGGCGTTCCTGGGCGCCCGGCGCTTCACCCACTCCGGTGGCGCCGGCGAGAGCGGTCTCGCGCGGCTGCTCGAGCTGCACGCGTTCAACACCGCGGGCGACGCGGCCGTGGCCGTCTCGCTCGCGGGCACGCTGTTCTTCACGGTCCCGACGGAGCAGGCCAGCAGCCAGGTGGCGCTCTTCCTCGTGCTCACGATGCTTCCGTTCGCGGTGGTCGCGCCGCTCATCGGTCCGTTCCTCGATCGGTTCCGTCGCGGCCGGCGGTGGGCGATCGGCACGACGCTGGCGGTACGCGCCTTCTGCTGCTGGGTGCTGGCCGGGGCGGTGGCCGACGAGTCGGCGTCGTTCTACCTGGCAGCCCTGGGCGTCCTGATCTCGTCGAAGGCGTACGGCGTCACCCGTGCGGCCGCTGTGCCGCGACTCCTCCCCGCGGAGTTCACCCTGGTCAAGGCCAACTCCCGCATCTCCCTCACCGGCACGGCGGCAGCGGCCATCTCGGCCCCGCTCGCTGTGGGAGCGGCGGCCATCGGCGCGCCATGGGCCCTCCGTTATGCAGCGGTGCTGTTCGTCATCGGCACGATTTTGGCCATCCTGCTGCCCGAGCGCGTCGACTCCAGCGCCGGTGAGGAGCGGGTCGACCTCGCCAATCGGACTGGGCACGGGAACGCCGTGTCGCGCGACGTCGTCAACGGCCTCCGCAGCAACGCCGGGCTGCGGCTGCTCACCGGGTTCCTCACGATCTTCATGGCGTTCGTGCTGCGCGAGCCCCCTGATTCCATGGGCTGGGGCGGCAACGCCACGGTGCTGATGGTGCTGGTCATCGGCTCGGCCGGACTCGGCAACGCCCTGGGCATCGTCATCGGCTCATTGACCAGGTCATGGCGACCCGAGCGGGTCGTCCTCGCGGTGCTGGTGCTCGACGTCGTGGTGCTCGTCGTGGCGGCAGCGTTCTTCAAGTGGCCGCTCGCGGCCGTCCTCGGCCTCACGGTGGGGCTGTGTCAGTCGCTGGGCAAGCTCAGCCTCGACGCGCTCATCCAGCGTGACGTCGGCGAGGAGGTCCGCACCAGCATGTTCGCCCGCTCGGAGACGCTGCTCCAGCTCTCGTGGGTGATCGGTGGACTGATCGGCATCGGGCTGTTCACGGTCGACGTGTCGGCCTCGCTGGGCATGGTCGTCACCGCGGTGATCCTGCTGGCCTGGTTGTCATTCGTGATGGCCCGCGTGCTCAATCCGCCGCCGGGTCCGAGACCTGCTACACCGTGACGAACGAGCGCATGCCCACCGACCCGAGGTCGATGGCGTCGTTGAAGAAGCTGATGTCCTCGTCGTCGTCAAGCAGGCTGAGCGAGGCCACCATCGGCCGGTAGTGGTCGTCGGTGGGAACGGCGATCCGGGCCTCTGCCCACGTGCCGTACGGGTCGAGCAGCAGGTCGCTGCGACGATCGCGCAACGCCGTGGCGGTGTCGGCGTCGAACTGCTCGGCCCAGTCCCACGCCTCACCGCTCCACTTGACCCGGTTGAGCGCGTGCACGATGTTGCCGCTGCCGATGAACACCACGCCGCGGTCGCGCAGCGCCCGCAGTCGCGAGTACAGCGCGTAGAGCTCCGGCAGGGGCATGGTGTAGTCGATGCTGACCTGCAGCACCGGCATCTCCGGCGCCGGCGCGAGGTGCGTGAGCACCGACCAGGTGCCGTGGTCCAGGCCCCACTGGGCATCCAGCTGGGCCTCGTACTCGGCGAGCTGCCGAGCCAGGATCCGAGCCACGTCGGCATCGCCGTTGGTCGGGTACTGCACGTGGTAGAGCTCGTCGGGGAACCCGCCGAAGTCGTAGATGACCTTGTTCCGCGGGGCGTCGGTGATGTGAGTGGACCCGCGCGTGAGCCAGTGCGCACTGACGACGACGATGGCCTGCGGCTCGGGCAGCTCGCGTCCAACCCGTTCCCACTCGCGGGTGAAGTCGTTGTCGGAGATCGCGTTCATCGGGTTGCCGTGCCCGATGAACAGCACCGGCATGCGCTCGCTCGAGGTGAGCCTCGCCTCGAGGTCGCTGAGCGAGTATGAGTTCATGTCGCCCGTCGAGCCCTCAGCTGTCGAGCTCGGTGGCGAGTGCCCGGAGCAGCTGGGCGACCGGCTTCGCCGCCTTGTGGTCGGGGTGGCGTCCGTGCCGGTAGCCCTCGCCGAGGCCGTCGAGCAGCCGGATGAGGTCCTCGACGATCGCGACCATGTCCTCCGGCGGCTTGCGGCGTGCCTGTGCCTGGGAACGCGAGACCGACCCGACCGGCTCGAGCACTCGTACCTGCAGGGCTTGGTCGCCACGGCGGCCCTGGGCGATGCCGAACTCCACTCGCGCGCCGGCCTTGAGCGTCGAGACGCCTTCGGGCAGGGCATCGGAGCGCACATAGACGTCGTCGCCGTCTTCCTGGGTCAGGAACCCGAACCCCTTGTCGGCGTCGTACCACTTCACTTTGCCCGTGGGCATGGCGCAGTCCTCACGTCTCGGTCGATCCTTGCTGGGTCCCAGCCTATCGGGGCGGGTCCTTCGGCCGCTTATCGAAGGTCGACTCGATCGACTGGAAACCCTTGTGGCGCTGGGACTTCGCGTACTGCGTGTACGCCTTGAGGTCGGCCTCGGTCGGCGAGACGTTGTCGGTGAACGGCGTGAGCAGGGCCCGGGGGTAGAGCCGGCGCCGGAGCACGACGTTGATCTCGAACCCGAGGACGATCATCAGCCCGGCCAGGTAGAGGAAGGCCACCAGCCCGAGCACGAGCGCGAACGTCTGGTTCATCTGCTGCTCGGCCGCTCCGATGACGTTCGTGACGAACGAGTTGCCGACGACCTGCAGCAGCTGCCAGAGCACGGACACGGTCATGGCGCCCGGCAGGACCGATCGGGTCGACGCGCGTCCGCCGCTCACCAGCCGGAACAAGCCGATGAAGATCACCGAGGTGACGGCGAAGCCGACGATGCGGATCACTCCACCGAGGTTGCCGGCATCCACGCCGATCACGTCCGGGTTGGCCAGCACCGACGACGCGAGCGCCAGCGCGAGAATCCCGAGCCCGGCGAAGGAGAGCAGAACCAGGCTGCGCACCCGCTGGAGCAGGGCGTTCGTCCGGCTGTTTCGCGGAACCGCC
>CAWIWE010000010.1:0-14637 GCA_963839625.1 uncultured Actinomycetota bacterium | reverse complement strand
TACCCCTTGGTCCAGGTGCGGCCGCCGTCGTCACTGACGTAGATGGCATCGCCGGCGATCGCGGCCACCAGGTTGCGGTTCGCCGCCAGCGCTCGGCCCGGGGCGGCATCCAGACATCCGGCCGCCGTCCACGAGCGCCCCGCGTCCTCCGTCGAGTACGACCCCGTGGCGCATCCGCCGTCCGGCGCCAGCGCATATCCCTGCCTGGCCGTCGCGTAGGCCGCTGCCTTGACGTCGTCCAGCGAGCCGAGCCTGTTCCACGACTCACCAGCATCGGTCGTGCCGATCAGCACACCGTGGCGCAGAAGACACGGGCGATGTCAGGGTTAGGCGCCGAGAGCGTCAGCGTCTCGGTGACCCGGGTTCCACGACGCCGACAGGAGCCGTTACCCGATTCCGCGGGCCGAGGAACCACACGTCCGCACCTTCCGCCGCCTCCCAGGCCTCGCCTCCGTGGGTGGAGACGAACCGCTGCGGCTCGCAGCTCTCCGGCGCGGCGACAAGATCAAGGGTGTCGGCATCCTCCGCGGTCAGCATGAAAACCGCACGCATGTCCTCGGGCAGCCCGACGTCGTCGAACGTGGCGCCTCTGTCCGTGGAGACGGTGATGGCCGGACCGGCCTTGCCATCGCACGACCCGCCGTGGATGCGGAAGATCGCGTCGTCATCGGCGATCGCGAGGCTCGCGGCCCACCTGGCCGGCTCTGCGGCTCCGGTGTCGGTGACTCGGACGGCGCCACCGTCGGCGTCGCGTGGCTCTCGCGGCCTTGGCCTCGGAGTCGGCCATCTTCTCGCGTACGAGGAAGACCAGGCCGACGTTGACCAGGACCAGCGCCACGATGAGGGCGATCTTGAGTCGCTGGCTCACCTGCACCTCCTGACCGGGTTCAAGGCTGGCTCAGTGTAGGCACGAAGAACCTGGCTGGGTTCCCCCTTTGGAGCACTCGGAGTCAGACTGTCTGGCCACCTCGGTGCAGGTCGCGGTGCTCCTCGTAGATGCGCGCGTTCTGGTGCAGGTGCTCGACCTCGGCGTCGCTCAGATCGCGCCGCACCTTGCCCGGTACGCCGGCAACCAGCGTGCGGGGCGGCACCTCCATGCCCTCGGTGACCAGTGCGCCGGCGGCGATCATCGACTCGTCACCGATGACGGCGCCGTTCATGACGATCGCGCCCATGCCGACGAGCACGTGATTGCCGATCGTCGCTCCATGCACCACGGATCCGTGGCCCACCGAGACGCCATCGCCGAGGCTGATCGGACGGTCCTTGTCGACGTGGAACGCGCAGTTGTCCTGCACATTGCAGCGCGCACCGATGGTGATCGGCTCATTGTCGGCGCGCAGCACCGCGCCGTACCAGATGCTGGTGCCCGCCTCGATCGTCACCGATCCGACGAGCGTCGCGGTGGGCGCGACCCACGCCTCGTCGTCGACCTGAGGCGTCTTTCCATCGATCGAGATCTGCATGCCGTCCACGCTAGCTGTCTCCGCCCATGACCCGGAACCCGATACCGGGTCGTCAGGTGACCCAGCGCGTGATCGGGTTGATCGCGAAGTAGATGACGAACAAGCCGGCCACGACCCACAGCAGCGCGTGCACGTCCGCGGCCTTGCCGCGTACCGCCTTCAGCAGAACGTAGGCGATGAAGCCGGCGCCGATGCCCACCGTGATCGAGTAGGTGAACGGCATCAGCACGATCGTGAGGAACGCCGGGATCGCGATCTCGGCGTCGTCCCAGCTGATCTCCGACACCTGGCTCATCATCAGGAAGCCGACGAGAACAAGCGCAGGCACCGCGGCCTCGTTGGGGATGTGCTGGACCAGTGGCGCGAGGAAGGTCGACAGCAGGAACAGCACGCCGGTGACGATGCTCGCCAGACCGGTACGGGCACCGTCGCCCACGCCGGAGGCCGACTCGATGTACGCCGTGTTGCTCGAGATGCCGGCGGCGCCACCGGCCGCGGCCGCGATGGAGTCGACCACCAGGATCCGCTGAGCTCCTTCGGGCGTGCCTTCCTCGTCGTTCAGGTCGGCCTCCGCGCCGATCGCGGTCATCGTGCCCATCGTGTCGAAGAAGTCGGCCAGCAGGAGCGTGAACACCAGCAGCGCCGCGGTGATGACGCCCACCCGCTCGAAGGAGCCGAACAGCGAGAAGTCGCCGATCAACGAGAAGTCCGGCTTCTGCACGAGATCGTCCGGCCACGACGGGACGTTGAGGTTCCAGCCCTTGGACGTCGGGTCGCCGTTGCTCCCCTTCGTGTCCGTGAGGGTCTGCACGATGCCGGCGAGCACCGTCGTGATGGCGATGCCGATGAGGATCGCACCGGGGACGCCGCGCGAGTAGAGCGCGATCATGATCAGCAGGCCGATGCAGAACACGAGTACCGGCCAGCCGGACAGCTGTCCGCCGATGCCGAGGCCGACCGGTGGGGCCGGGATGCCGGACGTGCGCACGAAGCCGGCGTCGACGAGGCCGATGAACGTGATGAACAGGCCGATGCCGACGGCGATGGCGGTCTTGAGCTGTCGCGGCACGGCGTCGAAGACCAGCTTGCGGAAGCCCGTGAACACCAGCACCAGGATGATGAGGCCCTCGAGCACGACGAGGCCCATCGCGTCGGCCCACGTCATCTGGCTGGCGATGGAGTAGGCCACGAAGGCGTTGAGACCGAGGCCGGTGGCGAGCGCGAGCGGGAAGTTCGCGACGACGCCCATGAGGATCGTCAGGATGCCGGCGACCAGCGCGGTGACGACGGCGATGGTCGCGAATCCCGAACCCGGCGTGGATCCGCCGCCGAGATACTTGCCGTCGGCGTCGGCGACGCCGGCCAGGATGATCGGGTTGAGGACGATGATGTACGCCATCGTCAGGAACGTGACCACACCGCCACGCACCTCCTGGACGACGGTCGAATCACGTTCGCTGATCTTGAAGTGGGAGTCGAGAGTGAAGGCCATGCCCGGAGCATGCCAGAACTCACGCGCCGCCGGAACGGGTGGTCAGGATGGCAACCGCGCGAACGTGCCAGCGCCTAGTGGCGCCCCACCGGTTGGCGGCGCCGTGCCGCCCAGACGGCCACCAGCGCGAGAACGCCCACGGCAACCACCGCCACGATGACGTAGACCGGGATGTTGATCCCGTCGTCGGACTCCTCGTCCGACGCGTTCGCGGTCTCCGGCGTCGGCGACGGAGTCGGCGTCGGGCTCGCCTCTGGCTCAGCCGACTCGTACGCCACCCGGATGAGCGGTGAGTTCTCGCCTTCGCTGCCGATGATGAACGACTTTCCGTCGGGCTCCATGGAGATGGACTCGCCGTTCTCGACCGGCGGAACCGACAGTCGTTCGACCTCCGTCCAGGTCTCTGGGTCGAACACGTACACGGCCTCCCCCGTGCGGATCAGGGCTTGCGAACCTGACGGCGTGAACGTGCCGTCCGACGTGTCCACGGGAGTTGGCTTGTTCAGGTCCTTGGCCCGGTTGTCGCCGTCCCTGTTCAGCTTCTTTGGCAGGGAGTACAGGTTTCCGTTCGACTCCTCGTCCCTGATTGCCAGAAACTTCTCGCCGGTCTTCGGGTGCACCATGAAGGTCTCGATGTCGACGGGACCACCCTCGTAGCTCACCGGGAACCGCTTCGCGTTCACCGAGTGCCGCCCCGGTCCCGGTTCGGGGAACCGGTACAGCGCGGCGTCGTTGCGCTCGCTGTCGTTGTCGCCAAGGTCGGCGAGCCACATCCTCCCGTCACCGTCGATGGCGATCGACTCGGTGTCATCGAAGTTTCCCCCACGGACGCGGGTGGTGCCGACCACGTCACCGGTGGAGAGCTCAATCGCGAACACGATCGCATCGTCTCCGTCGTTGATGGTGTACGCGAGGTCCTGGTGCTTCGGGCTGATGGCCAACCCGCTCGACTCCTCGATGCGCGGGTCGCCCATCGTGCTGATCTCCTCCGAATCCGCAGCGAAGGCCGCGACCGGGAGGCACAAGGCGAGGAGCAGGAGGGCGAGCAGAAGCGATCGGAGAGTGCGAGGCATGGCGTACATCATGGCAGCCGGTGCTTCAGGAGGGACGAGAACGGCGACGCGCGATCATGATTCCGATCACGACCAATGCGATGAGCCCGCCCACGAGTCCGACGGTGCCGAATGACACAGCCGTCCCCACCTTCTGCTGGTCGCCGGCCGAGGGTGCGTCGGGTGCCTTCGTGGGTGACGGCGTGGCCGAATCGGTGTGGAACGCGATACGCAACAAGGTCGAGTTCAGTCCCTCGCTGCCGATGAGGTACGAGCGTTCGGACGGCTCGAGTGCGATGGTCTCCCCCAGATTCTGGGCGGGCAGCACGTCGGTTCGGATGAGGTCCCACGACTCGGCGTCCCGGACCTGGGCGACCGCGTAGTTGCGCACCAAAACCTGCCGGCCGTTGGCGGTGTACGTCGCATCCGTCGTGAAGCCGGGCGTCTCCCGAGCCGTCGGGGTGGCGACGTTCGCACCGTTCTCGCGCAGCTTGGCCGGCAGACGGTGGACGAGACCGCCCGCCGACATCTTCGACAGCAGGAGAATGCGTCCTGACTTGGGCGGCACCGCGATCGCCTCGACGTTCTGAGGGCCGTCCTCGTACGTCACGGCATAGCGCCTCGGCACCGCGGTGTGCTTGCCGGGACCGGGCTCGTCGAGGGCGTAGATGGCCGCGTCAGTGCGTTGACCGAAGTTGTCTCCGGTGTCGGCCACCCAGAGCGTCCCGTCGCGCAGGGCCAGGGCCTCCGTGTCGAGCCAGTTCCAGTTGGGATCACGGACGGTCGTCGTGCCGACGACGTCACCGGTGGAGATCCGGATCGCGAAGACCATCGCCGCGTTGCCGGAGTCGTTGATCGTGTAGGCGAGGTCCTGGTGCTTCGTGCTGACCGCGAGCCCGCTCGACTCCTTGATGCGCACGTCGTCGATCCGCGAGACCACGGTGGAGTCGACCGGTTGACCCGGCTCGGCACCGTCGGCCCGGCCGGTGATCGCGGCCACGAGGACGACGACCAGCAGGGCCACCAGGAGACCTGGGATCAGGAGTCGTCGGATGCGGGGATTCATCGTCCTTCAGCATGCCAGCAGATCCCGGTGCCCCCGACCCCGACGGGTAGGCTGGCGGTGTGAGCCAGGACGGTGCAGACGACAGTCCGGACGGTGCAGACTGGACCGTGCGCGACAGCGACGGGCCGACGACGATCGAGCGCAAGCTCGGTCACCGCGAGCGGGCCCGCCTGGAGCGCTCCGCGCGTCGCCACGAGCTCGGCCGTCCCGAGGTCACCGAGCTCGAGATCGGCAGCACCACTCACCGCGTCGCCGAGGTCGAGCCCATGGACGTCGACGGCGTCCGCACGATGACCGTCGGCACGATCATCTGGGGTGTCATCGCCATCGCGATGCTGCCGTTCCTCGGCACCCTCGACGAGCAGGGTCGCGAGTGGTGGATCTGGACCGCACTCGCCGGGCTCGGGCTCGGGCTCATCGGCATCGAGTACTGCCGCCGACGCCGCAACGCCCTGCGGATCCAGCCAGGGCGTCGGAAGAAGGTCTAAGGTTTCGGCCGCGGGCGGCTTCGCCGCGACGCGCTCAACCTGACTCGATCCCGATCGGCGCTAAGCGCCGATCGATCTCGTCAAAAGGAGTCGACCTCGTCGACGTTGACGGTGTCGAAGACCGGCGGCGGCAGCTGCTGTGGTGCGGCGGACCGGCTCAGCTTGGCGCCGGAGTGGGCGCCGCAGCCGTGGGTGAACGCCACGACCTTGCCGTCGTCGTTGGCCATGCCGTTGGCGCAGACGCCGAACGTGTCGGCGAGCGGTCCGGCCAGGCTGATGAGGAAGGCGCAGGAGTCGCAGCTGCCGGGTGCCTGCTCGGCGATCGGCGTGTCCGGGCCCTGCTCGCCGTCGTGCCATCGCTGGGCAGCCAGGTCGCGTCCCTCGAGGGAGAGCACCCACTCACGTCCGAGCCCGACCTCGCGCGCGAAGGCGCGGTCGACGGTGTCCATGTCGTCGCCGGCCGACCAGGCCGGCACGAGCCTCGCGTCGTCCTCCTCGGGCGGGAGGACGTCGCCGGGGCCGAGGTCGCCGGGCTTGATGCGCTCCTTGTAGGGCGTCCAGGCCGGCGCGACGATCGCCTCGTCGCCCGGGAGCAGCACGACCTCGTTGACCGTGACCTTCTCCTCGTCGGGTGCGCGGGTGATGGTCACCGACCAGTACCAGCCGCGGTACCCGGACTGGGTGCTCCCGAAATGGTGCGCGACGAGCCCGTCACCCTCCTCGACGGAGCGAAGGTGCTCGCCCACCGTTCCGGCGTCGGCAGTCTCGTTCGCGGCGTCGCGGGCGACGTCGACGGCAGAGACCAGCAAGGCGTCGGTGGGCATGTCCTGATTGTCGCCCATGTCCCGCCCTGCGGCGTGCCCGGGTCGGCTCGGACGTGCGCGATCGGTTGAGCCCTGGTTCGGCTCGGGCGTGGGCGATCGGTTAGGCAGAGTGTGAGGCAGGATGAAGTCATGGAGGAGAACGAGCGGCCCGGAGCCCCCGGGCAGGAGGGCCCTCCTCCCCCATTCCCCGAGGCAGATGAGCAGACCCGGTTCGCCGGTGCACGTCGATTCTCCGAAGGTGCCGGGCGACTGATCGCCCGTGGCAGCGTCTCGGCGTTCCTGGGCGCCCGGCGCTTCACCCACTCCGGTGGCGCCGGCGAGAGCGGTCTCGCGCGGCTGCTCGAGCTGCACGCGTTCAACACCGCGGGCGACGCGGCCGTGGCCGTCTCGCTCGCGGGCACGCTGTTCTTCACGGTCCCGACGGAGCAGGCCAGCAGCCAGGTGGCGCTCTTCCTCGTGCTCACGATGCTTCCGTTCGCGGTGGTCGCGCCGCTCATCGGTCCGTTCCTCGATCGGTTCCGTCGCGGCCGGCGGTGGGCGATCGGCACGACGCTGGCGGTACGCGCCTTCTGCTGCTGGGTGCTGGCCGGGGCGGTGGCCGACGAGTCGGCGTCGTTCTACCTGGCAGCCCTGGGCGTGCTGATCTCGTCGAAGGCGTACGGCGTCACCCGTGCGGCCGCTGTGCCGCGGCTCCTCCCCGCGGAGTTCACCCTGGTCAAGGCCAACTCCCGCATCTCCCTCACCGGCACGGCGGCAGCGGCCATCTCGGCCCCGCTCGCTGTGGGAGCGGCGGCCATCGGCGCGCCATGGGCCCTCCGTTATGCAGCGGTGCTGTTCGTCATCGGCACGATTTTGGCCATCCTGCTGCCCGAGCGCGTCGACTCCAGCGCCGGTGAGGAGCGGGTCGACCTCGCCAATCGGACTGGGCACGGGAACGCCGTGTCGCGCGACGTCGTCAACGGCCTCCGCAGCAACGCCGGGCTGCGGCTGCTCACCGGGTTCCTCACGATCTTCATGGCGTTCGTGCTGCGCGAGCCCCCTGATTCCATGGGCTGGGGCGGCAACGCCACGGTGCTGATGGTGCTGGTCATCGGCTCGGCCGGACTCGGCAACGCCCTGGGCATCGTCATCGGCTCATTGACCAGGTCATGGCGACCCGAGCGGGTCGTCCTCGCGGTGCTGGTGCTCGACGTCGTGGTGCTCGTCGTGGCGGCGGCGTTCTTCAAGTGGCCGCTCGCGGCCGTCCTCGGCCTCACGGTGGGGCTGTGTCAGTCGCTGGGCAAGCTCAGCCTCGACGCGCTCATCCAGCGTGACGTCGGCGAGGAGGTCCGCACCAGCATGTTCGCCCGCTCGGAGACGCTGCTCCAGCTCTCGTGGGTGATCGGTGGACTGATCGGCATCGGGCTGTTCACGGTCGACGTGTCGGCCCCGCTGGGCATGGTCGTCACCGCGGTGATCCTGCTGGCCTGGTTGTCATTCGTGATGGCCCGCGTGCTCAATCCGCCGCCGGGTCCGAGACCTGCTACACCGTGACGAACGAGCGCATGCCCACCGACCCGAGGTCGATGGCGTCGTTGAAGAAGCTGATGTCCTCGTCGTCGTCAAGCAGGCTGAGCGAGGCCACCATCGGCCGGTAGTGGTCGTCGGTGGGAACGGCGATCCGGGCCTCTGCCCACGTGCCGTACGGGTCGAGCAGCAGGTCGCTGCGACGATCGCGCAACGCCGTGGCGGTGTCGGCGTCGAACTGCTCGGCCCAGTCCCACGCCTCACCGCTCCACTTGACCCGGTTGAGCGCGTGCACGATGTTGCCGCTGCCGATGAACACCACGCCGCGGTCGCGCAGCGCCCGCAGTCGCGAGTACAGCGCGTAGAGCTCCGGCAGGGGCATGGTGTAGTCGATGCTGACCTGCAGCACCGGCATCTCCGGCGCCGGCGCGAGGTGCGTGAGCACCGACCAGGTGCCGTGGTCCAGGCCCCACTGGGCATCCAGCTGGGCCTCGTACTCGGCGAGCTGCCGAGCCAGGATCCGAGCCACGTCGGCATCGCCGTTGGTCGGGTACTGCACGTGGTAGAGCTCGTCGGGGAACCCGCCGAAGTCGTAGATGACCTTGTTCCGCGGGGCGTCGGTGATGTGAGTGGACCCGCGCGTGAGCCAGTGCGCACTGACGACGACGATGGCCTGCGGCTCGGGCAGCTCGCGTCCAACCCGTTCCCACTCGCGGGTGAAGTCGTTGTCGGAGATCGCGTTCATCGGGTTGCCGTGCCCGATGAACAGCACCGGCATGCGCTCGCTCGAGGTGAGCCTCGCCTCGAGGTCGCTGAGCGAGTATGAGTTCATGTCGCCCGTCGAGCCCTCAGCTGTCGAGCTCGGTGGCGAGTGCCCGGAGCAGCTGGGCGACCGGCTTCGCCGCCTTGTGGTCGGGGTGGCGTCCGTGCCGGTAGCCCTCGCCGAGGCCGTCGAGCAGCCGGATGAGGTCCTCGACGATCGCGACCATGTCCTCCGGCGGCTTGCGGCGTGCCTGTGCCTGGGAACGCGAGACCGACCCGACCGGCTCGAGCACTCGTACCTGCAGGGCTTGGTCGCCACGGCGGCCCTGGGCGATGCCGAACTCCACTCGCGCGCCGGCCTTGAGCGTCGAGACGCCTTCGGGCAGGGCATCGGAGCGCACATAGACGTCGTCGCCGTCTTCCTGGGTCAGGAACCCGAACCCCTTGTCGGCGTCGTACCACTTCACTTTGCCCGTGGGCATGGCGCAGTCCTCACGTCTCGGTCGATCCTTGCTGGGTCCCAGCCTATCGGGGCGGGTCCTTCGGCCGCTTATCGAAGGTCGACTCGATCGACTGGAAACCCTTGTGGCGCTGGGACTTCGCGTACTGCGTGTACGCCTTGAGGTCGGCCTCGGTCGGCGAGACGTTGTCGGTGAACGGCGTGAGCAGGGCCCGGGGGTAGAGCCGGCGCCGGAGCACGACGTTGATCTCGAACCCGAGGACGATCATCAGCCCGGCCAGGTAGAGGAAGGCCACCAGCCCGAGCACGAGCGCGAACGTCTGGTTCATCTGCTGCTCGGCCGCTCCGATGACGTTCGTGACGAACGAGTTGCCGACGACCTGCAGCAGCTGCCAGAGCACGGACACGGTCATGGCGCCCGGCAGGACCGATCGGGTCGACGCGCGTCCGCCGCTCACCAGCCGGAACAAGCCGATGAAGATCACCGAGGTGACGGCGAAGCCGACGATGCGGATCACTCCACCGAGGTTGCCGGCATCCACGCCGATCACGTCCGGGTTGGCCAGCACCGACGACGCGAGCGCCAGCGCGAGAATCCCGAGCCCGGCGAAGGAGAGCAGAACCAGGCTGCGCACCCGCTGGAGCAGGGCGTTCGTCCGGCTGTTTCGCGGAACCGCCCAGGTGATGTGGGCGGCGTTCTGAGCGGCCTGGCCGAGGTTCAGCGAGCCGTAGGTGGCAGCGATCGCGCCGATGACGATCGCCGGCGTGCTGCCCCGCAGGCCCTCGCGGCTCTGCAGCTGATCCCCGACGATGGGGAACTGGTTCAGGGCCGTGTCGAGCAGGCGGTCCCGGAGGCCCGGGTCGTCCTGCAGGAAGAAGCCGAGGATCGACGTCGAGATGAGCATGAGCGGGAAGATCGCGACGAAGGCGTAGAAGGAGATGATCGCGGCGAGAAAGGGCCCTTGGTCGTCGAAGTACTTGTAGATGACGGCCAGAGGGAAGCCGATGACCGGGTGGCGTCGCTGGAACCGGTCGACGTCGCGGACGACACTCATGGGCGGGCGCTCATGCCGGCAGGTACGGGGTGAGCGCGGCAGCCACGGCCTCGAATCGTTCCTGATCGAGCACCGATCCCTCGCGACGCACCGTCTGCGGGTCGATCGCGATGAAACGGTTGAGCCGGACCTCGCTGGGACGTCCCTTGGTGTCCCAGGGTCCGGGGCCGATGTCCATCCAGTACCGGCCCTCGCGGGCCTCCTGCTCCTGGTCGACGTCGTGGTCCTGCGTCGTCATCATCAGCCCGAACAGCTGCTCGTCGTCACGTGCGACCAGCAGCACCGGCCGGTCCTTGCCCTGGCTCGGGTCGTCCTCGTAGGGCACCCACGCCCACACGACTTCCCCCGGGTCAGGACGTCCGTCCGGCTTCGGCGCGTACGCGATGTCCACGTCGTCAGCCTGCCACAACGGCTGCAACAGCCAGCGCATCGAGACACCTCGCGTGGCTTCGCAACGGGCGCCTTCGGCGCATCACACTCAACCCGACTGAGGCGTTCGTCGCTACGCTCCTCAACCTCAGTCGAATTCTGGGAGCTCGCGCTTCATGACCTTGCCGGTGGGGTTCCGGGGCAGCTCGTCGAGGAACATCGTCTTGCGCGGCACCGCGAACTTCGCCACCCGCTCCTTGGCGAACGCGACGACGTCGTCGTGCTCGAGGGAGGCCCCGTCCTTCGTCACGACGTAGGCCGCGAGCGCCTGGCCCCAGTCCTTGTCGTCGACGCCGGTGACCACGACGTCGGTGATGTCGTCGTGCTCGATCAGCACGTCTTCCAGCTCGCGCGGGAAGACGTTCTCGCCTCCGGAGATCACCATGTCGTCGTCGCGGCCGGAGACGAACAGGCGTCCGTCCTCGTCGAAGTGGCCGAGGTCGCCGGTGCTCATCAGGTCGTCGGCGAAGTCCTTGGTGTTGCCGTCGGTGTAGCCGCCGAACGGCATGTCGTTGCCGACGTAGATGGTGCCGGTCTCGCCCTGCTCGACCTCCTTGCCGTCGGAGTCGAGGATGCGGACGGTGGTGTGCCACGGCGGACGTCCGGCCGTGCCCGGCGCATCCCTCAGGTCCTGGGGCGACGCGATCGTGACCCACCCCGTCTCCGTGGCGCCGTAGAAGTTGTAGACCGAGTCGGTGAACATGTCCATGTACTTGGTGGCGAGCTCTCCGGCGAGGGCCGATCCGCTCGCCGCGGTGATGCGCAGGCTCGACACGTCGGCCTCGCCGGCCTTCTCGGCGTCGACGAGACGCTGCATCATCAGCGGCACCACCACGAGCGCCTCGGCCTGGTGGGTCTCGATGTCGTCGAGCACCTGGTCGGCCTTGAACTTGCGGCGCATGACGTAGGTGGGAACCGTGGACAGGCCGAAGCTGAAGTTGATGAGTCCCCAGGAGTGGAACAGCGGCGCGGCCAGCACGATGGTGGAGTTTCCGCGGTACGGGATGGCCCCGAAGAAGGCCACCAGCGGGTCGAGGCCCTCCGGCTCGGAGCGTTGCGCGCCCTTGGGCAGGCCGGTGGTGCCGGACGTGAAGATGATGACGGTGCCGGGCTTGTCGGGCTTGGACGGCTGCTTGGTCGACTGGCCCTCGGAGATCTCCGCGACGCTCGGGATGTCCTGGTCGCCGTCGGTCCAGCAGAGCAGCAGCTGCTCGCGGTCGACCTTCTCGGCGACCGGCAGGAACTCCTCGTCGAGGATGATGAACTTCGCGCCCTCGCGGTTGGCGAGCTCGGTGAGCTGCGAGCCGCTGGCCATGGTGTTCAGCAGCAGGACCCGGGCACCCGCCTGCATGACGGCGATCATCGACATGACGATGTAGCGGTGGTTGCGGGCGAGCAGGGCGACCGAGTCACCCGGCTCGACACCACGCTCCTTCAGGGCGTGGGTGAGCTGGTTGATCTGGTCGCGCAGCTCGGCCCAGGTGATCTCACCGAGGTCGTCGATGATCGCGGTCTGGTTCGGGAACCTCGCGGCGCCGGCCGCCATGGCCGCCGGGAACCCCGGGCCCCACTTGACCAGCTGGTACCCGGCGATCGCCAGTCGGTGCGGCAGCTGGGGCTTGGCGAGCCCGATCTGCCGAAACACCTTGAGGCGGTAGGCGAGATCGCTCACTGACTGCTCCTGCTCCATGGGCCCGACGGACACGGGAACTGTAACAGCGTGTGACGCGTTCGGCTCGGGCTGAACTTCAGGCCGAGCCGAGCGTCAAAGCAGGCTGGCTAGGGTCGCGCCTCGATGGTGACGGCCATGCTCGTGTTGGGCGTCCCCCGGTAGTTCGAGTGCACCTCGACCGCGATCGTGTTGGATCCCTGCTGGATGAGGTTCGCAGGGATGTCGACCGTCACCGGGTTCGCGATCGCCGACGCGGTCGACGGCGCCGCGGTGGCATACGTGGTCCGGGTGATCGCGCCGGCCGGCAGGTTCACCCGTCTCACCTCGGTGCCGTTCACGTAGACCACGAGCCCGTCGTCGGACCGGGTCGAGAGCGCGAAGGACGAGAAGCTGCCCGGATTCGCAACGTCGAACTGGGCCCGGTGATACGACGTGATCGCCCGCGTCTGACCAGCCTGGACGTCGATGTTCGTGGCGATCGGCCCACTGGAGCCCCAGCCGAGCGGAGCGGGACCGGACTGCCAGCTGCCGTCGGAGAACGAGGGCTGCTTCCATGAGTCGTCGAGGGTGACGTTGTTGTCGAACAGGTACTTCCACGTCGAACCGGCCGCGAGGACGGTGACGGCACCGGCCGTCGGCTCCTCGACCGAGGTCGAGGCGGACCTGTTGCCCAGCCCGTCGGTGGCTCGGACGAAGAATCGGTCGTCGGCGTCGGAGTCGGGGACGTCGACCGACGATCCGGTGCTGAGGGCGACCACGCGGTCGTTGCGGAGCACCTCGTAGGTGACGTCTGACGTCGATCCGGAGTTCCAGTCCACGGTGGCCGTGTCGCCGGTGAGGTCGACCGACAGGTTCGACGGCGCATCCGGGGCGTTGTGCGGACGCTCGTCGAACCGAGTGAAGCCGCCCACCCACTGGTTCGCACCGTTCTCCCTGACCGCGGAGGTGAGCGACCCGCCTGCCCATAGGTCACCGTTGTCGGCGACCTTCAGCGACCAGACCCCGAAGCCGCCCCGTGACTTCCACTGCGGCGCGAACTCGGTGATGAAGCTTCCGGTGTCGGCGCGCCACGCACCGACGAGGCTGATCTTGTCGGCCTGGGTCCAGGTCACGGTCGACTGCCCAGGGCTGAGGCCGTCGTACTGCGTGGTCTCATAGACCCAGTCGCCGCAGTGACAACCTCCGTAGGCGACCTTGCTGTTCCCGTCGAGAGCCTGCATGTCGCCACCGGGCCTCGAGACGCTTCCGTGCTTCAGCGCGAAGGAGCCGGTGTCGTAGCCGAACATGTTGTGCTGGGAGCCGACGAGCCAGACCAGGCCACCGATCTGGCGGACCGCCTGCTGGTACTTCGCGCCCGCCGTGCTGTGCACGATGGGCCAGTTGAGCAGCGAGGCCGTCGCGCCGGTGCTGACCGCGGCACCGCGGTCGGCCGTGGCGCTGCCCGATTGGGTGAAGTGGCCGGAGAAATACACGCGTGAGCCGTTGTCGTCGACGTCGACGCCGGTCCCGACCCCGTTGAAGTTGGGATTCCAGCCGCCGTCGGCGCGCCCGGTGGACAGCGACAGCCGCGCCCCGTTGCGGGCGAAGGTGGCCGATGTGCCACGCACGAAATGGGTGAAGTTCCCGGTGACGTACAGGTGAGTGCTGCTGGTGTCGAGACCACGCACTGCGACCGTCGTACTGCCGGCTACCCGGTTCTCGAGGTTGGAGTCCCACAGTGGATCGAGCTCACCCGTCGAAGCGTCCAGGACGACCAGCCCGCGGCGCGCGTCGCCGTTGGCACTGGTGAAGTCACCGCCCACGGCGAGCTTGTTGCCGGGGAGAGCGGCCAGGGCCTTGACCTGGTTGTTGAACGTCGGACGGAACGAGCTGATCCATTCGCCCGTGCTCGCATTGAACGCGGCCAGGTATGGCTGCGCCGTTGCGGGGCCGGACTCGCCGTTCCTCACCGTGGTGAAGTTGCCGCCGACGAACATGGTGTTGCCGATCTGTTCGAACGTCTGAGCTTCGGTGCCTTGCTCGCCGGTCCCGCCCGCGCCGGTGCCCGTCACGCCCCATGTCGCCGGAAGGGCGCCGTTCTCGGCCAGCGGGGGAGCGGTCTCCTCCTCTGTTCCGGAGTTGGGGATGGTGCTGTAGGTGAGATCGGCGGTGGTGACGCGCGGCCGGATGAAGACCTGCGTGAACGGCGTTCCGTGCTGGCCGCCCGTGGCGTTGGAGAACACGAAGGAGGTCGAGCTGTTCGTGCCGGTGCCGGACTGCCCGAAGTCGAAGCCGCGGACCCAGTTGTTCGCCGCGATCTCGTTCGTCACGACGCGATTCTGGGAGTTGTTGGTCCCGAACGTCCGGGTGCTGGTGTTGGAACCGC
>CAWIWE010000009.1:0-134540 GCA_963839625.1 uncultured Actinomycetota bacterium | reverse complement strand
AGGCGCCGGCGACGAGCTCGCGCACCGGTTCGCGGCACGCGCCGGGGCCGTGGACGACGCCGACGGGTTCGAGGGGTTCGAGCTGCTCAGGCCCACCGACGACCGCGATCAGTGGCTCGTGCTCACGCGGTGGCGTGACGACGAGGCGTTCCAGGCCTGGGTCGAGTCACCGTCGTTCGCCGAGGGACATCGATCGGCCGTCGAGCGGGCCGGCGGCGATGCTCCGAAGCCGGTGTCCACGCACAGCGAGGTGTGGTCGTACGAGATCGCCGGTGGCTCCCAGCCCTAGGACGTCTGGCGACTCAGCCACCAGTCGCGGGTGGCCTCGAAGATCCGGCTCCGACCTCCGTACCAGGGGTCGGGACCAAAGCCGAGCTCAGGGAGCCCGAGCTTGAGCGCGACCCGTGCGGACGCCTCGTTGTGCGCGAACATTCCGCACCAGACGTGCTCGAGGCCGCGGCTGAAGGCGTCGTCGAGCACGGCACGCCCCGCCTCGGTGGCGTACCCGTGACCGGCCGCGTCCGGGTGCAGGTGCCACCCCACCTCGTACTCGCCCTGCCACTCGTCGGCGCCCAGGAGGGAAACCCGGCTGATCAGTGCCGAACCGGCCACGACGCCGGTGTCGCGCACCTCGATGGCAAAGGTGCGCTCGAACGGGGCGATGTCGACATGACGATTGTGGCGGGCGATCCACGCCAGCGCCTCGTCGAGCGTGGCCATCGGGACGTACGGAGGGTTGCCGAGCCAGCGGATGACGTCGAGACGACTGTGGATGTCGAGCACGCGCGGAGCGTCGGCGCCGGTGTAGGCGCGCAGGACGAGCCGTTCGGTGTCGATCGCGTCCATGTCCTTCATCCTTGCAGCGGTCACTGACAGCAAGAACTGTCGGTGGAACCGTTCATTCTGAAGCCATGAAGGCGCTTCAGCGCGGCTCCGGCTCCGCGGCATCCCGACGGACTACCGTCATGGGTATGTCGTCGAGGACGGCACGTACTCCAGTCGGGCTGGCGCGACACGACCTGTCAGCCCAGCAGGCCGTCGCCGTGGCCTGCCTCTCGCTGGCCGGCGTCACCGCTCTCGACCTCGCCGACGGGCGCCTCGGCTTCCTGTTCTCGCTCGGCTTCGTGCTGGCCGTGGTCACCGCTCCGCTGTGCGTCGACGTCCGCTCGCTCCTCGTCACCGGCGTGATGCCGCCGGTGCTGCTGATCGGGTCGCTCTGGACCATCGCCGTGTTCTTCCCCGAGGCCATCGTCGTCGACGGTCTTCACGCCGACGCCGGCGCGCTCACCCGCACCATCGCCGGTGTCATCGACCACGGCATCACGCTCGTCATCGGGCACGTCCTCGCCATGGTGGGCATCGTCGCCCGCGTGGCCACCGCGCCTAGCCGGTGAGGTTGTCGACGAAGCACCAGCGCCAGGCCTCACCCGGCTCGAAGCTGCGCATCACCGGGTGACCGGTGTCGTTGAAGTGCTGGTCGGCGTGCTTCTCCGGCGATGAGTTGCAGCACCCCACGTGGCCGCACTCCATGCAGAGGCGCAGGTGCACCCATTCGTGCCCGTCGCGCAGGCACTCCTCGCATCCGTCGGGAGTGATCGGCGTGGGGGTCACGCAGTACTCCTTCAGGTGCTCACAACCACCGTGACCGGTGACCGGTCGGAGATCCGTCTCGCGATTCGCCGTGGTCTCGTTCTCCGACATCCGGTCGAGGATCGACTCCTCCACGTCGAGTGCGTTCAGCACGCGCTGGAGCACGCTCTGGTCGATCGACGCCTCGTCCCGGAGTCGCAGCACCTCGGCCCGCTCCGCCGCAAGCATCGCCGCCCGCGCCCTTGAGTACTGGGCGCTCGGTGTCTCGGCTCCGCCCAGCCGCTCCCACACCGCGTTGACCCGGTCTGAGGCGCGCTGACGCAGCCGCTGCCGGACGCTCTCGGAGACGCTGCCGGCCTCATGCTCCTCGAGGTAGGTGAGTCCGGCATCCGACGCCGCCTGATGCACCTTGGCCTCCTCCAGGTTGTCCTCGTGCGGATCAGGGGCCTGCAGGCCCAGCGACCGGACGACGAAGGGAAGACTCAGGCCCTGGATCAGCAGCGTGCCGACCGTGACGACGAAGGCCACCATCACCAGCGCCGGCCGGTGCTCGGTATTCGCCGGCAGCAGGAAGACCGCCGCCAACGTGACGACACCACGCATGCCGGCCCACGCGATGACCGCGGGGTACTGCCACGGCGGGGAGGGATCGACCCGTCGCACGGCGGGGATCAGTCTGGGCAGATAGGTCGCCGGGAACATCCAGACCACGCGCAGCGCCATGACGCCCACCAGCACGAGCCCACTGGCAGCCATGACACGGCCGAGGGACAGCTCGTCGTCACCGAGCGCGTTCACGATGTCGCGGATCTGCAATCCGATCAGCAGGAAGACGACGTTCTCGAGGACGAAGGAGATGGTGGCCCAGTTGGTGCGCTCGAACATGCGTGACGACGCCGACTGGATGAGGTGCGACTTGTGGCCGAGAAGCAGGCCGGCCACCACCACGGAGAGGACTCCGGACGGGTGGGTGTCGATTCCCGGCAGGTGGACCTCTTCGGCGGCGAGGTAGGCGAGCCACGGCGTCAACAGCGAGAACGCGACGTCGGTGAGGGTGTCGTCGATCCGCCGGCGGATCTTGCCGACGACGAGTGCCACCACGACGCCGACCGCTGCTCCACCGACGGCTGACACGATGAAGGCGAGCCCGACGTCCCAGACCGTGACCGTGCCCATGCCTGCCGCGATGGACACCCTCAGAGCGACGATCGCGGTGGCATCGTTGACCAGGCTCTCACCCTCGAGAATCGTCACGATGCGACGCGGCAGCCCGACCCTGCGTGCGATCGTCGTGGCCGCCACGGCGTCCGGTGGCGCCACCACGGCACCGAGTGCGAACGCCGCAGCCCAGCCGATCTCGGGTAGGACGGCATGGACCAGCACCGCGACCCCGGCTGTGGTGAAGAGCACCAGTCCGACGCTGAGCAGGGCGATCGGCCGCCTGTTCGTCCGGAAGTCCACCAACGACGTGCGGATGGCCGCGGCGTAGAGCAGAGGAGGAAGCAGCCCGACGAGCACGAGCTCGGGGGTCAGCTCGAACTCCGGAACGAATGGCAGGTACGACCCGGCGATGCCGACCACGATGAGACCCAGCGGGGCGGCGACGGAAAATCGCTCGGATGCCGCGCTGACCGCAACGGCGATCGCGACGAGCGTCACCAGTGTCAGCGCTACATCCACGTCGTCATTCAACCACCGGTGTCGCAGCGCTCCCCTCGCTGATCAAGAGCATCACGCCGAGAACGATGATCCAGACGCCGGTGGCCAGGAATGCAACGAACCCGACCGGCGTCAGTCCGGCGATCCCGATGACGATCGCGATCCAGCCCAGCCAGACCGGGAGCGACTTGTGGCGGACGATCGAGAGTCCAGCGGCCAGGATGAATATCGTGATGCCCAGCTGCAGCGGCACCCAGTCGTTGTCCCACAGGGCCTGGAGCGTCTGGATCTGCGTCGGCTCGAGATCGTCGACTGCCTCGATGATCCCGAACTGGATCGTTGCGTCGATCGCTCCGCCGACCGCGAAGATGACGGTGCCTCCGAAGGCGATCAGCGAGGAGATGCCGGTCGAGCCCTCGCCGCGGTCGAGCACCGTCCGCAGGTACGACCCGAAAGTGACGAAGAGGATCAGCGCAATGATGAAGCCGATCGTCCCGTACTGCAGCTTGTCTCCGTTGTCGACGTAGAAGTCGACGATCTCTTGCGGTGGATTCGAGGCGTCCGGAGGCTCTCCCAGGAGGATCCCGCCGGTGATGATGAGGACGCTCAGGATGCCCGTGAGCGGCAACCACCTTTTCATGTCGTTCATGACCCCACCTGTCGTCAGGCCGGTCGCGGCTCGAGGCGAGGTCCGCTGCGGGGGTCGCTTCCGGACAACTGGCTGGATCGTATGCCCGCCAGCCGTGTGTCGTCCGGACTTTCAACGAGTTGGCCGTCAGACCCCGGCGGCCTTCATGTCGCGGCGCAGCTCAGGCGGCAGGGAGAACGTCAGGCTCTCCTCGGCAGTGCGCACGGCGTCCGCGTCGGGATGGCCGTGCTCGGCGAGGTAGGCGAGGACGTCCTGCACGAGGTCGTCGGGCACGGATGCACCAGACGTGACGCCGACCCGCTCGACACCGTCGAGCCAGGACTCGTCGAGCTCACTGACGTCGTCGATCCGGTAGGACGCCTTGGCTCCCGCCTCGAGGGCCACCTCGACCAGCCGGACCGAGTTGGACGAGTTCGCCGAGCCGACGACGATCACGAGGTCGGCCTCGCGCGCGATCTCCTTCACGGCGACCTGACGGTTCTGGGTGGCGTAGCAGATGTCGTCGCTGGGCGGATCCTCCAGCTGTGGGAACTTCTCCCGCAGGCGGCGCACCGTCTCCATCGTCTCGTCGACGCTCAGCGTCGTCTGCGACAGCCAGGAGAGCCGCGCGTCGGCGGGGAACTCGAGCCCGTCGACGTCGTCGGGATGCTCGACGAGGGTGATGCTCTCGGGGGCCTCGCCCGCGGTGCCCTCGACCTCTTCGTGACCGGCGTGGCCGATGAGCAGGATGTGCTTGCCCTCGCGGGCGAACCGCTTGGCCTCGTGGTGCACCTTGGTGACCAGCGGGCAGGTGGCGTCGATGGTCTTGAGATTGCGCTCCGCGGCCTGGGTGTGCACCGCCGGGGACACGCCGTGGGCGGAGAACACGACGGTGGCGCCCTCGGGCACCTCGTCGAGCTCCTCGACGAAGATCGCGCCGCGGGCGGCTAGGTCGTTGACGACGTGCTTGTTGTGCACGATCTGCTTGCGCACGTAGACCGGTGCGCCGTAGATGTCGAGCGCCTTCTCGACGGTGATGACCGCGCGATCGACGCCCGCGCAGTAGCCGCGTGGGTCGGCCAGCATGACGCTGCCGCCCACAGGCGGCATGCCGAGATCGATGTTCGAGGCCATGGCTGCGAGTCTAACGGCCGCTCCTGAACCGCCCGCGTGTCCGGCCGACGTCCTAGGCTGCCGTCATGGCCCTGCAGACGAGCGCGGACTCCCCCGCTCCCCTGCGACAGGTCTCGACGCTGGTCGGCGAGTACGTCGGTCGGCTCGGCGCGGTGTGGGTGGAGGCCGAGATCGCGACGCTGACACGCCGTCAAGGTGTCTGCTTCCTCACTCTCCGCGACCTCCGCGCCCAGCTCTCCATGGCTGCCACCTGCCACGTGAGCATCCTGGACGCCGGCCCGGCACCGATCACCGAAGGTGCGCGCGTCGTCGTGCACGCCAAACCCAGCTTCTACCCGCCCAGCGGCCGGCTCCAGCTCGAGATCCGCGAGATCCGCCCCCAGGGCGAGGGCGAGCTGCTGGCCCGCCTCGAGCGGCGCAAGCAGCTCCTCGCCGCGGAGGGCTTGTTCGACCCGCGGCTCAAGAAGCGCCTGCCACTCCTGCCGCGCGCGGTCGGACTGGTCACCGCGCGCGGTTCGGCGGCCGAGCGCGACGTCCTCGAGAACACGCGAGCCCGGTGGCCTGCGGTGAACGTCGTCGTCCGGCACGCCGTGATGCAGGGGTCCGGCTCGGCGTCAGAGGTCGTCAACGCCGTGCGCGCTCTTGAGGTCGGCGGCGAGGTGGAGGTGATCGTCATCGCCCGCGGCGGTGGCTCGATCGAGGATCTCCTCCCGTTCTCCGACGAGGCCCTCATCCGGGCGGTGCATGCGTGCACCGTGCCGGTCGTCAGCGCCATCGGTCACGAACAGGACACGCCGCTGCTCGACCTGGTGGCCGACGTTCGCGCGTCCACGCCAACCGGCGCTGCCGAGGCGATCGTTCCTGACGTCGGCGAAGAGACGTCACGTGTGGCGGCTGTGCGGGAACAGGCTCGCCAGGCCGTGCAGAGGATCATCGCCGAGCAGGCGCAGGTGCTCGCCCAGCTGCGGTCGCGCCCGGTGCTCACCAACCCGGCCACCATGATCGACGGCCACCAGCAGGTCGTGCAGGAAGCGCTCAGGCGGGCACGTCGCGACCTCCGCCACCTGCTCGAACGTGAGGGCGACGCCGTCGGCCACCAGCTCGCCCGCGTGCGCAGCCTCTCCCCGCTCGCCACGCTCGAGCGCGGCTACGCCGTCGCGCAACGCGCCGACGGCAGCGTCATCACCGCACTCGACCAGGTGCCCGACGAGTTCGGCGTCCGGCTCACCGACGGCAGCGTCGAGGTCAAGAAGCTGTCGACCAAGGAGATCCCGCATGGCTAAGAAGCCCACCCCCGATGACGCTGCCATCCCCTACGAACAGGCCCGCGACGAGCTCATCGCGGTCGTGCAGAAGCTCGAGACCGGCGGCACGAGCCTCGAGGAGGCGCTGGCCCTGTGGGAGCGAGGCGAGCAGCTGGCCGGCATCTGCCAGCAGTGGCTTGACGGGGCACGGGAACGACTCGCCAAGGCGTCCGGCCAGGGCGACATCGATCAGGAGGCCGACAGCGAGGAGATGTAGCGCTCCATCTCCTCGCGGGGCGCGGTGCCGGTCACGACGATCGTCATGTCCCCCTCGCGGCGCAGGTAAGTGCGGTCGTCCCGCGGACCGGTGCGCACCGACCAGGTCTCGCCGCCGACGACGGCATCACCGTCAGCGCGGCTCCCCTCGGCGAACCGCTCGATGGCACGCTGGACGCCGTCCTCCACCTGCTCCAGGCCGACGTACTCGTCCTCGTCGGTGACCACGCCGAGATGCCACGAGTTCTCCTCGAAGCGCACCGATGTCGCGCGCCAGCCTTCCGGCAGCGAGTCCGGGGCGAGCACATCGAAGTCAGCGACAGTGCGGCTGCTCTCGACGGCCTCCCGGTAGTCGACGGCGCGAGTCGGCTCGTCGGGGGTGACGGTCAGCAGCCGGCCCACGGCGAACAGGACCAGGATGATGGCACCGAGGACGGCGATGGACCGGGCGATGTCGCCCATCGACGGGTTGCCACGGCTGCTGCTGCCGGTGCCACTCATGCGCCTCTCCTGTCCTCCATCGCCCGCACCTGCGGGTAGGGCCACGCTGAAAAGTCCCGAATCTGCGGATACAGTGGCGGCCATGACCGAGTACCGGATGGCCGAGGCTGCCGACCTGCTGGGCGTCAGCGATGACACCCTACGACGCTGGCAGCAGCAGGGACGATTCGAGACCGCGACCATCGGATCTGGGGTGGCCGCGATCCCCGGCGCCGAGCTCGCCCGCCTCGCCGTCGAGGTGGCGGAGTCGCCGGACCACGGGCCGACCTCAGGCAGCGCACGCAACCGCCTGCGCGGCATCGTCACGAAGGTCACGAAGGACACCGTGATGGCGCAGGTCGAGATGACCTGCGGCCCCTACCGCATCGTGTCGCTCATCAGCAGCGAGGCGGTCGACGACCTCGGGCTCGAGCCGGGGGCGATCGCCTGGGCGAGTGTCAAGTCCACCAACGTCTCGATCGACGTGACGCCGTGAAGGCACTCGGCCTGCCCATCGGGTTGATTGCGGCTCTGGTCCTCCTCACCACCTGCGGCTCGGACGAGTCCGCCAACCAGGGGTCGACGCTCCGGGTGATGGCTGCGGCTTCCCTCACTGAGTCGTTCACGGCCTTGGAGACGACCTATGAGAAGGCGCACCCCGACGTGGACGTCACCCTCTCGTTCGACTCCTCGGCCATCCTCGTCGAGCAGCTGTCGCAAGGGCTTGAGGCCGACGTGCTCGCGACCGCCGACCTGACGTCGATGGACAAGGCGGTGTCCGCCGGCGTCATCAGCGGCGAGCCCGAGGCGTTCGCGACCAACACCCTCGTCATCGCCACCCCGGCCGGCAATCCGGCGGGGATCAAGGGGATCGACGACCTGGCGGACACCGACTTCGCCGTGTGCGTGCCGGCCGCTCCGTGCGGCGACGCCGCCCGGCGCCTGTTCGCCCTGAACCAGTTCAGCGGCAAGCCGGCCACCGAGGAGGAGAACGTCAAGGGCGTGCTCACCAAGGTCACGGCCGGCGAGGTCGACGCCGGCCTGGTCTACGCCTCGGACGCGAAGGCCGCCGGCGACAAGGTCGATGTCGTCAGTGCGGAGAACGCGTCCGAGGTCGTCAACGTCGACCCGATCGCCGCGGTCAAGGGCAGTGCGAACACGGACGCCGCGAAGGACTGGATCGACCTGGTCACCGGACCGGAAGGACAGGAGGTGCTGGCTTCCCATGGCTTCGGGCCTCGCCCCTGACACCCGTCGGGCATCCATGCCGCTGGCCATCGCTGTGCCCGCGGCACTTGCCGCGCTGGTCCTCGTCATCCCGCTCTTCGCCTTGCTGGCGCGGGCGCCGTGGAGCGAGATGGGCAACCTGCTCGCGTCGGACTCGCTGCGTTCGGCACTCAGGTTGAGCCTGCTCACCGCCACGATTGCGACCGTCGTCTGCGTGCTCATCGGGGTGCCGCTCGCGTGGGTGCTCGCCCGGGTGACGTTCCCAGGCCGCCGATTCGTCCGGGCGCTCGTCACGGTGCCACTGGTGCTGCCGCCGGTCGTCGCCGGCGTTGCGCTGTTGACGGCGTTCGGACGCCAGGGATTCATCGGCGCGCCTCTGCGCGACGTCCTGGGTGTCACGATCCCGTTCTCGACCACGGCGGTCGTGCTGGCCCAGGTGTTCGTGGCGATGCCGTTCCTGGTGATCTCGGTCGAGAGCTCCTTCCGCACCTCCGACCGGTCGCTCGACGAGGCGGCAGCCACTGAAGGCGCGAGCCTCTGGCAGTCGTTTCGGCTCATCAACGTTCCGCTTGCCCTGCCGGGCATCCTCGGCGGCGCCGTGCTCGCCTGGGCCCGGGCGATCGGCGAGTTCGGCGCCACCATCACGTTCGCCGGCAACGCGCCCGGCATCACCCGCACGATGCCGCTGGAGATCTACACCGCCCTGCAGACCGACCCGGAGCCGGCGATTGCGCTCAGCATCGTCCTGCTCGCCCTGAGCATCGTCGTGCTCGCGGCGCTGCGGGAGAAGTGGCTGGCCAATCCGTGGGAGTGACGTGCTTGTTCGCCGCCCACGGCCCGGCGCCCCCGCCGGCGCCGGTACTCTGACCCCGTGGACAGCATGCAGCCCGCAGCCCAAGCTCCGGACCGCAACCTCGCCCTCGACCTCGTCAGGGTCACCGAGGCCGGCGCCATGGCCGCTGGGCGCTGGGTCGGCCGCGGAGACAAGAACGGCGCCGACGAAGTCGCGGTCAACGCGATGCGCACCCTGATCAACACCGTGCAGATGAACGGTGTCGTCGTCATCGGCGAAGGCGAGAAGGACCAGGCACCGATGCTGTTCAACGGCGAACAGGTCGGCGATGGATCCGGCCCCGACTGCGATGTCGCCGTCGATCCGATCGACGGCACCACGCTGGCCGCCAAGAGCATGCCCAACGCCGTCTCGGTCATGGCCGTCGCGCCGCGAGGCACGATGTACGACCCGTCGGCCGTCTTCTACATGGAGAAGCTCGTCACCGGGCCCGAGGCCGCCGACGCCGTCGACATCCGCCTCCCGGTCGCGGAGAACATCTCCCTCGTGGCGAAGGCCAAGGGCGTCCAGGTGCGCGATGTCACCGTCTGCGTCCTCGACCGTCCGCGCCACCAGGACCTGGTCGACGAGATCCGCGCCACCGGCGCCCGCATCAAGTTCATCATGGACGGCGACGTCGCCGGTGCGATCACCGCCGCGCGGGCGGGCACCGGCGTCGACATGCTCGTGGGCGTGGGTGGAACGCCCGAGGGCATCATCACGGCCTGCGCCATGAAGTGCGTGGGCGGCATCATCCAGGGCCGGCTGTGGCCCACCGACGACGAGGAGCGCCAGCGCGCCATCGACGCCGGGCTCGAGCTCGACGTCGTGCTCGACACCAACGACCTCGTGCGCTCCGACGACGTCTTCTTCGTCGCCACCGGCATCACCGACGGCGAGCTGATGGACGGGGTCCGCTACGGCGCGGGCCGGGCGTACACCGAGTCCATCGTCATGCGCTCGCGCAGCGGCACTGTCCGGAAGATCATCAGCGAGCACCAGCTGCACAAGCTGAAGGCGTACTCGACCGTCGACTACGAGACGTGAGCGGCTCCGGAGAGCAGTTCGCTTCGCTGCCCTCGGGCATCGACATCTGCTACGAGACGTTCGGCGACCCGAACCACCCGCCTGTCCTGCTGATCATGGGACTCGGCGCCCCGCTGAACTGGTGGTCGACCGAGTTCTGTGAGCAGCTCGCCGCTCGGGAATTCTTCGTGATCCGCTACGACAACAGGGACACCGGCCGCTCCACGAAGCTGCGCCAGCACCGCGTGACGAAGCTCGACATCCTGCGCACCGGCGTCCTCGCCCGCGGCCCGGTCCCCTACTCGATCGGCGACCTCGCCGTCGACGCGACCCAGCTGCTCGACCACCTCGACATCAAGCAGGCGCACGTCGTCGGCGTCTCGATGGGCGGCATGATCGGCCAGACCCTGGCCATCGACCATCCCGACCGAGTGCTCTCCCTGACGTCGATGATGTCCACCACCGGGCGCCGCACCGTGGGCTGGGTCAACCCCCGACTGATCCCCATGATCCTCGGTTCGGCCGGCACGACTCGCGACTCCTACGTCAAGCGCGCGATGCGGAGCGCCGAGATGATCGGGTCGGCGGAGTTTCCGGCCGACCCCAAGCGTGCCCTCGACCGCGCCCACGAGACCTACGACCGAGGCTGGAGCGCAAGCGGCGTCGCACGGCACCTCCTGGCGGCGGCCACCCAGCCCGACCGGACGAAGCGGTTGTCGGAGATCGACGTCCCGGTGACCGTCATCCACGGCACGGCCGACCCGATGGTCCATCGATCCGGCGGGCTTGCCACGAAACGCGCCATCCAGGCGGCCGAGCACCTCGAGATCCCGGGCCTGGGTCACGATCTGCCGGTGCAGCTCTACGACACTTTCATCGACGCGATCGCCAAGACGGCCGCACGAGCACAGGTCGACTAGCCGTGCTCCGGAACCCGTTCCACCAAGAGGGCGACCCGGAGATCGTCCGGGAGCTCATCCGCGAGTTCCCCTGGGCGATCATCGTCAGCACCCACGACGGCGCCATGGTGGCCTCGCACTACCCGGTGCTGCTCGACGAGGAGTCTGACGACCTCGCCGTCGTCACTCACGTCGGACGCCCCGACGACAAGAACCACCGGTTCGACGGGTCGGAGGTGCTGCTGATCATCCAGGGACGCCACGGCTACATCTCGCCCAGCTGGTACGAGCCCGGCACCACGCCTGCTCCCACCTGGAACTTCAGCGTCGTCCACGCCTACGGCGTGCCCGAGATCGTCGACCCCGAGGAGAACTTTCGGGTGCTGACCCGGCTCGTGGCGCACTTCGAGCAGCACGTCGACGACCCGATGTATCTCGATCCGGAGGTGGGACGTCCGCTGTCTCGCGGCACCGTCGGCCTCCGCATCCCGATCACGCGGTTCCAGACCCAGATCAAGATGAGCCTCGACAAGGACCCGGTGAGCCGGCAGAACGTCATCGACCACCTGCGTCAGCCCGGCCACTACCAGGATCCCGCGCTCGCCGACGACATGGAGCGCGCCCGCGCCAGACGTGGTGAATAGCCATGGACGATGACGACGTCGTCGTGCGGCGCCGCGACGACGGCGCGCTCGAGCTGCGGGTGAACGGCGTCTTCGTCATGGACGACGTCGAGACGACCTCCGAGCGGCGACTGGCCGAGGTGGTGCGCGAGCGCGGCGCACGTGACGTGCTGGTCGGGGGTCTCGGCCTCGGCTTCACCGTTCGCGCGCTGCTGGAGGACGCGAGCGTGCGCATGGTCCTCGTGGCCGAGCTGCATCCCGACGTGGTGGCGGCCTGCACCGTGGACGACCCCCGTCTGGAGGTCGTCATCGGAGACGTCCGCGACCTGGTGGCCGAACAACCGCCCACGTTCGACGCCGTGCTGCTCGACGTCGACAACGGACCGGACCACCTCGTGCACGCCGACAACGCGGAGGTCTATGGCGATGCCTTCGTGGCCGAGTGCGCACGCATCCTCAGGCCTGGCGGCACGCTCGCGGTGTGGTCCATGGCCGACTCCCCCGCCCTCCGGAGCACGCTCGCCGCCCACTTCGTCGACGTCGAGGCCGAGCGCGTGCCGGTCCAGCTGCAGGGACGCGACGAGGCGTACTGGATCCTGACCGCCCGACGCTGACCTCAGCCGCTTCGGCGGTTCCGGACCACCACGATGATCAGCTGCGGCACCAGCCAGAAGAACCCGATCAGCCCGAACGTGAGGGCGACGATCTGCGCAGCCTCGTTGTTCATCTCGCGCAGGAAGAGCGCAGCCATCAGGAAGATCGCACCGCCGACGATGAAGAACCATTGCACGGGATTCATGCGGTCACAGTGTCAGATATGCGCCTCCGGCGCGGGGCCATCTGGGTGCGCGGCTATCGTTCGGGACATGACTGAGTACCGCATCGAGCACGACACCATGGGCGAGATCAAGGTGCCTGCGGACGCGCTGTGGCGCGCGCAGACCCAGCGAGCCGTCGAGAACTTCCCCATCTCGGGCACCCCCATCGAGTCGTCCCAGATCCGCGCCCTCGCCCAGATCAAGGCCGCGTGCGCGAAGGCGAACGCCGAGCTCGGCATCATCGAGCAGGACATGGCCGACGCCATCGTCGCCGCCGCCGAGGAGGTCGCCAGCGGCCGGCACGACGACCAGTTCCCGATCGACGTCTTCCAGACCGGCTCGGGCACGTCCAGCAACATGAACACCAACGAGGTGCTCGCCTCGCTGGCCACGAAGTCGCTCGGCCGGGACGTCCACCCGAACGACCACGTGAACGCCAGTCAGTCGTCCAACGACGTCTTCCCGACGTCGATCCACGTGGCCGCCACGGCGTCGGCGACCAACGAGCTCATCCCCGCGCTCGACCATCTCGCCCAGTCGCTGGAGGCGAAGGCCAAGGAGTTCGCGGAGGTCGTGAAGTCCGGACGCACCCACCTGATGGATGCCACCCCGGTGACCCTCGGCCAGGAGTTCGGCGGCTACGCCGCACAGATCCGCCGCGGCATCGAACGCATCGAGGTGTCGCTCCCCCGCACCGCCGAGGTGCCACTCGGCGGAACGGCCGTGGGCACCGGCATCAACACCCCTGTCGGCTTCCCGCAGCGCGTCATCGAGCTGCTCGCCGAGGGCACCGGCCTGCCCATCACCGAGGCCGTCGACCACTTCGAGGCGCAGGGCGCGCGCGACGGGCTGGTGGAGATGTCCGGCCAGCTGCGCACCATCGCCGTCAGCCTCACGAAGATCTGCAACGACCTGCGGTGGATGGGATCAGGCCCCCGCACCGGCCTGGCCGAGATCCACCTGCCCGACCTGCAGCCCGGGTCGAGCATCATGCCCGGCAAGGTCAACCCGGTGCTGCCGGAGGCGACGCTGATGGTCGCCGCGCAGGTCATCGGCAACGACGCCACCATCGCCACGGCTGGCGCGTCCGGTGCGTTCGAGCTCAACGTCATGCTCCCGGTCATCGGCCGCAACCTGCTCGAGTCGATGCGGTTGCTCGGCAACGCGTCGCGCACCCTCGCCGACCGCTGCATCGACGGCATCACCGCCGACGAGGAGCGCTGCCTCGAGTACGCGGAGTCCAGCCCGTCCGTGGTCACGCCGCTCAACAAGTACATCGGCTACGAGAACGCCGCTGCCATCGCCAAGAAGTCGGTCAAGGATCGCAAGACCATCCGCGAGGTCGTGATCGAGGAGGGCTACGTCGAGCGTGGCGACATCTCCGAGGCCGACCTCGACGCCGCCCTCGACGTCATGTCGATGACGCACCCGTAGCCCTCCCCGCTCGTGAGTGTGGGCCTCCGCGCGCGCGAGAGTAGGTTTTCCATCGCAAGAATGAGGCTTCGTGAGAGGTTCTCGTGACGCAGGAAGTCTTCGCTCGCGCGCGGCGTCGGCGATGCTGTTGGCATGGAGTACGTGTCCAGAGTGCCGCGACCACCGCTGGATGGGCTGATCGACGACCTCTACTACTTGGAGGGTGAGCCGCCGTACTCCCGGTTGATCCTGCCGGCGGCGCCCGCGCCTTTGCTCATCGTCAATCTCGGGGCGCCATTCCTCGTCCGCGCCGGCACCGCTGACGAGGCGGCGGAATACGCCGACGGCTGCGTGGTCACCACGCCTACCCGCGCGTGGGAGTTCGGTTACCCACCCAAAACCCGGTCCGTCGGCGTGCACTTCAAGCCGTGGGGGCTGGCCCCGTTCCTGCCGATGCCCGCAGCCGAGCTGTGCGACCAGCCGACGACGGTGGCGCAGATTTGGGGCCAGGCGGCGATTGCTGAGCTGCGAGACCGGCTGACCAAAGCGGACGTCCCGCACGAGATGCTGACGCTGCTCGAAGATGAGCTGACGGGGCGGCTGCGCGAGATCGACGGCCTGGACCTCGTACGCCAAACGAGCAGCGCCATCGCGGCGACCGGCGGAGCGGTGCCGATCAGCGACCTCGGCGCGGCAGGCCGCGCCAGCAGCACCTATGTGGCGAGGCGGTTCAAGGCGGTTGTCGGTGTCACGCCGAAGCGGCTGGCTCGCAGCCACCGCTTCACCTCCACCGTGCTGGCGATCGACGTCGCTGCACCGATCGACTGGGCCGACGTTGCCGCTCGCGCGGGCTACTCCGACCAGGCCCATTTCGTCCACGAGTTCCGGGAGTTCACCGGGCTCACGCCGACCCGGTACGTCGAGGTCCGGCAACGGTTCCTGCGCGAACATCCCGACCACGCGCTGGACGGCTGGCCGCTGCCAGCCGATTGATTTCTTACAAGAGCGACCACCCACAACGCGCAAGGCTGGGACTCCAACAGAGGAGGAACCCATGGGGAAAGTGGTCATGAATGCGTCGGTCTCAGTGGATGGCTTTGTCGCCGCTGAGAACGACGATCCCGGTCCGCTGTTCGAGTGGTTGGTCAGCGGTGATGTGCCGCTGGACGACAGCGGCGTACTGAAGGTGTCGCAGGTGTCCTACGACCACATCCGGCCCTACTGGGACCAGATCGGGGCGACCATCGCCGGCCGCCACGTCTTCGACATGACGAACGGCTGGGACGGGAAGCCTCCGGGCGGGGTCGACCACGTGGTCGTCGTGTCGCACCGGCCGAAGCCCGACGGCTGGTACCCCGAGGCGCCGTATCACTTCATCGACCGCGTCGAGGAGGCCGTGGCCAAGGCGCAGGAGCTTGCAGGTGACCGCATGGTCGAGATCGCCGCTGGCGACGTCGGTGGCCAGGTTCTCGCCGCGGGTCTGGTCGACGAGGTGCGCATGGACGTCGTACCCGTCGTGTTCGGGTCTGGCAAGCGCTACTTCGGCTCGGTCCACGCGCAGAACCTGTTGGAGGATCCCGACGTGGTGATTCAGGGCACCCGGGTGCTTCACCTGCGCTATCGGGTGCGCCGTTGACCGATCTCAGCGGGTACGCGATGAAGTCCACCGCGACCGGGAGGCTCTCGCTCACGACCGCCGCACGCGAGGCAGGTTCTCCCAGACGCGCGGCTCAGGGGGTGCGGCGGGCGAGCTGGTAGCCGTCGACGTCCTCGACCATCGTGTAGGGCACGTCGTACTTGTCCTGGGCGTAGTCGACGGCGTCCGGGGGTGAGGCGAAGGGCGAGCCGATGTCGAGCAGGACGTAGTCGGGCGTGGCGTTGCCCGGCGTGCCGATCCAGGTGACGTCGTGGTCCGTGGTCAGGTGGGTCATGAGCCCGATGTCGGTGTCGACGCTGGCGCCGTCGGGAATCTGGGTGAGGACGCGCTCGGCCGCGGCGGCCCGCGGAGGTGGTTCGTAGAAGCCGGGATCGACCAGCGACGCGAGCGGCGACTCGACCAGCATCACCACCGTGAACCCGACCGCCACGACCGCGGTCAGGCGGAGCGGCGGAAATCGGTCCATCGCGTCGATCGCCGCCACCGCGACGATCACCATCAGCAGGATCGAGTAGTGGAAGTCGGTGCCCCAGTAGAAGGGGTTGTCGCCGGCGAACCGCCACGCGAACGTCGGCAGCACCAGCAGCGCCCACGGCGACACGAGAGCCGCAAACCCGGCGACCGCGAACGTCATGAATACGGTGAGCAGCTTCCGCCCGGGGTCGTCGAACACCGTCGCGAGCAGGCCGCGGTCGCCGCCGACATTGCCGGTGTAGGCGTATGCACCCTCGGGGTTGAACCAGGGGATGACGAGGAGGACCACGAACAGGAACCCGACAGCACCAGCAACCGCCAGGACGGTGCCTCTTCTTCGCTCTTCCGCCAGCCACAGGACGAGACCGATCAGGGCGACGGTCAGGCCGAGGTCCTCCTTGACCAGCAGCAGCGGGAGCGACCAGGCGACCACGCGTCCGTACCGCCCCTCGACGTAGGCGGCACCGGCGAGCGCGAGCAGGGGTGCCCCGAACGCGACCTCGTGGAAGTCGGACTTCACGGCCGACTGCAGGCCGAACGACAGCCCGTACGCCACGGCGATCCCGCCACCGGCCCAGAGCCCGAGCCGACGCAGCCCCAACGACGAGACGACGTACACCGAGACGGCGATCAGCACGGCCTGGACGACCAGCAGCGTCTGTGCCGCAGGGAAGACCCGGTAGACGGGCGCGACCAGCGCGATGATCGGCGAGAAGTGGTCGCCGAGCAGGTTGAAGCCCGGCCCCTTGATGGCGACGATCGGCGCCTGAAGGTGCGCGTACGCGCGGATCGCCTGCTCGAAGATGGCGTTGTCGTAGGACGTCGGCTCGAAGGTCTCGAAGCGCACCAGCGACAGCACCGTGTAGGCCGCACCGCAGAGCATCGCCCAGCCGGCGGCGATCCAGCGGGCCGATCCGACGGACACGGTCGCGGACATCACCCGTGGATCAGGTTCTCGCCGGTCTGCGTGTCGAAGACGTGAATGGCGTCGCGCGGCACGACGATGCGGGCCGACATGCCCGCACGCAGCTCTGAGCTCGCCGGCAGCTCGGCCACGATGAAGTTGCTGAACAGGTCGAAGTCGAGCGTGTCCTCGATGTCGGCGAGCATCTCCTCAACGTCCGACTCGAGCTCATAGCCGAGATAGACGAGCTGGGTCTTGCCGCGCCACTCGACGTCGTCGATGCGGGTCGTGAACTCCACCCGGTCGGTCACGTCGCGTCCCTCGGGCGTGGTGGCGTCGTGGCACAGCTCCGGGCGGACGCCGACGATCACCGTCGATCGATCCCCGATGCGGTTCCTCAGCGTCTCGTCGAGCACCACCATGCCGAGCGGCATCGTCAGCTGGTGACCCGACACCTTCGCCGGGATGAGGTTCATCGCCGGAGCGCCCAGGAACGCGGCCACGAACAGGTCGGTTGGCCGGTCGTACAGGTCGCGTGGTGACCCGACCTGATGCAGGTAGCCCTGATGCATGACCGCCACCTGATCGGCGAGCGTGAGCGCTTCGTTCGCGTCGGACGTCGTGAAGATGGACGTCCGCTGGCGATCGCTCTGCCACTGCGTCGTGACGGATCGGACGTGAGTACGCACGCGGTCGTCCTGGGCCGTGAACGGCTCGTCGAACAGGTAGCCGAGGGCGTCCCGCACGAGGGAGCGCCCGATCGCGACTCGTTGCCGCTGGCTGTCGTCGAGCTCGGAGGGCTTGCTCTCGAGCACGTGGTCGAGGGCGAGGAACTCGGCGACCTCCTCGACCCGGAGGTCGATCGCGTCTCCGTCGCGGTTCCGCCGCAGCCGGGCCGAGAAGGCCAGGTTGTCGTAGACGTCGAGATGTGGATGGAGGGCGAAGTCCGAGAAGACCATCGCCAGGTCGCGGTCGCGAGGACCCACGGCGTTCACGACGTTTCCGTCGATGACGACATCACCGTCGGTGTGGTCGTCGAGCCCGACGAGCACCCGCATCAGCGCGGTCTTGCCCGCGCCGGGCGGGCCGCAGACCGCGAGCTGGGACCCGGAGGGGACGGACATGCTGACGTCGTCGAGCAGGCGTCGGCCGCCGGGTGCGTCGAGACTGACGTTGCGGACCTCGATCGTGGTCATCAGTACGTCCTTCCCAGAAGTCGAATCGTCCGGCGCGGCAGGGCGAGGATCACGAGCACGGCCGGCACCAGCCAGATGAGCCCGGTGGCCGCCACCACGGCTGACGGCTGCTCGAGCTGGTCAGCGACCAGCAGGAGCGTGGCGGGGAGCGTGCGCGACTCGTCGCCGGCCGTGAGCGTCGCGCCGATGACGGCGTCGTTGCAGGCCGCGATGAAGGTGATGAGGGTGATGGTGAGCAGCGCGGGCACCATCATCGGCAACCCGAACGCGCGGAACGACTGGCGTCGGGTCGCCCCGTCGGCACGGACGGAGTCGCGCAGCGTCCACGGGAGGTCGCGCATCAGCGTGACGTTCAGCCACAGCGCGAGCGGGAGGGTGATCAACAGGGTGGGGATCACGAGCACATACGGGTTGCCGAACAGCCCGAACGCCCGCAGCTGGTCGCCGAACGGCCCGGCGAGCGCGACGATCGGGGTCAGCAGCACGGCCACGAAGAAGAAGTACACCGCGCGGCGACCGCGCACCTGCCGGCGTACGAGCGCGTAGGCGGCCGGGACCGCGAGCAGCATCGACACCACGGTGGCGATCAGGCTCACCAATGCCGACGTCGCTGCCACCTGTCGGATCGAATCGTTGGCGAGCACGTCCCTGAACACCGACCACTGGATGTCGGCAGGCAGCAACGACTGCGTGGTGGCGGTCTCGGCGGACGTGGCGAGGGTGAACATCCAGAGCAGCGGCAGGAAGGTGAACACGAACAGGATCTCGAGCCCGAGGACCGCCCAGATCGACACCCTGCGGCGCGAGTCGACCACGAGGACGCCCACGACGCTGGTGAGCATCAGCACGATGGCGACCGCGAACCAGAGCCAGCGATCCCGGCCGGGCACGCGCAGTACGCCGTAGCTCGCGATCCCGAATCCGAGCACGAACGCCGTGGCGACGGCGTAGAAGCGAGAGCGGATCGACGGCCTCATACCACCCTCCTCACGCGAAGGAGCAGCGTCAGCATGACACCCAGGACGCCGACGAGGGCGAGCAGCACGACTGACATCGCGGCGCCGAGCCCGATCTCGAACGACGTGAACGTCGTGTCCCACACCAGCAGCGGGGCGGTGCGCAACGTGGGTAGCGATGGTTCGGCCAGCACCGGTGCCTCGAACGCACGGAAGGCGTCCAGCGACCGGTAGACGACGGCCACGGCGACGGCCGGCGCGGCGGCGGGAAGCACGACCCTCGTCAGTCGCTGTCGTGCGGTGGCCCCGTCGGCTACCGCGGATTCGAGCAGCGTCGGCGGCACCCGGGTCAGGCCGGCGAGCAGGATGAGGGTGGTGATGCCGGTGCCCCGCCAGATCTCGCTGGCGGCGACCGCGACGAGCGCGGAGATCTGGCCGTCTCCGTTGTAGTGGAACCACGCCGGCGCGAAGCCCGCGGTGACGCCTTCGCGCCACGCGAATGCGGTGACCGTGGCCATCAGGGCGAATGGCACGAGCACGAGGATCCGCGTGTAGGGCGCGATGATCGTGACGCGTCGCAGTGCGGCAGCGAACGCGGCGGCAAGCAGCAGCTGGATGACGACGACCGCGGCAACGAACACGAGGGTGAGGGCCACGGCCACCCACCAGTTGGCATTCGTGACGACCTCGACGTAGTTGTCGGGCCCGGCGAAGGCGGTGTCGTCGGGAGTGGTGAGCGACTCGGAGTACAGGGACGTGTAGACGGCTCGGCCGAGCGGCCACAGGGTCACGACCACGAGCACGAGGAGGGCCGGGGCGACCAGCCACCAGCCGCCCTTGACCGGCCGGCGACGACGTGTGACGTGTGACCTCATCGCAGACCTCCCCCGACCATGTCGGTCACGGCTCGCTGGGACTCCGCCGGCGTGGTCGACGGGCTGACCCCGGTGATCGGCAGCCACGTGTCGCGCAGGGCCCCCCGAACACGTTGCCAGTAGGGAGTCGACGGTGCGTTGGCCCCGGACGTGAGCGCGTCGAGCATGGCGTCGGCGGACGCGACAGAGCTCGTGACCTCCTCCGCCTCATAGACCGCCGACCGGGTCGCCCCATGCCCGGACCCCATCATCATCGTCTGCTGCGACTCCGCCGACGTGAGGCACGTGACTGCTTGGTAGGCGAGAGCCGGGTCCTGTGCGTCCTCCGGCACGGCGAGGGAGACGCCGGACAGCGGGGACACGCTCTCGGTCCCCAGCACCGGGTACGGCACGGCCTTCATGTCGGGCACGACCGCGGAGAGCGTCGGATCGGTGATGATCGCGCTGCTCGCCAGCAGGAATCCGCCGCGCGCACCGGCGAACTCGACGCGAGCATCAGGCGACGGCCCCGGACCGATGTCTGCGTTCGCGTAGAACTGCACGATGCCGGCCGCGGCACGGCCCGCGTCGGTCTCGAGCCCGACCTGCGGGTCGCGTCCGGCTCCCTCCAGGATCGTGCCCCCGGATCCCGCCACGAGCGCGCGCACCCAGTCGCTCAGGCCGGTGCCGTCGGGGTCGTCGATCTGGAGCGTGGAGCCGAGACGTTCGGCGCCGGCCAGCAGGTCGTCCCAGCTGATCGGCTTGGTGGTGTCGAGGCCGGCCCGTTCGGCCGCGGTGCCGCGGTACCAGAGCAGCTGGGGGTCGAGCCACCACGGCGCCGCGACCAGCCGGTCGTCGTAGGTGACGGCCTCGACGGCCTTCGGCAGCGCGCCGCTGGTCACCTCCGCCTCGAGCTCCGCCGGCACGGTGGCCAGGTAGCCCGCGGCGGCCATCTCGGCGGTGAGGGACGTGTCGAGGCTCAGGATGTCGATCTCTTCGGTGCCGCCGGCCAGCTGGCGGACGATCTCGCTGCGTCGTTGGTCGATGCGGGCCGGAAGCTCTTCGAGCTCGATGGTGTAATCACCCGCGCTGCTGCACGTCTCGGCGATCGAGCGGGCGTCGACCCGGTCGGGCAGGACCCACCAGTGCAGGACGCGGGACGAATCCGACCCAGAGCCGGCACAGCCCGCGAGCGTCAACGAAATGAGGACGAGGGCAGCGCCGACACCAACCCTCCTGTTCACGGGCGCAACTCTGCCACAGGCGGGGTGCCCCGCTGGGCGAACGTCAGAGCGTGACGTCCTCGAGCATTTCCGTGACCAAGGCGGCCACCGGCGAGCGCTCGGAGCGGGTGAGGGTGACGTGCGCGAAGAGCGGATGGCCCTTGAGCTTCTCGACCACCGCGACGACGCCGTCGTGCCGCCCGACCCGCAGGTTGTCGCGCTGGGCGACGTCATGGGTGAGGACGACCTTCGAGTTGGCCCCGATCCGCGACAGGACGGTGAGCAGGACGTTGCGCTCGAGCGACTGAGCCTCGTCGACGATGACGAACGAGTCGTGCAGCGAACGGCCGCGGATGTGCGTGAGGGGCAGCACCTCGAGCATCCCGCGATCGAGGATCTCCTCGATGACGGGCGTGGAGGTGACGGCACCGAGGGTGTCGAACACCGCCTGTGCCCAGGGGCCCATCTTCTCCGACTCGCTGCCCGGCAGGTATCCGAGCTCCTGGCCGCCTACGGCGTACAGCGGGCGGAACACGACGACCTTCCGGTGCTGGTTCCGTTCCATGACCGCCTCGAGGCCCGCGCAGATCGCCAGCGCCGACTTGCCGGTGCCGGCGCGGCCGCCGAGCGAGACGATGCCGATGTCGGGATCGAGCAGGAGGTCGAGCGCGACCCGCTGCTCGGCCGATCGCCCGTGGATGCCGAAGGCGTCACGATCGCCGCGCACCAGCTGGACGTGCTTGTCGGGCGTCACGCGTCCGAGTCCGCTGCCCTTGTCCGAGACCAGCACCAGGCCGGTGTGGCACGGCAGGTCGCGCGCCTCGGGGAGGTCGAGCTCACCGGCTTCGTAGAGCGTGTCGAGGTCGGCACTTTCGACGTCGATCTCGCTCATCCCGGTCCACCCGGACTCCAGTGCGAGCTCGGCCCGGTACTCCTCCGCGGTGAGTCCCACCGCCGACGCCTTGACCCGCATCGGCAGGTCCTTCGAGACGAGCGTGACGTCGTTCCCCTCATTGGCGAGGTTGCGCGCCACCGACAGGATGCGGGTGTCGTTGTCGCCGAGCCGGAATCCCGCGGGGAGCGACTCGGGGTCGGTGTGGTTGAGCTCGACCCGGATGGTGCCACCCTCCTCACCGATCGGCAGAGGGACGTCGAGGGTGCCGTGCTGAACGCGAAGGTCGTCGAGGAACCGCAGCGCCGTCCGCGCGAAGTAGCCGAGCTCGGGGTGATGCCGCTTCGCCTCGAGCTCCGTGATGACCACGACGGGGATGACCACCTCGTGCTCGTGGAACCGGGTGACCGCCGCGGGATCCGCCAGAAGAACGCTGGTGTCCAGCACGAAGGTGTGGCATTTCCGGGAAGTGGGGGGACGGGTGCTCGCGCTCTTCTTCACAGCCACGGTTGTCTCCTCGGTGAGCCCGCGCGCCTCCTGCGCCGGCCCTCAATCCTCGGTGTGAGTGGGGCGGCTGGGCTCAGGGGCGAGCATCAACACAGTTCGACGCTACGTCCGGAGGCGCCGTTCAGCAGGCACGACACGCCCGATCCCGTGTGGCGGATGGGACGAGGCGGACTACGTGCCGAAGCGGCGTTCGCGGGAGGAGTAGGAGCGCATGGCCCGCAGGAGGTCGACGCGGCGGAAGGCCGGCCACAGGGCGTCGCAGAAGTAGAACTCCGAATGGACGCTCTGCCAGAGCAGGAAGCCCGAGAGCCGCTGCTCCCCTGACGTGCGAATGACGAGGTCGGGGTCGGGCTGGCCCTTGGTGTAGAGGTGCTCGGCGATGTGGTCGACCTCGAGGGTGCTGGCGACGTCGGCGAGGTCATAGCCCTCCGCCGCCTTCTCCAGCAGCAGCGACCGCATCGCGTCGGTGAGCTCCTGGCGGCCGCCGTAGCCGACGCACACGTTGACGCGCATGCCATCAGCAGTGGCCGTGGCGTCGGCCGCAGCCTTGAGGCGCCCGGCCGACTCCGACGGCAACAGCTCGAGGCTGCCCATCAGGGTGAGCCGCCATCGTCCGTCGGCCGCCAGGCGGTCGACCAGGCCCTCGACGGCAGCAAGGATGCTCGAGAGCTCTCCCTCGGAACGCTGCAGGTTGTCGGTGGAGAGCACCCAGAACGTCACCGTGCCGACGCCGAGCTCGTGGCACCACTCCAGGAACTCATCGACCTTTGCGGCGCCGGCCTGGTAGCCGCTCTCGAGGTCGCGTCTGGCGTCCTTCGCCCAGCGTCGATTGCCGTCGATGATGGCACCCACGTGACGCGGGAGACGGGTGTGATCGAGGCGACGCAGCAATCGGCGCTCGTAGGCGCTGTAGAGGAGGTCGCTCACGTTCATGGCGCTAATCTCATCACATGAACGAGCCCGGACCCGACTCCATGACGGAGGAGGCAACCGAGGCCATCCGTGACGCCATCGACGAGATCAAGCCGAAGCTCCGCGGGTGGCTGCACCTCGCCACCTGGCCGCTCGCATTCATTTCGTTCCTGGTGCTGCTCGTGCTCGCCGACAACGTACTCGTCCGGGCCGGCGCCGCCGTGTTCATGTTCAGCGCGCTGGCCCTGTTCGGGGTGAGCGCGGTCTATCACACGGGCCGGTGGAGCGACCGGGCCAAGATCGTCTGGAAGCGCGCCGACCACGCCACCATCTTCGTGCTCATCGCCGGGTCGTACACGCCGTTCTCCCTGATGCTGCTCACGAAGGAGCACGCCGTGCTCCTGCTCTCGGTGGTGTGGGGCGGTGCACTGCTCGGTGTGCTCTTCCGTGTCTTCTGGCTCACCGCCCCGCGGTGGATGTACGTGCCGCTGTACCTCGCGCTCGGCTGGGCCGCGGTGTTCTACTTTCCCGAGTTCTCCCGCGAGGCACCCACGTCCGTGATGGTGCTGCTGATCGTCGGCGGCGGGCTCTACACCATCGGCGCGTTCGTCTACGGGTTCAAGTGGCCCGATCCGTGGCCCACCTGGTATGGCTTCCACGAGGTGTTCCACACGCTCACGATCGCGGCGTTCATCGTGCACTACATCGGCGTCAGCATCCTCGCTTACACGCGGTAGGAGTAGTAACCCTTCGCGGGCAACCGTCGTTTACGGTGCGGCACCCTTCCACGGCTCGGAGTCCCCATGCCCGCACGATCGTCCCGTCTCGCTGTCCTCCTGCTGCTCGTCGCGATGCTCGTCGGTGCACTTCCCGGCTCTGCATCGGCGGCCGACCCCGACAAGCCACTGCCGGTCCCGTACACGTTCCTCCCCACAGCGGTGCTGGCCGGTATCCGGATCGGAACCGACGCTCCCGGCACCAATGACTGGTCGTGCAAGCCCACCGCTGCCCACCCCGACCCGGTCGTCCTCGTGCACGGCACGTTCGGCAACAAGAGCACGAACTGGCAGACCTATGGGCCCCTGCTGGCCAATCAGGGCTACTGCGTCTACGCGCTCACGTACGGGACATCACCCCAGGTGCCGGCCAGGTTCAGGGAAGGCTTTGGTGGTCTGGCCGCGATGGAGTCGAGTGCCGCCGAGCTGAAGGACTTCGTCGCCAAGGTCCTCGCCAGCACTGGAGCCGCACAGGTCGACCTCGTGGGGCATTCCCAAGGAACGCTGATGCCGAACCACTACGCCAAGTTCCTGGGCGGAGCCCCGTTCATCGACGACTACGTCTCGCTGGCGCCGTTGTGGCACGGCACCAACCTGCTCGGCTTGGCGAGTCTCAGCGCCCAGGCCCGCCGATATGGGTTCCCCACTCCGCAGTTCAAGTTCTTCCCGGCCGCCACACAGATGATGAAGGGTTCGGAGTTCATCGAGAACATGCGATCCGGCGGCACTCCCGCCGTTCCCGGCATCACCTACACGAACATCGTCACCAAGTTCGACGAGCTCGTGGTGCCGTACAAGAGTGGAATCGAGCCAGGCATGACGAACATCGTCGTCCAGGACGTCTGCAAGCTCGACCTCGCCGATCATCTCTCGCTCGTCGCCGAACCGATCGCCGCACAGCTGGTGCTCAACGCGCTCGACCCGTCGACCGCGAAGAAGCCTCGCTGCCGGCCCGTGCTCCCGGTCCTGTGAGCGCGGTTCGACCCCTGATCAGCTGAGCTTTGCGGCGTCCGTCACCGGCATCTGACAGGCGAAGTTCCGGCAGACGTAGACGGCCGGCTTTCCGTCGATCTCGGTCTTGCCCTCGAACAGGGTGAGGTTGGTGCCGGGATCGCCGGCAACGACCACGGCGCCCGGAGCCGTGAGCCCGAGGGCGGCGCGATGCAGGTCGTCCCGTTCGGGACGGGAGCCGACGACGGCGACCTCCGCGGGCCCGGCGATCATGGCCTCCGCGGCGGCGAGACTCCAGCCGGCAAAACGCGGTGCCTGGCGGGCGACCTCGGCGGCCGACGCGAGTCCGGCCTCGGCTGCCTCGCGGTAGCGGTGCTCACCGCTGACCGCCGCGAACGCCACGAGCGCCGCCACCGCGGACGACGCACCAGACGGGGACGCGTTGTCGGAGGGGTCCTGCGGCCGGACCACGAGCGACTCGGCGTCGTCCGCGGTGTCGAAGAAGCCGCCTTCCGGTGCGGCAAACCGATCGAGCACGTGGTCGAGGAGCACCTGGGCGCGGTCGAGCCAAACCGGATCGCCGGTGATGCCGAGCACCGCGACGAACGCCTCGGCGACACAGCCATGGTCCTCCAGCACGGCGGCGTGGCGTCCGGCGACACCGTTGCGAGACGCACGAACGAAGTCACGTTCGCCGGCACCGTGGACGTCGACCAGGAGCTGGGCCGCGGTGACTGCGGCCTCGCCGAAGGACGAGTCGTCGAGCAGCACCGAGGCCTCGGCCAATGCCGTGATCGCCAGACCGTTCCACGCGGCGACCACCTTGTCGTCGCGGGCCGGCCGGGTGCGCTTCTCGCGAGCCTCGAGCAGGCGAGCGCGGACGTCCGCCCAGCGGTCCGGGTCATCAGGGTCCTCGAGGAGCTGGAGAGTCGAGAATCCGCGCTCGAAGGTCCCGGTTCCCGTGACGCCCAGGAGGGTCGCCGCCCAGGCCGCGTCGCCCGCACCGAGGACGCGCATGAGCTGGTTCGGATTCCAGACGTAGAACGTGCCCTCGTGGCCGTCGCTGTCGGCGTCGAGGGCCGACGCGAAGCCGCCCTCGCCGGTGCCCAGCTCGTCGATGATGAAGCGGGCCGTCTCGCGAGCGACGCGCTCCGCGAGGGGCGAACCAGAGGCGCGCCACAGGTGCAGGTAGATCCGCAACAGCAGGGCGTTGTCGTAGAGCATCTTCTCGAAGTGCGGGACCCGCCAGAACCGGTCGACCCCGTACCGGGCGAAGCCACCGGAGAGCTGGTCGTAGAGCCCGCCTCGCGCCATCGCGTTGCAGGTGGCCGTGACCATCTCGAGCGAGCGCGGATCGCTGGAGCGCGCGTGCTGGCGCAGCAGGAACTCCAGCACCATCGACGGCGGGAACTTGGGGCTGGCCCCGAACCCTCCGGCCTCGTCGTCGTGCTGGTTGGAGAGCGTGGCAGCGGCGGCGTCGAGGTCGTCGGCTGCGAGGGCGTCGCCACCGTGGTCGATCGCCTGGCGCAGGTGCTGGACGACGTCGGCGCTCACCGCGCTCACCTCGTCGCGCCGGTTCTCCCAGGCGTCGGCGAGAGCCTGCAGCACCTGGGTGAATGCGGGCATGCCCTGGCGCGGCTCGGCCGGGAAGTACGTGCCGGCGAAGAACGGCTCACCCTCCGGCGTGAGGACGCAGGTCATCGGCCAACCGCCCTGGCCGGTCATGGCCTGGGTGGCACGCATGTAGACGGCATCGATGTCGGGGCGTTCCTCGCGATCGACCTTGATGTTGATGAAGTGGTCGTTCATGAACGTCGCGGTGGCCGCATCCTCGAACGACTCGTGCGCCATGACGTGGCACCAGTGGCAGGCGGCGTATCCGACGCTGAGCAGGATCGGCCGGTCGAGCTCCCTCGCGACGGTCAGCGCCTCGGGTCCCCACTCCCACCAGTCGACCGGGTTGTCGGCGTGCTGGACGAGGTACGGACTGGTCGAGTCGACGAGTCGGTTGGCCATGTTCTCCAACGTACTGGGATGCCTGGATTGGGCTCGTGGAGATCCGTGGCGCAGCAGGGTGGCAGTCGACGGCGACCAGGTCCTCGGCGCTGCAACGTGTGGGCGCTGTACCAGCGGTTCGGCTTCGAGATCACCGGCACCGTGCCCGGGGGCTTCATGCATCCGACGAGGGGCCCGGTCGGCCTGCACGTGATGTACCTGCCGCTCTGACGCCGTCAGCTCGGCGGGTTGTCGTCCTCTTCCTCACCCGGCCACGGCTCCGCGGCACGCTTGGAGTGCTTGACGAACGAGCGCAGCAGAAGAGCCGTCGCGACGATCAGCACGCCGACGACCGCCATGGCGAGCCATCCGGGCCTGACGTTCTCAGGCGTCAGGGGGACATCGGCCGTGACGACGCCGAGCAGTAGTCCGTGCATGCGGCCCAGCCTAGACAGCGACGCCGATCCCGTTGGCGTCAGGCCGGCGGGGTGCTGGGAGGGACGTTCTGGTTGAGATGGAAGACGTCGTCCGGGTACACCGTGCACGCCGACGGACCAGAATGTCCTCGTGACCGCGCCCGTCCTCACCCGCCGGCAGCTCAACCGGGCGACGCTGGCCCGCCAGATGCTGCTCGAACGTGTCGACACAAGCGTCTTGGACGCGATCCGGTTCCTCGTCGGACTGCAGGCGCAGGAGCCGCCCGACCCGTACATCGGGCTCTGGTCGCGGCTCAGCTCGTCGACACCGCGGACCTCGAGACGCTGATCCTCGATCGCGAGGTCGTGCGGCTCGTGGTGCAGCGCGGCACCGTTCATGCCGTCACCGCCGACGACTGCCTGGTGCTTCGGCCCCTGGCGCAACCGATCCTCACCCAGCAGCTGTACAGCCACACCGGGTACAAGGGGCAGTTCGACGACGTCGACCTGGACCACGTCATGGAGCTCGCGCACGAGGTGCTCACCGAGCCACGCACAACGCGCCAGCTCCGGGAGGCGGGAGGGCACCATGACGTCCACCTGACGACACCCGGGTGACATAGCGTGGCAGCACCCAAAGCGAAAGGACCGCACCATGAGCGGAAAGATCGTGCACTTCGAGATCCCGTTCGACGACCAGGACCGCGCCAGCGCCTTCTACTCGAAGGCGTTCAACTGGCAGCTCGCCGCGATGCCGGGAATGGGCTACATGCTGGTGACCACCGGGCCGTCCGATGAGGAAACCGGCCCGACCGAGCCCGGCTACATCAACGGGGGCATGCTGCAGCGCCAGGACCCGATCTCGTCACCGGTTCTCGTCATCGACGTCGGCGACATCGACGCGACCCTGACACAGATCGGCGAGCTGGGTGGATCCACCGTGCGCGGCAGGGAGCCCGTCGGCGACATGGGTTTCGCCGCTTACTGCACCGACTCCGAGGGCAACCTCATCGGGCTCTGGGAGACTGCTGCGGGCTGAGCTCTAGCGCAGCCCGGCGAACAGGTCGTCCTCCGGGATCGACGACTCGACGTGGCTGGTGACGAGCTGGAAGTCCTCGGTGGGCCAGGCCTCCGCCTGGATCTCGCGCGGGATGGCGAAGAACCACCCGTTCGGGTCGATCTGGGTGGCGTGGGCGAGCAGCGCCTCGTCGCGCACGTGGAAGTACTCGGCGCACTCGACCCGGGTGGTGAGCCTGGCCTCGTACTCCTCGTCGCGCTCCCAGTTCTTGAACCGCTCGGCGTACGGGTTCTCGATGCCGTGGCGTTCGAGCGCCTCCCCGATCGCCTCCATGCGCGTGTGGCTCCAGCTCAGGTGGTAGTAGAGCTTGGACACCTGCCACGGCTCGCCTGCGTCCGGGTAGCGGTCGGGATCGGCGGCCGCCTCGAACGCGTGGACGCTGACCTCGTGGCACTTGATGTGGTCGGGGTGCGGGTAGCCACCGTTCTCGTCGTACGTGGTGAGGACGTGCGGGCGGAACGACCGGATCAGCCGCACCAGCGGTTCGGCGGCCTCATCGATCGGCACCAGCGCGAAGCAGCCCTCGGGCAGCGGGGGCTTGGGATCGCCCTCGGGCCAGCCGGAGTCGACGAAGCCCAACCAGTCCTGCCGGATGCCGAGGATGTCGCGAGCCCGCGCCATCTCGTCGCGGCGAATCTCGGTGATGAGCGACGGATTGTCGATGATGCCCGGGTGGTCGAAGCTCGGGTTGAGCACGTCACCGCGCTCGCCTCCCGTACAGGTCGCGACATGGACGTCGACGCCTTCGGCGACGTACTTGGCGGTGGACGCCGCCCCCTTGCTCGACTCGTCGTCAGGATGGGCGTGCACGTGCATCAAGCGGAGCTGTTCGGCCACGCATCCCATCCTTTCACTGTGATCAACCCGATATCGTTCGGGACCCGGGCTACGACCAGGGAACCATCCGGTCGCAGCCGGCGCCCCAGCATCATGGGGACGGGCCCACCTCTGAAGCTGTTCTCGTCACCGGCGCATCGACCGGCATCGGCCGCGCCATCGTCGAGCGCCTCGTCACGGACGCCACCCGGGTGTTCGCCGCCGTATGCGGAGCTCCTAGAACCGCCTGAGACACTGGGCGGCGTGACCGACCTCGAGGAACGCTACGGCGGCCGCAGGCGCCCCCGCTGGCTGTGGCCTGTCGTCGCCGCGGTGGGCGTGCTGCTCGGCATCGCGTGGGCAGCCTGGGTCGCATTCCAGCCGAGGCCGGTGACGGCCGAGCTGTACGGCTACGAGGTCGTCGACGACCATCAGGTGAAGGTCACCCTCGACGTCCATCGGCCCGAGCCGTTGGACGTGCGGTGCACGGTGTACGCGCAGGCCAAGGACCATTCGATCGTCGGTGAGAAGACCGTCACGGTCCCTGCTGATGACCGCGAAAAGACCCGTGTGAGCGTCTCGTTGGAGACCGAGCGACGGGCTGTCACGGGCGTCCTGCGGACGTGTCAAAGCATGGATTGAGTGGTAATCTCGATGTTTCACCCCGGGCACGTGCCTGGGGTGCCGCACGTAGAGGGAATGAGACATGACACAGCCCACCGACACCGAGACCATCTGGGTGACGCAGGAGGCGTATGAGCGCCTGCAGCAGGAGCTGGAGCACCTCAAGGGAGACGTGCGCGCCGACATCACCGCCAAGATCTCTGCGGCCCGCGACGAGGGCGACCTGAGCGAGAACGGCGGCTATCACGCCGCGCGCGAGGAGCAGGGCAAGAACGAGGCCCGCATCCGCCAGCTGGAGGACCGGCTGCGCCGCGCCGAGGTTGGCGACAAGCCCGCCGACGACGGTCTCGTCGGGGCCGGCATGAAGGTCACCATCCGCTTCGCCGGCGACACCGACACCGAGACCTTCCTGCTCGGCTCGCGCGAGCTGCTGAGCATGGACAGCGCCGTCGACCTCGACATCTACTCCCCCACCTCGCCCCTGGGCGCGGCGCTTCTGGACAAGAAGGTCGGCGACACGGCCTCCTACGAAGCACCCAACGGATCGACGATCACGGTCGAGGTCATCGCCGCCAAGCCGTTCTGACGGTTCTCGCGGCGCGCGTCAGATGACGGCGTGGCCGATCTCGAGCAGCCGGCGGGTGACCTCGGCACGGTGATCCGGACCACGAGTGGCCCCCTCGATCTCGACGTCCACCTGGCGCACCCCGATGCCTTCCATGGAGCGGTCGTGGGTGACGTTGATGACGTTGACCTGAAGGTTCGCGAGGTCGGTGAGCAGGGTCATCAGACCGCCGGGCCGGTCGGAGATCCGCACCCGCAGGTGGATGAAGCGACCGGCAGCCACGAGCCCGTGCCGGATGACGTCGAGCAGCAGCAGTGCGTCGATGTTGCCGCCCGACAGCACCGAGACGATCGGACCGGTGAACGCGTCGGGACGGTCGAGCAGTGCGGCCACGCCGGCGGCCCCGGACGGCTCGACGAGCATCTTGCCGCGCTCGAGCAGGCCGAGCAGCGCCTGGCTCATCGACTCCTCGCTCACGGTGATGACCTCGTCGAGCTGTGACGCGACGATGCCGAACGGGATGTCGCCGGGTCGCGCGACCGCGATGCCGTCGGCCATGGTCTGACCCATGACGGCCGTGAGCGGTTGTCCTTCGGCGAGCGATCCGGGGTAGGCCGCGGCGTCCTCGGCCTGGACGCCCACGATGTGCACGTGCGAATGCCGCTCGCGCAGCAACGCGATTCCCGCCGCGAGGCCGCCGCCGCCGATCGGCACGACGATGGTCTGCACGTCCGGCACCTGCTCCATGATCTCCAGCCCCACGGTGCCCTGACCGGCGACGATGTCGGGGTGGTCGAACGGGTGGATGAGCACGGCCCCGGTGCGGTCGGCGAACTCCTGAGCGGCGACGAGCGCCTCAGTGACACCGGTGCCGGAGAACTCGACCTCGGCCCCGTAGCCCTGGGTCGCGGCGATCTTGGGCAGCGCCGCACCGTCCGGCATGAAGATCGTGGCCTTCGTGTCGAGCATCGACGCGGCGAGCGCCACTCCCTGCGCGTGGTTGCCGGCGCTGGCCGCCACGACGCCACGCGAACGCTCCTCCGGGCTCAGTCGTGAGATGCGCAGGTAGCCGCCGCGGATCTTGAACGAGCCGGCTCGTTGGAGGTTCTCGCACTTCAGGTAGACCGGCGTCCCGACCCGCGTGCTGAGCCAGCGAGAGTGCAACGAGGGCGTCAACTCGATGACGCCGTCGAGCACGCTGCGCGCTGCTTCGACGTCGGAGAGATCCACGTCCGTCACCCTAGGCCTCACGCCGGTTCAGGAGGGAGCTCTTCCGGGTACGCCTGGAACTCCTGGGCGTTCGTCGCCAGATGCCGGACCACACCGTTGAGGCAGGCCGCCAGGGGAACAGCGATGAGCGCACCGACGACGCCGGCCACGACCACACCGGCCGCGATCGCGATGATGATCGCCAACGGGTGCACGGCCACGATCTTGCCCATGAGGAACGGCTGCAGCACGTGCGACTCGAACTGCTGGACCACGACCACGGCGATGAGCATGAACAGAGCGGTCCACGGGCCTTGCGCCACCAGCGCGACCAGCACGGCCACCATGCCTGATATCAGGGCACCGATGATCGGCACGAAGGCACCCAGGAACACGAGGACGCCGATCGCCAGCGTCAGCGGCACACCGAGCGCCCATGCCGCGAACGCGATGCCCATGGCATCGGTGAGCGCCACCACGACCGTGGCGCGGACGAAGGCGGTGAGCGAGCGCCACGCCGTCTGGCCCGACGAGTGCACGCGCTCCCGGGCGGCACGCGGGAACAGCGCGACGATCCAGCTCCAGATCCGGTCGCCCTCGTAGAGGAAGAAGAACGCGGAGAACAGCGCGATGAAGAAGCCGGCGATGGCGTGCGTGATCGTGGCGCCGACCGCGGTGATGCGCGCGAGCACCGAGCTGTCCGTCGTGGAGATCGTGGACTTGGCCTCGTCGATCCAGCTCTGCAGCTGGGCGTCGCTGAGCCCGAGCGGCCCCGTGCGGGCCCAGTCCTGCACCTGCGAGATGCCCTCGACGACGTTGGCCCTGAGGTCGTCGACCTGGGTGGAGAGCTGTTGCCCGACCAGCGCGAGCATGCCGGAGAACGCCAGCAGCATCGAGAGGACGACGATGAACGTGGCCAGCAGGCGCGGGACGCGATGCTCGACGAGCCAGTCGACCGCTCCGATCGTCAGCGCGGTGCCGAGGACGGCGACCGCGACCGGGACGGTGATCTCCGAGAAGTAGCGCAGCAACCAGATGCCCAGGCCCGTTGCCGCCGCGATGAGCAGCAGACGCCATGCCCAGCTGGCGGCGATCTCCACGCCGACAGGCACCGGGTACTTGCTGCGCTCCACGTCATCCGACACGTCGCAGAGCCTAACTGTCATCGGCTCGTCACAACCACACACGGGCAACGTGCTCGGGACGTCCGTACGCTGGTAGGTGAGAGGCGGTTTCACCATGATCTTCGGCAAATCCAAGACCCAGCTTCCTGACGCCACCGACGCGCTCCCCGGTCGCGAGGCCCGCCAGCACGTCGTCGGCGACCGACACCTCGTGCTCGGCAATCCGATCGAGACCGACCCGCCCGAGGGCTTCGAGGCCGTGGTCGTCGGGCTCGGCTGCTTCTGGGGCGAGGAGAAGACGTTCTGGGAGGTGCCCGGCGTCTGGTCGACGTCGGTGGGATACGCCGGCGGCGTCACACCGAACCCCAGCTACGAAGAGGTGTGCACTGGCCGAACAGGTCACGCCGAGGTCGTGCGCATCGTCTTCGACCCCGAGAAGGTGTCGTTCCAGGAGCTGCTCCAGGTTTTCTGGGAGAACCACGACCCCACGCAGGGCATGGGCCAGGGCAACGACCGCGGCACGCAGTACCGCTCGGTCATCCTCACCACCACGCCGGACCAGCAGAAGCTGGCGGAGGAGTCGCGCGACCACTACCAGGAGAAGATGACCGCGGCCGGCTACGGCCAGATCACCACGGCGATCCAGCCGCTCGAGGAGTATTACTACGCCGAGGACTACCACCAGCAGTACCTCGTCAAGAACCCGTTCGGCTACTGCCCCCTCCACGCGACCGGGATCAAGTACGACGGCTAGTGGAGAAGCGTCCGCAGATGCTGGAAGCGGGGAGATCCTTGACGACATACCAAGCCGTCTTCGATGGTCGGGTGATCGCCGAGAGCGACGAGACCGTTGTCGTCGAGGGCTACCGGTACTTTCCTCCGGGCTCCGTTGATTCAGCGGTCCTGGAGCGTTCGTGGATGAAGTCGCTGTGCTACTGGAAGGGCGTCGCCAGCTACTACGACATCGACACCGGCAGAGCACAGGAACGGCATGCCGCATGGACGTATCGACACCCGTCGCCGTTCGCCCGGAAGATCAAGGGCTACATCGCCTTCTGGCCCGGATCGACCACCATCGAAGAAGGCGCCGCCTCTCGGTAACCGGGATCCCGGTGCGCCTTGGCGAGATGTCGCAGACTGGTCCCATGCGAATCGCCTCGCTCGTCACCGCCGCTGTGCTCGTTCTGTTCGGTTGCGGCGAGCAGTCGACCCCAGACGCGGCGGAGGCGAGTGGCCAGGTGGCCGCCACCGGGGAGACCGCGACCTACGACTTCACCGGCACCACGTTGGACGGAGAACGGTTCGAGGGCGCTGCCTTGAAGGGGAAGCCGGCCGTGTTGTGGTTCTGGGCACCGTGGTGCCCCACCTGCCGGGCCCAGATCCCCAACGTCTCGCGGCTGGCCGAACAGTACGACGGCGAAGTTGCCGTCGTGGCTGTCGGTGGACTCGACAAGGAGAACGCGATCCGCGAGATGGCCCTGGACATCCCGAACGCGACCCACCTGATCGACGCCAAGGGCGAGGTCTGGAAGCACTTCCGCGTCACCGCTCAGAGCACGTACACGGTGATCGGCGCGGACGGCAAGATCAAGTCCGAGGGCTACCTCGACGACGCCGATCTCAATACGCTGGTTGAGCAACTGGCCGGCTGAGTCACGATGTTCACCGATGGGGCCCTGACGCTGGCCCTCGGCGCAGGCGTGGTGGCGGCGCTGAACCCGTGCGGGTTCGCGCTGTTGCCGGCGTATCTGACGCTGTTCGTGCTCGACGACCAGCCCACACGTCGCACTGCGGTGACCCGGGCGCTACGCGCAACCGCGGCGATGACCGCCGGGTTCGCGGCCGTCTTCGTGGTGTTCGGCCTCGCGATCGCCCCGGTCGCCGCCGGCATCCAGCAGTACCTTCCGGGCTTCACCGTGCTGCTGGGACTGCTGGTCGCCGCGGCGGGCGTGTGGGTGCTGACCGGGCGCAGGCTTCCCGCGCTCCAGTTGCGGCGCCGACGCGGCGGGCGCCCGGTGACGGCGAGTGTGGGCTCGATGACGGCGTTCGGTGCCTCATACGCCGTTGCGTCGCTGGGCTGCACCATCGCGCCGTTCCTGGCCGTCGTGGTGACCGCGTTCCGCGGTGGATCGACTGCTCAGGGCATGGTGCTGTTCCTGGCCTATGCCGCCGGTATGGGTCTGGTCGTCGGCACCGCCGCGGTAGCCGTCGGGCTGGCCCGCACCGGCCTCGTCAGCCGGATCCGCGCGACCGGCCGCTTCCTGCCCCGCCTGAGCGGAGCGCTGCTGCTGGTCGCGGGCGGGTACGTCGCCTGGTACGGGGCGTGGGAGCTCAGGGTCCTGCATGCCGGCGCCGGAACCGACGTCGTGGTCGATGCTGCGGGACGGCTCCAGCGGTGGCTGGCCGGCAACGCCCAGACCTTGGGGGCGCTCGGGTTCGTTGCCGTCCTCGTCTTCTTGGTGCTGATCGCGACACTGCCTCACCGGCGGAATCCATCGGGCTCGGCGAACTCCCGTCCGCAACGAGAGCGAGAAGAGGAGTCGAGATGAGGACGGGACCGTCGTCAACGGAAACGTCGACGCCGGAAGCGATCAGACGATCGTGGTGGAGCTAGAGCCGGGCGAGGAGATCCTGCATCCGGTCGATTTCGGCGGACTGCGTGGCGGCCACGTCGGCGGTCATCTCGCTGACGATCACGTCCGTGCCGTCCTGTGCGGCATCCTCGGCCATGTCGACCGCGCCCGCGTGATGCCGGATCATGCCCTTGAGGAAGAGCCGGTCGAACCGCTCACCTCGGGCGGCCGACAGCTCCTTCATCTGGGCGGGAGTCATCATGCCCATCATCGCGTTGTGGCCGTGCTCTGAGTGGTCGTACTCCTTCGGGTCGTCTCCAGCACGCGGGACCTCGATCTTGCGCTCATCCAGCCAGGCCGACATGGCCTGGATCTCCGGAGCCTGGGCCCCGCTGATGCGTTCCGCGAGGGTGCGGACGGCCTTGCTGCGCGCGTGCTTGTCGGCCAGGGCGGACATCTCCAGCGCCTGGTGGTGGTGAGGGATCATCATCTGCATGAAGGCGATGTCGGTGTGGTTCCACTCATTCGATCGCTCGGTGGGATCGGGGTCGCCACTCTTGTTCGGTTCGCCAGGGGCACCTGGCTGGATCACCTTCGGACCATCCGGTTCGGACTCGGAGCTGCACCCACCGAGAGCCACCACCACAACGGCGGCGAGCAGCAGTCGAACGACGACCTTGGGCATGCGGCAGTCTCTCCCCGAGTAGAAGCCGAATTCGAAAGTTTTCCGGTCCGAAGTCTTTACTTCTGGATTCCCCGCACGATACGACGTAGGTGACGTCTGTGGAAACCCCACAGCGTTCTCATGAAAGGTCTCGGGGGATGTACTCCTTTCGCAAGCGAGCACTTCTGCGCGCTCGACCGGTGGGTCTGGCCGCCACAGCGGCTCTCGCAGTGGCACTGACACTCTCAGCCGCTCCGGTCGCCGCACACGACGACGATCACGATCACGAGGCGGCGACGTCCAACGCCCCACCCGACTGCACAGAGGCTGAGAAGAAGAAGCTGGCGAAGGCAGGGGACAACTTCTCCGACGCCTGTGCGCCCAGCAAGGCCAGCAAGAACCTGGCGCAGATGAACGACAGCGCTGCAGATCTTCCGGTCGGCGACCAGGCCGCCGAAGACATGGAGCTGTTGACGAACCTCCCCAAGAACGGCGCATTCGCGACGGAGACGGCGTTCAACAGCGACCTGGCGTTCAACGGCAAGTACGCCTACGCGGGCAACTACGAGGGATTCACGGTCTACGACCTGAGCGATCCCGAGGCCCCCGAGCAGGTGGCCCAAGTGGTGTGCCCCGGCTCGCAGAACGACGTGTCGGTGTACAAGGACGTGCTGGTGCTCTCGACGGACTCGAGCCGCAACAACAACACCTGCACGAACACCGCGCAGCCGGCCACGGAGAAGAGCTCGTGGGAGGGCCTCAAGGTCTTCGACATCAGCGACCCGACCAACCCGAAGTACATCGCCGCGGTGGAGACCCCCTGTGGATCGCACACGCACACCCTTGCGCCGAGCAAGAACGGCAAGAACCTGTGGGTCTACGTGTCGTCGTACTTCCCGAGCGAAACGTTCCCGGACTGCCAGCCACCGCACGACCTGATCAGCGTGGTGAAGGTCTCGATGGCCAAGCCGGAGACGGCCAAGCTCATCGACACCCCGGTGCTGTTCCCCGACGGTGGGAACCCGCCCGGCAACTACTCGCGGGAGACCAGCGGCTGCCACGACATCACCGCCTACCCGTCCAAGGACGTTGCGGCGGGCGCGTGCATGGGTGACGGCATCCTGATGGACATCTCCGATCGGGAGCACCCGGAGGTCACCGAGCAGGTGCGCGACACCGAGAACTTCGCGTTCTGGCACTCGGCGACCTTCAACAACACCGGCACCAAGGTCGTCTACACCGACGAGCTCGGTGGTGGCGGCGCGGCCACCTGCAACCCGACGGTCGGTCCCACCAAGGGTGCCAACGGCATCTACGACATCCAGGGTGGGGAGCTCGCGTTCAAGAGCTACTACAAGATCCCGCGGACCAACTCCAACACCGAGAACTGCGTGGCGCACAACGGCTCGCTGATCCCGGTCGAGGGGAAGGACATCATGGTCCAGGCCTGGTACCAGGGCGGCATCTCGGTGATGGACTTCACCGACTCCGCCAACCCGGAGGAGATCGCCTGGTTCGACCGTGGTCCGTTGAGCGACGAACGGCTGATCCTCGGCGGTTCGTGGTCGGCGTACTACTACAACGGGTACGTCTACTCCAACGACATCCAGAAGGGCTTCGACGTGCTCAAGGTCACCGACCCGGCCGCACAGTCGGACGTCAAGATGGACAGCCTGAACCCGCAGTCTCAGCCGTCGTACTGACCTGAGGGGTGACGCGAAGGCCCCGACCGGCCCGGGAGAACCGGGTTGGTCGGGGCCTTCGCCGTTCTGGTGGCGTACGGTCCGTGTCCATGACGGACCATGCGCCGGTTGCAGACCTCGTAGGTCCCGACCTGCGCCTGTTGTTCGTCGGCATCAATCCCAGCATCATGAGCGCCGAGACCGGGTTCCACTTCGCGCATCCGGTCAACCGGTTCTACCCGGCCCTGCGCGGCGCCGGGATCCTGCCGGAGGACGCCTTGACGCCCGCGCAGGCCGCTCCGGCGCTGGTCGAGCGGGGTGTCGGAATCACGAACCTCGTGTCGCGCGCGAGCGCTCGCGCCGACGAGCTCGATGACGACGAGCTGCGAGCCGGCCGGATCCGGCTCGAGCGGTTCGTGGCTGAGCACCGTCCGAAGGTGGTCGCGGTCGCCGGCATCACGGCCTACCGGACTGCGTTCGGCGAACGCCGGGCCCGGCTCGGACGACAGGACGCGAACCTCGGCGACGCCGAGCTGTGGGTCGTGCCCAACCCGAGCGGCCTCAACGCGCACGCCACCATCGCGACGCTCGCCGAGGCGTACCGCGAGGTCGCCAGTGCCGCGGGCGTCCTGCCGTAGACAACCGCCGATCGGCGGCATTACACTTGTAACAACAGACGTTCTGGTTCTGTAACGGAGTCCCATGCCGACGACCGCCGCACCCGTCCGACCGCTCACCGCCCGATCGGTGGTGCTCAGCCTGCTGCTCGGCGCGCATCCTCCGCGCCTGGCGGTGCGCGACATCGTCGACGCCGGCGAGGAGTTCGGCATCTCCCCCGCGACGATGCGGGTCGCACTCACGCGTCTGGTCCGGGCCGGCGACCTCGTCGCCGAGCAGGCGGTCTACTCGCTCAGTGATCGCCACCTGGAACGCCACCGGCTGCAGGAGCTCGAGCTCGACCCGGACCGGCAGCCGTGGGACGGCACGTGGGAGACCATCGTGGTCACGGCCGGAGGTCGCGATGCCGCCACCCGCGCCGACCTTCGACGACGCCTCGCCGCGCGTCGACTCGTCCTGCTGCGCGAGGGCGTCTGGATGCGGCCTGACAATCTGCCTCGCGACGATGTCGCCGAGGCCGGCACGGTGCGCCTGCTGTCGCATCCCGAGGATCCCCAGGGACTGATGCGCAATCTCTGGGATCTCGGCGCCTGGGCCGACACCGGCGTGCGACTCCTCGACGCCACCAGCAACGGAGCCACGTTCGCCGACCGGTTCACGGCCGCCGCGGCGCTGGTACGTCACCTGCGCTCGGACCCCGCGCTGCCCGACGAGCTGCTGCCCGACGACTGGCCCGCGACCGCCATGCGCCAGGGCTACGAAGACTTCCGCACCGAGATCAAACGACTTCGCACCCGAGGAGAGTCATGACCACGCACGAAGTGACCAATCAGGTCCCTCCGCTCACCGGCCACGACACCGCCGATTACGCGGTGTTCGAGGAGGCGCTGCGCCGCGAAGGAGCCACGTCCGCACTCGACGAGCTGCACGAGATCGGCCGCCGGGCCGGCAGCGCCGATGCCATCGCGCTGGGCGACCGGGCCGAGGCCCATCCGCCGGTGCTCCACACCCACGACCGCTACGGCCATCGCATCGACCAGGTGGCGTACGACCCGAGCTATCACGAGCTGATGGAGATCTCGACGGGCTACGGTCTCCACGGCACGCCCTGGGCGTCTGATGATCCGCACGCCCACCTGGTGCGCGCCGCCAAGCTGAGCGCCTGGGGCCCGGTCGACGCCGGCCACCAGTGCCCGATCTCCATGACCTACGCCGCGGTTCCCGCGCTGCGCGTCGATCCGACGCTGGCCGCGCAGTTCGAGCCCGGGCTGACCGCGGCCGGTTACGACTCGTCCTTCCGGGCACCGGCCGACAAGCAGTTCCTCACCGCCGGTATGTCGATGACCGAGAAGCAGGGTGGCTCCGACGTGCGGGCCAACACCACACACGCGCAGAATCAGGGCGACGACACCTACCGGATCACCGGGCACAAGTGGTTCACGTCCGCTCCGATGTCCGATCTCCTGCTCGTGCTCGCGCAGGCCCCGGGCGGACTCACCTGCTTCGTGGTTCCTCGCGTGCTGCCGGACGGCACGGCGAACGGCATCCGGCTCCAGCGCCTCAAGGACAAGCTCGGCAACCACTCCAACGCGAGCAGCGAGGTCGAGTACGACGACGCCGTCGGCTGGCGGCTCGGCGACGAGGGACGTGGCGTGCCGACGATCATCGCGATGGTCAACATGACCCGGCTCGACTGCACCATCGGCTCCGCCAGCTCGATGCGCGCCGGCGTGCTGCAGGCCGCGCACCACGCCGCTCATCGTCAGGTGTTCGGCGCCCAGCTCATCGACCAACCGCTGATGCGCAACGTGCTCGCCGACCTCGCCGTCGAGGCCGAGGGCGCCACCACGGTCGCCCTGTGGCTGGCGGCCCTGACCGACCAGGCCGAGTCCGGCGACGAGCACGCCGCGATGCTGCGCCGGGTGAGCCTCGCCGTCAGCAAGTACCACGTGTGCAAGCGGTCCCCGATCCATGCGGCCGAGGCCCTGGAGTGCCTGGGCGGCAACGGCTACGTCGAGGACTCCCGGATGCCACGCCTGTATCGCGAGGCGCCGCTGATGTCGGTGTGGGAGGGCTCCGGCAACGTTGCCGCGCTCGACACCCTGCGGGCTGCCGCCAAGCAGCCGGAGTCGCTTGAGGTGTTCATCGGCGAGCTCGACACGGCACGCGGTACCGACCCTCGCTACGACGCGTTCGTCGACGAGCTGGGAACGGCCTTCGCCGACCTGGAGAGCATGCAGTATCGCGCCCGCCGCGTGGTCGGCGACATGGCGACCGCCCTCCAAGGCTCGCTGCTGCTGCGGCACGGGCACCCGGCCGTCGCCGACGCCTTCGCGGCGAGCCGCCTCGGCCGCGACCGCGGCGACGTCTTCGGCACCCTGCCGACCGGACTCGACCTCGCACCGATCATCGAGCGATGCACACCCAAGGGCAGCGGCGAGCCGCAGGACGTCATCGCATGAATTCCGGGGAACGCCCGGCAGCGTGGCGCGAGGGCTCGCTGGAGGGAGACGACTCGCTCTACGCCGGCACCGAGCAGTCCGATGCCGGTCCCGACTACCGGACGCTCACGTACGAGGTGACCGGTCGAATCGCCCGCATCACGTTCAACCGTCCGGATCAGGGCAACGCCATCACGAACGACACCCCGTCCGACCTCGCTCACGCCGTCGAGCGCGCCGACCTCGACCCACGCGTCCACGTCATCCTGCTGTCCGGGCGCGGCAAAGGTTTCTGCGGCGGCTACGACCTCACGGTGTTCGCCGAGAACGCCGCCGATCCCCCGCCGGGATCGATGGACACCACCGGCACGGTGATCGACCCCGCCGTCCAGATGACGAACCACGTTCCGGGTGTCACCTGGGACCCGATGGTCGACTACGCGATGATGAGCCGCTTCAACCGCGGCTTCGCCAGCCTGCTGCACGCGAACAAGCCGACGGTGGCGAAGCTGCACGGGTTCGCCGTCGCCGGCGGCTCCGACATCGCCCTGTTCGCCGACCAGATCATCTGCGCCGACGACGTCCGCATCGGCTACCCGCCGACCCGCGTCTGGGGCGTTCCGGCGGCCGGCATGTGGGCGCACCGCATCGGCGACGCCCGCGCCAAGCGGATGCTGTTCACCGGCGAGTGCATCGACGGACGCACCGCAGCCGACTGGGGACTCGCCATCGAGTCCTGGCCGGCCGACGAGCTGGACGAGCGCACCGAGGCTCTGGTCGAGAAGATCTCGCTGCTGCCGGTCAACCAGCTGATGATGGTCAAGCTCGCCCTCAACAGTGCGCTGCTCGCGCAGGGTGTCGCGACGTCCGGGATGGTCAGCACCGTGTTCGACGGCGTCTCGCGTCACACCCGCGAGGGCTACGCCTTCCAGATGCGCGCCGCCACCGTCGGCTTCCGCGAAGCCGTCCGCGAGCGTGACGAAGCCTTCGGCGACGACAAGGCCAGCAGGGACCCTCTGGACCGCTGATCGGTGGGCCACGGGGCCGGGGGGTGTCGCGGAGCTCCGCGACGTCTTCGAGCTGAGACGACAGCGGGATTCACGGAAGGCGCCCTGCTTCTCCAGACGCCCCGGGAACGTGGGTTCATCCGCGCGAGGGTTTGCCGCTAAGGTAAGGCAACCCAATCCTCACTCGCCGATGGAAGGACGACGGATGCGACTTCGCGTTCTCGCCGCCACTGCCCTCGCCGCTCTGGCCGCCATTACCCTCAGCTCGTGTGGCGACGACACCGGGACGTCGGAGCGGTTCATCACCGTCTACAACGCCCAACATGAGGAGTTGCTCGGCGAGCTCGCGCCGAAGTTCACCAAGGCCACCGGCATCGACGTCAAGCTTCGCAACGGCAAGGATTTCGAGCTGGGCAACCAGCTGGTCCAAGAGGGCGACCAGACACCGGCAGACGTGTTCCTCACCGAAAACTCCCCCGCCATGTCACTGGTCGAGAGCAAGGGGCTGTTCACGCCGATCGATCAGACGACGCTTGACCGCATCCCGGAGCAGTACCGGCCGGCCAGTGGCGCATGGACCGGGTTTGTCGCCCGCTCCACCGTCCTCGTGTACGACAAGAACGCCGTCGACGAAGCCGAGCTGCCCGCCTCGATCCTTGATCTCGCCAAGCCCGAGTGGAAGGGGCGCACATCGTTCAGCCCCTCGGGCGCGGACTTCCAGGCGATCGTCAGCGCCGTCCTGCAACTGAAGGGCGAGCGGGCCACCGAGCAGTGGCTCGAGGGCATCGCCGAGAATGGCACCGTCTACCAGGGCAACAACGTGGTGATGAACTCCGTCAACGACGGCCAGGTCGAGACCGGGATCATGTACCACTACTACTGGGACCGCGACCAGGCAGAGGCCGGCGAGAACAGCGACGACTCGCGGCTGCACTTCTTCGGCAACGAGGACCCCGGCGCATTCCTGAGCATTTCCGGCGCCGGCGTGCTCAAGGCCAGCATGAAGCAGAAGGACGCCCAGCGTTTCATCGACTATCTCACCGACATCGACGGTCAGCAGGCGCTCGCCGACAGCTATGCACTGGAGTATCCGCTCAACCCCGAGGTCCAGCTGAAGCCTCCGGTGAAGCCGTTCTCCGAGCTCGAGCCACCGAAGGTGGACGTCAGCGACCTCAACGGACCGAAGGTGATCGCCATGATGCAGAAAGCCGGACTGCTCTGAGCAGCGACACGCTCCGACGTTCGCGGGTCAAGCAGGGACCCGCGCGGCGTCCAGCCGGATTCCTCCTCGTCGTTGGGGCGTTGGTGGCGGTCTTCACGCTGCTGCCTCTGGCGCACGTCGGCTTCTACGCCTACGGCGTGGGCCTCGACGTCGCACGTGAGCAGTTGATCCGGCCACGGATCGGCCTACTCCTCGTCAACACGGTCGCACTCGTGACCGCCGGCGTCGGGGTGAGTGCGGTCATCGCAACGGCGTGCGCGTGGGTCGTCGAGCGCACCGACGTCCCGGTCCCCCGCCTGTGGCGCGGGCTGCTCATCGCTCCGCTGGCCGTGCCCGCGTTCGTCAACGGCTACGGCTGGGTGTCACTCACCCACGCCGTCGAGGGATTCGCCGGTGCGGTCCTGATCGTCTCCCTCTCCTACTTCCCGTTCATCTACCTGCCCGTCACCGCCTCCCTGCAGCGCATCGACCCGGCGCTCGAAGAATCCGCCCGCACGTTGGGTCTCGGACGCGTCGCCTCGTTGGTCCGCGTCGTGCTTCCCCAGCTGCGGCCAGCGCTGCTCGGCGGCGGACTGCTCGTCGCACTCCACCTGCTCGCGGAGTTCGGGGCTCTACAGATGCTGCGCTTCCCCACGCTCACCACGGCGATCTACGACCAGTTCGGCTCGACGTTCAACGGGCCGGCTGCCAATCTCACGGCCACCGTCCTCGTGCTGCTCTGCCTGGTCGTCCTCGTCACCGAGCTGCGACTCCGCGGCCGGACCACGCTCGCTCGCGTGGGCGGTGGCACCCCTCGCCAGGTGATGCGAGCGTCATCCGGCGGTGCACCGGCGATCGTCCTCCTCGTCGCGGTGGTCCTCCTCTCGCTGGGTGTGCCGATCGCGAGTCTGGTTCGATGGATGGCGATCGGAGCATCGACGACGTTCCCGCTGGCCGACCTCGCCAGCACAACAGCGACCACGCTCGGCCTCGCCGCGGCCGGTGCCGCAACCGCCACGGTGCTCGCGATCCCTGTCGCGCTCCTCGTCGTCAGGCACGCGTCACGCGCTTCGACGCTCGTCGAGCGCAGTACGTTCACGGCCAGCGCTCTTCCTGGCATCGTCATCGCCCTCGCGCTGGTGAGCCTGTCACTGCGGTTCACGCCCTCGATCTACCAGACGACGATTGTCCTCGTCGCTGCCTACGTCATCATGTTTGCCTCGCGGGCAGTCGTCGGCGTTCGGGCGGCACTGGACCACGCGCCCCCCGTTCTGGAAGACGTCTCGGGGGCTCTCGGACAGACTCCCTGGGCCACGTTCCGTCGCGTCACCCTGCCCCTGGTCGCCCCTGGCGTCGGCGCAGGCGCCGCTCTGGTGTTCATCGCGATCGCCACCGAGCTGACCGCCACCTTGCTGCTTGCACCCACGGGCACCCGCACCCTGGCTACGCAGTTCTGGTCCGAATCGTCCTCACTCTCGTACGGGGCTGCCGCTCCGTATGCGCTGCTCCTGGTACTGCTCTCGATCCCAGCCACGTTCCTGCTCGGCCGAATTGCGGTGAAGACGCCATGAGTTCGCTGAACGCGAACGGACTCGTCAAGAGGTTCGGCGACGTCGTGGCGCTCGACGGTCTCGATCTCGATGTCCAAGACGGATCGATCATGGCCGTGCTGGGGCCATCCGGGTGCGGCAAGACCACGCTCTTGCGGCTCATCGCAGGCTTCATCGCACCCGACGAGGGCACCGTGTCGATCGACGCCATGACCGTCACCGACCGCACCCACGTCATGCCCACCAGGCGACGCAACGTGGGACTCGTGCCGCAGGAAGGCGCACTCTTCCCCCACCTCGACGTCGCCGCCAACATCTCGTTCGGCCTGCCCCGCAGCGAGCGTCGCGGCCCGCGGGTCGCCGAGCTGCTCGACCTTCTCGAGCTGCCGCGTGCCATCGCGGAGCGGCGGCCGTCAGAGCTGTCGGGTGGGCAGCAGCAACGGGTGGCTGTAGCACGAGCGCTCGCGCCGGAACCCAGCGTGCTGCTTCTCGACGAGCCGTTCTCCTCTCTGGATGCTGCGCTGCGCGCCAGCACCGGTCGGGCGGTGGTCAACGCCATTCGTGCACACAAGGCGACTGCAGTCCTCGTGACCCACGATCAGGACGAAGCGCTCTCACTGGCAGACATGGTCGCCGTCATGGACCAAGGTCGTTTGCTCCAGTCCGGTCCGCCACGCGAGATCTATGCTCGGCCGGCGAGCCCGTTCGTGGCGGCCTTCATCGGCGACGGCTCCCTGCTTCCCGCTCGATCGGAGAATGGTCAGGCGACCTGCTCGTTCGGGCCTGTCGCGATCGAGCGGACAGCGTCCGGCCCAGACATCCTGATCTTCGTGCGTCCGGAACAGGTCGGTCTGTACCGCGTGACGGACGGCGGAGCACTCGTCACAGCGGTCGCCTTCCACGGGCACGAGGCGGTTCTTCGCCTGGTCGACGAAAGTTCGCGCGAGATGATCATGGCCCGGCTGCCAGCCGCACACATGCCGCAGGTCGGTGACCGGCTCGGTGTCGAGCTTCACGGGCCTGTACTCGTCTTCGAGCAAGGGACGCCATGACGTCGATGCCGAAGATCGAGCGCATCGCGGATCTCCCCTTCGCCGACCTCCGACGTCACGGCGACCGGCCCGCGCTGCTCACCGCGGACTCCGTGATCACGTTCGAGCAGCTGGCCGAGCGCATCAGCGACGTGACGCGGGTGATTCGCGGCGCTCGCCGATTGGTGCTCGTCCGCGGCTGCTCGACGACTGACACCGTCATCGCCTACCTCGCGTCTCTCGCGGCGGGGCATGCGGTGATCCTGGCTCCGGCATCGCGAGAGGAGCGTCGCGACCCGTGGCTGACGGCCATGGACCCGGACATCGTCCTCGAGGGTGACGACGACAGGCTGATGGTCGACATCCGCCGGGATGCCAGCGCGCACGAGATTCATCCGGATCTCGCGATCCTCTTGACGACGTCTGGATCGACCGGATCACCACGCCTAGTACGGCTGTCCTACCGAAATCTCTCATCGAACGCATCGGCCATCGCCGGATACCTCGATCTCGGCCCGACCGACCGCGGCATGCTGAATCTCCCGCTTCACTACTGCTACGGGCTGTCCGTGCTCAACAGCCACCTCACGGTGGGTGCCGGCGTGGTCGTCACCGACCTCTCGGTCGTCGACGAGTGCTTCTGGACGCTGATGGAGCGACACCACGTCACGGGTCTCGCGGGGGTCCCGCACACGTTCGACCTGCTCGACGCCTCGGGTTTCGCCGACCGCAGGCCCAGACATCTCAGGTATGTCACCCAGGCGGGCGGCAAGCTCGCGCCGGAGAGGGTCACGCGGTACGTGCAGCTGGGGCAGCGCCGCGGGTGGGACTTCATCGTCATGTATGGCCAGACGGAATCGACGGCCCGGATGGCCTACTTGCCCATGGAGCTCGCCCATCGCCATCCGTCCGCCATCGGCCTCGCGATCCCGGGCGGAAGCCTTCGACTCGAGCCCGTCGACGAGATCGCCGACCCGACGGTCGGGGAGCTTGTCTACTCTGGCCCCAACGTGATGATGGGCTACGCCTGCACGCCCGAAGACCTCGCGCGCGGCGCGGAACTCACCGAGCTCCACACGGGTGACCTCGGGCGTGCCCTCCCCGACGGACTGCTCGAGGTCATCGGACGCAGCAGCCGGTTCGCGAAGGTGTTTGGCCTGCGGCTCGACCTCGACGAGGTGGAGCGACACCTGACGTCCACGGGAGCCCCGGGCGCCTGCGTGGAGATCGACGGGTCCCTCGTGGTTGTCGTCGGGCGTCGCCGCCACCTCGCCAGAGCCCGCCGCGCCGTGGCCGACCTGTGCTCGATCCCCCTCTGGGTCGTCCACGTGGTCTGCGCAGACGTTCCTACCACGGAGTCGGGCAAGACCGACCACGGCGCAGTCGCGGAGATCGCCCGAGCGGTGATACGCGAAGCACCGCGCCGCGTCGGTGGTGCGACTCCGGACGACCTGTGCGAGCTCTACGCCGGTCTGCTCGGTCGAGACGTCACGATCGATGACAGCTTCGTCGGCCTGGGTGCCGACTCCCTGACCTATGTCGAGCTCTCCGTGCGGCTCGGTGAGCGGTTGGAAAGACTCCCCCGCGACTGGCACCTGCGCACGATCGCCGAGCTCTCATCGAGCGTCGACAAGCCCCCGAGCCGCGGCACGAGTACCGATCCGAGCGTGGTCCTGCGCGCTCTGGCCATCGTGTTGATCGTCGCGACTCATGCGAACCTGCTGACGGTCATGGGGGGTGCCCACGCACTCCTCGCTGTCGCCGGCTACAACGCCGCCCGGTTCCTTCCCCGCCACGGCCCGGCCGCCCGCCAGCTGGCTCGCACCGCCTGGCGCATCGCCCTCCCCAGCGGTCTCTGGATCGGCGCCCTCGTCGTACTCACCTCGGACTACCAGCCGGCCACGGCCATCATGGCGAACGGATTCGCCGGCTCGGACGACTGGACACTCGACTGGCAATTCTGGTTCCTCGAGGCCATCGTCTGGACATCACTCGCTCTCGGGGCTGTCCTCGCCGTCCCGCTGGTACGACGGTTCGAGCGTATGGCCCCGTTCGCCTGGGCACTCGGATTCGTCGTCATCGCGGGCGGCCTGCGGTTCACACTGGTCGGCGTCGACGCCGGGGCAACCGAGCGATATACCGGAACGATCGTGCTGTGGTGCTTCGCTCTCGGTTGGGCGGCCGCTCGCGCGCGCACAGTGGCGCAGCGCGGACTGGTCACCGTGCTCTCTGTGCTGTTGACGGTCGGCTTCTTCGGCGATCTCTGGCGCGAGCTGTTCGTCGTGGCAGTGGTCGCCGCCTTGGTGTGGGTTCAACCGCTGCGCCTACCCGCGCCGCTGGCCACGGCTTGCAGCGCTCTGGCCGCAGCGTCCCTGTCGATCTACCTCACGCACTGGCAGGTCTACCCGCACCTCGAGATGGAGTACCCGCTCATCGCCACCGTCTCATCCATCGCCGTCGGCCTCGCGTACCACTGGCTTTCAACTCCGCTGGTCGCCCGCATCGAGGGCGTGGCCTCAGGCAGACACCGTTCGCATGAAGAGAGCCGATGCCATACGTGAATCGATGTGGCCGGACTCGACGACGGAGCTCACGCCGTCCAGGACGGCCGTCTACTTCACCTCGTTCGGCGGCCAGCCGGGGTCGCGACCGGCCAGCCCGAGGGCCTGGTCGAACAACCGGGCGTCGGCCGAGACGTCGACCACCGGGCCGAACAGCTCTTCGGGGACGGGCTCCTTGCGGCTCTCGAGGAGGAAGCCGTGCACGACGGCGGCGGTCGCGTCGTCGGGATCATAGGGCTGTCCGGTGGCCACGGCGAGGTCCCAGCCGTGGATCGCGATCTCGTCCAGCGCCACCAGTCCGCCGACCTCACCGGGCAGGTCGATGCCGCCGGCTCGCGTCATTCCCTCCCAGGCGGACGGGTCGCTCCACGCCTGTGCCAGCGCCGCCAGCTGGGCCGGCACACGCCTGCGCCAGTCGTCGCCGAGAGAACCGTCAGACTCGTCGGGCGCGGTGTCGGTCAGCGGACCGAAGTCCTTGGCTGCAGCGGCGGTGAAGGCCTGTGACAGGCCGTCGATGTGCGCGAGCAGCTGCTGCACGTCCCGCTCATCACAGGGCGTGGGGTTGTCGAGCTGCTCGTCGCCCACACCCGTCACGATCGACGCGGTGAGTCGGGCGGCGGCCTGGAGATCGGGATGGTCAGTCATGACCCCATCGTGCCAGCGGTCCGGTCAGCGGTTCTCGCGTTGCCCCTCGGCCAGCTCGTTCGACACCTTCGCGCCACCGGTGGCCTTCTGCACTCTGGCGTTGAACTCGGGAACTGAGGCGGTGAGTGCGGCCCCGACGCGCAGCTCGGCCGGTGCGACCACGACCTCGGCGCGATCGCGCCGGATCGCCTTGACGACTCCGGCCGCGACGTCCTCGGGCGTCACCGTGCGAACGGTCGACGGCAGCTTCGCCTTCGAGTTCGCGAACATGCCGGCCTCTCGAACGAAGCTGGGCTCGACGATCGACACGCCGACGCCCCGGTCGGCCACGTCCTGGCGGAATCCCAAGGAGAATCCGCGCAGGCCGAACTTCGTGGCGTTGTAGAGCGAGCTGTTGGTGGAGGCGATCTTGCCGGAGACGGATCCGATCATCACGATGTGACCCTTGCCGCGCTCGACCATGCCAAGGGCGGCCGTGCGGGCCATGACGATCTGGGCGTGCAGGTTGACGGTGATCGAGCGTGCTATCTGCTCTGGCGTGTACTCCAACAGGTCTCCAGACGACGACAGCGCCGCGTTGGCCACCAGCACGTCGATGGGCCCGGCCTCCTGCATGAGTCGGTCGACTTCGGCGAGGTCTTCGATATCGGCGGCGATCGCCGTCGCCCCGAGCTCCTGGGCGAGCGGCTCGAGGACCTCGAGGCGTCGGCCGCTGAGCACGAGCTCGACACCCTCCTTCGACAGTCGTCGGGCGATGGCCTGGCCGAGGCCGCCGGTGGCCCCGGTGATGAGGGCGCGGGATCCGCGCAGGTCGATGCGTGCGGTCATGGCTACAGTCCTCTGCTCTTGCTGAAGCGTGCGGTGATGCCCTGGTAGGCCGGACCGGCCAACCGGACGAACGCGTCGAGCGCGTAGGCGTCCCAGCCGATGAGCACCCGGGCGCGCCCGCGCTCCACGCCGCGCAGGATGATCCGTGCGGCCTTGTCGGGGCTCATGTGGGCCAGCTTGTCGAACTCCTTGGAGAGCTTCTCGTGGTCGTAGCTCTCGGCCTGGTCGGCGTTGCGCGCGATGTTCGTCTTGATGCCGCCGGGGTGCACGCAGGTGACCTTGACCGGTCGCTTCGTGGTGAGCATCTCCTGACGCAGCGCCTCGGTGAACCCGCGGACGGCGAACTTGGCGGCGTTGTAGGCGCTCTGCGTGGGCACGGCGAAGATGCCGAACACACTGGAGATGTTGACCACGTGGCCGTCGCCCGAGGCGATCAGGTGCGGCAGGAACGCCTTGGTGCCGTTGACGACGCCCCAGAAGTCGACGTCCATGACCTTCTCGACGTCCTTGAACGACATCTCCTCGATGCTGCCGGTGAACGCGATGCCGGCGTTGTTGAACACCATGTTGACGCGGCCGAAGTGCTCGGCGAGGGCGTCGGCATAGGCGAGCACGAGCTCGCGCTCGGCGACGTCCAGGTGGTCGCTGCGGACGTCGGCACCCTGCTGCTTGACGAGCTCGAGGGTCTCCGCGAGCCCCTGGTCGTCGACGTCGCTGATGGCGAGCTTCGCACCACGTCGGGCCAGCTCGACCGCGAGTGCGCGCCCGATGCCGGAGCCTGCTCCGGTGACGACGGCGACCTTGTCGGTGAAGTACGTCATGGGTTCCTCTCAGATTTCAGATACCGACAGTATCCGAAACCGACGGTACCGGATCAGCCGCCGAGGCGCCAGCACTGTGGCGACCGTCTCAGACCCGACGACGTCGTGGCGTGAGTCGCACCTTCGGCAGCGGTGGTGCCGGAATCACCTGTCCGTCGTGACCCTCGACCTGGCCGAATCGCTCAGCGGCCTGCTCCCAGTCCTCGCGCGCCTCCACGATGTCGTCGTGGCTGCGGCCGATGAAGTTCCACCACATGACCAGTGAATCGGGAAACGGCGTTCCGCCGATCAGCACGACGGTCGTGTCGCGTGCCGCCTCCAGCCGGATCGAGTCCCGGCCGGGGGCCAGGTACTGCATCTGTCGGTGCGTCACGTCGTACCCGGCGACCCGCACTGGCCCGTCGACCGCCAGGAGAGCGTGCTCGAACTCCGGTTGCAGAGGAACGTTGGCGGTGGCCCCGGCGCCCAGTGTCAGCTCAGCCCCCACGATCGGCGAGTACGTGATGGCCGGGGACTCGGTGTCGGCGAGCCGGCCCACCAGCACGATGGCCCGCCAGCCGTCGCCGCCCGTGCGAGGGAGGTCGGGCAGGTGCTCGAACGCGGCCGGACCGGTTCGGGAGCCGTCCGGCAGCGCCACCCACAGCTGCAGGCCGTGCATCATCATGTGGCGGCCGACCGAGATCTCCGAGTGCGAGACCCCGTCGCCGGACGTCATGAGGTTGAGCTCCCCCGGTCGGAGCACCACGTCACTGCCGAGGTTGTCGCGGTGCCGGATGTCGCCGGCGAAAGGCCACGTGACGGTCTGCAGCCCGGTGTGCGGATGCGGCAGCACCTTCATGGGTTCGCGGGTGGGACCGAAGTGGTCGACGAAGCACCAGGCCCCGACGGTGGGCAGGCCGCGGTGCGGGAGGGTTCGGTGGACGGTGAGTCCACGGACGCCGCCCAAGGGCACCTCGCGGGGCTCGAGCAGGAGGTCCCCATTCATGGCGTCAGCGTACGCGGCGGTACGGGTCGTAGAGTCACGACGTGAACCTTCCCGAGCTGCCCCCGAACATCCGCGTCGCGATGCCCGAGGACCTGCCGGCGATCGGCCGGATGATCCGCGAGCTGGCCGAGTACGAGCGCGAGCCGGACGCCGTCAAGGCCACACCGGAGCTGCTGCACGACGCCTTGTTCGGGCCTGACGCGGTGGCGTCGGCTCTGCTCGCGCTCGACCCCGACGGTGAGCCGGCGGGCTTGGCCCTCTGGTACCGATCGTTCTCGACGTGGGACGGCGTCCCGGGCATCTACCTGGAGGACCTCTTCGTCCGGGACAGCCAGCGCGGCTCCGGACTCGGCCGCGCGCTGCTGTCGGCGCTGGCCAGCATCGTGGTGCACCGCGGCTGGAGCCGACTGGAGTGGTCGGTCCTGACCTGGAACAGCGAGGCGATCGCGTTCTACGACTCCCTCGGCGGACGACCGCTCGACGGCTGGCAGACCTACCGGCTCAGCGGGCCATCGTTGGACGCCTTGAGCGCCTGATCACCACCATCCGGCGTAACTCGGCGGAGCATGGGTCGTTCTCATTCTCAGGGTCAAGCCCAAGGAGCCTGCATGCGCCGAGTCGTCCTGTTCATTGTGGTTGCTCTCGTGACGGTTCTCCTCCCATCCGTGGCCGCGCAGGCACACGTGGAGCGCCCGGCCTACTGGCCCGACCCGCGCCCGGACTGCACGATCTCGCCCTGCGCGGGCGGCGAGGTCCCGAGCGCTCGATCACTCGCTTCGGCCCTCGATGACGCTCCAGCCGGGGAGACGTTGGTCGTCTGCAAGGACGACTCGATGGACCTGCTGAACGAGGCCATCGACAAGGCCCGGCAAGACGGCTACTTCATCCGGCCGACCGATCACCAGGACTTCTCCGAAACCGAGGCCACCCAGCTGCTGGAGATCAACGAGGCACTGTTCGACCGCTGCGAGTACGACGAGATCCAGGAAGCCGTGACCGCTGCTGGCAACAACGACCGCGTCGTGGTGATGCCTGGGCTCTACGAGGAGCCGACCGCCAGGTCGAAGCCGACGGACGACCCAGCGTGCGCCCAGTACAAGATGCCGGGGGAAAGTGGCGACCCCGGCGCATTGAGCCACGACTACCAGTTCCATTGCCCGAACGACGCCAACCTCGTCGCCGTGATCGGTCGTGGGCCGGACACGGCTGCACCGCCCACCCCGCCGAACGAGGACCGACACGGAATCCCGAACCCGGCCCCGTGCATCCGGTGCAACCTCCAGCTCGAGGGATCCGGCGTCAGCGCCGACGACGTGGTGGTCGAGGCCGGCGATGCCGATGCAGGCAACGGCGGCCCGTCCGCCGTCGGGCACGCGAAGCACGTCGGCATCTTCGTCGACCGGGCCGACGGCTTCGTGCTGCGCAACGTCACCGTGCGGCACGCGCGAGAGCACGACATCTACATCCTGGAGACCGACGGCTACCTGTTCGACCGGTTCAAGACGTTCTACGCCGGGGCTTACGGCGTGCTCACTTTCGTCGAGGACCACGGGATCATGCAGAACTGCGAGGCGGCCGGCAACGGCGACGCCGGACTCTATCCCGGCTCAGGAGCGGCATCCCGGGGCAAGGACCGGAACAAGACCTTCTACCCGGAGGAACGTTTCAGCCAGGTGGTCCGCTGGTGCGACGCCCACCACAACACCGGCGGCTTCTCGGGCACCGACAGCCACGCCACCCTGATCACGGAGAACAACTTCTACGACAACGCCCTGGGCTACACGACCGACGTCTTCACCGCGCCCGGACACCCGGGCTTCCCGCAGCACAGCAACGTCGTCGAGAAGAACAACTTCTACGACAACAACTTCAACCCGTACCAGGCCGACACCGACGTGGAGCCGTTCATCCCGGCACCGGTCGGCACTGGTATGTGGATCGCCGGCGGCAACGCCAACGAGGTCAAGAACAACCGCTTCTACGACAACTGGCGACGCGGCGCGATGCTCTTCGCGGTGCCTGACGCCCTGGTGTGCGGTCCCCCGCCCGTGGGCAGCTCGACACCGGTGCCCGGGTGCAGCGTCACCGGCCTGTCGACGTCGCACCACAACAAGATGCACCACAACACGATGGGCGTGGGCCCGGACGACGAGGTCAAGCCGAACGGCACGGACTTCTGGTGGGACTCGTTCCCCCTCAACCGCGGCAACTGCTGGTACTCGAACACCGCTGCGCCAGGCAAGAAGGTGACGAGCTCGCCGAAGAACCTGCCGGGGTGCGTGGGCGGCAAGCTGCCGGCCACCAGCATCGGCACCGGCAACCTGCTCAACGAGATCGAGCTGGTCGCCTGCTTCGCCGGCTTCACGTTCGGCCCCTACCCCGAGGGGAACGACGCGGTGTGCTCGTGGACGAAGACGCCGCCCCAGCCCGGTCAGACCACGGCGCTGAAGGTCGACACCACGGCACAGAAGAAGGGCCTGGCCTCGATCTGCGCCAACGGTCTGGCGACGCGTCTGTGCAGCGCGTACAAACCGGAGCTGAAGGGAGTTCGCGGCACGACCTCGCTCGCGTCAGGCCGCGATCCGTTCGCCGGCGTCAAGCCGTCCTCGGCCGACGACGATCCGCTGGGCAGCTACACCTGCAGCTGGTGGCGACGCGCGGACGCGCCACATCGCCTCGGCATCGTGCAGCGGATCCAGGCATTCGCCACCGGGAAGGTCGACGACGGCACCAAGACGCTCGGGTACGGGCCTGCCCTGTCCGAGGCCCAGGCGGGGACGCTGTTCGAGAACCGGTGCAGCACGTTCCACGCGGGCCCGTACGCGCTGTACAAGCTCTACGGAGCAGCCGCCCCGTTCGCGTCGATGACCAAGTGACCGGTCACTCGAGCATGCGGTCGCGCAGACGCTCGATGGTCTCGTCGTCACCGCCGGCCTCGAGGAACCAGCCCTCGACACCACCGGGATGCTCGTCCCAGACGTCGAGCACTCCCTCGAGCGCCTCCGTCGAGATGAGGTAGAACGACACCGGGACCACCGGGTTGGCCGGATCGCGGTTGAGACGCGCGTCGACAGCGGCACGGGCGTCGTCGGTGAGCAGGTAGTCGGCGATCACGTCTTGGTGGCTGACACCGAGCAGGCGCAGCACGAGCGCGACGCCGATGCCGGTGCGATCCTTGCCGGCGGCGCAGTGCACGAGGACCGACCCGTCGGCGTCGGCGACCTCGCGAACGAGGTCGACCAGCATGTGCGGCGGCGTCCTCGAGAAGGACGGCATAGAGCGCCACGAGCGACTCAGCACCCTGGTTGCCTGGCCGGAGGGCGTCCAGCAGCGGGAGGTTGACCAGGCGCGTCTCGAGATGATCCAGAGGGTGCCCGTTCCGCAGCTCGAACGGCGACCGCAGGTCGATGACGACCGTGGGCGGCCACGCGAGATCGTCGGGGACGACGTCGTCACGCTCGGGCAGCGCGCTGCGCAGGAGGGCGCCCGGGCGCACGCGACGGCCGTCGGCCGCGGTGAGGCCCGCGACGTCGCGAAGGTTGGGTAGGTCGACTGGCACGCGTCAATCCTAGGTCGGTGCCCCGACAGGTCAGCCGGTGCGCTGGACGGCGTGATGGATCGTGACGCCCAGACGCGGCTGGTGCCGCATCTGATGGAGAGCCAGGAACTCCTCGACCTCGACGTGCTCGAGCCTGCGCTGCGCAAGCGCCGTGCTCGCCACCATCGCGTTGCGGCGCGATACCTGGTCGAGGTCGACATACCACCGGGTGGCACGCCTGGTCGCGAACCGGAGAAGCTGCTGGGTCCCCATCACGCGTTTCACGCTAGTGAGCAACTGCATCCACGAGATCAACGTCGTGTGACAGGTGTGTGAATTCAGGATTTTGACTGACGGAGCAACTAAAATGGGAGCATGCGGCCACTCCCCAAGCAGGCCGTTTCAACCGCCTTCGGCGCTGGAGCGGCAGCAGTCACCGGTTACTACGGCGTCCTGTTCGGCGAGAGCATCCTGGCGCGCAAGGCCATCGGCATGAGCGAGGACCGACCGCCGTCCGCCGACGGCGTCTACGGCGACGACCTTCCCGGCCGGCCCATCCGGTGCATCGTTCTCGGCGACTCCGCCCTCGTCGGCTACGGCATGGACTCGGCCGACGCCACGCCGCCCGCACTCATCGGCCTCGGCCTGGCCCACGTGCTCGACACTCCCGTCGACGTCCACAGCATGGCGGTCGTCGGTGCCCGCACCGAGGACCTGCGCGAGCAGGCCAATCGCGGGCTGTCCTACCAGCCCGACATCGCCGTCATCGTCATCGGCACCAACGACATCACGCACTCGCTCGTGGCGTCGCCGGCCCCGGCACGCCAGCTCGGCGCGATCGTGCGCCGGCTCATCGCCGCGGACTGCGAGGTCGTCGTCGGCACCTGCCCCGATCTCGGCACCGTCCGGCCGCTCCCCCAGCCGTTGCGCTGGGTGGCCCGTCGCCGCAGCCGCGCCTTGGCGCGACGCCAGGTCATGGCCGTCGTCGCTGCCGGCGGGCGTGCCGTGTCGCTGGGCGACCTGCTCGGTCCGGTGTTCACCGAGAACTACGACGTGATGTTCGGCGCCGACCGCTTCCACCCGTCCGCCGCCGGCTACGCGAGCATGGTCTCGGTGCTGGTGCCGTCGATGGCTGCGGCGATGCGCGAGCGCGCAGCGGCCCAGTCCGCGACGGCGACCGTCACTGAACTTCCGCGCGGCGACCTGATGTCGCTCGACGAAGCCGCAGACCGGGCCGAACAGCAGGTCGGCACCGAGGTCTCACGGCAAGGTCGCTGGAACGCCGTGCTCCGCCGCCGTCGCGCGAGCTGACCCATACACAGACGAACGGCCGGTTCCTCGAGGGAACCGGCCGTCCGCGTCTGTGCGTCAGTCGCTACCGCGCAGGATGGCGAGGATGCGCAGCAGCTCGATGTAGAGCCACACGAGCGTGACGGTGAGGCCGAAGGCCGCGCGCCACGACTCACGCTCGGGCAGGCCGGCTGCGACACCCTGCTCGACGAAGTCGAAGTCGAGGATCAGCATCAGCACGGCCAGGACGACCGCGGCGGCCGAGACGAGCAGGCCGAGCGTGTTGAAGCCACGCAGGCCGCCTGACTCGAGCACCCCGGTCATGCTCAGCACGAAGTTGATGATCATGACGCCGACGAAGCTGAAGATCGCGATGGTGACGACCTTGCGGAACTTGTCGGTGACCTGGATGTTGAAGAACTTGTACGCAGCCAGCGTGCCGCCGAAGGCGACCATCGTGGCCAGGACCGCCTGGAAGACGATCGTCGGGTCGCCCACGTAGGACGCGATGACCTTGGAGAACGCGCCCACGAACACGCCCTCGACCACCGCGTAGGCGATGACGAGGCCCGGGCTGACGACCTTCTTGAAGGAGTTGACCAGCGACAGCACGAGGCCGATCAGCGCACCACCGATGGCCAGCGAGAACGCCAGACCTTGGGCGGCCTGCGCCTCCGTCGGGTTCGTGGCGCCGAGGTCGCCGATGAAGAACCATGTGACTGCGGCGGCGGCGATGACGAGACCGAGTGAGATCGCGGTCTTCTCGACCACGGTGTCCAGGGTCATGCGGCCCTGACCACGCTCGGTGTGCGTCGGGGACGTGCTCTGGCCGCCGTCGAGATCGACCTTCCATTCCGACGGGCTGGTGGCCACAGCGCCGCCACGACCGTTGAAACCGTCGTTGCGGGCGAAGACCGGGTTGTTGCTCTGCATCGTTCCCTCCGAATGGGGATGGGCTCCGGGACTGGAGTCGTTGGCTTCACCCTATACAACGACCTGACCTGCCGAATTGCTCCCGAATTTCGCGGTTGAACTCGGCAACCTTCTCGTCGCTTTTTCGGGTGCGCGGGCGAACTGTTGCAGCCCGGGACGGGCGAACCTACTATTGATCCGCCGGTTAGGAAGCAGGCGGCTCACCCTCCGAGACCATGAGGGGTTTCGTGGCCGTACAGACGCACAAGGCTCGATGGTCGGTCGAGATCTACGAGGTCACCGACCACGACCATCAGCAGCGCATCCTCGAGGCCTTTCTCGAGATCGGGCGGCCCCATGTGCTCGCGCTGGGAACGCAAAGTGGCCGCCGCTCGTACGTGATCGTCGAGGTCGCGTCGGGTTCGGACAAGATCTTCACGCGTTGCACCATCTCCGCGATCGATGCCCATGCCACCCGGACGTACTCGTCCAAAATGTCTCCGGCCTCGGGACCGTTGCCGGCCTGAGTCAGGTCTTCTCGGCCGTGCGCGCGCACAGGGAACTGGCCGCATCGATCGCCTCGCGGACGTCGTCGGCCGTGCCACCGGCCCGGCCGGCCGCGTAACCCGCGATGAACGTGGTGAGCGGCGCCGCAAGGCGCGTCACGGCGTGGGCGGCGTCGCCGGCGAGGTCGAGCACCTGCTGGACTTCGACGTCGAGCTCGTCGAGGTCCAGCTCGGCGGCCATGGCGGCCACCCAGTCGTTGAGCGTGATGTCAGTCATCGGATCGTCCCTTCGGCCATCTCTCGATCGTGTCACGCGTCCGCGAGCTCGGCGCGGTCAGGCCTTGACGTCGTGGAGGTGGTGCTCGATGTCGTGGAGGAAGTACTGAGCGAGCGTGGCGACGGTGAACTCTGCGCCGTCGCTGCGGCGCGCGGTGCGGGCCCAGGCGTCGTCGTCGGGCACCGCGTCGAAGACCTCGGCGACTCGCTCCCCCGCCTCGATGAGCTGCGGCGCGACGTCGGCCGGATCCTGCGTGTCGTAGCGGTCGGCCACTGCGGTCTCGTCCTGGTCCCAGCTCTCGAGCCGCGGGTCCTCCTGCTCGAGCATCAGCGCGGCGCGGCCGGCGAAGACCCGGAACACGTCACGAACATGGCAGGCGTACTCGGTGGGCGACCAGGTGTCTTCGGCCGGGCGTTCGCGAGCGTCCTCGCGGCCCAGTGCCTCCTCCCACCGCGGCAACGAGGCGCGGATGCGGTCGCCCACCGTCGTCGGATCGACGTCGCCGGCGGCGAGACCGCACTCGGGGCACGGCTCCTTCAGGACCCAGGTCCAGTCCTTGGTGTCAGGGGTGATGGCCATGAGCGCCAGCGTGGCAGATCGCTAGGGTTCCTTCCATGGACACGGCGGCCGAATCGCATCGAGATCGCGCCATGTCCACTGCCTGGCGTGCCGAGCCCGTCTCCTTCATCCGTCGCGGCGGGCGCCTCACCGGGCGCCAGCAGCGTGCGTGGGACGAGCTCCACTCGACGCACGTCGTCGACGTACCGCGGCACGGTCCGAGCACCTCGGTCGACCCGAGCTTCCGTCTGGACGTGGAAGCGTTGTTCGGCCGACGCGCGCCCCTCGTCGTCGAGATCGGCTCCGGTCGGGGCGAAGCACTCGTGACCGCGGCGGTCGAGCGGCCGGAGCACGACTTCCTCGGCCTCGAGGTCTACGTGCCGGGCGTGGCCCAGACGCTCGTGACGATGCGGCATCAGGGCGTCTCGAACGTCCGGCTGGCTGTCGTCAACGCCACCGAGGCGCTGGCCACGATGCTGGCGCCGGCGTCGGTCCGTGAGCTGTGGACCTGGTTCCCGGACCCGTGGCACAAGAAGCGGCACCACAAGCGACGCCTGGTCACGGTGCCGTTCACCGAGCTCGTCGCGCGAGTGCTGGAGCCCGGTGGCACCTGGCGTTTCGCCACCGACTGGGACGACTACGCCGCGGTCGCGGCCGAGGTGCTGGCTTCCTCGCCCCACGTCGAAGGTGGCCCCGTTCCCCGTCATGAGGCACGGCCACTCACCCGCTTCGAGAGCAAGGGCGTCGCCGCCGGAAGAACGATCCATGATCTCGCCGCGCGACCTACACTGACCTGATGACCGAAGCCACCCACGCCGAAACTCTGGGAATCACCGAGGGTTCGGTCGTCTGGGTGGTCGCCGACTCCGTCGAGGAGACCGCGCTGCTCGACCCGCTCCCCGCGGGTGCGGAGACCGTTGAAGAGCCGATCGACCGCATGGACGCCGCCGTGCTCCTGGCCGACAACCTCGCTGCCCTGGAGGTCCGGCTCGACGAGGTGCTCCCCTCCCTGGGCTCGACGCCGGTGGCCTGGATCTCCTTCCCCTCCGGACATCCGCACGAGCTCGACCGCGAGGCACTCGTGCCCCTGGTCGGCGAGTACGGCTGGAGCGTCGGACCCGAGGTGCGCCTCGACGAGACATGGTGCGCGGTACGGCTGCGCCAGCTCTGAACCGTCAGGCACGCCGCAGGTGGGTGATCCAGATGCCCGGCGGAACCTGCTCGTCACCGCCGGCGACGAAGCCATGCCGCACGTACAGAGCGACGCCCGGCGCATTGTCGCGGCCGGTCGAGACGACCACGGGACGTCCGTCCGCCCGGTCGAGCACTGCCTGCAGCAGGGCGGAGCCGACACCCTGCCGGTGCGCGCCGGGGTCGACCATCAGCCGGTCGATGTCGAGGTGATCGCCGTGGTCGCGCCACGCGATCGCCCCGAGCAGCTCCACGCCGCGCCACGACACCAGGTAGCGACCACGCCACGCCGGCAAGGTGACGTCGTCGTCCTGCAGCGGCGGGAGCCGGTCGTCCCCGACCAGCTCGGCCTCGGTGCGATAGGCGTCGTGCTGAAGACGCAACAGCTCGCGTGCGAACCACGGGTCGAGGGCCGGGTCCGGCGCGGCGAGGATCACGGTCCCAGTATGTGACGCGGTGCTCCCGGTGGGGCTCGAACCCACACTGGGACGGTTTTAAGCCGCCTGCCTCTACCGATTGGGCTACGGGAGCGAGGCAAGCCTAGGACGTCTCCTCCGGCCTGCAAGGATGACGCCATGAAGATCAAGGAGTCGTTCACCTACCCGGACACCGACGTCGAAGCCGTGTACGCCCTCATCTCGGACCCGGCCTTCCGCGAGGAAGCCGTGGCCGCCGTGGGTGGCCAGGACATCGAGGTCACCATCGAGCCGTCCGGCGATGGTCACACGGTCACCGTGATCCAGACCCAGCCGGCCAGGGTGCCCGACTTCATCAAGAAGTTCGTGGGCGACTCCGTCAAGGTCAAGCAGACCGAGCGGTGGGCAGGGCCCGACGGCAACGGCAACCGGTCGGCCGAGGTCAAGTTCACGGTGATCGGTCAGCCTGCGGACATGCTCGCCCGGGTGGACCTCTCCGGCCAGGGCGACGTCTCCTTCGTGGTCGACGGAGACCTGAAGGTGAACGTCCCGTTCCTCGGCAAGAAGATCGAGCCCGAGATCGCCAAGATCATCGCGGCCTCCCTCCGCAGCGACGTCGAGCAGGGCATCAAGAAGCTCAGCTGAGCAGCTCCAGGACGACGTCGATCTCCTGGGTGGCGTACCAAGCGAGGTCGCCGCTGCCGTCGACGTCGACGTGCATCGCCACCACCTCGTCGAGCGTGATGGTCTGATCGTCACCGTCGTCGGGATCGTCGACGTCGGCCACCACGACGACCTTCGCGGACTCGGAGGCAGCGGCCAGGGCCGTGAACTCGTCCTCCTCGTCGTCGCTGGCAGCGACGTAGGCCGGGAGCGTGACCGACGCTTCGTCGCGCAGCGAGCGCAAGGCGGCCGCATCAGCGCTGAGATAGAGCCGCATCAGCACAGACCCATGATTCAGCGTCAGGACTTTCCGGGCCGTTGGCGTCCGCGCGGGGCGCGAGTCCGACGGGTGCCCGCGGTCTCGACCAGCTCGACGAGGGCCTCGTCGATGCACTGGGCCAGCACGTCGGCATCGGGTACGGCGTCACGGTCGGCGACCAGTCCGAAGAACACCGTGCCGCGGTACGACGTGACGCCGATCGACACGGCCCGGTTGCCGCTGAGCGGGATGCAGGGATACACCTCGGCCACCGGCTCGCCCGCCATGTACACGGGGTCCTGCGGTCCGGGCACGTTGGTGATGACGATCTGGTGCCCCCGGCCGGTCTCGGCGTCGGCCACCCGCGCGCCCACGGCGTGGAACGTCGAGGTCGCGAAGCCAGGGAGGTTGGCGAGCTTGTTGGCGGCGACCGCTGACCCGGTCTCACGATGGTCCTTCAGCGCGTACGAGACCTGGTGCAGCCGCACGACGGGGTTCGACTCCCCCACCGGCAAGGACAGCAGGTGGCCGCGGACCTTCGAGCCGAGCGACGTCGGCAGGCCGTCGTCGGAGACCACCGACATCGGCACCATCGCGCGGAAGCTCGTCTTGGCCGTGACCTGCTCGGCGCGAGTGAGCATCCATCCACGGATTCCGCCGGCGATGCAGGCGAGGATGACGTCGTTGACCGTGCCGCCGTGCTCCTCGCGCACCGTGCGGTAGTCGTCGAGGTTGGTGGCCAACGACGCGAACCGGCGGTGACGCGACAGCTCGGCCGACAGCACGCCGCTGGTCTGCGAGGACGAGCCGCCGATGATCGGAAGCCGGCGCACGAGCCGCCCGACCTGGTGCTCGGTGATGCGCAGTGCCTCAGCGGGCTGCCGAAAATTGCGATCGAGTGTGGCGGCCACCAGCCCGAGGCTGTTCGGTTCGGATCGCGGGACCCAATCGACGTGCGGGATGTCGTGCTCGTGGTCGGTCTCCTCGAGCAGCACCTGGGCGAGATCGATGGTCTCGGAGCCGTCGACGAGGGCCTGATGGGCTTTGAACAGCAGCGCGACCTCGCCGTTCTCCAGCCCCTCGATGAGGTAGAGCTCCCACAGGGGGCGGTCGAGGTCGAGCCGGCGGGCGATGAGCCGGCCCACGAGCTCGTGGAGGGACTGCCGGCTGCCCGGCTTCGGCAGTGCCGAGCGACGCACGTGCATCGAGATGTCGAACGTCTCGTCATCGACCCAGACGGGTGTGCTGATGGCACCGGGAACCCGGCGCGGCACCTGGCGGTAACGCGGCACGATGTCGAGGCGCTCGCTGATGACCTGGATCAGCCGGTCGTAGCCGAGGGCCGGATCGTTCTTCTCGAGGATGGCGAGCGACGCGATCTGGCGAGGTTCGGTGGGTGCGTCCTTGTTGAGAAACATCGCGTCCAATGGGCTCAAACGCTGCATGTTCCTCCTCAACTGGACCGGGATGAAGGTACCACCGGCGCCAGCGTGGCTGCGAGGTCGTCCACGGCGGCGACGAACGGCGATGACGGAGCAATGGCGCGGGGCAGCTGGCCCCGCATCACCGCCCGATCGAGCGCCGCGACGTCGGCAGGGACGAACGTGACCTGCTCGATGCCGGTGAGCCGCGTGAGGGTGCTCGCGACCTCGCGCTCGGACCAGCCCAATGACGGTCGCATCAGGTTGACCACGACGGCGCGATCGACCTCGACGACGTCGGACAGGTCGTGCAGGGCGCGAACGAGTCGCGAGAGACCGACCGGGTCGGCCCGGCCCACGACCAGCACGGCGTCGGCCGAGGACAGCAGGTGTTGCGTGACCTGGTTGCGCCCGGCGTCGCGGGCCCCGTCGCCCGGCTCGAGCGAGGAGGCACAGTCGGTGACGAGCACGTCGGCGTCGGCCTGCAACCGTTGCAGCACCAGCTCGAGCGCGCCCGGACGCACCTGCGGCCACATGTCCGCCCGCGGGAGCCCGCTGAGCAGACGGAGCCTGGGCTCGACGTCGAGGAGGTGGTCGGTGACCTCCTCGGCCCGCCCCTGGTTGGCTGCTCGGCAGGCCGCCATCAGGCCGCTCACGTCGTCCAGCATCGCGAGCATCTGGGCGATGGAGCCGCCATAGGTGTCGGCATCGACGAGCACCGTGTCGCTGCCGTGGTGCGCGAGCGACGCGGCGAGGGACGCGGCGATGGTGCTCCGGCCGGGCGCACCGGACGATCCCCACACCGCGATCGTCGTGGCCCCGGCGGGCTCGAAGGAATCCTCGGAACGTGCCGGGCTGCCGGAGTCGGCCACCGCCCGCTCGAGCGCACCGGGCTCGCCCCGCACGTCGATGCCGAGCGCCCGGCACCGTTCGTCGTCGCCCAGGCCGATGACCCGCACACCGGCCCGCTCCAGCCGGAACACCGCGTCGGCGTCGAGGCCGGACAGCTCGGTGGCGACAAAGGCTGCTCCGGCCGCGGTCGGCGCGACGGCAAGCAGCTCGGCGACGTCGACACAGCGACGGGTCAGCCACAACGACGTCGAGACCTCGATCTCGCGGAGGACGTCCGACTCCCATGCGGCGCCACCGGCCGCGACGACGACGTCCGTCACGAGACCCGGACCATGGTCACGTGGCCGGCCGAAACGGTGCTGACCACCGAGCCGCTCAGCTCCGCGTCAGACACGTCGACGAGAACGGTGCGCGACGGGCCACCTCGTACCGATGCCGAGCCGCCGGTGGAGACGACCCGCACGTCCCGCAGCACCCGGACCGCCTTCTGGCTGGCGTCGTCGCCGGGACCGGGACCGACCCAGACGTCGACGCGGTCGCCGCGCTGCAGGTCGGTGGGCGCCGCTCCCGACGTGACCGTGAGCGGGAGCTCCGTGACGCCGCCGCTGCGCCGGTCGGCCAGTGCCGCGCGGCTCACGAGCGCACCGTCGCCGACGTCGCGGGCCCACACGAGGTCGTCGAGCCGTGCGGGGAACGTCTCGTCGGCGGCCATCAGATGACGAGCGGCGTCGTCGGGCAGGTGCGCCTCCGCCCTGACGAGGTCCGAACGCTTCACCGGATCGCCCGCCCGCACCTCGGACCGCACCGCCCAGTAGCCCGTGGAGCTGCCGGCGGCTGCGAGCGCGGTTGCGCCCAGAACCGTTGACACCAGCACCAACAGCACGCCCAGTATCAGCCGCGGATCGCGCCACGGTTGGTGCTCCAGTCGTGCCGTTCCGGCTCGGTTCTGCCTGCTCATGGCCCCCCGCATGGTCATGCACTGTTTCTACTCGGCAAGGTCCCACGTCGTCCAGACCCGTCCCCGTTGTCCACAGGTCGGCCACCGGCTCGGCTAGGAACTGACACCTGAGCGTGGAAAACTGACGACATGTCGGCCGACCACCCGCGCTTCCTCTCGCTCGCAGACGTGGCTGGGATCCTCAACGTCACCACGCGGCAGGTGTATGCCCTGGTCCGTGGGGGCGATCTCCGTGGCATCCAGGTCGGCGGCCGCAACATCTGGCGCGTCGAGGCCGTCGAGCTCGAGGACTACATCCAGCGCCAGTACGCGCGCGCTGCGCCTTCCCCCGATGCGGCAGCGGCCGACAAGGACGTCAGGTCGCGCTGAGGGTCAGGCCCGCCAGGGCTGCGAACGGCACGGTGCGGGTCCGCCCCGCGGCCGTCGTCAGGGTCACGAAGTCACGTCCGACCACATCGACGGTGCCATCGACGGCGGTGCCGTCCGCGCGGGTGAGGATCGTGCGGTCGCCGTCGTCTCGTGCAGCCCGCAGCACGTGACCCCAGCCGAGCCGTGACGTCACGGCCGTGGGCGCAGGGGCCCGGCGCTCGCCGGCGACGACTTCGAGAACGGCGCCGGCAGCCACCACGTACTCCGCCCGGTCGGACGTCACATGGACGACCTGCTCATTGACCAGGCGCACCTCGCCCTCGACCCGACCCAGCCCGGCGACGTCCAGCACGACGTGGCCACCCGCAAGAGCGCGCCAGGAGGTCTCGGCCCACTCGCCGTCGCGGAGCTCGCTGACGAGAGCGTCACGCTCCTCGAGCTCGAGGTCGGCAGCCTGACCCTCCAGGTCGGCGAACAATCGGTCCCAGCGCACGGTTCCCCCTTGTCCGGGGAACGTTAACCGACCTGTGCACGGCCCATTGACACGGTGCCTTCATCAATCTTAAATGTATCCAAACGTCATCAAACGTCATCATCGGGGATGCGCATGGGGTGGATCGGCGAACAGCTCGTCGCACTACGCGGCCACGAGTTCCCCTCGGCCGTGCTCGCGCTGATCTCGCTGGTGACCGTCGCGGTTGGCGCATGGGCGTTGCTGGTGGCGCTGCTCGCGTCGACTCCCGCGCTGCGCGGTCTAGCCGTCGCTCTCACCCCTCGCCTCCTGCGTGGCCTCGTGTTCGCCGGCGTCGCCGGAGCGCTCACGGTGCCGGCCGCGCAAGCGGAGGATCGCGGCGTCGACGGACTCCGGCTGCCGGACCGGCCGCTGGTCGCCGACATCGAACCCGTGACGAAGCAGCCCACGGTGGTCGTGCAGAGCGGCGACACGTTGTGGGCGATCGCCCGAGCTCGGCTCGGGCCCCGCGCCGATGTCGCCGCCACCGCACACGAGGTCGCCCGCTGGCACGCCACGAACCGCAAGGTCATCGGCGACGACCCCGACCTCATCCATCCGGGTCAACGACTCGACCCACCGTCGAAGGATCGCTCATGAGAACCGCCACAGCCCTGCACGTCCTCCCCGTCATCCCCACCTTCGACCGGCCGGTCGAACCGGCACCTGGCCAGATCCCGCTCCCCTTCGCCGGCGTGCGGCCGGTTCTCCCGGCACCGATCGAGCGCGCGACGACCGACGAGGTCGGGCACCCGCTTCGACAGCGCGCAGCCCACTTCATGCAAGCCCTGGTCGAGGTGCTCTCCGGGGAACGGGCGCCTCGTCAGATGGCGGCCTGGATGGCACCCGACGTGTACGACCAGCTCCACGCCCGACTTGCGGCCCGCGCCAGGGTTCCACGACGAGCGGGCGTGGGTGGCACCGCCCGCATCGCGTCGGTGCACGTGTCAATGATCAACGACGAGACAGCGGAGATCGCCGGCCGCATGGTGCACCGCGGACGCTCACGGGCGCTGGCGGTGCGACTGGAGCTGCAGACGTCGCACCGCGGTCAGAAGGCCTGGCGCTGCACTGCACTCGTCTGGGCCTAGGCGATCACCGATGGTTTCAGCAGCCAACGGCCTCGTCGAGCAGCCAGTGAGCCACCCGCCCTCGTATCGTTGAAGTTCGAGAGGAGCACGATGACACGAGGGAACCTGGAGATCGCGCGCAGCGCGACACTCAAGCCGGTCGAAGACGTCGCGAACGAGATGGGCCTGGGCAGCCAGCTGCTCGAGCCGTACGGGCGCGACGTCATGAAGATCAGCCTCGACGCGATCGAGGAGCTGTCGAACCGTCCACGGGGGAAGTACGTCGTGGTCACGGCCGTCACGCCGACCCCACTCGGTGAGGGCAAGACCACCACGACCGTTGGTCTCGGCCAAGGCATGCGGCACATCGGCCGAAACGCGGTCATCGCGATCCGGCAGGCGTCGATGGGACCTGCCCTGGGCATCAAGGGAGGAGCCGCGGGCGGCGGCTACAGCCAGGTCGTCCCGATGGAGAAGCTCAACCTGCACCTCACCGGCGACATGCACGCGGTCACCGCGGCCCACAACCTGCTGAGCGCGATGCTCGACGACCACCTGTACCGCGGCAACGCGCTCGGCATCGACCCACAGAGCATCACCTGGCGACGCGTGCTCGACGTCAACGACCGCAGCCTCCGCAACATCGTGACCGGACTCGGCGGCCGCGGTGACGGAGTTCCTCGTGAGGCAGGATTCGACATCACCGCGGCGTCCGAGGTGATGGCGGCGCTGTCACTCACCACCTCGCTGCACGACCTGCGCGAGCGGCTGGGTCGAGTCGTCGTCGGCTACACCCCGGACGGTGAGCCGGTGACCGCCGAGCAGCTGAAGGCTGCCGGCGCCATGGCCGTGCTGCTCCGGGAGGCGATCAAGCCAAACCTGGTGCAGACCCTCGAGAACACACCGGCCCTCGTCCACGCCGGCCCGTTCGGCAACATCGCCACCGGCGTCTCCTCGGTGATCGCCGACCTCATCGCCCTGCGCACCGGCGACTTCGCCATCACGGAGGCCGGTTTCGGCGCCGACATGGGAGCCGAGCGGTTCTTCAACATCAAGTGCCGCGCGTCGGGCGAAGCGCCTGATGCAGCCGTCGTGGTCGTCACCGTCCGCGCGCTCAAGGTGCACTCCGGCAAGTACCGGATCGTCGCCGGACGCCCCTTGCCGGATGGACTCATCGCCGAGAATCCCGACGACGTGCACGCGGGAGCCGCCAACCTGCTGAAGCAGATCGAGAACGTCCAGATTCACGGAGTGACTCCGGTCGTGGCGATCAACGTGATGCCCGGCGACCACGCCAGCGAGCACGAGGCCATTCGCGAGATCGCCCGGAGCGCTGGCGTCCGGTGTGCCGTCTCGAGCCACTTCGCCGACGGCGGCAGCGGTGCGGTGGAGCTGGCCGAAGCGGTCGCCGAGGCTGCCGAGGAGCCCAGCGAGTTCCGGTTGCTCTACCCCGGCGACATGAGCCTGCGCGACAAGATCGAGACCATCGCCACCCGCATCTACGGTGCCGACGGTGTCGACTACACGTCGCGGGCCAGCAGCCAGATCGACACCTATGAAAAGGCCGGATTCGGACGGCTGCCGATCTGCATGGCCAAGACCCACCTGTCCCTGTCGTCCGATCCCGGGCTCACCGGTGCACCGACGGGTTGGACGCTGCCCGTCCGGGAGGTTCGGGCCTCGGTCGGCGCCGGATTCGTCTACCCGATCTGCGGTGAGGTGCGCACCATGCCCGGACTCGGCTCGGACCCGGCCGCCGCCCACGTCGACATCGATGACGACGGCCAGACCGTCGGCCTGTTCTGAGGCACGCCTTGGCCTACGTCGACCGACCGCTCGGAGAATTTCTCGCTCTCGTCGCAGAGCCCACACCCGCTCCGGGAGGTGGCGCGGTGGCAGCCGTCACCGCGTCCCTGGCTGCCGGCCTCGTCGCCATGGCTGGGCCAGAGAACCTCGACGACGTCGACGCCCTGACACGCCGAGCCGCTGCCCTGGCCGACGAGGATGCAGCCGCCTACTCCGAGGTGGTTCAGGCCCGCCAGGCGGGAGCCCCGGTCGCGGACGCCCTGACCCGAGCGACCGAGGTACCGCTGGAGATCGCGGCCACGGCAGCCGAGATCGCCCGCTGCGCGGCGGAGGTGTTCCGCACGGGTCGTTCCAGCGTCCGAGGCGACGTCCACACGGCTCTTCTACTGGCCGAAGCGGCCACCTGCTCGGCGGCCTACCTCGTCGAGATCAATGTCGAGGCCGGCGGAGGGACCCCCGATCTCGTCGATCGTGCTCGCGCACACATCGACGCCGCCCGCGCGGCCCGCGAGATCGCAGGCGGCTGAGCAGGCCTCAGTTCTTGAAGAGACTGGTGACCGAGCCTTCTTCGAACACGGCGGCCGTGGCCTGGGCCAGCAGCGGTGCGATCGAGAGCACGGTGAGCTTGTCGAAGTACTTGCCGTCGTCGATGGGCAGCGTGTTGGTGACGATGATCTCGCAGGCCGTGGAGTTCTTCAGCCGGTCGATCGCCTCGCCGGAGAACACCGCATGCGTGGAGACGATGACGACGTCCTCCGCGCCGTCGGCCATCAGCGCCTCGGCGGCCTGGACGATCGTGCCGCCGGTGTCGATGATGTCGTCGACCAGGATGCAGGTGCGGCCCTCGACCTCACCCACCACCCGGTTGGCCTTCGACTCGTTGGGCTTGTGCGGATCGCGGGTCTTGTGGATGAAGGCCAGCGGGGACTTCATGGAGTTGGCCCACGACTCGGCCACCTTGATGCGGCCGGCGTCGGGCGAGACGACCGTGAGGTCGCGCTTGCCGTACTTGCGCTTCACGTAACGGGTGAGGATCGGCATCGCCAGCAGGTGGTCGACCGGGCCGTCGAAGAAGCCCTGGATCTGGGCCGTGTGCAGGTCGACCGTCATCAGACGGTCGGCTCCTGCGGTGAGGAACAGATCGGCGATCAGGCGAGCCGAGATGGGCTCGCGGCCGAGGTGCTTCTTGTCCTGTCGGGCATAGCCGTAGAACGGCAGGATGACGGTGATGCGCTTGGCCGAGGCCCGCTTGAGCGCGTCGATCATGATCAGCTGCTCCATGATCGCGTCGTTGATCGGCTCGCTGTGGCTCTGGATCACGAAAGCGTCGCAGCCGCGCACCGACTCATCGAAGCGGACGTAGATCTCGCCGTTGGCGAAGTCGTACGCCGTGGTCGGCACGAGGTCGATCTCGAGGAGGTTGGCCACCTCCTCGGCCAGCACCGGGTGCGCCCGACCCGAGAAGAGCATGATCTTCTTCGTCGGGGTCTGCTTGAGCAGGCTACTCACCGGAGTCGCCTTCCTCTGCGTCGTTGGCTGCCTCGGCTGCAGGTGTACCGGATCGCTTCTTCCGCACCCACCCCTCCATGGTCCTCTGTGGACCGGCGCTTGTCGCCAGTGCCCCCGGCGGAACGTCCTCGCGTACGACGGTGCCGGCTCCGGTGTAGGCGCCGTCGCCGATGGTGACAGGCGCGACGAAGACGTTGTTCGAGCCGGTGCGCGCCTGCTTGCCGACGGTCGTGCGGTGCTTCTCGACGCCGTCGTAGTTGGCCACGATCGTGCCGGCGCCGATGTTCGTGCCGTCGCCGACGTCCGCGTCGCCGACGTACGACAGGTGAGGCACCTTGGCTCCGGCACCGATCTGTGCGTTCTTCGTCTCGACGAACGCACCGATCTTGCTGCCCTCCCCCAGCTCCGTGCCCACGCGGAGGTACGAGTACGGGCCGACGTTCGCGCCCGCACCGATCACGACGTCGGCACCATGCGTGCGGATGACCGAGGCGTCGGCGCCGACCTCGACGTTGCGCAGGGTGGTGTCCGGACCGATCGTGGCACCCGTCTCGACGACCGTGGCGCCCAGCAGCTGAGTGCCGGGGAGCAGGGTGACGTCGGTGCCGAGGGTCACGGCGGAGTCGATCCACGTGGTGTCGGGGTCGACGATGGTGACCCCTTCGCGCATCCAGTGCTGGGTGAGGCGCCGGTTGAGCTCGCGGCCGAGGCGCGCCAGCTGGGTGCGGTCGTTGACGCCTTCGGTCTGCCAGACGTCCTCGAGCACATGGGCGCCGACCGGCAACCCGTCGGCGACGGCACGGCCGACGATGTCGGTGAGGTACAGCTCGCCCTGGACGTTGTCGGTGTCGAGGCCGGCGACCGCGTCGGCGAGGAACCCACCGTCGACGGCGAGGATGCCGCTGTTCACCTCGCGGATCATGCGTTCGCCGTCGTCGGCGTCTCCGTCCTCGCGGATGGCCGTGACGGCGGAGGTGTCGTCGCGCACGATGCGGCCGTACCCGCTCGGGTCGTCGAGCTCGGCCGACAGGATCGTGACCACGTGGCCGGCGGCGCGATGGTCGTCGAGCAGCTCACCGATCGTCTGGGGGGTCAAGAGCGGCACGTCGCCATACGTGATCAGCACGGTGCCTTCGGGTCGCGCGCCCAGCGCCTGGAGCGCGACCTGGACGGCGTGGCCGGTTCCGCGCTGGTCCTGCTGCACGGCCAGCATGACCTCTGGATCGACCTCGGAGATCGCCGCCGTGACCTGGTCGCGGTCGTGCCCGACGACGGCCACGGTGCGCGCGATGCCGGCTTCGCGGACGGTGATCAGCGAGTGCGCGATCATGCTGCGCCCGGCCAGCTCGTGGAGCACCTTGGCGCGCTTCGATCGCATCCGCGTGCCTGCGCCCGCGGCGAGGACGATGGCGGTGACCTGTTCGCTCACAGCTCTCCTTGCGCTCGTGGGCTCGCTCCGGCTGTCGCTGCCCAGTCAATCGTAGAGCGAAGTGAAAGCGACGAGGGAGAGCACCACGGTTACCACCGCACGGCCGAGCCCCGGTCACGATGTGTGACCGGGGCGACCGTCAGGACACCTGACCCTCTAGGCGCGAGCGCGTCGCGCGATGGTGAGTCCGGCGATCACGAGGAATCCGCCCAATGCGAGAAGCGGCAGGTTGCCGGGTGCTCCGGTGTCGGGGAGCTCCTCGTCGTCGCCATCGTCATCGTCATCGTCGTCATCGTCGTCATCACATTCTTCGTCTTCGTCTTCGTCACCTTCGTCGTCGTCATCGTCGTCCCAGTGACGATTCCAGTTGCCGTAGCCGTAGCCGTCGCCATCGTTGTCGCCATAGCCCGAGTAGCTGGAGCTGCGGGCGCTCAGGTCATCATCGCCGTAGCCGTGGCCGTACCCGTACTGGTCGTCCCAATTCTGGTTCCAGTCCCAGTGCTCCTTGTGCTTCCAGTGCTTGTCGTCGTCTTCGTCGTCGTCGTCCTCGTCCTCACAGACGTCTTCGTCGTCGTCGTCGTCGCAGTCTTCGTCGTCGTCGTCGCCGTGATGCTTCTTCTTGCCGGACCAGTCGCCGTCGCCGTACCCGTCGCCGTCGGAGTGGGAGCTGCGGAAGACGACATCGCCATCGTCATCGCCGTCGTTGTCGCCGTACCAGCCGTCGCCGTTTCCGTTCCCGTATCCGCTGCCGTTGCCGTGGCCGTTGCCGTAGTGCTTCTTGTGGCCATCACGATCGCAACGATTGTCGTCATCGTCATCGTCATCGTCGTCGTCGTCATCGCCGTGGTGCTTCTTCTTGCCGGACCAGTCGTCGTTGTCGTCGTTCTCGTTGTCGTCGTCGTTCGACCACTCATCGGAGCTGGCGGAACGATCGCCCTCGCCACTCGGCGTCACGTCGATCGTCACCGTGGCGGTGTTGCTCTGTGCCTGGGCGGCATCCTTCGCCTGGTAGGTGAACGAGTCACTGCCGACGAACCCCGACTTGGGGGTGTACGAGAACGTCTTCATTCCCGTCATGCTGATCTCACCGTTCGACGGCTGGCTCGACGCCTGCACCGCCATGATGCCGTTGCCCGTGTCGTTGTCCGTCACGGACATGACCACCGCACCGGAGTCGGCCTGAACGCTGTAGGAGTCGTCGTTCGCGACCGGACCGTCGGGATCTCCTTCGTCCATCGGGGGCTCGATGAGCTTGGGCTCCGCCACCGGAAGCTTGAACGAGTTCGGGTTGGTTGCCGGCGGCTCCGTGGTCGGAGGGTCCGTGACCGGAGGGTTGGCCGTGTTGCCCGGGTTGGTGACCGGCGGGTCCGTGATCGGATCCGCGACCGGTGGCTTGACGATGTTTCCCGGATTGGTGCCCGGGTCCGTCTCAGGGGTGTTGATGGGCGGATCCGTCGCCGGCGTGCTCGAGCTCGTCATGGCTCCGAACAAGGTGCTGAGGAAGTTCCCACCTCCGGCGTCGTCCTCGTCAGCGGCAGCAGCCGGGGAGATGCCCATGCTCAGGACAACGAGCATGGTGGGGACGACAAGACGCAGAGAGCGCATAGGGACCAACCCTCGGGAGTTGAGGTTTCGGCTGAAACCTCGGGCAAGTCGAACGTAGCGAAGGCTGGCACCATGCCGGGATGGTCCATTGTGACCATTCTTTCCTCATCAATGCGGGCCAGCCCCGCGTGGTGCGGTTGATCGTCGAAACCGTCGTCATGAAACCCGTCGAAGCATGAACGCGAATCCTTGACACGAGAACACGTTCCACCAATGCTTCAGCCGTGACCCAACCCCCCGCGGCCGACTTCTCGATGCAGCGGTCCAGCCGCGCAGCGGAGAACATCCCCGAGGTGCTCGCCGCGTGGCTGGCCACCGAGCTACCGGAGGGAGCGGGGCCGTCGGTGACCCTGCACACCGGCATCGAAGCCAACGGAATGTCGTCCGAGACCCTGGTCCTGGATGCTTCATGGACCGAGAACGGCGAACGTCGCGACGGCGAGTTCGTCGCCCGGGTGGCCCCGGCCGCCGAGGACGTACCCGTTTTCCCGGCGTACCGGCTTCAGGACCAGTTCGATGCCATGCGGCTGGCGGCCGCGTACAGCGACGTGCCGGTGCCGACGGTTCGGTGGATGGAGCCGACCGGCGAGGTGCTCGGCACGCCGTTCTTCCTGATGGACCGGGTCGACGGCGTGGTGCCGCCCGATGTGCTGCCGTACAACTTCGGCGACAACTGGCTGTTCGATGCGGAGGCGGAGCAGCAGCGGCGGCTGCAGGACAGCACCGTGTCGGTGATCGCCGGGCTGCACGGCATCGCCGACGCAACCTCCACGTTCAAGTTCCTGGAGGCGGACACCGCCGGCGACACGATGCTGCGTCGCAACCTGGCCCGCACCCGCGCCTGGTACGACTTCGCGGTCGTCGACGGCGGTCCGTCGCCGCTCATCGAACGCGGCCTGGCGTGGCTGGAGGCTCATGTCCCGACCGGCACCGACACGGTGCTCTGCTGGGGAGACGCCCGGATCGGCAACGTGCTCTACCGGGACTTCGAGCCGGTCGGCGTCCTCGACTGGGAGATGGCCGGCGTCGGGCCGCGCGAGATGGACCTTGCCTGGCTGGTGTTCGCGCACCGGGTCTTCGAGACCATCGCCGGCTCGATGGAGCTGCCGGGCATGCCCGACTTCCTGCGCGAGGACGACGTGCGGGCGACCTACGCCGAGTCGACGGGGATCGAGGTCGGCGAGCTCGACTGGTTCCAGCTCTACGACGCCGTGCAGTGGGGCATCGTCTTCATGCGCACTGGAGCCCGGCAGGTCCGCTTCGGCGAGATCGAGCAGCCCGGCGACATCGAGTCGCTCATGCATCACCGGCCGCTGTTCGAGCAGCTCCTCGACGAAGCGGGCGCCTGATGGTGGGACCGCTCGACGAGTACCCGATCCACCAGGTGCCGATGCCGGTGGAGTGGGCCGGAACCAGCGACCGCAACTTCTACGACCGCTGCTACCTGAACGCCCACGACCGCACCGGCGACATCTTCGTGATCAGCGGACTCGGCTACTACCCGAACCTCGGCGTGAAGGACGCGTTCTTCCTGGTCCGGCGTGGGGACAACCAGACCGCCGTCCACCTCTCCGACGCCATCGACGGCGACCGGCTGCACCAGCACGTCGGCGGCTATCGGATCGAGGTGGCAGAGCCGCTGCGCCGACTGCGGCTGGTCCTCGAGGAGACCGAGGGCATCTCGTGCGACTTGACCTGGGATGGCTCCTTCGACGCGCTGCAGGAGCAACGGCACGTGATGAGGACGGGCAGCCGGGTCACCCTCGACGCGCAGCGATTCGCCCAGGTCGGCACCTGGAGCGGCATCCTGGCCGTCGATGGTGAGGAGATCGCGGTTCAGCCCGACTCCTGGGTCGGCACCCGAGACCGCTCGTGGGGCATCCGTCCGTCCGGCGAGCCGGTGCCAGGGGGCGCCCCCACCGACCCGCCGTTCGAGGGCATGTGGTGGCTCTACGTGCCGATGCGATTCGACGAGTACGCCGTCGTGCTGATCATGCAAGAGGATCCCGACGGCTTCCGAACCCTCAACGACTGCACCCGGATCTGGGCCGACGGCCGGGTCGAGCAGCTGGGCTGGCCGCGGGTCGAGGTCGCCTACGCCTCAGGCACCCGGGTGCCGAAGGGCGCCACCATCCACTGCACGACGCCCGACGGCAAGCCGGTTCTGTTCGAGGTGGAGTCGAAGCTGGCGGTACCCCTCCATCTGGGGGGCGGCTACGGCGGCGACTCCGACTGGGGCCACGGGGTGTGGAAGGGGCCAGGCTTCACCGAGCGCGTCACCTACGACGTCACCGATCCCGACGTCGCCGGCCGGGTGATGTTCGGCGTGATCGACCATGTGGGCCGCGCTGTGTGTGACGGCGCCGAGGGGTGGGGACTCTTCGAGCACGGAGCCCTCGGTCGGCACGACCCCAGCGGCTTCAAGGACTTCTTCGACCTCGCGCCCTAAGACATCTCAGTACAGCCGAAAGGGAATCCATGAACCTCGACCGTGACGCCCTGTTCATCGGTGGCGAGTGGTCGGCGCCGGCCTCGAACGAGCTGCTGCAGGTGATCTCACCGCACAGTGAGGAGGTGGTGGCCACGGTGCCGCAGGGCACCGCGGCCGACATCGACGCTGCGGTCGCCGCCGCACGGAAAGCGTTCGACGACGGCCCGTGGCCACGGATGTCACCTGCTGAACGGATCGCCGTGGTCGAGGCGTTCTCCGGCCTGTACGCAGCCCGTCTCGGTGAGATGGCCGACCTGATCACCACCGAGATGGGCTCGCCAACTTCATTCTCGAACCTGGCGCAAGCACCGGCGCCATGGATGCAGATCGAGGCGTTCCTCGCCGTGGCTCGTGAATTTCCCTGGGAGGAGCCGCGGCCGGGTGCTCTGGGCGCCGACGTGATCGTCCGGCACGAGCCGGTCGGTGTCGTCGCCGCGATCCCGCCATGGAACGTCCCGCAGTTCACGATCATGTCGAAGCTCGTACCGGCCCTCCTGGCGGGCTGCACCGTGGTGGTGAAGCCTGCGCCGGAGGCTCCGCTCGACCCCTACCTGCTCGCCGAGCTGCTCCAGGAGGCCGGCGTGCCTCCGGGTGTCGTCAACATCGTGGCCGCCGGTCGAGAGGTCGGTGCGCATCTCGTCGCCCACCCCGGCGTGGACAAGGTGGCCTTCACCGGCTCGACGGCAGCCGGCCGGGCCATCGGGTCGGTGTGCGGCGAGCAGCTCAAGCGGGTCAGCCTCGAGCTCGGTGGCAAGTCCGCCGCCATCGTGCTGGATGACGCCGAACTCACGCCCACCATGGAAGGCCTGAAGTTCCTCGCCCTGATGAACTCCGGCCAGGCCTGCGTGGCCCAGACCCGGATCCTGGCCAGCCGGAACAACTACGACGCGGTGGTCGAGGCGCTCGCCGACACGGTGTCTGCGATGAAGGTCGGCGACCCCAGTGACCCGGAGACCGAGATCGGCCCGATGGTCGCGCAACGCCAGCAGGAGCGGGTGGCGAAGTACATCGCCCTCGGTCAGGAGGAAGGCGCTCGGTTGGTCGTCGGTGGCGACGGGATGCCCGACGGGCTGGATCACGGCTGGTACGTCCGGCCGACGATCTTCGCCGACGTCGACAACCGGATGCGGATCGCGCAGGAGGAGATCTTCGGCCCGGTTCTGTCGGTGATCCCGTACGACGACGTCGACGACGCCGTACGGATCGCCAACGACTCCGACTACGGTCTGGCCGGCACGGTCTGGACCGCTGACTTCGACGCCGGCGTCGACGTCGCTCGCCGGGTGCGCACCGGCACGTACGGCGTGAACACCTACACGATGGACTTCGCGGCGCCGTTCGGCGGTTTCAAGGCCTCCGGCTTCGGCCGGGAGTTCGGGCCCGAGGGCCTGGCGCACTACACCGAGGTCAAGTCGATCTACACCCCTCTGCCGGAGGCCTGACCGTCAGCGGGGACCGAGGCGCACCAGCTGGGTCACGTGCCCGGGCTCCAGCTGGTCGACGCTCGTGACCCCGAGCAGGCGCATGGTGCGCTCGATCTCCGTCTGCAGGATGTCGATGGCGCGGTCGACGCCCCGACGTCCTCCGGCCATCAGCCCGTAGAGGTAGGCGCGGCCGATCATCGTGAAGTCGGCGCCGTGGGCGAGTGCTGCCACGATGTCCTGGCCGCTCATGATCCCGGTGTCGAGGTGGATCTCCACGGCGCTGCCCACCTCGCGCTTCACCTGCGGCAGCAGGTGGAACGGCACCGGTGCCCGGTCGAGCTGCCGGCCACCGTGGTTCGACAGGAGGATGGCGTCGACACCGAGAGTCGCCAGCTTCACGGCGTCATCGACGCTCTGGACACCCTTGACGACGAGCTTGCCGTGCCACTGGTCCTTGATCCAGGCCAGGTCGTCGAAGGTGACGGTCGGGTCGAACATCGTGTCCAGGAGCTCCGCCACGGTGCCCGACCACGTGTCGAGCGAGGCGAAGGCGAGCGGTTCCGTCGTGAGGAAGTTGAACCACCACGCCGGTCGCGGGATCGCGTTCAGCACCGTGCGGGCAGTGAGCGTCGGCGGAATGGTCATGCCGTTGCGAACGTCACGGAGCCGAGCCCCGGCGACCGGAACATCCACGGTGACCAGCAACGTGTCGAAGCCCGCCTGCTCCGCGCGCTCCACCAGCGCCATCGAACGGTCGCGGTCCTTCCACATGTAGAGCTGGAACCAGTTACGACCGGAAGGTGCCGCCGCGGCGACGTCCTCGATGGCCGTGGTGCCCATCGTGGACAGCGCGTACGGGATTCCTGCTGCCTCGGCGGCGGTGCAGCCGGCGATCTCTCCCTCGCTCTGCATCATCCGGGTGAAGCCGGTCGGCGCGATGCCGAACGGCAGGGCCGAGCGCTCCCCCAGCACCGTGACCGACGTGTCGACCTTCGAGACGTCCCGCAGGATCGACGGGTGGAAGGTGATGTCGACGAATGCCTGGCGAGCCCGGGCCAGCGACAGCTCGGCGTCGGCGGCACCGTCGGTGTAGTCGAAGGCAGCCCTTGGCGTACGGCGCTTCGCCACCGTGCGGAGGTCGTCGATGGTCAGTGCCTTCTGCAGGCGGCGACGCGTCGGGTTGAAGACCGGCCTCTTGAACTTGAGCAGGGGCAGGAAGTCACGGGGCCGTGGGAAACGACGACGCTGGGCCATGGTGCTCCTCTCCGGGCCCGACCGGCCCCCCGCGAGCACGATACGTCCTATCAGGAGCTCAGTCGTCGCAGAGCAAGGACGGCGATGTCGTCGACGGCGTCCTCGTCGCGCAACGAGGTCAGGACCTGGTCGACAAGATCTTCAAGCGGGTCCCGGGAGATCGGACCGACCACATCGACGAGGCGGCGCATGCCGGCGTCGATGTCTTCGGTGCGTCGCTCGATCAGCCCGTCGGTGTACAAGATCATGGTGGAGTCGGTGGGCATCGTGAAGGTCGCGGGCTCATAGGACGACGGGCCGACGCCCAGCGGGCGGCCCACGGGAAGCGACACGAAGTCCACGCTTCCGTCGGCGACGAGCAGGGGCGGCGGATGGCCGGCGTTCGCCAGGACGATCTCGCCGGTACGCCAGTTTCCGATGCCGGCAATGGTGGTGATCATGTGGTCGTCGATCGCGATGTCGAACTGGCGGGAGCACTTTTCCAGGGCCAGCTGCGGGGTGTTCCCGTCGACCAGGTAGGCCCTGAGGGTGAATCGCGCATGGGCCATGGTGGCCACCGCGTCGACACCGTGGCCGGAGACGTCACCCACGACGAACGCGAACCGGTCATCGTCGACGCCGATGACGCTGTACCAGTCGCCTCCGATGTCGACGCCCTGGGCGCCTGCCACGTACCTCGAAGCGATCTCGATCTGGGGAACGTCCGGGATGACCTGGGGCAGCAGGGCTCGTTGGAGACGGACGAAGAGATCACGCTGCTCCTCGTAGAGGAGGTCGACGCGCTGGAACAGGTCGGTGATCGTTTCGGTGTTGCTCTCCGCCTCGCTGCGGGCCCGGACGAGCTGACGGGCGATGAGGGCCGCGATGATGGTCAGCAGCAAGCCGCCGACGCTCAGGATGATCGGGAGACGCTGGCTCAGCGTACTTCCCAGATGGCGCCTGGGCGACATGACCAGAGTGAGCTTGGTGTCGGCGAACGGCACCTCTGTTCGGTAGGTGAGGCCCTTCAGCGGCAGGTCGGCAGGATCGACATCGGTGGTCGACAGGTCGGCCATGTCGGTGCCATCACCGAGGTAGATGGCGTAGTGGAGGTCGGCAAAGGCGGCGTCTTGATCCACGCGTGACCTGCGGTTGGCGGGTACAGCGCGCTCGGCGAGCACGACGTAACCGGATTCAGGATCCGCAAGCGCGAACGCGAGGCGAATCTGTTCTCCGACGACGACGCGCTGCACGACAGAGGTGGGGCTCTTGACTGCGCGATTGAGGAAGGCCTGGCCTTCTGCACTGCTGCCGTCGATCCCCTGGCTCACGCCTTCTGACGCCACGTTGCGGATGCGTCCCTGGTCCCGATGCCACAACGAGGCGGAGACGAACTGGTCGTCACCGGTGCCGACGACCGCGCCCATGCCACGCTCGAACACCGATGCGCTGCCTCGACCGGCGAACGCCTGCGCGTCGAGCGCCGCCTTCATCGGCTGCTGGATCACCAGACTGGCGGTCGACAGCACGGCTGCCGCTTGCCGGGTCTGGACCTGAAGCAGACGCTCCTCGGTGTTGTGGTCGAATCGAGCCGCGCCCCAGGTGGAGAGAACCGTCAGGGCGATACCAAAGGCGCCGATGACGGCGACCGCTCTCACCGGATACTTCGGGCCGCGATCCCGGGATCGAGCGGCACCGGCGTCGCGGCGCTCTGATCCGATGAAGCCGTCCTCAGACGGAGCCGAGCTCATGGGCGCGTCGCCCTTCCCTGCGGGAGGTCACGTGGCACGTCGCGACCGCTACGACTGACTGGCGCGGATGTCGAAGTACTCGACGAGACCGGTGATGCGAAGCAATCGATCGGTGGCTGCACTGACATTGAACAGATACAGATCGGCATTCTCGGCGTCCGCCTCCTTGCGCAACCGGACCAATGCCCCCAAGCCACTGGAATCGATGAACGTGACGTCTCCGAGATCTATCTCGACCGTGCCACAGCGTCCAAGAGATGCCCGAACGACTTCGATGAAGTCCTCGGCTGCCGCGATGTCGAGCTCCCCCGCCGTCCGGACGACGCACACGCCGTCGTCGCGCACCACTTCTGAGAACTGAGCCATGAATCAGACTCCCTTGACCGAACGAGGTGGTAGGAACCTAGCAGTTTCCAAGTCCAGGACAACCTGATCTCAGAGACGAGTCTTGCATCGAAGCTCCTACGAGGACGACACCTTGGCGATGACCTTCTCGGCGAACTTCTCCAGATGCTCGATCTTCGTGGTCAGCGGCTCGGGGTCGGGGCCCTTGATGTACGGGTATCGGAAGCCGACGATCACGTCGGTCACGCCACGGTCCTCCAGACGCTTGCACCCGTCGGCGTCGTAGGCGTCCATCGAGATGACGTGGATCTCGAACGGCTCGTTCTCCACGCCCTCCTTCTTGCGCACCGCGTCGAGGCGGTCCAGCAGCTCGTCGAGGTCGTCGTTGGGGCCTCCGCCGTGCATCCAGCCGTCGCCGCGTCGTACCGCACGCCGCAGGGCCGCGTCGGAGTGGCCGCCGACCAGGATCGGGATCGGCTCGGTCGGCGCCGGCGTCTGCGTGATCGGCTGGATGTCGTAGAACTCGCCGTGGAACTCGAACTCTCCGCCGGAGGTCAGGCCGCGCAGGATGTCGATGCACTCGTCGAACCGCTTGCCGCGCCGCTCCCACGGGACGCCCATGACGGCGTAGTCCTCGGGCCAGGGCGACAGACCCACGCCGAGCCCCAGCCGGTTGTTCGTCAGGTACGCCACCGATGACGCCTGTTTGGCGACCAGCACCGGTGGCCGGATCGGCAGCTTCAGCACGAACGGCGTGAACCGCAGCGTCGTGGTGACCGAACCCAGCCACGCGCAGAGCGTCATCGTCTCGATGAACTCCTTGCCCTCGAGGAACTCCCGGTCCCCGTCGTCGGTGTAGGGGTAGCTCGCGTCGGAATCGGCGGGAAAGATCACCGAGTCGGCCACGGTCATCGAGTCGTAGCCGGCGGCTTCCGCGGCTTGGGCGAGGGGCGCGTAGTACGTCGCGTCGGTCATCGCCTCGGCATAGGTGAATCGCATGAGCCCAATACTAGAACGTGTTTCAGTTTTCTGGCGAGTGCCAGCGAGTCCCTACGATGAGCGGGTGCGCATCACCGTCCTGGCCGGAGGCTTCGGAGGCTCCCGATTCATCACCGGCGTCCGGGACGCGGTGGGGCCCGACGACGAGCTCAGCGTCATCGCGAACACCGCGGACGACATCTGGATCTTCGGCCTGCGCGTCAGCCCCGACCTCGACACGATCATGTACACGCTGGGCGGGGGCATCGACCCCGACCGCGGCTGGGGGCGGACCGACGAGACCTGGCACGCCAAGGAGGAGCTGGCGGCGTACGGCGAGCCGCAAGCCTGGTTCGGCCTCGGCGACCGCGATCTCGCCACCCACGTGGTGCGTACGGCCCGCCTGCGGGCGGGGCACACGCTCACCGAGGCGACGGCCGAGCTGTGCCGGCGCTGGGAGATCGGCGTGACGCTGCTGCCGATGACCGACGCCGAGGTCGAGACCCACATCGCCACGACCGTCGACGGCCGCGACGAGGTCATCCACTTCCAGGAGTACTGGATCAAGCACCGAGCTGCCGTGCCGGTGCGTGGCGTCGAGCTGCACGGCATCGACGAGTCGCGTCCCTCGGCCGAAGTGCTCGCGGCGATCGACACGGCGGACGTCGTCCTGGTGGCGCCCTCGAACCCGATCGTCTCGATCGGGCCCATCGTCGCGGTGCCGGGGACGAAGGAAGCCTTGCGAGCCGCGCACGCCCCCGTCGTCGGCGTCTCCCCCATCATCGGCGGAGCGGCCGTCCGCGGCATGGCCGACCAGCTCCTCGACGGGTTGGGCATCGAGAACAGCGCGGCCGGCGTGGCCCGCCATCTCGGTGCTCGCTCCGACGGCGGCCTCCTCGACGGCTGGCTCGTGGACACCCAGGACGCGGGCGAGGTCGAGGAGATCGAAGCGGCGCACATCGCGGCGCGGAACGTCCCCCTCTACATGCGCGACGCTGCCACCACGCGGCAGCTGGCGGTCGACGCACTCGAGCTGGCCACCACGCTGAAAGTCCGTTCATGACGCTCACGCTGAACGCGGTCGAGGGCATCGGCGAGATCGTGCCCGGCGACGACCTCGCGGCGCTGGTGGTCGAGCACACCACCCTTGCCGACGACGACGTCGTGGTGATCACGAGCAAGGTCGTCAGCAAGGCGGCGGGGCTGGCAGCCGACGACAAGGAACGCCTCGTCGACGAGCAGACCGACCGCGTGGTCGCCACGCGCGGCGGCACTCGCATCATCCGCACCCACCATGGGCTCACCCTCGCTGCGGCCGGCATCGACGGGTCGAACGTCGACCCCGGAACGTACCTGCCACTCCCTCCTGATCCGGACGCCGCGGCCCGCTCGATCCGCGCGGAACTCCGTCGGCTCAGCGGCAAGCGCGTCGCGGTGATCATCACCGACACCGCGGGCCGGGCCTGGCGGATCGGGCAGACGGACATCGCGATCGGCTGCGCCGGCCTCCTGCCACTCGAGTCGTTCGCCGGGCGCCAGGACTCCTACGGGAACCCGCTGGTGGTCACCGCACCGGCGGTGGCGGACGAAGTCGCGGCGGCCGCAGAGCTCGCGGCCGGCAAGCTCGGCCGGCACCCGGTCGTGATCGTGCGCGGCCTGCCCGACGGACTGGTCATCGATGACGACGGCCCCGGCGCCGCGAGCCTGGTCAGGCCGGAGAGTGATGACCTCTTCGGCCTCGGCTCCCGCGAGGCGGTGGTCGCGGCCGTCTCGGGTGAGACATCACCACGCGGGTTCCCCGAGTCGGACGCGGGTGTGCAGGATCTGCTCGAGCTGGCCGGCGTCCCCGACGGCATGACGGTGACGTTCGAGGGGACGTCAGGTCAGATCGCGCCGGCCCCTGAGGCACTCGTCGCGGCCGGAGAGCTGCGGCAACGGCTCCTCGCGCTCGCCCGCGCGCACGGGCTCGAGCTCACGGTCGAGGTGACATCCGAGCGCTGAGCGCTGCGATCGCGGCGGCCGTCCGTGGACCGACGCCCAGGGACTCCGCTTCGCGCAGGTGGGCCAGGGTGTCCACGTCGCGACGGGACCGAGGTGGCGCCTCGAGAAGGGGCACGAGCCCCGCCGCTACGTGTGCGGCCGCCGAACCGGGGCCGTACGACGTGACCAGGCCGGCAGGGTCGCGGGACACGACGATGCTGGTGCCGTCGCCCTCAGCGTCCGGGCAGTAGGCGTGCGCGTGGCCTTCCGAAAGCGTCAAGACGTCGGCCACCGCGGCAACCGTGAGGCACGGAAGGTCGGACGGGACGACGACGACCCGCGACCGTCCGCTCTCCGCGACGAAGGCGCAGCCCTGCGACACCGCATCGTCCAGATTCCGCCCGTGATCGGCGAGCACCTCGACACCGTCCACGGCCGCACGCACGTCGTCGTCGGCCGTGACGACGACCACGAAGTCGATCCCCGGGCTCTCCTGAAGCACGTCGACGACGTCGAGGGCGAAGGCCCGGCCGAGCGAGGCTCGCTCGGCATCGTCAAGGCCCAGTCGCGACTTGCCGGTCGCCCACGACCGGATCGGGACGATCGCCGCGAAGGGCTCAGGCGACAGTGACATCGCGACGCTCCCCGACGCGTCCGTAGAGCGTGGTGCGTTCACGAGCCGGGCGGCCGGCACGACGCGCCATCTGCTCGAGCTCGGCCGTCGACCGGCGGGACCCGTTCGTGGACCCGGCCATGCGACTGATGGTCTCCTCCATCAGCGTGCCGCCCAAGTCGTCGACCCCGCCCTTCAGGACCTGCGTGCACACGTCGGGGCCGAGCTTCACCCAGGAGCACTGGATGTGATCGATGAGCCCGTGCAACATGATCCGCGCCATCGCGTGGACGGCGCGGTTGTCGCGCACGGTGGGGCCGGGGCGGGCCACACCGGCCAGGTAGATCGGGCTGGACTGGTGCACGAACGGAAGCGGCACGAACTCGGAGAAGCCACCGGTCTGCCGCTGGATTCCGGCGATCACCTTCAGGTGGTCGACCCAGTGGCGGGGGTGGTCGACGTGGCCGTACATCATCGTCGACGTCGTCGGCAGGCCGACGGAATGCGCGGTGGTCACCACGTCGATCCAGGCCGCCGTGGGCAGCTTGCCCTTGGTGAGCACCCACCGGACGTCGTCGTCGAGGATCTCGGCGGCGGTCCCCGGCAGCGAGTCGACTCCGGCCTCGCGCAGGGAGAGCAGGAACTCACGCACCGACAGGCCGGTGCGGGAGACGCCGTTCATCACCTCCATGGGGCTGAAGGCATGCACGTGCAGCTCGGGCGCCGCCTGCTTCACGGCCCGGGCGATGTCGGCGTAGGCCGTGCCCGGCATTTGCGGGTCGATGCCGCCCTGCAGGCACACCTCCGTGGCACCGACGTCGGATGCCTCTCGCGCCCGCGCGCCGATCTCGTCGAGGGAGAGCGTGTACGCATCGGCGTCGGTCCGCCGCTGCGCGAAGGCGCAGAACCGGCACCCGACGTAGCAGACGTTGGTGAAGTTGATGTTGCGGTTCACGACGTAGGTGACCTCGTCGCCCACCACGTCGCGGCGCAGGTCGTCGGCGAGCGCAGTCAGGGCATCGAGCTCTGGACCCTCGGGGGCGCACATCAGGGCCAGCGCCTGGTCGGAGGTGATCCCGGCCGGGTCGCGCTCGGCGGCTCGCAGCGCGGCGGCGACATCCGCGTCCAGGCGCGATGGCGCCGCGCCCGCGTCCACCCGCCGGCGCACCGACGCCCAGTCGCCGTACACCTCGTCGAAGTCGCCCCGGCGGTCCTGCCGGCGGCCCTCGCTGTCGACGGCCGCGTGCAGGTCGGCGCGGCCGGAGGTCTCCCAGCCGCCGTCGGGCTCCTGCCACGGCAGGCCTGCCGGCACGGCCGCCGGATCCGCGAGTCCGTCAGGACCGACCAGCGCATCGACGTGGGCCCGCAGGCGTGGGTCGAGCCATGGTTCGGCCAAGTAGGGCGGATGGGCGGTCAGGCGCTCACGGAGCTCGAAGCCGGCCTCCCGGCACAGCGTTCCCAGGGCGTCGAGCGCCGGCCACGGCCGCTCGGGATTGACGTGGTCGGGCGTCACCGGGCTGATGCCGCCGAAGTCGTCGACGCCGGCGTCCAGCAGGGCGCGGCACTCGGTCAGGTCGACGAGGTTCGGAGGCGCCTGCACGCGAGCGGAGGGTCCCAGCACGACGCGCGTGGTGGCGATCGCGGCCAGGTACTCCTCCAGGTTCAGGTCGTCCACGTGCCGCATCGCGGTCTCGGGCTTGGCCCGGAAGTTCTGGACGATCACCTCCTGCACGTGCCCGAGCTCGCGCGAGACCTGACGCAGCGCGAAGATGCTCTCCGCCCGCTCGGTGAGGGTCTCGCCGATGCCCACGAGCACACCGGTCGTGAACGGGATGTTCAGCCGTCCGGCATCCTCCAGGACCCGCATCCGCACCGCGGGATCCTTGTCCGGGCTGCCGTGGTGCGGCTGACCCTTCTCCTCGAACAGACGGCGCGACGTCGTCTCGAGCATCATCCCCATCGACGGGGCAACGGCCTTCAGCCGATTCATCTCCGCCCAGCTCATCACCCCGGGGTTGAGGTGTGGCAGCAGGCCCGTTTCCTCCAGGACCACGATCGCCATCGCGCGCACGTACTCGAGGGTCGACTCGTAGCCCGCCTCGGCCAGCCACTCCTTCGCCTCCGGCCACCGGTCCTCCGGGCGGTCACCGAGCGTGAACAGCGCTTCCTTGCACCCCATCGACGCTCCGGACCGCGCGATCTCCAGCACCTCGTCCGGTGAGAGGAACGGCGCCCCTCCATCAGCACTGAGCTTGCCCGGCACCGTCACGAACGTGCAGTAGTGGCACCGGTCCCGGCACAGGCGGGTGAGCGGGATGAACACCTTGCGCGAGTAGGTGACCACACCCCGACGGCCCGCCTCGGCGAGGCCCGCATCGCGGACGCGGCGAGCCACACCCATCAGGCGATCGAGGTCCTCCCCACGGGCCGCCAGCAGCGCGGCGGCCTCCGCGACGTCGATGCTCTTGCCGTTGTCGGCCCGCCCGACAGCGCGAGCAGTCTCCCGCGCGCTCGTCACAGGCCCTGCCCGGTGATCCTGATCCCGGCGTGCGTCTTGTATCGACGGTTGATGGCGATGAGGTTCGCGGTGAGTGCCTCGACCTGGCCGGCGTTGCGCAGCCGTCCCCCGAACAGTCCACGCATCCCCGGGATGCGGTCGGCCAGCTGCTGCACCACGGCGACGTCGTCGCGGTCCTCGCCGAGCACCAGGATGTCCGTGTCGAGGTCCGTGACCGAGAGATCGGCGAGGAGCACCGCCGACACGTGGTGGAAGGCGGCGATCACGCGCGACCCCGGAAGGATCGCCTGGGCCTGCTCGGCGGCGCTCCCCTCGTCGAGATCGAGCACGAATGGGCCTTGCTTGTCGAAACCGAGCGGGTTGACGCAGTCGACGACGATCTTGCCGTCGAGGGCTTCGGCGAGGTCCGCCAGCGTCGCTCGATGTGCGTCGAAGGGCACCGAGACGATCACGACATCGGCCGCCGCCGCAGCATCGCGATTGCCGGCACCGCGGACGGTTGCCGCGCCGGATGTCGACGACAGCTCCTGGTTCAGCTCGGCGGCGGCCTGCTCGGCGCGCTCGCCGTCTCGGGAGCCGAGCACGACCTCGAGCCCGGAGGCGGCCCAGCGCAACGCCAGCCCGCGGCCCTGCGGGCCCGTCCCGCCCAACACACCCACGGTGAAGTCGTCTTGCGTCACGTCACTCATCATCGTGGCTCGAGGATGACGACGGGGATCTTCCGGTCGGTCCACCCTTGGTACTTCGCGAAGTCGGCGTAGAGCGCGACGAGCATCGGCCACAACCTGGCACGCTCCTCGTCGTCGGCCACGCGCGCCCGAACCGGGAGGCCAGGCCGCTTCGGCAGGTCGATGCGGGTGTCCGGGTGGGCCATCAGGTTCGCGAACCACTGCGGGTTCTTCCTCATGCCGCCCACGGACGCGACGATCACGACGTTGGGCGGGTCGTCGAGGAAGAGGAGCGGAGTGGTGAACACCGTGCCGGACTTGCGGCCGACGTGCTCGAGCAACAGCGTCGGGACCGGCTTCCTGAACCCGGCACCAACGCGCCAGTTCCGGCCGACTCGACCGTTGGTCAGCTTGAAGACGCGGACCTGAATCCTCGACATGAGCTTGAGCGCCTTCTTGGAGATCGGCGCGTTGAGGTTCTTGGGACGTTCGTCCGGCAGGGAGAAGCGGCCCATGTCAGTCGTCGCCTCGGTCGTCGCGGAAGACGGCGGGTCGGCCCTCGCTGCGAGCCTGGACCGCCTCCTCGAAGTTGTCGGTCAGCATCCGCAGGTAGAGCTGGCCGATTCCCTCCATCGGCATGTAGCTCTCCAGGGATCCGGCGGAGATGCCGGCGTGCAGTGATCGCTTGGTCATCTCGATTCCGGGCTGGGAGAACGCGGTGATCTGCTCACCGATGGCCACCGCCTCGTCCAGCACCGGGTCGGCGACGCGGGAGACCAGTCCGATCCGTGCCGCCTCCTCGGATTCGACGTCACGGCCGGTGAACATCAGGTCGGCGGCGTGGCTGGAGCCCACGGCACGTGGCAGCAGGTAGCTGAGCCCGAGCTCGTTCGCGGTGAGCCCGTTGTTGATGCCGGCGGCCCTGAAGTACGCCGTGGGCGAGGCGATCCTGATGTCGCACGCCAGCGCCAGGCACAGCCCTCCACCAACGGCAGCACCATCGACGGCGGCGATGACCGGCTGGTGCACCCGCCGGAGCGTCGCGACGACGTCCTCGAGGACCTCGAGCGACCGCAACGCGTAGGCGGGTCGAGGGAGGCCCTCGGCATGCGGTGGTCGCCCCGCCGATTTCTGGTCGGCGCCGGAGGAGAAGGCTCCCCCCGCGCCGGTCACGACGATCGCGCGGACACTGTTGTCGTGGCCCAGCTCCACGAGCCGCTCGCGAACCGGAACCATGACGTCGAACGCCATCGCGTTCAAGCGCTCCGGCCGGTTCATGGTGACGACGGCGACCCCGGTAACGGGCCGGTCGACGGCGACGAACGAGCTCGCGTCCTGATCAGCCGACATTCCGCGATACTAGAACACGTTCTACAGTGGTGTCATGCGCAACGGAGTCGTGCTCTTCACCTCGGACCGCGGCATCACGCCGGCCGCCCTCGCCCAAGCTGCGGAGGAGCGTGGCTTCGACACCATCTACGTGCCCGAGCACACGCACATCCCCGTGAAGCGAGAAGCCCTGCACCCCACCGGAGGCGAGGAGCTTCCGGACGACCGCTACATGCGCACTCTCGACCCCTGGACCACGCTGGCCACCTGCGCCGTCGCGACCGAACGGATCGGCCTCTCGACCGCCGTCTGCCTTCCGGTCCAGTCCGACCCGATCACCCTGGCCAAGACCCTGGCCACCCTCGACCACCTCTCCGGCGGACGCGTCACCATCGGAGCAGGCTTTGGATGGAACACCGACGAGCTCAAGGATCACCACGTTCCCGCCGGCAAGCGCCGCACCGTCCTCAAGGAGTACCTCGAGGCCATGCGTGCGCTGTGGACCCAGGAGGAGGCGTCGTACGACGGCGAGTTCGTGTCCTTCGGCCCGAGCTGGGCCTATCCCAAGCCACCGCAGGGCCGCATCCCGGTCATCATCGGCGCCGGTGGCGGCCCGAAGACGATGAAGTGGATCGCCCGCCATGCCGACGGGTGGATGACCACGCCGATCGACACCGGCATCGCAGAGAAGGCTGAAGTCCTGCGCAAGGAGTGGACCGAGGCGGGGCGCGACGGTGAACCCGACGTGCGCATCCTGGTCGCCAAGAAGCCGACCGAGGAGGACTTCGCCGACTGGATGTCAGCGGGAGCCTCCGAGCTGATGTGGGGCATCCCGGACGCCGAGGAGCAGGCGGTCCTCACCTATCTCGACAAGCTGGCGGCACGCTTCGGCCTCGGCTGAGTCTCAGCTCACGACGCGAGGTTCAATGGCCTTGCAGCGCTCGACCAGCGACGGGAAGGCCGCGGACTCCGCGTCGTCGGGGATCGTCAGCACGACCCCGTCGCACAGTCCGCCGTACCACTCGGCGAGGACGTCAGGCAGCCCGGCGTAGGTGCCGTGCGGGACCAGCTGCTCGATGGCCTCGTCCGTCATGTGTCGTACGAGATCGGCCCAGTCGGAGCGCTGCGCCATCCCGGACAAAGCCTCGCTCAGCTCGCCGAGACCGAACATCTCGAGCTGCGGCTTGTAGGCCGGCGTGCTGTAGAGGAAGGCCAGCTCCTGTCGCCGTGCGTCGCGGACCGTCTTCAGCTCGGCGTCGGTCGCCGCGGTGATCGGCTGGGGCCCGGCGATGATGCGCGGACCGGGATCAGCACGTTCGACTCGGTCCCGTCCGGCGGCGATGGCCGGCAGGGTCGTGGAGCGCAGGACCTCGGGGTGAGAGTTGGTCGGATGACACACGAACCCGTCCGACGTCTCTCCGGCCAGCTCACACATCCGGGGCCCGACGCCGCCGGTGTAGACGGCCGGCGGAGCGGAGTCGATCGGGCCGGGGTTGAAATAGGGCTGCAACCGGTCGAACCGATAGTGCTCCCCCTCGTAGAGCAGGTCCGCCCCGGTCTGGAAGCTGGTGAAGATCGCCCGAACCGCCTCGATGTACTCGCGGAGTCGGGCGACCGGCTCGGACCACTCCGCCGAGAACCGTCCGACGATGTTGCCGCGCACCTGTGAGGCCAGCCCCAGCTGGAATCGGCCACCGGAGAACCGGGCGAGGTCCCACGCCGTGTAGGCCGTGATCATCGGGCTGCGCGGAAAGGCGACGACCATGCTCGTGCGAACCACCAGGGTCTCCGTGTGTTCGAGCGCGAGGGTGGCGACCGTGAACGGGTCGTGGAGGGTCTCCGGCACGTGCATCACGTCGAACCCGAGGGCTTCCGCGCGCCGAGCCCAGTCGGCAACCCCGCTGAGTGGTGAGCTCGCCGGCCATGAGGCGACGACTTCCACGGCTCCCCCTCACGCCCGTCCAGATAGGTCGTCTGGAGACTACTTCAGCACGATGAACACACCTTCGGCCGTGACCGTGGCACCCTCATCATCGGCCAAATGGCCCGTGACGAAGACCTTGCGACCGTCCGTGTCCTGGATCTCGGCTTCGGCATGCATGGAACCGAGCCGGGTCGGCCGCAGATAGCGGAAGCTGATCGTTCCGGTGGCCACGACAGTGTCGACGCTGCCGTGGCTGGCGACGTGACCCAGGAGGTGATCGAGGACGAGGGCGCAGTATCCACCGTGGAGGTGCCCGGGCGGCCCTTCGTAGGCAGCACCGAGATGAGTGTCGACATGCGCCCGGGTCAGGCCGTCGGGCACGACCTCCAGTGGCGGAGCGAGCGGGTTGCGCGGCCCGATGGCGACGTTCCCCCATGCGACCGTGTCGCCGTCCGGCGTGACGGAGATGCCGAGCGAGTCGACGCGCTGGTGGCTTTGCAGCCGGGCAGTTGCGGCGTCGATCTCGGCCTTGGCCGAGGCGACGACATCGTCGCCGACCTCGGTCCTGAGCGTGGCGTCGATGAGCTGGCGCACCGAATCGGTGAGTGCCTCATAACGCTGTCGCAGCAGGGCGACGTCCTCGTGCGTGCTCTCCGCGAAGTCCCACATGGGTCGGAGCCTAGGGGGCGGGGAGCATGTCCCGACGTCATTCGCGCGCAGCGACGATGTCTGCGACCGAATCGAGGCAGCGCAGATCGGTGGTTGCGGGCACCACGATGAATTCATTGCATCCGGCCTGCTCCGCCCCGTCCAGCACCTTCCGGAGGGCGTCGGACGTGGACGTTTTCGCTGTCGCCGCGATGGCGTCTGCCAGCTCCGGACCGAGAAATCCCAGATAGCGGGCTGTGAACGAGCGTAGGGTCTCGGCGCTGTCATCGACCCCCACCGCAACGAAGCACCCGCTGATCTTCGTGGGGGGCACCTCGCGGCCAGCCTCACCCCAGCACTCATCGGCAAGGTCGTTGACCCTGCCGATCGCGCGCGCATCACCTGCGATGTCGAAACCACTGACACCATCGGCCCATCGAGCCGCCCGGCGCATCGCCTTGGGTCCCATCGCGCCGGACAGGATCCGAGGACCACCCGGCTGTATCGGGAGTGGACCCACCGGCTCGGCTCCCTCGAATGGGGGCTGGCCGGCCAGCAACTGGCGCAGCTCGGCGACATTCGAGTCGAGCCTGGAGTGCCGGCCGGAGAACTCCCGCCCCAGTGCGCGGTAGTCGTCGTCGCGGGCACCGACGCCCACGGCCACGTCAAGACGGCCTCGCGCCAGCTGGTCGAGGGTGCCGATCTGTTGGGCGACCATCGGCATCGCATGCTGTGGGAGCACCCACAGGTTGGCGAAGATGCGGACGCGCTCGGTCACGACGGCGCAGGCCGCCAGGGTCGCCGTCATCTCGGGGTTGCCGAACGTGACGCGTTCACCCGCCGAGACACTCGAGAAGGGCCCGGCGTCGATGCCGCGCGCCCAGTCCACGGTGGTGCCGGGTCCGTAGCCCTCAGCCATCTGTGGAACCGCAACGCCGACCTTCATGAGCGTTCACTCAATCACTAGATGGACGAAACGGGCGATTCTGCTGGTCGACCCGGGCCAACGCGCAGGCTGAGCCCGCAGCTGACTCCGTGGCTCCCCGGGTAGGAGTCGAACCTACGTCGCTCATCCTGATTCAAAGTCAGGCGGGCCCTGCCGGCAGACCAACCGGGGAAGGATGATTTCTGCGTCCTCAGGCTACCGGTCGCCGGCCTGCGATCGCTCCAGCCAACCGGCGAGCGACATCAGCGTGGCGTCGTCGCCCCGGCGCGCGATCAGCTGCACGGCCAGCGGGAGCCCGTTGTCGGTTCGTCCCGCCGGCATCGAGACGGCCGGGGTGCCGGCATGGTTCCACTGCGCCGTGTACGGATAGAACGTGTTCATCCCGAGGACGGTCCGGAGTCCTCCACGTCCGTCGAAATTTCCGACCGGGAGGGCCGGACCGCTCATCACCGGCGTCAGCAGGATGTCGACACCGAGATCGTCGTGCACCGTGCCTCCCCATCGTTCACCGGCGTTCCTCGCCCGGACGATCGAGCCGGGTCCGAACGGGCGGCCGAGACGGGCGATCTGGCGGGTGCGCTTCTCGAGCTGGGCAGCGTCGTCGGCGGCCGCAGCCATGTCACGGATGCCGGCGAGGAAGCGCACCGCGAGCAGCTTGGCGTCGAGCTTGTACGGGATCGACACTTCGCGGACGTCGTGCCCGGCCTGGTCGAGTGCCGAAGCCGTCGCGTCGAGCGCGGCGCGGATCGCCGGGTCGAGTGGCTGGGCGCGGGTCGCCGCGGACGCGCTGGTCGAGACGCCGATGCGCAGTGGCGCCGGCTCGGTCGCAGCAGCAACGACGAGGTCGGGGTCGAACGTCCCCAGACTCTGGAGGTACAGGGCCACGTCCACGACGCGCTGCGCCAGGCCGCTCTGGGTCGACATGCCATGCCAGCCACCCGAGCTGGGCATGGTGCCGTGCGTCGGCTTGAAGCCGACCAGCCCGCAGGATGCGGCCGGGATGCGGACGGAACCGGCACCGTCCGATGCGGTGGCCGCGCTCACCGCGCCGGCGCCGACGAGCGCCGCGGACCCGCCCGAAGATCCGCCCGGCGAGTGGTCGAGGTGATGCGGGTTGCGGGTGATGCCGTTGGCCACCGACTCGGTGAATCCGAAGACCGCCAGCTCGGGAAGTGTCGTCGTCGCCACCGGCACCATGCCGGCGCCGCGGATGCGCGTGATGAGCTCGGCATCGGCCACGGCCGGCTTCGTGTTGGCTCGGCTGCCGTAGGCGGTCACGTGCCCGGCGATGTCGAGGTCGTTCTTGATGGCGATGGGCACCCCGAGCAGCGGCCGGTCATCACCCTCGGAGCGGCGACGGTCGGCCTCGGCCGCGGCGTCGAAGGCATGGTCCGCGAGAAGCTCCACCACGGCGTTGAGCCGCGCGTTCTCCCGCTCGACGGCCGCGAGCGTGGCCACGGTGAGGTCCCTGGAGCTCAGGGCGCCGGATCTCATCGCGGCGACTTGCTGCGTCGCCCCTGCGGCGACGATCTCGTCAACGTCCATGACGGCACGCTACTCGCCGTCATGCTCACGAAATATCTCGACATCAAGATTCTTGACGGTACGATGTCGGCGTGGCAGAGGAAGCACAGGAGCCCGACGAGGTCGACGCCATCGTCGCCGCGTGGCAGCGCGAACGTCCGGACGTCGACGTCTCGGCCATGCAGGTGCTGAGCCGCGTCTCACGCCTCGCCCGCCACCTCGACCGTGCTCGCAAGCAGGCGTTCGCCGCGCACGACCTGGAAACCTGGGAGTTCGACGTGCTCGCCGCCCTGCGCCGCACCGGCCCGCCCCACGACCTCTCACCGGGTCGGCTCGTCGCCGACACGCTCGTGACCAGCGGCACGATGACGAACCGGGTCGACCGCCTCGCGGCGCGCGGTCTGGTCGAGCGGCGACCCGACCCCAGCGACCGCCGCGGCGTGCTGGTGAGGCTCACGGCGTCCGGACGCCGGACCGTCGATGCCGCGCTCGACGAGCTACTGGCCCACGAGCGGGAGATCCTCGGCGCGCTCGCCCCTGCGGAGGCGACCCGGCTCGCCGACGCCCTGCGCACCCTCGCGCAGCAGGTCTAGGTGGTCAGCGCGAGCCAGGCGTCCTCGGCCTGCTCGCGTCGTGCGACGACGTCGCGGTGCTCCGCGTCGAGCGGGATCAGGCCCTCCGGATCGGTGGCAGCCTCGACCATCAGCTTCTCGAGCTCGGCCTCGCGGGCCGACAGCTTCTCGATCTGACGCTCCAGACGGTCGACCTCCTTGCGGTCCTGGCGCTGCTTCTTCGCGTCCGACGCCGTCTCGACGGGCTCGACGACGGGTCGCGACGACGACTCCTGGGCCGCGCGGAGCCTGAGGTACTCGTCGACACCGCCCGGCAGGTGCCGCAGGCGTCCGTCGAGCACCGCGAACTGGTGGTCGGTGACGCGCTCGACCAGGTAGCGGTCGTGGGAGACGACGAGCAACGTGCCCGGCCAGGAGTCGAGGAGGTCCTCGATGGCGGCGAGCATGTCGGTGTCGAGATCGTTGGTGGGCTCGTCGAGGATCAGCACGTTGGGCTCCGCGAGCAGCACGACCAGCAGCTGCAGACGACGCTTCTGACCTCCGGACAAGTCGCGCACCGGTGTGTCGAGCGCGCCCTGCGAGAACCCGAGCCGTTCGAGGAGCTGGCCGGGCGACAGCTCCTGACCGGCGGCCTCGAACGTCGTGCGTTGCGCGGCCACGACGTCGCGGACGCGGTCGTCGGCGAACGGCTCGAGCTCGGCCAGGGTCTGCGACAACGTGCCGACCTGCACGGTCTTCCCGCGCTTGACCCTCCCCGTGCTGGGCTTCACGGTGCCGGTGACCAAGCCGAGCAGCGTGCTCTTGCCCGCGCCGTTGACGCCGAGGATGCCGGCCCGCTCCCCCGGCCCGATGCGCCACTCGACGTCGCGCAGCACTTCGTGCACCCCTGGGGGCACCTCCCGCGAGCTCTGCGAGTGGGGGAAAGAGACCGAGACGTCGAGCAGGTCGACCACGTCCTTGCCGAGGCGTGTGGTGGCGAGCTGGACGAGCTCGGTGGTGTTGCGCACGGGCGGTTCCCGCTCGATGAGCGCGTTCGCCGCGTCGATGCGGAACTTCGGCTTGGACGTTCGCGCCGGCGCGCCACGCCGCAGCCACGCGAGCTCCTTGCGCATGAGGTTCTGACGACGAGACTCGGCGGCCGCCGTCTGCCGGTCGCGCTCGACGCGCTGCAGCACGTAGGCCGCGTAGCCACCCTCGAATGGTTCGACCACGCCATCGTGCACCTCCCAGGTGTGGGTGCAGACCTCATCGAGGAACCAGCGGTCGTGCGTCACGACCGCCAACCCGCCGGTGCCCGCCGGCCACCGCGACTTCACGTGCTCCGCCAGCCACATGACGCCCTCGAGGTCGAGGTGGTTGGTGGGCTCGTCGAGGATGACGACGTCGTGCACACCCACCAAGACCTGTGCCAGTGCGACGCGACGGCGCTGGCCACCACTGAGCTCGCCGATCCTGCCGTCCCACGGGACGTCCGACAGCAGGCCGGTGAGGATGTCGCGGACCCGTGCGTCCCCGGCCCACTCGTGCTCGGGACGGTCGGCCACGACGGCCGTGGACACGACGAGCTCAGGCTCGAGTCGGTCGGCCTGGTCGAGGAAGCCGATTCGCAGGTCGCGGCGCCACGTGACCCGGCCGGCGTCGGGCTCGATCCGCCGGGCCAGAACGCGCAGCAACGTCGACTTGCCGTCGCCGTTGCGGCCCACGACACCGATCCGGTCGCCGTCGGCCAGGCCGAGGCTCACGCCGTCGAGCACCCGACGGGTCGGGAACGTGAGATGCAGCGCTTCGCCGCCGAGCAGTGGTGTTGGCACGTCTAGATGAGTCGCGCGCCGACGACCGGTCCGCGGGCCTGGATGACGTCGGCGCAGACGTTGGCGCCGGCGAGGGCGATGGCGATGTCGAGGCTGTGCGCCTCGTCCTCGGCGAGGAACAGGCAGGTGGGCCCGGAGCCTGACACGACCGCGCCGAGCGCCTCGGCCTCGAGTCCCATGTCGAGGGTGCCGCGCAGCTCCGGGCGCAACGACAGCGCCGCATCGGTGAGGTCGTTGGACAGCGTGGCGCCGAGCTCGCCGGCGTCACCGGCACGCAGCGCGGCCAGCAGGTCCTCCGGAGGCTCGGGCTGGGGAAGGTCTGAACCATCGTTGAGCCGGTCGAACTCGGCGAAGACGTCCTTGGTCGCCAGCCCTTGCGACGCGACGGCGACGACCCAGAAGTACGAGCCGCGCGCCAGCACCGGGCTGATGGCCTCGCCCCGGCCACCGCCGATCGCGTTGCCGCCGTGCAGCAGGAACGGGACGTCGCTGCCCAGCTCGGCAGCGAGCAGCTCGAGCTCCGGCTTGCCCAGGCCCGTGCCCCACATCTCGTTGCAGGCCACGAGTGCAGCCGCGGCGTCGGCCGAGCCGCCGGCCATGCCACCGGCCACCGGGATGACCTTGCGGATGGCCAGCCGGACACCGCCCTCGGCTCCAGTCTTGTCGCGCAGCAGCTTCGCCGCCCGGACCGCAAGGTTGTCGGCGTCCGTCGGCACGTCGATCGACTCGACCAGCCGGTCGGCCTCGATGTGCACCGACACCGTGATGTCGTCGGAGTCGTCGACCGCGACTGCACGGACCTCGTCGTGGACGTCGAGCGCCTGATACACCGTCGCCAGGGAGTGGAACCCGTCGTCACGGACCGGGCCGACCCCCAGGCACAGGTTGATCTTCGCGGGCACCCGCGCGGTCGCTGACGTCACCCGACAAACCTATCGGCCGAGTGCACGGGCAATACGGGCGAACGCGACGACGTCCAGCTGCTCGCCACGGAGGCCGGGATCGACGTCAGCCGCGACCAGAGCCCGCTCGGCGGCGTCGGCCGATCCGGCGTGCCGCGTGAGGGCCGAGCGAAGCGTCTTGCGTCGCTGGGAGAACGCGGCATCGATGACGCTGAACGTGCCCTGGCGAAGATCGTCTTCAGCGGGCGGCGGCCGCCGGGTCCACGCGACGAGCGAGGAGTCGACGTTCGGCACCGGCCAGAACACCGAACGGCTGATGGTCCCGGCGAGCCGGACGTCGGCATACCAGGCCGCCTTGACGCTCGGCACGCCGTACGTGCGTGAGCCGGGCCCCGCGGCCAGCCGGTTCGCCACCTCGGACTGAACCATCACCAAACCGGACGTGATCGAGTCGAACTGTTCGAGGAGGTTGAGCAGCACCGGCACCGAGACGTTGTAGGGCAGATTCGCGACCAGGGCCGTCGGCGTCGGACCGGGCAGCGACTCCACACGCATGGCGTCGGCTTCGAGCAGGTCGAGCCGGTCGACGTGGTCGGGTGCCTGCTCGGCCACGGTGGACGGGAGCTGGGCCGCCAGCACCGGGTCGATCTCGACCGCGATCACGTGACGGGCGACCTCGAGCAGCCCGAGCGTCAGCGACCCCAGGCCGGGGCCGACCTCGACAACGACGTCGTCGACGCCCACACCGGACGTCCGCACGATGCGGCGAACGGTGTTGGCGTCGACGACGAAGTTCTGGCCACGCTGCTTGGTGGGACGCAGCCCGATGTCGGCGGCGATGCGCCGCACATCAGCGGCTCCGAGGAGCCGAGGAGGTGTCAGTGCCTCGCGTGGGCGCAGCCCCACTGGCCCCAGCCGGAGCGCTTCTGCAGGATCTCGGCGTACTTGATCTGCGTCTCGCGACTGTGCTCGTGCGGGAGTCCTGGTCCGCCGACGCTGTGCCACGTGGCGGCGCTGAACTGGAGTCCGCCGTAGTAGCCGTTGCCGGTGTTGATGTGCCAGTTGCCACCGGACTCGCACTGGGCGATCTTGTCCCAGACGCTGCCGTTGGGGACGGACGGGGCCTCGGCGGTGCCGCGGGCGACGACCTTCTTGACCGGCTTCTCGAGCTTCTCCGACGTCAGCACGAGGCGGCTGCGCTCCTCGCCGTCGGCCTTCGTGATGAGCACGTTCTCGCGGGCCTTGCCGGGCTTGCCCTTCTCGAGCACCTTGGTGGTGCCCTTCTCCATGTCGTTGTCGTCCTTGTACTCGACGGGCGGCTTGAGGTCGACGGTCTCGGTCTTGTCGATCATCTGGATGCGAGTGACGGCAATTTCCTCGCCTTCGCTCACGAGCGCGCCACGACCGGGACTGACCTCGTCGTCCTTGTCGAGTCGGACGTCGGCCTTCTTCAAGGCGTCCTCGACCCTGGGCGCGGCCGACGTGAAGCTCTTGGAGTCGTCGTCGGCCTTGACGGTGATCTTCTTCGGGTTGCTGACGACGATCTGCATGCCGCCGCGCGGGATGCGGGCGGAACGACTGACCGACACGTAGGCGTCATCGGCAGGATCGACCTCGTAGCGGTCCAGGACGTCGCCGACGGTGTTGTCGTGCACGGTGCCGCCACGGGCGCTGCCGTCGACGGCGACCATGACCGGCTTGGCGAAGTCGACCTTGATGGTGTCGCCGTCGGTGACGGCGCCCGACTTGTCGACGTTGAGCTTGTCGTCGCGGTGCAGCTTCACGTCCTTGGACGCGAGCACACCCTTGACCGAGTCGCTGAACGTCCGGACGGTGTCGGAGCGACCATCGAGCTTCAGCGTGACGGTCTTGCTCAGGGCTCCGTAGGCGGCGGTGCCGCCGACAAGCAACAGAAGCACGGCGATGTTGAGCGCGATGATCGCGCGCTTCTTGCGGGCTGGATGGAGGGTGGGAAAAGAGAAGTGACGCGAGTGACGCACGGGTTCAACCTTGTGTCTCGGGGTCATGGCAACTTTTCCACCATAGGAACGTCTAATCACAGGTCAAATCCGCTCTGCCCACGGACCACCGAACGCGCGGTCGGTGTTTGCGGTGATCTCACGACAGAGCTCCTCATCCGAAAAGCCTACGATTCCAGCCATAAAGCGCACGGTCAGCGGCACCAAAAAGGACGCGTTGGGGCGTCCGCGGTAGGGCGTCGGTGTGAGGAAGGGCGCATCAGTCTCCACGAGGATACGGTCACGAGGGGTTACTTCCAGTGCATCTCTCAACGATTGGGCGTTTTGAAAGGTCACGGTGCCCGCGAACGACAGGTAGGCGCCTCGTTCGGTGCAGGCGCGCGCGAAGTCGGCGTCGCCCGAGAAGCAGTGCATGACCGTGCGGGGCGGCACGCCTTCCTCATCCAGCAGGCGCAGCACGTCGTCGTGGGCATCGCGGTCGTGAATGACGAGGGTGCGGTCGTGTCGGTGCGCCATCCGGATGTGCTCGCGGAACGAGTGGTGCTGCGCGTCCCGGCCCTCGACACCGGTGCGGAAGTAGTCGAGCCCGGTCTCGCCGATCGCCCGCACCTCGTCGTCCTGGGCCAGCTCGTCGATCTCGCGCAGGGCGTCGTCGAGCGTCCCCTGCTCGGCGAGCAGGGGCGCCTCGTTCGGGTGCAGCGCGACGGTGGCCACGATGGCCGGCTGGGCCCGCGCCGTCTCGACGGCCCAGTGCGAGCTCTCGACGTCGCAGCCCACCTGCACGATCCGGGTGACGCCGACGGCGGCGGCCCGGTCGAGCGCGTCGTCGACGTCGATGAGCAGCCCGCCCTTGGTGCGGTGGTCGAGATGGCAGTGGTTGTCGACCACGGGTGACGGTAACGGGTCGGGGGCATCCGGCCAGGGCCAGTCGTCCTGCGCTTCGGTCACGCCTTCTCGATCCGCGGGAACAGGCTCGGCACCTTGGTGATGGTGGCGCCCGCCGGCAGCGCGCCCCAGGTGACGACGTCGGCGACACGCTGGTCGGCCAGTGCTCCCAGGGTCGGCTCGGCGCCCAGTGAGGACCACAGCACGGCCGACGACTTGGGCATCACCGGGTTGAGCAGCACGGCCAGCGCTCTCAGCCCTTCTGCCGCGGTGACGAGGATGGTCGCGAGGCGCCCGCCATCGACCGCGGCGTCCGGGTCGTCCTTCGCCAGCTTCCAGGGCGCCTGCTCGGTGAGGTAGCCGTTGAGGTCCTCGACGATGCGCCAGATCGCCGCGAGAGCGTCCTGTGGAGCGACCGCGTCGATCGCTGCTTCGGCGTCGACGACCGCAGACTCCACGGTGCGAACGATCGTGCTCTCCGCGTCGGTGAGGTCGCCGGACGTGGGCAGCGCGCCACCGAAGTACGAGCCGATCATCGCCGCCACACGCGACGCCAGGTTGCCGAGACCGTTGGCGAGCTCGGCGTGGTACCGAGCGTGGAAATCTTCCCAGGAGATCGAGCCGTCGCTGCCGAACGTCAGCGCCCGAGCGAAGTAGTAGCGATAGGCGTCGGAACCGAAGACGTCGACGAGCTCGTCAGGGCGGATGCCGTTGGCCTTGCTCTTGCTCATCTTCTGGCCACCGACCAGCAGCCAGCCGTGCGCGAATACCTGGTGCGGCACCGGCTGGCCCGCCGCCATCAGCATCGCCGGCCAGATGACGGTGTGGAACCGGGCGATGTCCTTGCCGACGATGTGGATGTCGGCCGGCCAGATGCGGTCGAACCGCTCCTGGTCGGAGCCGTACCCGATGGCCGTCGCGTAGTTGAGCAGCGCCTCGATCCAGACGTACATGACGTGGCTCTCGTCCCATGGCAGCGGGACGCCCCAGTCGAACGTGGAACGCGACATCGAGAGATCGGTGAGCCCGCGGCTGACGAACGACACGATCTCGTTGCGCACCGACGCCGGGCGGATGAAGTCGGGGTTCGACTCGTACAGCTCGAGCAGGCGATCCTGGTACTCCGAGAGCTTGAAGTAGTAGTTCTCCTCGGTCATGTGCTCGACCCGGCTGCCGTCGAGCGTGGAGATCTTGAATCCTTCGTCGTCGCCCTCGCCGTCGACCACGTCGTCGTCGTCGACGAACTCCTCGGCGCCGACGCTGTAGTAGCCGGAGTACTCGCCCTTGTAGATGGCCCCGCGGTCGTAGAGGTCCTGCCAGAAGGCGCGGGCACCGTCGAGGTGCCGCTGCTCGGTGGTGCGGATGAAGTCGTCGTTGGCGATGTCGACCGTCTCGAGAAGAGGCATCCACTCGTTCGCGATCAGCGGATCGGCCCACTCCTTCGGGGTCACGCCCTCCTGCTCAGCCCGGCGCATGACCTTGAGCCCGTGCTCGTCGGTGCCGGTGAGGTACCAGACGTCCTCGCCTCGCTGGCGATGCCACCGGGTGATGATGTCGCCCATGACCGTCGTGTACGCATGGCCGATGTGCGGTGCATCGTTGACGTAGTAGATCGGTGTCGTGACGTAGAACACCGGGTGGTCTGATCCTGGGTCGGCAGCGGGCACGCGCTTCATCCTAGTGAGCGGGCGTGAGCCGCCGAATAGACCTCCTGACGACGGATGCCGGTCTCGGTGGCGACGCGGGCGATCGCGTCCTTGCGGCTCAGCCCGTCCGCTTCCGCCTCGGCGACCAGCTCGCGCAGCTCGTCGGCGGTGTGGTCGTGCTGCTCCTCGGCGGCGCCGGCGACGACCAGGGTGACCTCCCCGCGCACGCCGTGCTCCTGGCCTTCGGCCCACGCCACCAGCTCGTCCAGGGTGCCCCGCGCGACCTCTTCGTACGTCTTGGTGAGCTCGCGGCACACGGCGGCCCGCCGATCGGCGCCGAACGCCTCGGCCATCGCGGCCAGTGTCGCCCCCGTCCGGTGTGGGGACTCGAAGAACACGATGGTGCGTGTCTCGCGTCGCAGCGCTCCGAGAACCCGTCGACGCTCGCCGGCCTTGCGCGGGGCGAACCCCTCGAAGCAGAAGCGGTCGACCGGCAGGCCCGAGACGGCGAGTGCCGTGAGCACGGCCGACGGGCCGGGCACTGCCGTGACATCGAGGCCCGCCTCGATGCAGGCGGCGACGAGCCGGTAGCCCGGGTCGGAGACGCTCGGCATCCCGGCGTCGGTGACGAGCAGGACGGTGCTCCCGTTCGCGACCGCCTCAACGAGCTCAGGCGTCCGTTCACGCTCGTTGCCCTCGAAGTACGAAACCACGCGTCCGCCGACCGTGACGCCCAGCTCTGACGTCAGTCGGCGCAACCGGCGGGTGTCCTCCGCGGCGACGACATCGGCCGACGCGAGCAGCTCCGCCAGTCGCGGGGACGCATCGGAGACGCGTCCGATCGGAGTGGCAGCGAGGACGAGCACGGATCCATCGTGCCAGCCGCGACGATCTGCCCCGGCGCGGAGCGCCTACGATTCACAGAGTGACCGAGACTTCGCGCCTCGAGCGCCTGTGGGGGTGGCTCGGCCCACTGGCCGTGGCGGCGCTCGCACTCGGGGTGCGGGTGTGGCATCTCGGACGGCCGAAGTCACTGTCCTTCGACGAGACGTACTACGCCAAGCAGGCGTGGTCGATGCTCAAGGCCGGCTACGCCCAGGACTACGTCGAAGGAGCCGACCAGCGCATCGCCGCGGGGAATCTCACCGACCTGTTCATCTCCGGCCAGCCCACGCAGATCGTGCACCCCGAGGCCGGCAAGTGGCTCATCGCGCTCGGCGAGTCGGCGTTCGGGATGGACTCGTTCGGCTGGCGCATCTCTTCCGCGGTCGTCGGCGCGCTCACGGTGCTGGTGCTGGCCCGACTGGTGCGGCGCCTCACCGGCTCGACGCTCATCGGCTGCCTCGCCGGCCTGCTGCTCGCCCTCGACGGCGTGCACGTCGTGATGTCCCGGCTCGCCCTGCTCGACGGGTTCCTGACGTTCTGGATCGTCTGCGCGGTCGCTTGCCTGGTGGCCGATCACGACTGGATGACGAACCGGCTCGACCGCCTGCGCGTGTTCCGGCCGTGGCAGGTGCTGGCCGGGGTGTGCTTCGGGTTGGCGTGCGGCACCAAGTGGAGCGGCGTGTACGTGCTCGCGGTGTTCGGCGTGGCCGTGGTCGCCTGGGAAGTGGTGGCGCGTCGTCGGTTCCGACGCGATTCCGGCCGGCACCGCACGCTCTCGCGCCGGTCGGTGGTCACGTCGACGTTCGCCGCGGGGATCCCGGCGTTCGTGACGCTGGTGGGCGTGGCGGCCGTCGTCTACGTCGCCACGTGGTCGGGCTGGCTGCTCCATCACGGCTTCTACGAGCAGCGCTTCGGCCTCGGCTACGGCGACGAGGCTGCGTGGGGCGCCTACGTGAAGAGCCCGGCGTCCGGCTTGCTGGGTCACGTCGTGGACTCGTTGCGATCGCTGTGGAACTACCACGTCATGACGTTCCACTTCCACACCGGCGACTACCTCGCGAAGCAGTCCCACGACTACCAGTCGCAGGCCTGGAAATGGCTCGTCCTCGACCGGCCCGTGAGCGTCGCGGTCAAGCTCGACCTGCCGGCGGCACAGTGCGGAGCCGCCTCGTCGTCCAGCTGCATCCGGGAGACGCTCATCCTGGGGAATCCCGCGGTGTGGTGGCCGTCGCTGGCAGCATCAGTTGGAGCGGTCGTCATGTGGGTCGCGGCACGCGACTGGCGATGGTCGGTGCCGGTACTCGGCCTCCTCGCGACATGGGCGCCCTGGCTGCCGATCATGGACCGGCCGATCTTCTCCTTCTACGCAGTCGCGACGCTGCCGTTCATGATCATCGCCCTCTGCCTGTTCGTGGATCTGGCCCGCCGCCGAGTTCCCTCACCCCGTGGCCGCTACGGCGTGTGGCTCGCCGGCGGGGCGCTGGCCACCGCGGTCGTGATCGGGTTCTGGTTCTTCTACCCGGTCTGGATGTACGAAATCCTCCCGTACGACGCGTGGCGCAACCGGATGTGGTTCGACCGCTGGATCTAGGCGCGAGCCTTGGCGCCGGCGAGGGCCAGCTCGATGACCCACGCGATATCGGCAGCTGCCTCGGCGGGCGGCTTGGACGGACGCGTCAGTGCCGACAGCACGAGGCGCACGATCGCCTCCGCGGCGACGTCGAGCTCGTCGTCGGTGAACGGGAGAGGCGGGTACAGCTCGCGGACGCACTCGGTGACCACGCCGACCGCGAGCTCGACGATCTCGCCTGACTCGGTGGTGAGGATGGCGAGGAAGTCGGTGTCGTTTTCGCTGGTCATGGAGCCGAAGACCGTGCGCACCAGCACACTGGACTCCCCCAGCTCGAGCACGCCGTGGCAGGCGGACCTGATGCCCGCGACGATGTCGGTCTCCGCACCCATCCGCTCCCGGACGAGGTCGAGGAAGCGGCCCAGCTCACGCAGGGTGAGCGCCTCGGCCAGACCGTGACGCGTGCCCACCTCGGTGTGCACCGTCTGACGGCTCACGCCGACGGCCGATGCGAGCTTGGCCATCGTGACCGACGACCAGCCGGACGTCTCGATCATCTCGTGGGCCGCCTCGAGCAGCCGCTCACGCAGCATGCCCTGCACCTCGGCGCGGAAGCTGACCGTCATGCGTCTCCGTCGGTTGTGCCGTCGGTGGATGGGCGAGCGCGGGTCTCGGCGGAGATGATCTGGCCGTCCTGGTCGTTGTGCTCGAACTCCTCGATCGGCAGGAAGTCGACCTGCTCGCGCACTCCACAGTCGGGGCACGTCCAGTCGGGGTCGATCTGGGCGAACGGCGTGCCGGGCGGCCAGCCCTCGTGCTCGTCGCCCTTGTCCTCGTCGTAGACGTACTCGCAGTTCGGGCAGATGAACTGGCTCATGCCGCTTCCTCCTTCACCGATCCGCTCCCGTATTTCGCGATGTACTTCTGGGCGTTGCGGGGATGCAGGTTGGCCCGCGAGACGTCGCCGTCGAAGTGATCGACCACGCGATGGTCCATGACGCTGCGCCAGATGGCCGGGATCCACGACAGGACGATCATCCCGGCGTACCCGGTGGGCAGGGCCGGCGCTTCCTTGAAGTCGCGCAGGGCCTGGTACCGACGCGTCGGATTGGCGTGGTGGTCGCTGTGCCGCTGGAGGTGGTACAGCAGCACGTTCGTGCCGATGTTGTTGCTGTTCCAGCTGTGGCTCGGGTTCGGGCGCTCGTATCGGCCGGAGTCGAGCAGCTCACGCTTCATGCCGTAGTGCTCGAGGTAGTTGACCGACTCCAGCAGGGCGATGCCGAGGATCGCCTGGATGACGAGGTACGGGAAGATCTGCCAGCCGAAGGCGATCATCAGGCCGCCCCACAGCACGACCGAGAACATCCACGCGTTCACGAGGTCGCTCTTCAGCGACCACGGCGACACTCCGCGGCGATCCAGACGCTTCTTCTCCAGGCCCCAGGCACTCTTCAGGCTGCCCCACATCGTGCGGGGGAAGAACTCCCACACGGTCTCACCGAGGCGAGCGCTCGCCGGGTCAGGCGGCGTCGCGACACGGACGTGGTGTCCGCGGTTGTGCTCGATGTAGAAGTGCCCGTAAAAGGTCTGGGCCAGGGCGACGCGAGCGAACCAGCGCTCCATCTGCTCCTTCTTGTGCCCGAGCTCGTGGGCGGTGTTGATGCCGATGCCGGCGACCATGCCGAGCCCGGTGGCGAGGCCGATCTTCTGGATGACCGTCAGGGGGTCCTCGATACCGGGCAACGTGCCGCCGCCGAGCAGGTAGGCGCCCCAGATGAGCCCGATGAGCTGCATCGGGATGAAGGCGTAGGTGATCCAGCGGTAGTACCGGTCCTCCTCCAGCGCCTCGATGACCTCATCGGGTGGGTTGTTCGGGTCGAGTCCGGCCAGGAGGTCGAAGAGCGGGATCAGCACGAACACGAAGAACGGGCCGAAGAACCACGAGAGCGTCGAACCGGTCCAGGCGTAGAGACCCCACATGGCGAGCGGGATCAGCGGGATGATCGCGCCCATGATCCAGAGGTAGCGCTTGCTGTCGCGCCAGCGGACGAGCTGGCCGTCGATGGTGGCTTCGATGGTCATGCGGATACTCCTCGGGTTGCTTGACACCACCGTACGACGTGTCAAGTGACTTGACAAGGGGTAAGTCTGTGTCAAGTGATGGCCGGGGCCGCCAGCCGCAGCCCGACGAGCACCATCGTCGTCTTGTCGATGCAGGTCTGGAGCACGACATCGCCGTCCGGCATGTCCTCCACCGTCGAGTCGTAGCGCGGGACGTGCTTGATCGTCTCGGTGGTGTAGAGCCCGCCCTCGACCCCGGGACCGGTCAGCTGGACGACGTCGTCCGGGTCCAGCTTCGGCATCCAGTCGGAGCCGCCGCAGTAGTCGTGCTCGGCGACGAGCTTGGGATGCTCGGCACCGAGGTAGACCGCGACCGGGCCGGCGCACGCGTCCAGCGCCGGATCGACATCGTCGAGGACGGTGAACTTCGCGATCGTGCGCGAGAACTTGGCATCCGACGAGACGGGCAACGGCTCCGTGGGCAGGACGTCGAGGTGTGCCGTGATGAAGGTCAGGTACGGGTCGACCCGCTCCTCCTCGTCGAGGATGGGCACGGCGACGGCCAGCGCCAGCGCTGTCACAGCGGCGGCCAGCACGACGCGGGTCCGGCGCCTCAGACGGACTTTCCTCCCCATCGTCTGAGTCTACGTTCGCTCCAGCGTGAGACGGTTTCCTCGGAACCGACATGGAGCAGGTATGAGCCCTTCGACCGAGGTCGCTGACGACGTCGAGCTGTTGACGCGTGCGCAGGAAGGCGACCGGAGCGCGTTCGCGGACCTGTACGACCGCCACGTCCGGCCGGTCTACTGGCAGGCCTACTCGGTGGTGCACGACGCGGGCGAGGCCGAGGAGGTCACGCAGGACGTGTTCGTCACGGCGTGGCGGCGGATTCGCGCCATCACGCCCGTCGACGGGTCGCTGCTGCCGTGGCTGATGGTCACGGCGCGCTACACCGCACTCAACGCGTCCCGACGGGCGTCGCGGCGACAGCGCAGCGATCCCCTGGACGACGGCGTGCTGGAGAGCGGCACTGAAGGGCGGCTCTCCGCGGCGGGGGATTCACCGGTCGAGCGGGAGATCGAGGCAGCCCAGGTACGCGCCGAGATCGACAAGGCCGTTGCGGCGCTGGCCGAGAACGACCGCCGGCTCTACGAGATGTGCGTCGAGGGCGACCGCACCTACGAGCAGGCCGCCCGCGAGCTCGGCGTCTCGCACGCCGTCGTCCGCAATCGCCTGCACCGGCTGCGCGCCCGCCTGCGCGCCGACCTGCGTTCCATGAGGGAGACATCATGACCACTCCAGAGCTCGACGAGCGACGCATCGACGCGATGCGGTCGTCGATCATGCACACCGTCGACGCCGACGTCGCCCGCCGTGGACGTCGGACCCGTCGTGGACTGGGTGCCCTGGCCGCCGCCTGCTTCGTCGTCGTGATCGGCGGTGTCGGCTTCTCGCAGCTGGTCACTCCGAACCCCGCCTCCGACGACGCTGCGAGCGGAAGTCGGTCGGCCGCCGAGCCCGAAGCCGCCGGTGGCAGCGCGCTCCAGGACTCCGCGACCAGGAAGGCCGCTCCAGAGGTCGCACCCCGCGACGTGCGCGAGGTCATCACGACCGGCAGCGTGAACGTCACGGTGGATGATCCCCGCGACGCCGCCCAGCGGTTCTCGGCCTGGGTCGAAGCAGCGTCCGGACGGGTCGACGGTCGCACCGAGAGCAAGGACGGCGAGGGCCGCGCGTCTGCGTCGCTCACGGTCCGGGTGCCGAGTGGCCAGATGTCGAAGGCGCTCGCCCAGCTCGCCACGTACGGCGACGTCGGCACGGTCGACGTGCAGAACGAGGACGTCACCGCACAGGGCCAGGACCTCGATGCCCGCATCAAGGCACTCGAGATCTCGATCGACCGGCTGGAGAGGATCCTCGCCGAGGCCGACTCGAGCAACGAGGTCGTCACGGCCGAGGGCGCGCTGACCCAGCGTCAGGAGCAGCTCGAGAGCCTGCAGGCGCAGCGGAAGTCGCTCTCCGACCAGGTGGCGCTCTCGACGCTCCACGTCGAGCTGATCCAGAAGGGCTCGGCCTCCTCAGTGTCGCCGGGCGGCTTCCAGGGCGGGCTGACGAAGGGATGGGACGCCCTCGTCGACACCGTGAACGGCATCGTCTCCCTCGCCGGCGTGCTCGCGCCGTGGCTCGCGGTTGCGCTGGTCGTGTGGGTCCTGTGGCGGGTCGCTCGTCGCGTCAGCCGCGCCTGAGCTGGGCCACGGCGTCACGCGGAGAGCCGCGGTGCACCGGCCCGTGGCCGGGGATGACCGTGTCCGCGTCCACCTCGGCGATCACGTCGAGCGAGGCGTTCATGGCGTCCTCGTCGTGGTGGAACATGCTCATGAGCCGCTGCGATCCGGCGTGCGAGCTGAGCCGGTGCCCGGTGACGAGCGCATCGCCGGTGAGCAGCACCCGGGCGCCGGGCACCAGGTACGCAGTGTGACCACTGGTGTGACCCGGTGTCGCGACCGGCACCGGGCGACCAGGCACGTCGATGACGTCGACCTCACCGAAGTCCGTCGCCGTGGGGACGCCCCGATCGTTCATGGCGCCCTTGCGCATGATGTGCAGGGCCCAGGGCAGCACGCGTGGTCGCCACAGGTTGCGGACGACGTCTGCCGTGCCGGCTTGCTCGAGGTACTCGCGGCGAGCGTGCCGCGCCTCGGTCGGCGACAGCAGCACGGGCACCGGGTGCTGCTCGAGCAGGCGCGGGAGCGAGCCGATGTGGTCGATGTGGGCGTGGGTCACGAGGACGGCCTCGACGTCGCTGAGCCGGCGGCCGATCTCGGCGATCGACGCGAGCACCTCGTCGTGGTCGCCCGGGTAGCCGGTGTCGACGAGAGTCAGCGCGTCACCCTCGGCGATCAGCGTCCAGTTGACGGCGGAGCCCTCGACGGCAAAGACGTCCGACTCGACTTTCGTGATCTTCATCGGTCGGACCCTACAAGACGGTTACCGTGACGCGATGGACATCGAAACCGACTACCTGATCGTCGGAGCGGGCGCCAGCGGCCTCGCCTTCGCCGACTCGCTGCTGGCCGAGGCGGACGTCGACGTCGTGCTGGTCGACCGGCGCAGCCACCCCGGCGGCCACTGGCGGGACGCGTACCCGTTCGTCCGACTGCACTCCCCGTCGGCCTACTACGGCGTGAACTCGATGCCCTTGGGTCGCGACCAGCTGATCGAGGAGGGTCGGAACAGGGGCTTCTACGAGCAAGCTGACGCCGGCGAGATCTGCGCGTACTTCGAGAGCGTCGTCGATCGACTCGCCTCGACCGGACGGTTCAGGTTTCTCGCCGAGCACGACCATCTCGGCGCGGAGAGCGGCGAGCACCGGGTCCGTGGCCTCCGCAGCGACGACGTGCATGCGGTGCGGGTGCGGCGCAGTTTCGTCGACGCGACCTATCTGGAGTCGTCCATCCCGGCCACCCATCGTCCCTCCTTCACCGTCGCTGCCAGCGCGTCGTTCGTGCCCGTCAACCGGCTGCCGGACGCGGCCGAATCCCACCAGCGCTTCACGATCGTCGGTGCAGGGAAGACCAGCGCCGATGCCTGCTTGTGGCTGCTCGACCACGGCGTGGACGCCGACAGGATCCGCTGGATCCGGCCGCGCGACATGTGGTTCAACGATCGCGCGCACCTGCAGCCGCTCGACCAGGTGGCCGAGATCATGGAGGGCATCGCGCTGGACGCCGAGGCTGCCGCTCAGGCCACCAACCTCGACGATCTGTTCGACCGCCTCGAGGCCTCGGGCCGGCACCTGCGACTCGATCCCGCCGTCCGGCCCACGATGTTCCGCGCCACCATGCTCAGCCAGCAGGAGCTCGCTGCGCTGAAGGACATCGAGGACGTGGTACGTCTCGGCCGGCTGCGCTCGATCGAAGCAGATCGGATGGTGCTGGACGACGGCGAGGTGTCGACCGGCCCGGACGTGCTGCACGTGGACTGCTCGGCCAAGGGTCTGCGCGATGTGGAGCCGATGCCCGTCTTCGCTCCCGGCCGCATCGTGCTGCAGCAGGTGCGGCACGCGTCTCCGCCGTTCAACGCCGCTCTCCTGGCCTTCATCGAGACACATCGCGAGACTGACGTTGACAAGAATCGCCTCTGCCCGCCGAATCCGCACCCGAGCAGCATCAATGACTGGGGACCGATGATGAGTCGGACGTGGATGGCCGCCTGGGCCTGGTCGAAAGAGCCCGACGTGTCCGCATGGATCGCGGAAAGTCGACTCAACCTGTTGCGCGCGCTTCCCGATCACGCACACGAACCACGAGTACGAGAAGCCTTTGTCCGCTACTCGAACAACGTCGGACCGGCCATCGAACGACTCGGCGCGACGGCTGGAGCCTGAGGTCAGAGCCGTGGGCGGTCACGAGAGGATGTGTGCATGACCGATCCGCGACCCATCGAGACCTGGCTGACCGACATGGACGGGGTCCTCGTGCACGAGGAGGATCCGATCCCCGGGGCCGTCGAGTTCATCGAGGCCCTGAAGGAGTCAGGCCGTCCGTTCCTGCTCCTGACCAACAACTCCATCTACACGCCCCGTGACCTGCGGGCACGTTTGCAGGCCAGCGGCATCGACGTTCCCGAGGACTCGATCTGGACCTCGGCGCTGGCCACCGCCCAGTTCCTGCTGGACCAGCGACCCAACGGATCGGCCTACGTCGTGGGTGAATCCGGGCTCACCACGGCCCTGCACGACATCGGCTACGTGATGACCGAGCGCAACCCCGACTACGTGGTGCTGGGCGAGACCCGCACCTACTCGTTCGAGTCGATCACCCGGGCGATCCGGCTGATCGAAGCAGGGGCGCGATTCATCGCCACCAATCCCGACGTGAGCGGCCCGAGCATCCACGGCACCATGCCGGCCACGGGTTCGGTGGCCGCGCTGATCAGCACCGCGACCGGCCAGCAGCCGTACTTCATCGGCAAGCCCAACCCGCTGATGATGCGGAGCGCCCTGAACAAGCTGCAGGCGCACTCGGAGTCGACGGTGATGATCGGCGACCGCATGGACACCGACATCATCTCCGGGCTCGAGGCCGGCGTGCGCACCATCCTGGTGACGACCGGCTCGACCCGGCCCGATCAGGTCGAGCGCTTCTCGTACCGACCGACTCGTGTCGTCGACTCCATCGCCGACCTCGTCGACCTCGTCGCCGAACAGGCCCCGCAAGCCTGACGGCACACTTTCAGGGCGGTCACAGCGTCCCTTCACGAAACGTGAATACGCTCTCGCCATGACCCCCGATCACCACCGTCCCGAGGAGCACGACCTCGGCCTCGGCCACGACCTCCCCACCCTCCTGAACCGCCGCCGAGCGCTCGGGCTGCTCAGCGGCGCCGGGCTGGCCGCCGCCCTCGCCGCGTGCGGTGGCGGCAACGACGCGGCGTCGACGAACCGCTCCGGCCCGCCTCCGTCCGGAGGTGGTGGCGGTCCCGAGTCGTCCGTCGAGGTCGCGGACGGCGAAGTTCCCGAGGAGACCGGCGGACCGTTCCCGGCCGACGGCACGAACGGCGTCAACGTGCTGACCGAGAGCGGCATCGTCCGGAGCGACATCACCGGCAGCTTCGGCGAAGCCAGCGGCGTGGCCCAGGGCGTCGCGACCACGATCGCCCTGACGATCCTGAACATGAACGACGGCGACGTGAAGCCCTACGACGGAGCCGCGATCTACATCTGGCACTGCGACGCCGAGGGCCGCTACTCCATGTACGACCAGGGAGCCGCGGACGAGAACTACCTCCGGGGCGTGCAGGTGGCCGACGCGCAGGGCGAGGTCGAGTTCCGGTCGATCTTCCCCGCGGCCTACGACGGCCGGTGGCCGCACATCCACTTCGAGGTGTACCCGACCCAGCAGGCGGCCGTGAGCGCGAGCGACAAGCTGCGGACCTCACAGATCGCCCTCCCGGAGGACGCCTCGCGGAAGGTGTACGCGAGTGCGGGCTATTCCGGGAGCAGCGCCAACCTCGCGCGTACCTCGCTGAAGAGCGACATGGTGTTCTCCGACGGCTACTCGCTGCAGATGGCGAAGGTCTCCGGCTCGGTCGACGACGGCATGACGATCAGCCTGAGCATCGCCGTCTAGGACGGTCAGTCGCTCGACTCGACCACGTAGAAGCGATTCCCGTCCGGGTCGTCGAACGTGAACATCGTGGGGACGCCCTCCCAGGCGAGCAGCTCACCGATGTCGACACCGCGCGCGTCCATGGCCTTCTCGAAGCCGAGGGTGCCGACGAAGAAGTCGATCGCCACGTCCTGGTCGGAGACCGGGACGCCGACGGTGCGAATGTCGGTGATCATGTCTCAGCCCTCCCGGCGCTCGGTCAGTTGCACGGTGACGTGGTCGCCTGTGGTCTTGCCGAGCTGCTCGCGGATGTCGGCCCTGATCGGGACCTTGTGCGTCCCGTCGCCCATGGCCATGAACGAGCTCTCGAACGGTTGGCCGTCGATGGTGCCGGCGACCTTCACCAGGCCCCGGGTGCCGAAGAACTCGGCACTCCAGTCGGTGACGAGGTAGGTCCAGCCTCCCTTGGCTGGGCTCTTCTGGATCTGCCCTGAGAACGTGTGGTCGAGTGCGGTCATGATGGATCCCCTCCCTTGTACATCAGTGATCCGGGGGTGGTGAGCTCCTCCCCCGTTTCCAGCCAGGTCTTCAGTCCGGACAGGACCATCGGCCAGCCCCCGTACAACTCGCCAGGGGCGTTCTCCGGCAGCTGGTCGTGCGTGACGGTGAGCCGGCACGAGTCGCCGACGGCCTCGATCTCCCAGGTCACCCTGGACGTGCCGGCGGCCGCTGCCTCCTCGCCCCACACGGCATTCATGGTCTGGACGAGCCGTCGTGGCGGGTCGACCTCGAGGTTCTCGCCCTCGACGAGCGGACCAGGGGCGTTGGGGTTCGTGAGGACGTACGGCGAGCCCGTCGTCCAGTCCGACTCGACCCGGTTGCCGAAGTGGAAACGACGGCGGGTGTCGGGGTCGGTGATCGCCGACCACAGCCGGTCCGGCGTGGTGCGGATGTAGATCTCGAAGACCTTCTCCATGGTGAGCTCCAGTTCCTTCTTGAGTCCGACGAGCCCAGCCGTCCAGGCCTCGGTGTACTTGCTCACCCAGCGGTCGTGGATGAGTCGGATGGGGACCGGGTTGAGGTAGTGGAACTTCTCCCGGCCCTTGCGCCTGGTGGTGACGAGGCCCGCCTCGGCCAGCAGGCCGAGGTGCTTGGCTATGCCGACCCGGGTCATGTCGAAGGTCGAGGACAGGGCCACCAGATTCTGGCCGTCCTCGTCGAACAGCTCGTCGAGCAAGGCTCGACGAGTCGGGTCTGCGAGCGCCTTGAAGACCAGGTCCATGACTCGATAATAGGAAACCATATGGTTTCCTGTCAAGCGATGGGCGGGTCGGTTCCTTCCGCGTGCACCACGGCGCGCGAGCGTCCCGGCAGCAGGGCCGCGCAGACCAGCCCGACCAGCAGCGCGCCGGCGTAGACCGCCATGAGGATTCGGTGCTCGGAGATCACCTCGGCACGGGTGCCGTGGACGTCGAGCAGCACGCTCAAGATGGCGACGCCGATGATGCCGCCGAGGTAGCGCATCGTCGCGCCGAGCCCGGCCGCCGTGCCGGCGAGATCCCGTGCGACGGCCGACATCGATGCACTCTGCGCCGCGGGTGCGGTGAGTCCGAGCCCGATCCCGAGCAGCACCAACGGAACGGCCAGCTGTTCGGGGGCGGTCAGATCGATCCAGGCGAGACCGGCGAGGCCCAGGAGCCCCGACACCGACCCGGCGAGGGCCATCGACCGTGGGCCGACGCGATCGCTGAGACGCCCGGCGATGGGCGAGGTGATCACCATCGCGAGCATCATCGACACGATCAGCCGCCCGGTTCCCCGGGCATCGAGGTCGAACAGAGCGGCCGCGACGAGCGTGACCTGGAGCATCAGGGCATACATCACCAGGTTCTGAACCGCGATCAGGAAGGCGCCGGCCGCGAAGGGCACCGAACGAAACAGGGAGAACGCCACGACCGGATCAGCGGCACGACGCTCCCACCAGACGAACGGAACCAGCAGGCCGAGCCCGACGAGCAACAGGAGCAGGTGCTGACCGTCGGGCCGAAATCCCAGGATGATCGCGGTCAGGCTTCCGGCGAGCAGGCCGGTGCCGATCCAGTCGAACCTCGGGTGTGCATCGCGGCCCTGAACCGCGACCCTGCCGGCAAAGACGCCCAGACCCACGGAGAGGGCAAGGACCGGCAGATTCGCCGCGAACAGGCTGCGCCACCCGAACGCCTCGACGAGCTCGCCACCGACCACCGGTCCCAGCGCCGCGCTCAGCCCCATCATCGCGCCGAAGGCACCGAACGCTCGACCACGTCGCTCGACTGGGAGATCATGCCGAAGCATGGCCACCGCGGACGGCACCAAGGCCGCGCCACCGACGGCCATGGCGATCCGGGCGACGATCAGCACCCAGAGCTCGGGCGCCAGGTACCCGAGGAGGGCCCCGGCCGCCACGAGAGCCTGACCGGCGACCACCATGCGCGCGTGACCGATGCGGTCGCCGAGCTTGCCGGCTGGACTCTGCAGCACCACGGACGCGATGAGGTAGCTCGTGAAGAGCCCCTGGGTCACCAGGGCAGGATCGCGCCCGAACTCGACACTGATGTCCGGTAGCGCGACGGCGACCATCGTCGAGTTCAGCGGCATCAACGTCGCCGCCAGCGATGCCGCGGCCAGGCGGACGCCCGCCCTCGGTGCCAGCACCGTCTCAGGCACCGGTGATCGGGCGTCGTTGCAGCAGGAAGAGCTCGCCATCACGGAAGGCGAACTCGATGTCGTGGTCGGTCGAGCCGAAGACCTGATCGCAGCGCGTCGCCAGCGCGTCAAGAGCCATGAGCTCAGCATCGCCGAGACAGAATGCGTCGACCTTGTCGGGGTCGACCGGCACTTCCTCCGTCGGGTCTGCTGCGTCCGTTGCGTTGCTCCGGGGACGGATCGCGACGTCCTTGTCACCGAGGGTGCGCTCGAGCTCACGGCCACCGCGCTCGAGGCGGTAGTTGTCCGGGGTGATCAGGCCGGAGACCACGGCCTCCCCCAGTCCCCAGCTGGCCTCGATGACGCGCTCGTCGGCGCCCGTGACCGGGTGGCGCGTGAACAGCACGCCGGCCACGTCGGCGTCGATCAGCGCCTGGACGACGACTGCCATGCGTGTGCTGAGCTCGAGACCGAGCTTCTCCCGGTAGCCCTGTGCGCCGGCCAACAGCCCGGACTCGTACACCGCCTCCACAGCGGCCAGGGTCGCGTCTCGGCCGAGGACGGCGAGCACGCTCAGGTGTGCGCCGGCGAAGCTGGCATCGGCGGAGTCCTCGTCGACGGCGCTGGACCGCACCGCCAGCAGGCCGAGCTCGTCGCTCACGCCTTCGAGCGACGCGACCGCGGCCGGATCCCGCTTCACGACGGCCTCGACCACCTCGGCCGACAGCGCGTACCCCGGCGGGACCGGCAACCCACTGCGAATCGCGGCGCCGAGCTGGACCGCCTTGCCGCCGAAGACGTTCCCGTCGACCGCGTCGGCCAGCGGCGTGATCACGGGATGCTGAGGACGTGGACCTCGCCGGTGGAACCATCCACCCGGATGCGTGCACCGTCCGGGATCACGCTGGTCGCGTCCCGAGTGCCCACGACGCCGGGGATCCCGTACTCACGAGCCACGATGGCCGCATGGCTCAGCTGGCCGCCACGGTCCGTCACGATGGCCCCGAGCAGCGGCAGCACCACGTTGAAGTACGGGGAGGTGTTCCGCGTGACGAGCACATCCCCCTGCTTGATCCGGCCGAAGTCCGCTGCTGCGTTGACCAGCCGGGCAGTGCCTTCATAGGTCCCGTCGTTGACCGACATGCCGTTCACCACGGTGTCGGTGTTCTCCTCCTCCGAGACTCCGAACAGATTCGGCAGGACCGCATCCATGGCACGGACGCCGCGTCGTGCGGCCGGGGGCAGCGACGTCGACGGGAGGCGGGGGCGCGGGCATCGCGGTCAGGAACGGTGGCGCATCGGCGATCGTCTTGGTCGTCCGCCACTCGTGATGCTTGGCGGCCTGGGTCGGCGTCGGGCCGACCTGACCCCGCAGCAGCGCGGTGAGCTCGTCGATCTTCAGGTCGGCGGCATGCTCGGCATCGAGCAGCAGCCCACGCTCCTGCAGCCGCCGGCCGGCTTCGAGAACAGCCCGCCGGGCCAGGCCGGTGGCCCAGCCGTCGGAGTAGACGCCGCGCTCGTCGCGGATCCGGTTGACGAGCCGAGCCTCGGCGAGCTTCTCGTCGAACGCTGCGCGATGCTCTTCCGGGACCTTGGAGCGGAGAGCCTCCTCGGCCGCCGCGTTCGCTGCACGGGGGCTGGCGCCGTTGGCAGAGGTCAGCAGCGCCTCCACCAGCAGCTCCGGCATCTCCCCGGCAGTCTTGTCGGCGACGTCGTATCCGAGCGACCTGAACTCCACCGCGTCGATGTACGCGCGCACGGCAGGTCCGACGTTCGGATCCTCGGACAGGGCCGCGAGCTTCCCCGGGGGCAAGCCCGTGGAGTGGAGCACTGCCGTGGCGTCGCCGTTGGCGGCGAGAGCTTCTCCGGCCTTGACCAGCTCTTCGGCCGCGAAACCGTTCGAGATCGGCGATGAGCCCTGGAGCAGGTTGCAGACCTCACCGACGGTGGCATCGGTCCACGGAACCGCGTCGGCGAGGAAGTCACCGGTGGCCACGAGCGCGGTCGCGCTGTACTTGTGGTGCAGCTCGGTCATGGCTCCTGCGTGCTCGAGGCATCGGGCCAGGTGATCGACGAGTCCTTCATCGGTCAGCGCCCGCACGTCGATCATCTGGATGGCGACGTGCTGATCGATGGCGGCCGGCTTGTCCGTGTTGTCCCACATCTCGAGGTCCTTGCGCCACTGCTTCTCCTCGAACGACCGAGCGGAGGTGGCGATCCTCGCCCTCATCCTGGGATGCAGCCGGCTGAGCAGCCACAGCACCGGGTTCGGCGGCGGCTTCATCGCACCTTCCGGCGCCATGAACGCCACCGGCTGCACGTAGAGGAAGTCGTTCACGATCGCCGGTTGGAGGTGGCTGAGCAGCAGCCCGTAGCGGGCAGTGCCGGCAGCGAATCCACGCGGTAGTGCCGCAACGTAGACGTCCGCGCTGAACCGAGCGGCGGGGCGGGAGAAGTGAGTGGCCTCGAGCTCCCACGGGCCCTTGCCGGGTGCTTCCCACGTGACGCCATCCATGTGCATCTCCTTTTCGACATCCCAACATTAGGTTGACGAAAGACGTACGTCCGGAAAACGAGAATTCGTTGCGGTGCGCACCGACCGCCCACCGTCAGGCCCGCAGGGCTGGACCGAGCCAGCGCCGGGCGAGCGCCCGGATGTCGTCAGCAGAGGCAGGCGGCTCCCCCGGGTACTGCAGGAACGAGTCGAACAGGCGCATCAGGATCTCGGCGAGTCCGTCGAGCTCCTCGTCCTGGACGCCGATGTCGCTCCAGTCGACTGGGATGCGACGCAGGATGTCGGCGCCGACCGTGATCGCCATCGACGACGTGACCTCGCGGCCGAAGACCTCGGTCTCGCCCGCCTGGAACAGCAGGCCGATGCTCGGCTCCTGCGGAATCGTCTCGACGGCGTAGACGATCGACTCGATCGCGACGTCGGTCGGCGTGGTGAAGGTCGAGAGGTGCGCGACCATCCGCTCGACGAAGTCGTCGAGTCCGGCCTGCGCGACCGCGCCCAGAAGCTCGGCGTGGCTCGGGTAGTAGCGATAGACGGTCTGGCGGGTGACGCCGAGCTCGGCCGCGACCTCGGAGACGGTGGTCTTGGTCGAGCCGAGCCGCTCCACGCATGACGTCGTGGCAGCGATGATCCGCTGCCGCGCGTCGTCCTCGGTGCGCGGCGGGTTCCCCTGCCAGCCGTGATGCCCCACGTGCCCTCACCCCGCCAGGACGTCCGCGCGACGTCGACCGGTGTACAAGGCCGCCAGCAGGGCTGCGGCACCAACGAAACAGGCGAGGGCGTAGAGGACGCCCCCGGTCGCGACGTCGTCAGCCGTGACGGCCCAGAACACCGCCATCACCGCGAGGTATGCGAGCGGGTAGATGCGGGCGAACGGCGTCATCGGCTCGACGTCCTCGGTTCCGCGGTGACGAAGGTGGGTGAAGAGGATCCATGCGCCGGCCAGCCACACCAGCCCGAGCTCGATCCCGAGGATCCAGGCCTGCACGGTGAGGTCGGGGGTCTCGCCGCCGAAGAAGCCCGCCGGGATTCCGGCCACCGCCATCGTCGGTGGCGTCAGCACGCCGGCCAGCAGGATGCGCCAGGTCAACGACCACCCGCGACGCGGTCCGGAGCCCATGAGACGCACGACCAGGTAGGTCATCGCCCCGAACGAGACCGAGGCGAACAACAACATGCTGTTCATCGGCACGGACGCGAGTGCGGGATGGTTGACCTGCACGTTGTCGTCGTTCCACGCCCACCACTTCAGCTGCGGTCCGAGATGGTCGAAGATCTCGTAGAAGACGTGGCAGACGAAAGCGACAACCACCGACCCCGCCAGCGCGCCCCGGTGCCGGAAGATCCCGAGCACGCGCACGAGCTCGTAGGCCAGCGCGGTCATGGCCGGATAGATGGCGATGATGTAGAGCGGCAGCCGGTCCCACATGAACTGCACCGTGAAGATGTTGTGGGCGAAGATGAAGCCGTACTGCTGGTCCAGGCCGAACCACTCCGGGAAGTACAGGGGCGGCTCGGTGACGAACAGGTAGACGAGGGGCGCGAACCACAGCGCCAGGTTGATCGGGTCCCCGCCGCGGTACCGGCGCAGGGCGTGAACGAGCGAGAAGACCGCGCCGGCGATGATCAGCAGCTCGAGCACCGGCATCGACCAATGGGCCAGGTCGAAGGGGTTGTGCACCGAGACGACAGGACTCACGTCGTGACAGTCGAAGCCGAGGTCCCGCGTGACCTGTTCGGCGGCGGGATCGCAGGTGGCGCTCATCTGATGTTCACTCGCTGGCGCTCGCTCATGCCGCTCTCCCCTTCTCGATCGGTGCAGTCCAGTCGGTGCCCGGAGGATCCTGCTGGGAGTCGAACCCGAACGGCAGGGTGAGGCGGCCGAGGGCGGACCTCACCTTGAACCGCAGCAGGGCGGCGAGGACTCGCGGGCTCGTCATCATGGCGGCGATCGACTCGTCCATGTTGAAGACGCGGGCGAAGTGCTCGTCGACCACGGGGTACTCGCGCGCGGCGCCGGTGATCAGGTTGAACATCGGCCAGGTCGCAGCCGCCAGGATCTTGCGTTGCCACGCGGGAGCGACCTCGGTGCCGGTGGCGCACTCGTATCCCCGGTCGCGCGCCATCGCCATGCGCCACGGGACCATGAACTCCTTGCGCTGAGCGGCGAGGAATCCCGTGATGAACTTGCGGTCGAGCTCGGTCGTGGATCGGAGCCGGTCGCGCAGGAGCCGCGCCGAGAGGGCTGCGGAGCTCATGCCCTGGCCGTAGAACGGGTTGAACGCACAGACGGAGTCGCCGACGAACACCAGGCCCAGCGGCGGATGCGGCAGGCGGTCGTAGCGTCGCCAGGCGTTCCCGGTCGAGCGGGTCAGGTGGACGTCCGAGCTCGGCTCGGACGCGGCCATCGCCTCGGCGAACGCCGGCGCTCGCAGCCTCTCAGCGGACACTTGGAAGTCATCGGCGGTGCGCGGCATGTCCAAGCCCCATGAACCCATGCACGCGATGCTGCGGTTGCCCTCCATCGGGAAGAAGTTGACGAGGTACTCGTGCTCGTCCGGGTGCTCGCCCTTCTCCTGGGTCGGCATGAACACCAGGTGCTGCCACCACCACGACTCCGCGCGATGCTCGGCGTCCGGGAGGTCGTACCAGCGCGACACGTAGGTGACCTTGGCGTCGAGCGTCATCACCGGCGTCTCGGGCCAGCCCGCCTCGATGAGCCAGCTCGACACCGACGAGCCACGTCCCATCGCATCGACCACCAGGTCGGCGTCGATCCGCTCGTCACCGAGGTAGTACGCCCGTGACTCGCCCCTGCGGCGTCCCACCGCCCTCGGTGCGAAGACCGCTCACCGAGACGCCCTCGCGGATCTTGACGTTCGCCAGCTCGCGCACCTTGTCGCGGAGGACTCGCTCGATCAGGATGCGGGACCCGTAGACCATCGAGAGTGCGCCTTGCTTGCGCGGTGCCCACCCCGGACCCTCGAGGTAGGCCGTGTCCATCGACGCCACCAACGGCATACCGCCGGCTGCGACGAGATCCTCCTCGAATCCCGGGAACAGGTCCTCAGCGGCCCGGCGACCCGAGTTCAGGAAGAAGTGCGGGTGCTTGCTCTGCGGGACACCGCGACGGTGCTCGGCATCGGGCGGCAGATCGTCGCGCTCGAGCACGAGCACCTCGTCGAAGTACGGAGCGAGCGCCCCTGCCGCGCAGAGCCCCGCCACGCTCCCGCCGAGAACGACTGCTGTCCCGCCCAAGCTGCTCATGCCGACTCCGGTCAATCATACAAAGTTTGAATGAATGTATGAATGAACCAACGGACTGTCAAGCCCCGGTCACTGAGGTGACTTCGCCTCGGCGGTAGCCAGGGCATGACGACGAGGACTACGATCCGGGCACACGTCGGGGGTTCATGGAGGTTGGGTCCATGCGCACATTGCGTCCTGTCATTCTCGTTCTCGGACTGGTTCTCATCGCCGGCGGCACCGCCTACGCCGCCACCCCGGAGGAGCAAGCGGCCTACCGTGCGCAAGCGAGGGCACTCACGGAGCAGGCGAGATCGTTCGATCAGCAGTCCTTCATCAGCCTGGACCTCGCCTCGCAGATCTTCCTCGCGGAGTTCCGGAAGGTTGACGCCCTCCAGGACCAGGCCGACAACAGGAGGGTCACTGCCTACCAGAAGTGGCTCCAAGGCGGAGCACCCAAGCAGGCCCAGGCGAGCCTGCTGCGCCAGTCGGCCCGCTCACTCCAGCTGGAGGCCAGCAACATCGGTACCAGCGCGGCGCTCACCGACATCCGAGCTGCCAGCCCAAGGGCACGCGCCAACCAGTACCGTGCGGGCGCGGAGGCACTCCTGGCCGGCACCCCCGATGCCGAGACCAAGGCCATTGCCAGAGAGCTGAACCAGCAGGCCGTCGCCGAGGATCGGGAGGCCAAGCGGCTGGAGAACGAGTCCAAGGCGCTCCGCAAGAAACAGGAGAGCACGACCAAGCGCGCTGATTCCCTCATGGCGCGTGCGGTCGAGCTCGAGGCTTCGAGCCCGTCCTGACCTCGCACACCAAGGTTTCCTCGTTGGTAGCCGCAGGAGGAGCGAGCACTAGGCGTCCGCCCCCTCGGGGTTGATGGAGGTGGGCCATGCGTACGTGGCGTCCAATCATGCTCGTTCTCGGTGTGGTGATGATCGCGGGAGTGGCACGGCCCATGCCGCCACCCCGGAGGAGCAGGCAGCTTTCCGTGCGGAGGCGCTGGCGCTCACCCAGCAGACGCGGGGTCTGGAGCAGCAGGCTGACACCAGCCGTGCCCAGGCGAAGGGGAACTTCCTGTCCTCTCTCGCCGGCGCCGACGGACTGGAGGACCAGTCCGACGCCCGCGAGATCGGCGCCTACCAGAGATGGTTGCAGGGGCGCCCCAAGAAGGCTCAGGCGAACCTGCTGCGCGAGTCCGCCCGTGCCCTCCGGCTCGAGGCCTACGACCTCGGTGTGCTGTCGGGTTCGACCGACTTGCGGGCAGCAAGTTCCCGATCACGCGCGGCACACTTCCGAGCGGCGGCCGAGGCACTCCTCGCCAGCGGCAACGACGCCGAGACCAAGGCGATCGCCAAGGACATGACCAAGCAGGCCACCGCCGAGGACCGCAACGGAACGCGTCCGGAGAACGAGTCCGAGTCGTTGCTGCGGAAGAAGGCCACCATCGAGAAGCGCGCGGATGCCACCACGGCCCGCGCGGTCGAGCTCGAAGCTTCGGCACCGTAGTGCACGATGCGCCCCGTCCTGCGGACGGGGCGCGCTGCACGTGGTGGAGCTAGGGGGATTCGAACCCCCGACCTTCTCATTGCGAACGAGACGCGCTACCAACTGCGCCATAGCCCCAGGGACACCGACGAGAATAACAGGGAGCAGCAGGCGCTCTACTGGTTGGCGGCCCGCCGGTGAGCATCGTTCGACGCCTGCTCGCGGCGCTGTTCGCTGCCGGGCAGCTCGACGTCCTCGCCCTCGACGTGACCGGACGTCCAGACACCCGGCTGGGCGAAGTCGATGGTGCGCACGGTGCGCCCGGCCCGCGGCTTCGTGACGTAGGTCGGAACCGTGACGGGCAGCGGGTCCCAGACCAGCTCGCCCGTGGTGGCGAACGACGGAGCGGCGATGACCAGCTGCTCGTCGAGGGCGTCCGACTCCAGCGGTGTGGACTCCATGACGTGCTGCCGGCCCGGGTTCACATCCTCGATCTGCCCGGACACGACGACCGTGGCCTCCTCGTCATCGACCCTCGAGGCCGACCATGCCTTCTTGGACTTCCTGGACTTCCTGGACTTCTTGGACTTCGTGGACTTCTTGACTCGCCTGGGCGAGACGCCACGCTCATGACGCACCTGCACGCGACAGGCCACGAGCCACGCGACCACGAGTCCGACCGGGATCGCGATGGACCACACCGGCACGACGCGGAACGCGACGACACCACCGACGATTGCGGTGGCGGTGAGCAACGTGAGCAACGTACGCCGTCGACGCCGGGCGGCCCGGCGTGAGGCCGAGCGCGTCACCCGTGGGCGGGGCGACGGTGCAGCATCATCGTCGGTCTCGGATGTGGGCTCCTCGACGGCCGGTGTGGGCTCAGGCGCGGGGGCCTTTTCCGGTTCCGCAGTGGGACGATTGATCCTGCGGCTGAGTGGGCTCAGGTCCTCCAGGGACGACGACGTGCTCGCCTCGTCGTAGCGACGCAGCACCAGCGGCACGAAGTACGCCGCCCAGATGGCGACGACGAACGCGACGATCAGTCCTGTGCCCACGGTCAAAACCGTAGGCCCCCGGCTCGACGATTCTCGGCACGTGCCGCCGTGTGTCGCCTGAAACCTTGTGTGACTGGTGGGCAGGATGGGACAACCGGGTGCGCTCAGCCTGGCGTCTACTCCGCCGCAGACGTCGACAAGCGTGTCACCAAGCCGTCGCCGACCTGGCCGGCGAGCACCTGGAACACCCGGTGGTCACGCCAGTCGCCGGCGATGTGCAGGAACCCCGGCGCGGTGCCGATCTCGGTGAAGCCGAGCTTCTCCACGACGCGCAGGCTGGCGGTGTTCTCCGGACGGATCGCGATCTCGATGCGATGCAGCCGGACCACCGTGAAGAGGTGGTCGCACACGAGCGCGACCGCCGTGGTGGTGATGCCCCGGCCGGCGTGGCTCTGCGCCACCCAGTAGCCGAGGCTGGCCCATCGCGCCGACCCCCATGAGATGCCGTTGACCGTCAGCTGCCCCACCATCTCATCGTCCCAGGTGAGGGCGAACGGCATCGAGTGACCGGCGCTCGCACGGCGCCGCATCGTGGCGATCATGCTCCGGTACGACATCGACGGCCGGCCGGCCTCGGGCGGCAAGGTCGCCTCCCATGGCCCGAGCCACCCCGCGTTGTCGCGACGCAGTCGCTGCCACGTCGAGGCGTCGCGCCGCCGCAACGGGCGAACGCCGACGTGGCCGTGCCGGAGCGTGACCGGCCACCCGGTGCTCATGGGTCGCCCCCGTCGTCAGAGTGCTGGTCGTGGTCGCCACCCCGCAGCTGGTCGACAGCGTGCGGCACGACGTCGGCCAGCACGTCGATGGCGTCCTTCACTCCCCCACGCGAACCGGGCAGGTTGACCACCACGGCTCGGCCGGACACTCCGGCCAGTCCGCGGGACAACATCGCTGTGGGGATGCCCTTGGCGACGCCGTGCGCGCGGATGGCCTCGGCCACACCGGGCAGCTCGCGGTCGAGCAGCGGCCGGGTGGCCTCGGGCGTGCGATCGGTGGGGTTGATGCCGGTGCCACCGGTGGTCAGGACGACGTCGGCGCCGTCGTCGAGCGCGGAGCGCACGGCTTCGCCGACCGGGTCGCCATCACGGACGACGACCGGTGCCGGTGTGTCGAAGCCCCAGGCGTTGAGTGCGTCGACGAGCAGGGGTCCGGTGGTGTCGTCGTAGACACCGGCGGCGGCGCGGCCCGAGGCGACCACCACGGCGCCCTTCACTCCCGGCTCCAGTCGCCACTGCGACCACCCGACTTGGCGACCACCTCGACGTCGGTGATGCGGGCGTGCTTGTCGACCGCCTTGACCATGTCGATCACGGTGAGTGCGGCCACCGTGACCGAGGTGAGCGCCTCCATCTCCACGCCGGTCCGGTCAGTGGTTCGCACGGTCGCCGAGATCTCGACTGCGTCATCGACGACATCGAGGCCGACCTCGACCCCGCTGATCGCGAGCGGGTGGCACAAGGGCACGAGGTCGGGGGTGCGCTTGGCCGCCATGATGCCGGCGATGCGCGCCACGGCGAGCGCGTCGCCCTTCGGCACACCCTCGCCGCGCAGCAGCTCGACGACCTGCGGCGAGACCTCGACCCTGCCCCGAGCCGTGGCCGAGCGAGCCGTGACCGGCTTGTCCGAGACGTCGACCATCCGGGCGGCGCCGCTCTCATCGACGTGACTGAGCTCGTCGCCACCCATCAGAACGGCCTGTCGAGCACCAGCGTGCGGACCGTGTCGCCGAGGTTGAGCGCCGTCTCGTCCTCTCCCACGACGATGAGCGCGTTGGACTTCGCGAGCGCGCCCATGAGGTGCGAGCCGTGTCCCTGGACGGGCGTGACCTTGGCCCCGCGGTGGGTGACCTCGAAGATGCCGCGCACGTACTGACGCACGCCCGACTGCGACTGCAGGTCGGACGCGAGCACCGCGTGCACCATCGGCCGCCGGTAAGGCGTACGACCCATCAGGCGCCGGATGGCCGGCAGCACGAACACCTCGAACGACACGTAGGCCGAGACCGGATTGCCGGGAAGCGTGATGATGGGCTTCTGCTCGTCGAAGACCCGGCCGAAGCCCTGCGGCTTGCCGGGCTGCATGGCCACCTTGTCGAAGGACACGGTGCCGAGGGCTGACAGCGTCTCCTTGACGACGTCCTTCACGCCCATGCTGACGCCGCCACTCGTGACGACCAGATCGGCTCGCACGAGCTGCTCGGAGAGCACCTTGCGGAACGATCGCGGGTTGTCATCGATGGCGCCCACCCGGTACGCGATCGCGCCGGCGGATCGCACGGCGGCGGCCAGCATGTAGCTGTTGCCGTCGTGGATGGAGTCGTAGTCGAGATGGGTTCCCGGTTCACGCAGCTCGCTGCCGGTGGAGATGATGACCACCCTCGGCCGCGGCCGGGCCTTGGCACGAGGTGAGCCGAGCGCGGCCAGGAGGCCGATCTCGCGGGCCCCGAGGACGGTGCCGGCGGACAGCACGAGGTCGCCGGCCTGGACGTCGCTGCCCTGGGCGCGGATGTTGGCGCCGACGGGGGCGGCGTGCTGGATGCTGACGCGCGCATTGCCCTCATCGGTGCGCTCGAACGGGACGACGGTGTCGGCGCCGCGCGGGATGGGCGCTCCGGTCATGATCTTCACCGCGGTGCCGGCGCTGATCGCGAACGGCTTGGCCGAACCGGCGACGATCTCGCCGACCACCGGCAGCGTCACCGGCGACTCCGGCGTCGCACCCGTGATGTCCTCGGCGCGTACCGCATAGCCGTCCATGCTGGAGTTGGCGAAGCGCGGCAGGTCGACCGGGGCGACGAAGTTCTCGTGCAGCGGCAGCCCGAGCGACTCGACGATCGGCTGGTCGTACGCCTCGAGCGGGCCGATGCCGCGCAGGATCCGCTCGAGGTGGTCCTCGACGGTGATCATGTCGTCGCTGATGCTGGCCGGTCGCTGGCGTGGCCTGGGTCCGGACGACGTGGCGGTCGCCTCGGGTTCCTGTCCTGCCGACTGTTCCGGGGCCGAGTCCTCCGGCGCTTCCGGAGCCGGGTCCGCCGGCGGTTCTGCGGCGGTCTCCGTCGGAGCAGAGCTGGTCGGCGCGGGCGGCTCGGGCGACACATCGGTGGAGTGCGCCTCTCGGGCCGGGTCGTCGGGTCCAGGCACGGTGCTGGTCGGATCTGGGCTTGTCGGCGCCGCTTGGGAGGGGATCGTCGGTTCCTCGGGGGGCGGCCCTTCCGGGCGGTCCGGGCCGAGCGGGAGCATGCTCTGATCCGGCCCGGCGTCCGGGGTATCCGAGGACATGCGGCTCAGCCTAACCGTGTGTCTCCGGGGATGGTGCGAGCCGTGCCCTCGTCGTCGAGTCGGACTTCGCCGCTCACCACGACACCTCGTCCGAACGTCCAGTCGCCCCTCACGGTCAGCGACGTGGCGCCGACGAGCGACGGCGGCTCGGGCACGCGGGCGTCGAAGTCGGCGATCGTCGTGTAGAAGCGGCGGTCGAGGTCGATGAGCGCGGGTTCCACCTGGGCGCGGAGCCGGAAGTCCTCGCCGACCTCGTAGACGTCGGAGCGCAACAGCATCAGGTCGTTGGTGGTCTTGACCCCCACGAACCGCGAGCGGTCGACCTCGATCGCCGTCGCACCGTCGAACACCTCGACGGCCGCGCCCATCGCGGACTCGATCTGCACGACCCGCGGCGACGACGGATCGGTGGGGTCGACCGTCTTCTCGTTGCGGATCAACGGAAGGCCGAGGACGCCATCACGATCGGCGAGGGTCTGGGCGAGCTGCTCGAGGTCGAACCACAGGTTGTTGGTGTGGAAGTACGGATGACGCGAGATGTCGGCGGCGGCCTCGGCATCGTCCTCCGGGGTCTGAGCCGTCTCACGCAGCACCAGGCGCCCGTCGTCGCGCCGCACCACCAGGTGGCCACCCTTGACGTCGGCCGGGGTGCGGCGGCAGACCTCGGCGGCATAGGGGGCACCCGAGGCCGCGAACCACTCCATCATCGCCGGATCGGGAGCGGCACCGAGGTTGTCGGAGTTCGACACGGTGACGTACCTGAAACCCGCATCGAGCAGAGCCGCCAGGACTCCGGACGTCTCCAGCGCGGTGTAGAGGTCGCCGTGCCCGGGCGGGCACCACTCGAGCGACGGGTCGTCGGGCCATTCGACCGGCGCGAGGTCGTCGGCCCGCAGCTTGGGCTCGCGGTTCTGCAGGAAGTCGAGCGGGAGGTCGCCCACCACGAGGTCGGCGTGCCGGGCAAGCGCGGCCAGCGTGTCGTCCTGGGTGCGGAAGCTGTTCATGAACAGCAGCGGCAGCGCGACGTCATGCGTGCGCCGCACGTGTTCGACCTGTCCGACGATGATGTCGAGGAACGTGAGGTCGGCCCGGACCGGCAGCAGCGACTTGGCCCGGTCCATGCCCATGGAGGTGCCGAGGCCACCGTTGAGCTTGATGACGGCGGTGGTTGCCACCGCGTCCGAGCCTGCTTCGTCCAGCTCGAGCTCGGCGGCGCGTTCCAGATCAGTCAGCGGTTCGACGTCGGCCTCGGCGATCATGCCGGTCGCTCCGCCCTCGAGCTGGGAGTAGAAGGAGGTGAACACGTCGATCGCCCGCTGCGGGACCCCGGCGTCGGTCATCTTCTGCTGCGCACTGGCCAATCCGCTCACCGGCACAGGTTATCGTCGCCCCGTGAGCGACGCTGCGAGCAAGGGCGCGCTGCGGCGCCAGGTGCTGCAGAGCCGGCAGGAGCGTGGAGCCGAGCAACGACTCATGGTCGCCGATGCGATCGCCCTGCACATGCTCGCCGCCCCGTTCACGCAGGTCGACCGCATCGCCTGCCACCTCTCGATGGGTACCGAGCCGGGTACCGGTCCGCTCATCACCGGCCTGCTGCAGCGTGGCGCCGAGGTCATCGTGCCGGTCACCAGCTCCGACCGCCGGATGGAGTGGGTGCTCTTCGACCCGGCCGCGCCGCTCCGTCTCTCGTCGATCGGCGTACCTGAGCCAGACGGCCCGCGCCTCGGCCCTGAGGCGTTGTCGGACGCCGGCCTGGTCATCGTGCCGGCGATGGCCGTCGACCATGCCGGCAATCGTCTCGGGCGCGGCGCGGGCTACTACGACCGCGCGCTGGCGTCGGTCACCGCACCGGTGTGCGCCGTGGTCCACGCGAACGAGCTGATGGAGTCAGTGCCGCACGAAGACCATGACGTCGTCGTGCACATGGCAGTCACCGAGACAGGGCTGTTCCGCGTCCCGACCGGGTGACAGCTCCCCCAGAAACAGGTACGGCAGTCGTCAGCCCGGACGAGCCGCGAGATCGGGTTTGATCCAGTAGGTGAACGAGACGATCTCGACGTCCCGTCCAGGCCGCGGGGCGTGGATCATCTTCCCGCCACCCAGGTACATCGCCACGTGGTAGATGGACTTCGCACTGCCGTTGCTCCAGAAGACCAGGTCGCCAGGTTGGACGCTGCCGACGGAGACCCGCTTGGACCGGGTGAACTGAGCACTCGCCGAGTGCGGGAAGCTCACGCCGGCCGCACCCCAGGCCTTCATCACCAGTCCGGAGCAGTCCCACGAGCTCGGCCCCGCTCCGCCCCACTTGTACGGCTCGCCGAGTTGCGCTCGCGCGAAGGCAATGGCCCGGTTGGCCTTGCCTCCTGAAGCCGGCGGCGGATCGTCAGCCGGCGGCTTCGGGGTCGGCTTGGGCTTCGGCTTCGGCGTCGGCTCGCTGGGCTCGGGATCACTCGATGGCGGATCGCTCGGCTCGTCAGTGGGCGGGTCCGGCTCGGTCGCCGGGCCGCCGACCGGGGTCGACGGTCCGCCCTGGTCGATCCGCCGGTCGATCACGTCCTGCTTCTTCTCCGCCGCTTCCACGGTGACATCCTGCGCGGCGGCAAGCTGCTCGAGCAGGGCGTCACGCTCGCGGCGGGTCGAATCGGCGACGGCCTCGGCGTTCGCGATGGCCCGATCGATGCCGGCAGCCGCCGCGGCCCGATCCTTCACCGCGTCGCGGAGCGCACCCTGGGCAGCGTCGGCCCGGCTGACCGCCGCGTCGCGGACGACCTGCCGAGCCGTGAGGGTATCGATCCGGGCGTTGATCGCCTCGTTGGTGCTCGTGTAGGCGCCCGCTCGCTCGAGCAGCTGTTGCGGTCCGTCGCTCTCGAACAGGGAGGTGAGGCGCGCGGTGCCGGAGCCGGACTGGAGCTGCTCGACGGTCAGCGCCGCGACGGCGTCCCGCTGGACGGCCAGACGCGCCTCGGCCCGCTTGACCGCGGCCTTCTGACGCTTGAGGTCGGCCTTGGCCTCGGCGAGCGCGAAGGTCGCGCCGTTGAGCAGCTCAGCTGCTGCGGCGGACCGGGCGTAGAGGTCGTTGACGTGCATGCGCGACTCGACGAGACGCACCTGCAGCTCGCCCACCGAGGGGTCGTCGGCCTGTGCTGTGGGCGTGCTCGCAACCGAGAGCAGCACGCACACTGCTAGCCCGCGGATCGCGAGGGGGAAGACACGCATGCCTGACAACGTAATGGCGATCCGCCCCAAACGGACCAGAAGTCACAGAAAAAACATGCGCCCCACGCGTGTCATCCTTGACCGCGTGTCCGCCTGCTTGATAATGACACGCTTGTCATTCACCCCGTTGTCGGACGGAGCTTCAATGTGTCCTCGGTGGACCTGGTGATGTCCTCGTCGTCGAACACCCATGGCAGCGTCCTGCCTGCGGCCCACAGCGGCAGCTGATCGGCGTAGTTCTCGTGGTACGCGTGTCCCGAATTGCCCGACAGCTGGATCCAGCGTGAGCGGTCCAGGTCGGCGAGGTCCACCACCATGCGCATCGACGGCACCGCGGTGACCTCATATCCGTGCGCGGCATCCCACGCGGTGGCGTTGACCATACCTCCGCCGCCGCTGACATCGACCGGGCCACGGTTGAAGATCCGTTCGACGAACCCGACGCCGGAGTCGCCCAGGGTCGGATTGACCAGCGTCAGGCGGTGGATGTTCCCCCAATGCCAGCCAGAGATCTTGCGCGACCGGATCATGGTCAGCTCGTCCCGGGCTCGCACCATCGCCTCGCGCAGGATGTCATCGCGGCGCTCGACGATCGTCGGCGTTGCCAGGTTGTCCCACCAGCGGCTGTTCGGCTTGTCGATGAGGGTCCGCACCACGTTGAACCACCGCTCGCCACCGTCGGGCCACTGGTCGCGCGGCAGCTCGTCGTGGAACGTCAGCTCGAGCAGGTTGCGCCACACCACGCTGAAGTAGGCGGCGCCGGGAGAGTCGGCGTCCTGCCGACGGTCCCAGGCACGGAGCGTGTTCTGGCCCTGGCGGGCGAAGCGCGTGTCGAGATCGACCTCGAGCAGCGACTCCGAGATCTGTTCGGCTATCGGGTTGTACGTGTCCGTCTGGAAGCGGGTCATGTCGCGCACGGAGAGCCGGTCCTTCGACGAGAGCAGGTCGCGGATCCGTGCCGAGCGGTATCCGGGTGCCGTGTCAGCACCCAGTGTGTGCGGGTACTGGTCGCCGATCACCCGGTTGTTCGCCGTGATGATGAAGCCCTCGTCCGGGTTCAGCACTCGCGGGAGTGCGTCGAATGGCACGTATCCCTTCCACTCGTGCTTGCCGTCCCAGCCGGGCACCGGCCATCTGCCGTCGCCCTGGCTGCGGATCGGGATGGCACCCGGCGCCTGGTAGCCGATGTTGCCCTCGACATCGGCGTAGATGAGGTTCTGCGAGGGCACCGTGAACCGCTTGGCTGCGGCGCGGAAGTCCTTCCAGCTTTGCGCCTTGTCGAGCTCGAAGATCGCCGAGATCGTCGGACGCGGAGTCAGTGCCGTCCATTGCAGCGCGACCGCATTGGCCGTGCCGACCTCGGCCACCTCGTCGCTGACATCGGAAAGGATCGGGCCGTGCCGGGTGGAACGCACGGTGATCGTGCGTGACTTCTCGCCCGCGACCTCGATCCTCTCGCGCCGGGTCACGACGGGCAGCTGCTTGCCCTTGTACTCGTAGGTGTCGCCGTCGACGCGCTCGAGGTACAGGTCGGTGACGTCGGCGTACATCGTGCTGACACCCCACGCGACGCGCCGGTTGTGCCCCACCACGACGCCGGGCATGCCGGAGAAGGAGAAGCCGGAGACGTCGTACGGGCAGGCCTCGGTGAGCTCGCGGCAATGGAGGCCCACCTGGTACCAGATGCCCGGCATGGACGGGGCGAGGTGCGGGTCGTTGGCCAGGATCGGCTCGCCCGTGGCCGAGTGCCTGCCGTCGACCACCCACGAGTTGGAGCCGATGCCGTCACCGGTGCCGAGCAGTGCCGGCAAGGCCTCGGCAGCGTCGCGCGTCTTCGCCAAGGAGGCCGAGACGGCCGGGGTGATGGGCGGGGGTTCCCCGAACTTCTGGTCGCGGACGGTGAGCCGCCGGTTGGTGACGATCGGGCGGTGGGAGCGCGGCGGATCGGGGTAGAGCGCCTCGACGTCCTCGACCGGCATCCGGCGGGAGGCCATCGTGCGGTCGATCTCGTCGGCCATGTTGCTCCGCAGGTCCCATGACATCGCCTTGACCCAGGCGACCGAGTCGACGGGTGTCCACGGTTCGGGCCGGTAGTCGGGCCCGGTCAGCGACAGCACCGCGTACTCCAGCGAGAGCTCCGAGCCGGACTTGCCGTCGATGTAGGAGTTGACCCCCCGTGCATACGCCTCGAGCAGCGAGCGCGTGCCGGCGCCGAGCTCCTGGTACTCCTGCTCGGCGACGCGACGCCAGCCCAGGGTGCGCACGAGCTCGTCGGTCTCCACGCCACCCTTGCCGACGAGCTCGGACAGGCGGCCGGCCGTCACGTGACGACGGAAGTCCATCTCGTAGAAGCGGTCCTGCGCCTGGACGTAGCCCTGTGCGAAGAACAGGTCGGCCGGGTCGTCGGCGAAGATCTGGGGAATGCCGTGGCCGTCGCGCTTGATCTCGACCGTGCCGTGCAGGCCGTCGAGGCGCACCTCACCCGTGGTGTCGGGATACGACTTGCGAACGGTGACCAGCGTGAACGTCGAGAGCCCGATGAGCAGCGCAGCAAGCCCCATTGCGAGGACCACCACGATGCGACGCACCCGGCCATTGTGCAGGGTGGGGAGGCACGCCCTACGTCTGCCCGGCCTCGCGGATCTCGCCGACCAGCTCCTCCAGCACGTCCTCGAGCATGATGACGCCGAGCACCGCGCCGTCCTCGTCGGACACCCGTGCCATGTGGGAGCCGCGCGTCTGCATCGTGCGCAGTGCGTCGTACAGCCCCGAGCCGGTGACCACGGTGGCCAGCGGTCGCACCCACTTGTCGGCGATGGGCCTGGTGCGAGCGTCGTCGTCGGTCTCGAGGACGTCCTTGATGTGCAGGTACCCGGTGATGTCGCCGGACCGGCCGGTGACCGGGAACCGGGAGAAGCCGGTGACCGCGCAGGCCTGCTCGACCTCGACCGGCGTGGCACTCGGCTCGATGGTGACGAGGCCGCGACGGGGTAGGAGCACCTGGTCGACCTTGCCCTCGTGGAACTCCAGGGCACCCGACACGAGTCCGTACTCGTCCTCGTCGAGCAGGCCCTCGCGCCTCGACTCCTCCACCAGTCCGGCGACCTCGTCGTGCGAGAACGACGACGCAACCTCGCCCTTCGGTTCGATGCGCAGCAGCCGCAGCATCAGCGTGGCCGTGACGTTGAGCGCCGCCACGATCGGGCGGAGCGCGGCGACCACGGCGAGCATGAACGGGCCGAGGTAGAGCGCGGCACGATCCGGGCCTGCCAGCGCGAGGTTCTTGGGCACCATCTCGCCGAGGACGACGTGTGCCACGCCGATGATCGTCAAGGCGATGACGAACGCGAACGGGTGCACCAGCCGATGAGGCAGAGCGACCGCCTCGAAAACGGGCTCCAGGAGTTGCGCGATGGCCGGCTCGGCGACGGCACCGAGGCCGAGCGAGCAGATGGTGATGCCGAGCTGGATGGCCGCGATGGCCGGCGCCAGGTTCTCGATCGCGCGCAGCGCGAGCCGCGCCGTTCTCGAACCGCCCTGCGCGGCCGGCTCGAGCTGCGTCCGTCGCGCCGAGATGAGCGCGAACTCCGCGGCCACGAACAGGGCGTTGAAGGCCAGCAGCACGAGCCCGATGACGATGGCGAGTCCGCTGCTCATGACGGGTCCTCGTCTTCGCCCTGCTCGACGGTCATGACGACGCGATCGATGCGCCGGCCGTCCATGTGCTCGACCGCGAGGTGCACGACGAGGGGCGCCGGATCGTCATCGTCGTCGTCATCGGGTGTGCCGTCGAGCTGGAGCGTGACCGTGTCGTTGCGGGTCGCGAGCCGGCCGAGCTCGGCGTTGATGAGGCCGGCGATCGTCTCGTAGTCCTCGCCCTCCGGCAGCGCGATTCCGGTCTGCTCCTCCACTTCGTCAGGACGCAGCAGCCCGGACAGCGCCCAGGTGCCGTCGCGGCGGTGCCGGGCCCGGGCGGAGAGTCGGTCGTGCTCGTCGGCGATGTCGCCCACGATCTCCTCGACGAGGTCCTCCAGGGTGACGACGCCGTCGGTTCCGCCGTACTCGTCGACGACGACAGCCATCTGCATCCCCTGATCGCGCAGGAGGGTGAGGAGCGGGTCGAGCTCGATGCTGTCGGGGACGGTGGTGGCCGGGTCGGCGATCTCGGTCAGGCGGATCGAACGGCGCCGATCCGGCTCGACGCTCACGGCCTGCTTGATGTGGACGATGCCGAGCACGTCGTCCGGGGTCCGGCCGATGACCGGGAAGCGCGAGTGGCCGGTGCGGCGGGCCGCCTCGATGACGTCCTGTGCCGTGTCGCGACCCTCGAGGAAGTGCACATGCACCCGCGGAGTGCGGACGTCGGCCGCGGTGCGGTCACCGAACGCGATGCTGCGCGCGACGAGCTCGGCGGTCTCGTCGTCGATGGCGCCCTTCTCGGCCGACCTGAGCACGAGCGAGCGCAGCTCGAGCGGCGAGCGGGCCGAGCGCAGCTCCTCCTGCGGCTCGACGCCGAGCGACCGCACGACTGCGTTGGCGAGGCCGTTCAGCCCCCTGATCGGCCACGCCATCGCCTGCGTGAAGAGACGCTGGGGCAGCTGGGTGAACGACGCGGTGGCTTGCGGGATCGCGAGCGCGATGTTCTTGGGGATGAGCTCGCCGACGAGCATCGTCACGACCGTGCTGGCGATCAGCGCGACGGCGTAGGCGGACGCCTTGGCCGCGCCGTCGCTCAGCTCGAGTTCCTCGAACGGCTCGCGGAGCAACGTGCCCAGAGCGGGCTCGGCCAGGAAGCCGATGATCAGGTTGGTGATGGTGATCCCGAGCTGCGCACCGCTGAGCTGCGTCGAGAGCGTGCGCAGCGCCTTGAGTGTGCCGACCGCACTCTTGTCGCCGGCCTCGGCGTCGCGCTCGATGGTGGCGCGATCGACCGTGACGAAGGCGTATTCCGCGGCCACGAAGACGCCGCAAGCGAACATCAGGGAGACGGAGAGGAGGAGCAGCAACCACTCGGTCATGAGACTGGTCCGGCAGGGACGGGATCGGTCACGATGACGGCAACTGTACCCTTGGGAAGCCTGCGAGAAAGAGCGGAGTCAGTCGTGCCCACGTACCAGTACCAGTGCACCGATTGCGGTGCGGCACTCGAGATCATCCAGTCGTTCAGCGACGACTCCTTGACCGAGTGCCCGGAGTGCGCCGGCCGTCTTCGCAAGGTCTTCAACGCGGTCGGAGTCGTCTTCAAGGGCTCCGGCTTCTATCGCAACGACAGCCGTTCCACGTCGACGTCGACGGACGCCGCGAAGAGTGAACCGTCGAAGAACGGTTCGTCCACGAGCGAGTCGTCCTCGAAGGAGTCCTCCAAGAAGGAGCCCTCCAAGACCGGATCGTCGTCCACCAGCACGACCACTTCGGCCCCGACGGGCGGATGACCCGCGCCACCGTCGATGACGTCCACGAGATCGCTCGTGGCATGCCGGGGGCGAGGCTGTACCCGGACACCAGGAAGGCCGTCTACCAGGTCAGCGGCCGCAGCTTC